>JAKSNW010000031.1 GCA_024405895.1 Paludibacteraceae bacterium
TCACTATCTCACACGTAGAATTTCATTTTGCAATTAGTCGTATCACTATCTCACATGAGGAATTTCATTTTGCAATTAGTCGTATCACTATCTCACACGTAGAATTTCATTTTGCAATTAGTCGTATCACTATCTCACACGAGGAATTGCACTTTGCAATTAGTCGTATCACTACCTCACACGAGGAATTTCATTTTGCAATTAGTCGTATCACTACCTCACACGTAGAATTTCATTTTGCAATTGTTCGTATCACTACCTCACACGAGGATTTGCATTTTGCAACAGAGGTGTTGCTGTCTTCAAACATGTGGCAGCAAGATGTTGAAGAAATCAATGAAAAAGTAAATTCCTTTCCGCAGAAGGATGAACGAGGAAGTATGAGGTTGTATTGCCTTGGAAAATTTGATGAAGATAGTCTGTGTTATCTTCTTATATTCAAACTAATATAAGCAACAATATCCCATACTGTAAAGATTGTTTTTCAATTTATGTTGGAATTATTCTCCTTGTCAAACTTCAGCGAGAGTCTTGTTGTCTGTAGGTTATAAATAATCACCCCCTTTCTGCACAATGGCAAAAGGGGGATGACAAAAAGGAATATAGTGATTAGTTTTATTGTGCTAAAAACGATAGCCTATGCCTGCAGAAATGAGTCCTTTGTAGCCGTAGCCCAACTCTACGTTGCCATAGACACTGCGACCGAAACGGATGCCCAAGGCGGTGAGTTGCCATGAGAACAATGCTTGCGAGAAGACCATAGCGTCCTGATGGGTGGAAGCCATGCGAACATTACAACCGAGGGTCAAACCAGAATAGAGGTCGGTGATATTCTTGTGGTAGTAGTTGAAACGGGCGCCGACAGCAAGGTAGAGATTAGTCTCTAACCAATGGGCATAGGTCTTGTCGTTCCAATAGCGTTCGCGGGTTTTAACGGAGAATGTGCCTATTTCACCGCCAACCTGCAACCAATGGAGAGGCTGATAGAAATAGCTGACGGTCAATGGTGGAACGAAGGTTTCGTCTTCGTAGCCTTTGTTCATGGCTGGACGAAACTCTTCGCCGAATTCATGGAAAAAGTGGTGATACTTCTTCTTTGTCGTGCTTTGGAGATTAAAACCCCAAAGTGTTGAAAGCGGCTCGCCTACAGATACTTCGAAGTGATGACGGTAAGATGGTTGAGCGGTGTTGTTGTCTTGTGCAACGACCATCATAGTAAGACACAAGAAACACAATGTGAAAAAGATTTGTTTCATATATAATTTTGTTTTGTTTTGTTGAATGCTATTGCACAGTTGATTAGATTCTGCAACCGACGCCCGTATTGAAGAATCCTTTGGCTCCTATACCGATTTCTCCCATCCAATAGAATCGCTTGCCTACGCGAATGCCAAGCATTGTGGCTTGAAGCATCGGCAACCAGGTGGTTTTTTTGTCTAAGATGGAAGCGTGGTCTATATTGTGGTGGTCTGCCATGACACCAATCTCAAGTCCAGAATAGAGTTGAACTCTCTCACGACGATAATACGGAAAGCGCGCTGATCCCATCAGATAGAAGAGGTTGTTGCCGTTAGTGACATTTTCCCCTTTGAAATCATAAACAGAGAAGGAATGGAAGGTGCCGGCAGTAGCACCGACTTCGCACCACTCTTTGACCGCATTGTGATAATTGATGTTGATT
The DNA here is from genome assembly GCA_024405895.1 of Paludibacteraceae bacterium. Taxonomy (GTDB): domain Bacteria; phylum Bacteroidota; class Bacteroidia; order Bacteroidales; family Paludibacteraceae; genus HGM05398. The sequence continues at coordinate 1,682 of JAKSNW010000031.1, forward strand.
GATGGCACATAGACACCATATTTGCGTGTCGGACGTGGACCAATATAACCATCAAAACCAAACTCTGCAGGTCCACAGTGACATCTGTAAATCAAGTCGACTCCCAATAACCAGAAAGGTGAGCCGTCACCAAAAGTGATTTCTACGCTGTGCTTATTGACAGATGTTTCTTGTGCCATTGAGCATACGGCCACAAGGAGTGCTGCTACAAAAAGTGTGATACGCTTCATTGTTTTTTTATTTGTTGTTTATTGTTTTCTATATGTATGACGAAAAAACATGCCATTTTGTTGCAGTGAAACGAAAATATTTTTTTTATGAACAAAAAAATCCCCTTCTGCATGGTGCAAAAGGGGATGATATGATTGATAATCTATGTTTTATATCACATCCACATTGTAAACAAACTTGAGGACCAAAACAGAAATTCCCAAGCCTAAAGGGAAGATTGTATAGAACAAAACATGAATGAAAGTGCCTAATTTGTAGCCAAACTTCTCACGCATGATGTCTAATTTGCCGAAATCCTTCTTCATTCCTTCCGATTGAACGGCATTTGGATTGGCTTTCTTGAACCGCACGAACAAGGTGAAGAGTCCGTATGCCAAGCAAAATGTACCAAAGAGAATTGAAATCATATAGTTTATTTATTTTGAGTGTTCTCCCAAACTGCAGGCTGCCAAGCAAGTTACTGCTAAAGCAAGTAGCCAGATGGCATCTTTGATTTCGATTTTGTCAATGCCAAGCAACGAAAGGACGCCAAGGCCCAAACCAAGTGCCAGACAACGAAAAATCAGCAACGGCAGTTTTTTATCTATCTTTTTCATAATGTCTTTAATATCTCGTTGCAACCAGTTACGACGTCGCGGTAAGTGGCTTCAAAATCACCAGTGTACCAAGGATCTGCCACTTCGCGCTCTTCGCCAACAAGTGTCATGAGCATTTGTACACGAGAGGCGTATTCATCACCGAACATACGGCGGAGATTGCGCAGATTGTTGTGATCCATGCAATAGATATGGTCGTAACGATTGAAATCGTTGCGTGTTATCTGTCGTGCTTCGTGATGAATGAACGGAATATTGTGCAACGAAAGACACCGTTTGGCTGGTGGATAGATGTCGTTGCCAATCTCCTCGGTGCTTGTGGCACAACTGTCAACGATGATATCATTGCGTCCAGCCTCCTTCGCCATGTGACGAAGAATCATCTCTGCCATGACAGAACGGCAGATGTTGCCGTGGCAAACAAAGAGAACGTTCACGTGATTACTCTACGATGGTGGTACTGAGAATCTTGATGTCTTCTTTCGGACGGTCACCACGTTGTGTTGAAGTGTTTTGAATCTTCTCTACAACATCCAGACCCTCCTCTACTTCACCGAAAACAGTGTATTGGCCGTCAAGGTGTGGTGTGCCGCCAACGGTGGTATAGAGATCCATCTGTTCCTGTGTCAAGCCGATGCCTTGTTTCTTGGCTTCTGCCTCTGATTCCTTGATGAGACGTTCTTGCAATTCCATCAAACCGGCTTGGTTGCGGTCTTTGCGGAGTTGAAGAATCTCTGCACGATGTTGCGATGCCAAGGTAGAGAAAATCTGTTGTGTGGCTTGCATCTGCAGCTGTTTGTTGAGTTGCTGAATCTGCGACGGTTTGTAGATTTGTCCCCATACAATATAGAATTGGCTACCGCTGCTCTCGCGCTCTGGATTGACTTCGTCGCCTTGACGAGCTGCAGCCAAAGCACCACGTTTGTGGAAGAGATTAGGAAGAATCTCTGCTTGCACGTTGTAGCCAGGACCGCCCATGCCGAGCATCTTGCTGCTTGGTGCGTTCTTGCTGTCGGGGTCACCGCCTTGAATCATAAAGTCCTTGATGACACGGTGAAAGAGCGTGTCAACATAGAAACCTTCGTTAACGAGGCGAATGAAGTTGTCGCGATGAAAAGGAGTCTCGTCGTAAAGACGGACAATGATATTGCCTAAAGTGGTCTCGATATTTACTTTTGTCATAGTTGTTGAATTATTACGTCACAAAGATAGCGATAATTTCTGAACCACGACATACTATATATAAACAAACAACCTCAAGCTCTGTGAAGAACTTGAGGTCGAGAAATTGTGTTATGTGACGCGCTGCCGGAGATTTCCTGTAAACGTGTTGGAGTTACCTCCCCTGCTCGTCAGCACCACAATAATGTGCAAACGTTTACGATGCAAAAGTAGCCCTACTTCGACATGTACACCAAACTTTTCATAAAGTTTTTTCTATGCGTCATGCCGATTTCCCGATGAAAACATGATTTTTGGGCGATTTTTTTGCCTCAAAAAAAGTGTGGAGTTATTGTTTTTCGGTATTAAAACTGGGCTTATTTGCCGATTCCCCTATTACAAAAAGTGTGGAAAAAGTCATTTTTTCGTTCGTAAAGGGGAAAAAACAGAAAACCGCTGCAGCGAAAAATCGACTACAGCGGCTTTGTGTTGATTATTAGAATATTATCATTTTACGAGACATTTATCCAATGCTTTGATGATAGCCTCTTTGTTCATGTTTTTTCCGATGAAAACGAGCTTTTGCATCTTATCGCCATACACAGGATCCCAATCTTTAAGAATAGAAGGATCGTTAGCAATCATAGCGTCCAATTCGTTTTGAGGAGCGGTGACAAGCCAGAGACCAGACTCTACGAGTTTTTTCTGAATGCCTGCTTGCTCAAACATATATGACATGTCAGGATTCTGTTTGAAATAGCAGATACCTTTGGTGCGGATTACGCTGCGGTCCAACTGACGAAGAGCAAAGTCTTCGAAGAGTCCCATATCGAAAGCATCGCGACGATAATAGACAAATGTACCGATGCCATACTCCTCTACCTCACCGCCATCGTGGTGATGATGGTGATGATGATGGTGGTGACCATGTTCCTCATGTTCATGCTCTTCATCTTCATCATGGTGGTGGTGATGTTCGTGTTCTTCTTCCTCATCATCATGATCGTGGTGATGATGCTCGTGCTCATGCTCATGCTCATGCTCTTCTTCTTCATGGTCATGATGGTGATGATGCTCGTGCTCATCGTGCTCATCATGAATACCGTGTGCTTCACGCTCTTCTTTATCAGATACTTCGCGTTCAAATTCTTGTACCCATGTGGAAGACAGTGATGTTTGAGTGAAATCGAAGAGATGGGTATTGAGCAACTCTGTCAAATCTACCTTGGCATAGTTGGAATCGATGATTCTGGCATTTGGCTGAATGGCTTTGATGATTTGTTTTATCTCTGCCAACTCCTCAGGTTTTACTTCGTCCACCTTATTGAGAATGATGACGTTGCAGAATTCAATCTGTTGGATAATCAGGTTCTCGATATCTTCCTCATCGTGTTCTGCTCGCAAGGCAACACCATTGGCAAATTCGCTTTGCAAACGGAGTGCGTCGACAACGGTAGTCACGCAGTCGAGACGGCAAATCTCGAAGCCAAACTCCTGACGGCTGGCATGTTGAACGGCTACCAAAGTTTGAGCGATTGGCTCTGGTTCGCAAATACCGCTGGCTTCGATGACGATATAATCGAAAGCATGTGTTGAGACGATTTCCTCAACTTGCTTAATCAAATCGGTCTTCAAAGTGCAGCAGATACAACCATTTTGAAGCGCAACGAGTGAATCGTCGGATTGTCCAACGATACCACCTTTCTGAATCAGGTCGGCGTCGATATTCACCTCGCCGATATCATTGACAATGACCGCAAACTTAATGCCTCTCTCGTTGGAAAGGATATGGTTGACAAGTGTGGTCTTTCCGCTGCCGAGATAACCTGTAAGCAGCAGAACAGGAATTGGCTGTTTATTCATATTCAGTGATTTATAAAGTCTTGTGTTGTTTATTTTCTTTCTACAAAGTTACTCATTATTATTGATTTCGTGCCAATTTGCAGTAGATTTATTTCAACAACAGACTGTCTTCGTGATGATATTGTTCGTTTTTGATAATTGTGTAGGCGCGATAGATTTGTTCGGCAAGTATGATACGCACCAGTTGATGGGGAAATGTCAGTTTTGACAGTGAAAACAGTGAATTGGCACGGTCATAGACCTCTTGCGAAAAACCGTAGGCACCGCCGATGACCAAGACAAGACGCTTGACAGAGTTCTGTTTCTGCTCAATCCAACGGGCAAACTTCATAGAGGTATATTCGGTGCCTTTGTCATCCAAAAGTACGACGTAATCTTCCGGCTTTATCTGGTTCAGAATCAGTTTGCCTTCCTCGTCACGTTGCTGTGCCATTTGCTTCGCTGTCGTCTTGGTGAACACCATAGACACCTCCGTCGGAACGTAGTGTTTGATGCGTTCTGTATAGGCTTCAAACATCTGCGAAATTGTGGGATTAGCCATCTTACCCACCATAAGTATCATTAACTTCATATTATTTATTGTGTATTCAATAAAAAATCGCTATCTTTGCCACAAATTGCATAAGTTGCACTGCAAAGGTCGCAAAAATTTCCCGATGTCGGGATATTTTTTCTAAACTTTATGTAACTTGTTGTAATTGAATGAATAATAGTAAGAATATAAACTCTAAATGAAGAACAATAAGATGAATGCTTATTCATTGGAAGAACAAATAAAACTGTGGTTTGCCGAAGATATTGCAGATGGCGACCACTCTACACTCTCTTGTATCCCTGCCGACGCCATGGGTTGTTCCCAACTCATTGTGAAAGAAGATGGTATTATTGCCGGTATTGAAGTGGCAAAAAAAGTGTTTGAAACATTTGATCCAGAATTGAAAATGGAACAATTCCTGCACGACGGCGACCACGTGAAAGTGGGCGATATCGCTTTCAAAGTGACAGGCAAGAAGCAATCACTGTTACAAACCGAACGTCTCATGCTCAACATCATGCAGCGTATGAGCGGCATCGCCACCAAAACAGCAGAATATGTAGCGTTGATCAGCGATACCAATACCCGTCTGCTTGATACCCGTAAGACTACGCCAGGTCTCCGCATGTTGGAGAAGATGGCTGTTGCTATCGGTGGCGGTTGCAATCACCGCATGGGTCTGTATGATATGATTATGTTGAAAGACAACCATATCGACTTTGCTGGTGGCATTGAGAAAGCTATTGACCGTGCGCGTGCCTACTGCAAAGAAAAAGGCAAAGACCTCAAAATTGAGATTGAAGTGCGCAACTTCGAAGAGTTGGACCGTGTGTTGAATCATGGTGGCGTAGACCGTATCATGTTGGACAACTTCACACCAGAGAATACCGCCAAAGCAGTGAAAATCATCGACCACCGCTATGAAGTGGAATCATCAGGCGGCATCACCATGGCCACTTTGCATGATTATGCCGTGGCTGGTCCAGACTTCATCTCTGTTGGTGCACTCACCCACTCTGTCAAGAGTCTTGACATGAGTTTTAAGGCTGTGAAATAAATGATACAACGCGACTATCTTTTGGCAATCATAGAGGATTTCTTCCAGGCATTGGCTCAAATTCTCTACAAAAAGAAACTTGGAAAAGAAGAGACTCGTCACGATATTGATGGTCTCTATACCCGTTTCTTGGAAAATAATCGTGCTTTTTTTCTGACGAACAACCTCAAGACATCCTTGCAAGCATTTAGCGATCCGACTAAGGTGAGCATGCAGAAAGAAATGTTGGCAGAGCTACTCTATCAGGAACTTACTACCTTTGACTATCAAATAGACAAACGACAAATCGCAGAGACATTGCTTGCTCTTTACGATGATATTGAACGAACCGAGCAAACATTTTCCTTTCAACGCGAAGCACGAAGAAAAGAAGCGTTGCTTTGGTTGGAAAACAATTAGAAAACTTTAGACAATGAAACAGAATATCAAGTGGTTATTTTTGGCGTTGCTAATGGCATTCCCTATGATTACGAATGCTCAGCAACCAAATGAAAAGACGGAGAAAACCTACGACGCCCTTAACGACGCTACACTTCGTTTTGTCGTTATTGCCGATATCCATTATACTGTCGACAATCCGCAATGCAAAACTGATTTTCAGGCATTGACAAAAGATATCATGCAGCAAGACGGCATTGCCTTTATTCTTGTGCTTGGCGATGTGGCTCATCGAGGCGATTTGGCTTCAATGAAAGAGGTAAAACAGATGCTCGATAAGACCAAGATTCCTTACTATGTGGTTCCTGGCAATCATGACTGCTTGAACAATGGTGTTGGTGATGCTTACTTCCGTGAGGTTTTCGGTGACACTCGTTTCCGTTTGCTTTGCAATGGCAACCTTTTCTTAGGCATCAACACTGCTCAACTGCGTAGTGGTGATGCTCATATTGCACCAGAAGATATTGAGTGGGTGAAAAAGCAACTCAAGAACTCCACCAAGAAAACACCGGTCTATGTAGTAACTCATCATCCATTGCAATCACCTGATTGCGACAACTGGTACCAGTTGACCGATGTTGTTCGTCGTCGTAATCTTCAGACTGTTATTAATGGCCACTATCATCATAACCTTGTGGTTGAGAACGATAACATCACAGGTATAATCTGCGGTACATCTAAAAGTGGCAGTGCACCATTGTCATCTTATACCTTGTGCACCATGACTGCCGATAGCCTCCATTTCTTCCACAAACTCCTTGGTCAAGCACCAGAACAATGGACAGCCATTTCTACTGGTGAGAAATTCTACAACGAAAGCAACCCAAAACTTCGTCCAAGCATGGCTCTCAACAAAAGCTACAAAAATATTGTTGAGAAATGGGATGTGAACCTCAACGAAGCAATCTATGGCTCTGCAACTGTTGTAGGTGAGAATATCTACGTTGCTACGCACAACGGTGGTGTTCATTGCCTCACCATGGCCAAAGGTGCAAAAAGCTGGTCATTCAACACTTCTGGCTCTATCCTTGGTTCACCTGCAGCCAACGAACAATATGTCGTTGTTGCTGATGTCAACCATCATATCTATTGTTTGAATGCCAAGAACGGTGCTTTGCTTTGGGATGTTGTATCTAATGCTCCTCTGAGTGCTACACCTGTTATCCATGGTTCCATTGCTTATGTTGCATGCACCGATGGTAAGTTCCTTGCTTTGAATCTTCATGACGGTTCAGAACAATGGAAAACCAGTGGTATTGATGGCGTAGTAAGTTGCACTCCATTGATTGCTGACAATGCCATCTATTTCACTACATGGAATGGTCGTATATATGCTTTGAATCTCTCTACCGGTACTATCACATGGCAACAGAACCTGGGCAATACTCTTTCCATTGGCGCCGTATCACCAGTAGCGGATAATAACAACCTCTATCTCATAGCAAGTGGTTCTATTCTTGTGGTCAACAAAGCCTCTGGTCGTGTGGTATGGCAATCTTCTCCAGCCACCAACGCTGCCGAGTCTATAGGTATCAGCACAGATAAAACAACCGTTTACACACGCACTAAGAAAGATAAAATCTATGCGTTGAATACAGCCACCTTCAAACCAAGTTGGATTACTGATGCACAATATGGCGATGACACCAACCCTTGCAATATCGTTGAGAAGAATGGCATCGTTATTTCTGGCAGCAAGAATGGTGTTGTCTGTGCTCTTAGCCAAACTGACGGCAGTTTGCTTTGGCAACATAAAATTGGTAACTCTGCCATCAATACCATCGTTGCATTGGGTAATAACACATGGATTGTTACCACAACCAACGGCGATGTTGTAATATTGAAACAAGAATAACTTCGCTATGAATAAGCACACTCTGGTGTACTCTCTCGCGCTCTGTCTGTTGGCTTGCATGCTGATGGGCTGCAGTGCTACGCGTAAACTGAAAAAAGCGGATGCCAAGTATGAGAACGGTGCTTATTATGCAGCGGTTGAAGAATATAAGAAGGCAAAAAAGAAACTGCGTCCATCGCAGAAACCTATCCGTGCCGAGGTAAACTACAAGATTGGCGAATGCTATCGTCATATTGCCAACTGGCCTAAGGCAACACGTGCCTACAATCAGGCTATCAAAGATAAGTATGCCGACCCTATGGTTTATCTCAATTCGGCCCAGTGTCTGCATGCTCAGGGTAACTATCCTGCTGCCATCAACCACTATACCCTTTACCTTGAGAGCGATGCCAAGAATGAATTGGCATTACAAGGATTGGAAAGTGCACAGAAATCTGCTGAGTTGGCTATCTATCGCCAGCGTTACACTGTACGTCTTGCACCAGTGTTCAACTCACGCAGCAACTCCGATTTCGGACTTCACTTTATGGGTAGCGATACCAGCACAGTGGTGTTTACAACCAATCGTTCGATGCTCAAGAAGAAGAACTCTAAGAGCTACTTCAGTCAAGTAACGGGCTCTACCCATTTCAACCTCTATACAACGAAGAAAAACAAATCGAACAAATGGGACAAGCCTGCGGCAATGGAAGGCAACTTCAATACCACAGGCGACGAAGGTGCCCTTTGTTTCTCTGCCGATGGCAAGACTATGTACTTCACCCGTTGCGCTGGTGGATCGCGTGCTGCTGAGATTCTTAAGTCGGAACGAAGTGGTGGCGAATGGAAAGAACCTGTTCCACAGCAACTCTTCGTCGACAGCACCATCACTGTGGCTCATCCAGCCCTCTCCATCTCTGGCGATACCTTGTTCTTTGTCTCCGATGCACCGAAAGGTTTTGGCGGCAAGGATATATGGATGGCAATGAAGCTTCGCGATGGTAAATGGGGCATTCCAGAAAACCTTGGTAGCGCTGTCAATACCTCAGGCGATGAGATGTTCCCTACCATTGGTCCTAAAGGTGTGCTCTATTTTTCCTCAAACGGTCATCTTGGCTATGGTGGTTTAGATATTTATAAAGCAAAACGCGATACAGCTGGTAATTGGCACATCGAGAACCTCACACAACCATTCAACTCCTCTGCTGATGATTTCAGCATTGTCTTCGATGCAGATAAAGATGCTGGCTATTTCTCTTCGTCACGTGGACAGAAACGTGCCGTTGATAAAATCTATCGTTTCCAGAAAACCGAGCAAGTCTATGTGCTTAAGGGTCGTGTAGTTGACGAGCGTGGTCGTGCATTGCCTGATGCCATTGTCAAGATTGTTGGCAACGATGGCACAAATCTCAAGCAACCTACTAAACGCGACGGCTCTTTCATGGTCAAACTCAACAAGAATACCAATTATGTCATGTTGGGCACTTGTCGCGGCTTCCTCAATAGTTCTGCCAATGTTTCAACTGTCGGATTGGAAGAAAGTCAGGAGTTTCAACGTACTTTCAAGCTTCCAAGCGTAAACAAATCCATCAAGATGGATCATATTTATTATGAGTTTGCAAAATGGAATCTCACAAAGGAATCGGAGGAAGAACTTAACGGATTGGTTAAACTGATGAAAGACAATCCGCACATCACCATCGAAATTTCAGCGCACACCGACTCTGTCGGCAGCGACCAAAGCAATATGATACTCTCGCAGAAGCGTGCACAATCTGTCGTCAACTATTTGATAAAAGCTGGCATTGAAGCCGATCGTCTGACACCAGTTGGCTATGGCGAAAGCAAGCCTGTGGTTGTGGATGCCGAAACGGCTAAGGAATACAAATGGTTGAAGGTTGGCGACGTGCTGACACCAGAGTTCATCGAAGAACTCGAAGCCGACGAGCAGCAGATTGCCAACCAGATGAATCGTCGAACGGAATTCCGCGTGCTGCGAACAACTTACAATCTCTATTAGAAAAAAAAGAAATCAACGATATGGAACAATACCTCAAATGCCTACAACACGTGCTTGACAATGGCACACAGAAAGGCGACCGCACCGGAACGGGCACCATCAGTGTCTTCGGCTACCAGATGCGTTTCAATCTTCAAGACGGCTTTCCGCTGCTCACGACAAAGAAACTGCACACAAAATCTATCATACACGAACTCCTTTGGTTCCTCAAGGGCGATACCAACGTGAAATATCTTCAGGAGAACGGTGTAAGAATCTGGAACGAATGGGCCGATGAAAACGGCGACCTCGGTCATGTCTATGGCTATCAGTGGCGTTCATGGCCAGATTACAACGGTGGTTTCATCGATCAGATTCAGCAGGTAGTTGACACACTGAAGAACAATCCTGACTCCCGTCGTATCATTGTCAGTGCGTGGAATGTGGCCGACATCGACAACATGAACCTCCCTCCTTGTCACGCCTTGTTCCAGTTCTACGTTGCCAACGGCAAACTCAGTCTGCAGCTCTACCAACGCAGTGCCGACCTCTTCCTTGGCGTTCCGTTCAACATCGCCTCCTATGCTCTCCTCCTCATGATGATGGCACAGGTTACAGGCCTCGAACCTGGTGAGTTCATCCATACTTTGGGCGATGCACATATCTATAACAACCACATCGAACAGGTCAAACTGCAACTCACTCGTGAGCCTCGTAAATTACCTAAGATGATCATCAACCCAGAAGTCAAAAACATCTTCGACTTCAAATACGAAGACTTCCAACTCGTTGACTACGACCCACACCCACACATTGCCGGTGTCGTATCTGTATAACATAAACTGATATCTTGCACTATGAAACATCGTCTGCTGTATACACTATTATTAATATGTATCCCAACACTGCTTTTTGCGCAAAGGCAGGCTGTTGGTCATGTCGTTGATGAAAGCGGACAGCCTGTTTCCTATGCCAGTGTCTATTTCAAGAAAGCGCCTGAACACGGCACCGTCACTGACAACAACGGCTACTTCCGTCTCAACGTCAACGAACACGACTCGCTGATCATCTCCTTCATCGGCTATGCCACCAAGAGTCTTAGCAGTCGTGCTATCAAGCAGGATACCTTGCAGATTCGTCTCCATCAGCAGCCTATCATGCTTGAAGAAGCGGTTGTGGCAGGTAAGACCACACGAAACAAGCGTAAGGCCATGAAAGACCTGCTTCGTTTCACGCGCAACCGTATGAACGTCGATTTCCCCGACGAGAATCAGAAATACCGTGTTCATTCTACTGTCTCAGTCAAATCGGGTGGCAATCTTCTCGGTTTCGATGAGGTCATTGCTAATATCGTCGAACTTCATGGACGTGGCAACGACGGATGGGACTCCATACAGATCAAAGCTGATGTTGCACGTCGTTACATCGATGCCAACACAGCAGAGAAGATTCCTGACGTTATGGATAACCATATCGGCAAACAGGACAAGTCGAACATACAGAAAATCGATGCCGGTTCCCTGATGCACAAATATCTTTGGGGCGGCAACACCAAACAGATGTTCGACAAACTCATGGAGAAACCGAAGAACTGGAGTGTCACCAAAGAAAACAACGATGTCACCGTGCTCACTTACACTGAGACACGCAACCTTCTTGGCATCATTAAGATAACAGCAAAGGTCAACTATATCATCGATGCCTTCAACTACAGCATCCGCCGTATATCTGAAGAAGCCGTAGTTTCATTCAACATCCCGTTCGGCTACAAACTGAACAAGGACGAACTCTCTGTGATGAACCTGCTCTCCATTGCTGGCGAAGACATTGAGCATTTCCGCCTCAAACGTGGCACCATTAACTTCAAACGCAATGTCATCTTCACACCTTCAAATTATAACTCACTTAGAGTAAAAGAGAAAACCATGGTTTTCAACATGAAGGCAGAAGAAAAAGCCGGACAAAGCATTCAGATGACATGCAATGCTGCTGCCTACGTGGTGAGCCACGAACACAACGCCAAACAATACTCGTCGAGAGCTTTGAAGATACACCCAACCCTTCAGACCATCACCATCGACGAAATAAAATAAACAATGTAAACAACACACTACAACGATATGAGAAACAATCGATTGATGCGTAAAGCCACTCTGACGCTCGTGGCTGCTGCCTTGTGTCTTTGTGCACAGGCACAGAACAAAACCACTCAGTCTAAAGACACCACGGTTAACCGTCGCGTGCAGATTGAGAAAGACTACGAACCAGAGATTGGCACACACAAACGCGCCAACGTGGAACTGCAACTCAACAAACCACAAGTGGAACGTGCCGAGACAGAATATAGTCAGTATGCACTCACCATGAAACCAAAGAATCAGGCCAACGTGCTTAATGTCACAAAACCATGCGACACTACTCTGCAACACGAAACACCTCGTAGCGGCTACGCACGCATTGGTTTTGGCCCATTGTGGGTTGAAGCTGTCGATTTCTGGTATCCTATCCTCAATGGCAAGGAAGGTTACTTTGATGTTGGCATCCATCACAACGGACAGATTCAGGGTGAGAACAAGAACCATCCTGCAAAGCACTATCTCAACACCGCTGCCGACATCAATTTCAGTAAATCTTTCGATCCAGGTATACTCTACCTCAATCTCGGCTATCAGAACGAGTGGTTCAACTACTACGGAGCCAATGAGCTTGGACTTGAGACTTACCAGTACAGCAACTTCAACAACGAACCGGTTTACCGTTATCAACTCATGCCCGAGCATCAGTCACTCAATCGTTTGGCATTCACCCTTGGCATGAAGAGCGATGGCGTACTCTCGTCTAACTGGTTCTACAATGCCTATCTGGGTTACAACGTACTCACCACTGCCAATCGTTTGCAGGAACATCAGATTCGTGGCGGTGTCAACACTGGCATGATGGTAGGGATGCATAAACTCGACATCAATCTCACATTCCTCGGACTCATCTACGGCAGTCAGAGTTGGGAAGAACAGACCCCGATTACCGAAGGCATCTACTACGACTATCCGTTCCTCAACAACGGCAACGTAACCCTCGCACCTGCTTATGTCATGCGTTGGAAAAATCTCAACCTTCGTCTCGGTGCAAAAGCCAATTTTGCTTTCTATCGCAACCGTCATATCGCCATCTCACCAGATGTTACCATTGACTACACCGTTTCGGACATCATCAATTTCTTTGGTGGCGTTACTGGCGACTACGAGATAAACACCTTGTGGAACGTCTTGAACAACAATCGTTACTATGCTGTTGAACGTGCTATCTACGATAACACATACATCCCTGTTGATGCATTCGTTGGCTTCAAACTTCGTCCTGTCAAGGGTTTGAACATCACAGCCAACTTCCACTACAAACTCCTCAAGGATGCAATGTTCTACCACAACAACAGCTACTTGACAACACTTGGTGCAGAAGAGAATTACGCACCTAACTTTGCAGCTGACTATGCCGACGCCGACCTTCTTACTTTCGGTCTCAAGGCCAGCTACAACCACAACGAGCGTTTCCTCATCTATGCCCGCATGCAGTACAACAAATGGATGATGCACACCGAAAACATCCTTCCTTGGCATAAACCAACCTGGGAGTTCGGCATGGGTGCAGAAGCCAAGATTTACAGAGGCTTGTCGGCAAATGTCGATTTTACTTACAACTCACCATCGCTTAACCGCTTAGGTTTCTCGCTGAGCGATGATAAACAGGTAGAGGTTGGCCCTATGTACGATCTCAATCTCGGCGTTGACTATCAGTTCCAACGCAACTGGTCGCTTTTCCTCCAACTCAACAACCTCGTAGCCATCGGTGGCATCAACTACCAGCCTTGGTATGGCTACAACACCATCGGCTTCAACGCCATGGTAGGTGCTAAGGTACGCTTCTAATCTCGCTGCTGACGATGCGTAAACTGCTATACATCTTCGGACTTTTACTCACGTTTGCCACAGTCAATCAGTTGTGGCTCAATGGTCGTGTGGCTCAAGAGAATCTGGAGTCTGACGAGACCGTTCAATACGTCAGTAAAGCCGAAGATGATGGCAGCGCAGAACTTCCTTTCAGCGGAAGTATCTCGTTGGCATACAACCTCTCGCACCAACTTCTTGAGATACAACTAAAAACAAGAACGCAGTCATCCATTCATTCATTTCGACATCGTTCTTCCAATAGCAATTATAAGATACAGGCAAAAAATCAGCAGACCTTATTAGTCACACTGTTACAAGCCATTGAACGAACTGAAACTGCACCCTTTGCCTTCTCGTCGCCATGCCTTTATTATGTTTTTGCATTGCGGCGAATACTCTGTTAGACCACTCCCCTAATCCATATTCTTTTCTTTGTGTCCGAGAGCCTCTCTTTCGGACTCAGGCTTATTATATATCACTGAAATAAAATGAACTAAATCAAATTCCTAAAATGAAATTCTCATCATTGGCCATGTCTACTGACGTGGCGCAACAGAAATGTATATCAGTCAAGAAATCGTTTTTCGGCTTCACTACCACTGCTTTCTTCTGGCCAACTGGAAGTCAACTGAAATGCGAGATGCTCTACTACAATACCGAGTATGCCAACCTCTTGCTGCAACTATTGCGCAGCAAGGGCAAAGAACTGGAGCAAGTGTTAGCTCAGCCCAAACCTACCGAGGATTTCAACGGAGGTGAACGTCTGGATTGCAGCTATTCCGATGACGGCAGCTTCGTTGCCTTGCAGCTCTTTCACTACGCCGACTTCCAATTTTTCCCTCGCACCGAAGTGTATTACTTCTATGGCACCGAAGCCCAGCAAATCCTTGACTTCCTACAGTTGAAGTAACTCCAAAAACGAAACGGAGACAAGCCAACAGCCCGTCTCCGTTTCCATTTTGCAAATGCGCTCAAACTACTGCTCAGCAGTATGGATAAAAGAAAACATCGCAGTTATTCGCTGCGATGTTTCTGTTTTATGTAGGTTTTGTTCTATTGCTTGATGACAACTTTTTGCGTAGGATAATCTCCAACCTTTACCATATAAACACCAGGTTGTGGCATTTCGTATGGTTTGTTGTCTTCGGCTGCGCCTTGATAGATTACACGACCATAGACATCGTAGATTACTAATGCCTCGCCTTCTGCACCATTGATGTAGATGGTGTTTTCATTTGAGTAGATTTGAACAAGAGATTCAGCAACCTCAATTCCAGTTTCACTAACAAAGTATGCAATAAGTGTTGTATCACTTGTCAATGTAATTGTTCGTGGATTTACAGTATCACCATCACTCCAATGAGAGAAAACATATCCAGGGTATAAAAGAGCTTCAATTGTTGCATTGGGATTATCACATGTTGGATAAACTGAAACATAAGCATCACCCATATTAATATCCGAACTCATGACTGAAATGGAATAACTTTCATCTTTAATATTATCAAAATAACTCCATTTAATACTATTTGTGTATGATTGCAGACTGCCACATGGGACATGTACCGGAATCGAACTATTAACACCATCAAAGACATCGTTTCCTAACACAGGTGGAATGGTTGCCAACAATGTAATGTCAGCAATACTAGTGCAACCACGAAAAGCCCCCAAATCAATATTTGTGACAGAATTTGGAATAGTGATGTTTGTAAGACTACTGCACCAAGCAAAAGCAAATTGCCCAATTCTAGTGACTGTATTCGGAATGGAGACACTTACAAGACCAATACAATCTTTAAAAGCGCTTTCATCTATCATAGTAACTGAATTAGGTATATTGATACTTGCAAGATTTTCACAACTTCCAAAAGCATTTTGTCCAATGCTGGTCACGGAATTTGGTATAGTAGTATTTTTACAACCAGAAATTAACGTGTTAGTAGAAGATTCAATAATTGCATTACAATTACTCCTACTATCATATACGGTATTGCCACTATCTACTATAATTGTGTCCAGATTAGAACAACCCATAAAAGGATTTACACCAATGCTAATGACAGAGTTTGGAATAGTAATACTTGTAAGGCTTGTGCAAAAATCAAAAACACCTTCTCCAATATTAACAACAGAATTAGGGATGATGACACTGGTCAGACCTTCACAGCCAAAGAATGCCCTATTTGGTATATTAACAACGTCATTTCCAATGATTAACAATGATGCATTTGAACAATCCGCAAACACCAGATTACCATTATTACCTGAACCAACCCAATAACAATCAGTAGCGTTATAATCAATGGTTGTTACCCCTATACAATTATTAAAAACGTGGCTTCCGATGTATTGGACGGAGTTAGGAATGGTGATGCTTGTTAGACCGGAGCAATCACTAAAAGCATAATCTGAAATTCTAGTTACAGAATTCGGAATAGAGATATTTGGCAAATTGGCACAGCCATCAAACGCGTAATTTTCAATAGAATAAACACCATTAGGAATATTAACACTTATAAGATTAGAACAATTTGCAAAAGCATAATTTCCGATAGCTGTAACACTATAGATATTTCCACCGTAAGCCACACTAGATGGAATACTTATTGTTCCACAATAACTATTGTAATTAGAATTTTTATATGTTACTTCTGCAGTTCTTCGAACAGCGGATGCAGATGTAATTGTGTAATAAATCGTATCACCATCATTGTTAACAGCAGTAAAGTCATATGCAAATACCTGTAAACTAACACAGAGCACGAAAAGGGTACTTAATAATCTTTTAATCATAGTTTATTATTATTTGAGTTGCAAAATTACAATAAAATCCCCAACCCTACAACTCTCGCTGTTTTTTTGTAGATTCAGTGGATTTTATGCAGATGATATCTGTGTCTCCTGAACTCTTTGGGTTGGATATGGGCTTTGCTGAATTCATCTGGAAGATTTTCCAAAGGGGCAGCGTATGTCGTTGAAAGAGTTTGTGGAAAATACATCGCAACCTCGGAAGATTTGCGAGCATGTGCTGTAAGTTGCAGAAGTACCTCGGGAGGTTTGCGAGCATGCGCTGTAAGTTGCAGAAGTGCCTCGGGAGGTTTGCGAGCATGCGCTGTAAGTTGCAGAAGTGCCTCGGAAGGTTTGCGAGCATGCGCTGCAAGTTGCAGAAGGACCTCGGGAGGTTTGCGAGCATGCGC
>JAKSNW010000032.1 GCA_024405895.1 Paludibacteraceae bacterium
AACAAGGATTAAGACACTTTGAAAATCTGCCATGTGAAAAATGAATTAAGGCGGTCAGAGACCCGCTTCCACTATAACAAGGATTAAGGGGTAAAAACACAAAAGGGCCTGGTAGAAATCTACCAAGCCCTTTGTTTATGGGAGCGTGCATTCAAAAGGGTGTCACACCCGACGAACTGTCGGACATCGACCTCACATTGAACCTCTATGACAGCGAATCATGTAGCATCGCCGACATCCTCAAAACCACCGGCATTAGCAAAGCAATGCTCTACTCCTATCTGAAGAAAAGATGCAACCTCAGCGCCGCAGAGGGTCAGAACAGCATGCAGATCATCAACAGCATCCAAGCTGGCAACACCGGCATCTTGTCAAAACTCGCCGACTGCTGCTGCGAAAACCGTTTGGCCATCGCCAACCAGACCAACGCCCTCCAGAATGCCATCAACGGCACTAACGTTGGCATGGAACGTGGTTTCTCAAGCGTAGCCTATGCTGCACAGCAACAGACCTGTGACCTGAAGCAGAACGCAGACTGCAACACCCGCTCCATCCTTGCGAAGCTCGACCAAATCGAGGACAGCAGAAAGGACCGTGAGATCAACAACCTCACTGCTCAGTTGACCGCTGCCAACAGTCGCGCAGAACGCCAATCGGAGTTGGCACCAATCTACAAGGCATTGAACGACATCCAATGCAAGCAGCCAACCACCGTGACCACCCCTTACCAACCTTTCGTGACTGTGCCTAACTGCGTAGCATGGCAATACGGTTTGAACGGCTTCAACGGTTTCGGTAACAACGGCGGAGGTTTCCTTTAGCAGATAGGAGGGCTGAGCTATGATTCCTCCTTATTATACTCAAAGGGCAATTCCAAGAATTGAGAGTACTGGCGTGGTTGTCAACGGCACAACCAACGTGAGATTCACCTTCCGCAATCACACCATGCTGTTGGCTCCGTTCGTAGGTATCCTCATCGTAAGAATCAACCAAGCGATTCCAGAAGGCACCACAGAGACACTCCCTATCGTGTTTAACTCAGGTGACAACGACACCAACGTAATCACTTATAATGGTGAGCAACTGACCGTGGCCGACTTTACAGGCACTGGCGTCTACCTCTTCTTCTACGATGCCTATGGTCGCACTTTGCAGTTGATTCAACGCCCTGCTACAGAACCAGCACCTTAACAACTTAACCATTAATCAATCAAAAACTATGTTCGGCAATTTGCGTGGCAGCGCCCCACTGTTCGTGCTCCACAAACAAGATCCCAGGGTTGAAATCGGAGAGGTAATCTCTGTATCGCAACCACAGCCACAGTACAACGTGGCTTATCAGAACGGCCTGATGCAGCCACCCAAGACCTGTGTTGATGTCCGCATCAAGGTAAACGACCAGACCATCGACCTCCAGAAGCTGCCGTCGGAGCAGTCGATTGCCGACTGCAACGGCATGGTGGTCTCGGAGAACAAGGATGCCATCATCAACGAGGTGGCAGCGATGGCCAAGATCAGTCAGTCGGTGCTCGACTCCATGGATCGTCATCGTGACATCGTTGAGCGATGCAACCAGTTGTTGGAGGAACTGAATCCGGAGGTGAGACGTGAGGCGGAACGAACAAAGGAGTTGAACGACCTCCGCAGTGAGGTAGCCGACCTCAAGGGGATGCTTGCGCAATTGCTGAACTCTAACAACAAAGGAGAATAACTATGGCATTCTACGAACTTAAAGAACGCTCCGGCGAGAGCGCACAACGCAGTGGCCGTCGTGTCACTGAGATGATAAAGGAAGCCAAGGAACTTCTTGAGGAAATCTGTGAGCAAGCCGAGCAGATGGAAGAGGAGTACGGCGAACGCGGTGGCTACGGTGAACGTGGCGGATACGGCGAACGCGGTGGCTATGGTGAACGTGGCGGATATGGCGAACGCGGTGACTACGGCGAACGCCGCAGTCGCGGTGCAAACGGACGCTATCGTTAATCATCACATCATCTAACAACAGGATTTTCGGGTAAGGGGTGGGTAATAACAAAAAAACAGCAACACTATGGACAGACTCGATTTCTATGAAATAAAGCCTGCAGGCATGGAGCGATATCTCTCTGCCTACGGATGGCACTTCTCGAAAGCGATGTGCATGTGGGCCATCAGCATGATGAAAGACCGCAACGGAGCCAAGGTTCAGCCGATGACCAGGGAGCAGCTCAAGGAACTGTTCTCAAAGAACTCGATGAACCTGCCAGAGGCAAGGGGCTACGATGATCTCTACCTGGCAGCTTCTATCAAGGCGGACTACTGGGGCAGTTCTATCAATACGGAGCCTCAGATGTGCAAGATGATTGTCGACATGATGAACGACAAGGACGGCTACGATGGCATGGCCTTCACCCGTTTCTATGCCGACACTATCGCTAAGGGCTATCCAATCATGTGGGAGGAGATGATGTAATATAATATAGTATCATGAAATTCCACATTTCGACAACGAGATACCACTGGAATCTCGTTGTTTTTGTTTGTGTCGAGCCGAAGGAGTTCGACGATGTGATTGCAGCGCTTCGGGATTTGGGCGCGTCAGAAGAGATTCTTGAGCGTGTTTGGAGCAATCTGGAGCGAGGGAACAAGAACGAGGGCTTTACCTATTCCGCCCCTTTGAAGAAAAGTTCGGTGATGATGATTTCGGAGACCACCAGTGCCGCCGAAACCATGAACACGATAGTTCACGAAATAAGGCACCTCACAGACGACATTGCTCAGTGCTATCATATCGCCCTGACTGGAGAAAAAGTGGCATATTTAGCGGGAGAAACAGCGAAAAAAATTTTTGAGCAATGTCATTTTCTTTTTTGTGACCATTGCCGGCGGTGAGGACAAAAAAAGAGAATGTGTACCGTTGTGGTACACATTCTCGTACACATTCCGTATAACTTATTGATAACCAGTATACGTTGTTGCCTTAGTAGGACTCGAACCCACACAGACGGAACCAGAATCCGGAGTGCTACCATTACACCATAAGGCAATGATTGGTTTGCTTGGAAAAGCGACGCAAAAGTACAAGTTTTTTTTGAAACAGCAATAACGAAACGAAAAAATATTATTTAGAAAATTCGCAGCCGCAAAAGGTCTGATTGTAAAACTCATACTGCTTCAACAATTCCGATCTTCGTTCTTGCAAGCCACCCTTTCGCCAGTTTTCACACCAGAATTTAAGGTCGGGGAAAGCAAAAACGGCACGCTCCCCTGCTTCAGAGACTTGTTTGAGGCTTTTCCAACGTGAAGTTGCCAAGGTGGTTGCCACTACGCCATAGCCGTTATCATGAGCATATTGCATGGCTTTCAACAATCGGACATAGAAGCACTGAAGGCATCGGGCACCACGTTCCGGTTCGTGTTCCAGTCCCTTGACATCATTCAGCCATTGCTGATGGTCATAATCGGCATCTATACATTCGATGCCCTGCAGTTGGGCATAACGGATGATTTCTTCTTTGCGATGGAGATATTCTTCCTCTGGGGTGATATTCGGGTTGTAGAAATAGAGGGTCGGACGGATACCATTTTGAAGCATACACTCCACGATAGCAAGCGAGCACGGGGCACAGCAAGCATGCAGAAGCACACGACCAGACGCAGGCGGATTAAGCTGTAACATAGCAATTAGCGGGCAAGCCAAGACTCTGGATTCTGAATGCTTGAGTCTTTATACACCATGAAATAGAGTTCTGACTTCGAGCCGTCGTTATAGACTTTGCCGATTCGCTGTTTGGCTGTCACCTTGTCGCCTACTTTCACTGTTACATTAGTGATATTGGAATAGACGGTGCGGTAGTTGCCGTGCTTGATGATGACGGAGGTATTGCTACCAGCAACGTGGAAGACTTGGGTAACGACACCGTCATAGACTGCACGAACGTAGGAGCCGGCAGGTGTCTGAATATAGATACCTTTATTGTCTTGTGTCACATATTGCAGAACAGGGTGTTGCTGACGACCGAAGTGTCCGCTGATGAAGCCTTTCTCCACTGGCATTGGGAGACGGCCTTTATTCTTCTCGAATCCACCGGCAATGAGCTGGTCTTCCTTGCTCATGGTATAAGTAGGTGTGGCAGCAGGTTTCGGAGCCGGTTTGGAAGTGGTAGAGGAAGAAGTAGAAGTTTTCTGCTGTTGAGCCTGTTGTTGTTGCTGTTTTTTCTTGGCAGCCTCAGCAGCTTTCTTGCGTTCAAGTTCCTGCTGACGTTTGATTTCCTCGGCAATCTTAGCCTGAATCTGTGCGTTCAGCTGATCAGCTTTTTTCTGTTGGGTTTTCTGTTGCGACTTGAGGTCTTTTTCTTTTTTCTTCAAGTCGTTGAGAATTTTGTTTTTCTGGTCTTTCTGACGTTGCATCTGCCGTTGCTCACGTTCTTTGTCAGCCATGACCTGGGCTTTGTTGTTGATATTCTCTGCCAGTTCCAACTCTTTCTGTTTGATTTCCTCTGTAAGGCCATTGAATTCGCGAATCTGCTGTTTGCGATAGTTAGCCACCTCACGCATATAACGGAGACGACGCATAGCTTGAGAGATATTGTCGGCAGAGAGGATATACATGACTGGTGAGAAGTGGCGACGGGCAATAGCCGTACGAGCCACATTGTCGGCATAGCGTGTTTTCTGAACTGCCAGTTTCTGCTCCAGACTGAGTTTCTCGTTGCGGATAGAGTCGATATTACGGCCAAGAGAGTCGAGTTCTTCGCTGATAATACCGATAAGTTTGGATGTCTGTTCGATGGAACGGTTCAGCACGGTGATTTGATTCACAGTGCCTTTCTGCGATTTACGGGTCTCCTCCAGCATTTTATTGGTAGTGGCCAACTGCTGAAGCGTCTGTTTCTTCTTTTTCTCCAAATCCTTGACACTCTGCGCACACAAAGGGGCAGACAACAGACAGGCGATAAGTAAGAGATGTAAAAAGCGTTTCATTGCGAACAGAGAGATTGAGGGTTAAGGAAGAATCTTGGAGCAGTTCTGCTTAGTGTAACGTGAGTAATCGATAGCTGTTGGCTGTGATTTGTCGTTGATGACAGCTTTCTGAATGCTGAAATCGATGGTTGTTGGTTGTGTGCCATGGGCATACACCAGACGGATTACATGTGGGAAGATAACACTACCGATTTTTGAGTAATCGTCGTAAGTTACGCCAAGAATATCCGTTTTATTACCAGCCAATGCTGTCTTCTTGATGCGATAGTCGCTACCGAGTTCGAAGCGATGTACCATTTTATCTACCTTATTCTTAGCAATCAAGGTATGGGTAGAGTCGGTTGACTGAGCCACAAACGAATTCTTCATGTCCATTCCTGTAACGTTAGGATCAAGTGTGAAAAGGCGGCCAGTAAACAATGCCTGAATATCCTCGTAGGCAATTGGCATGGCGTATTCGTAACGGAAATAATCGTATGTGGATTCGCAGTAAGTTTTCTTGAATTTGTCAAAGATGGTGAATTTTTGCGGGGTGAAATGGACACGGAAAATTTCAACGCCCATGATTGGACGGATACTTATTTCTATGAGTTGGTCCTTGAAAATTTTGACACCACAGTTTAACGAAAGCTGTTTGCCTCCGTAGAAAAGTCGTGTCTCCATTTTGGAGATATTCAACACCTTGTAGTTTGCCTCAGTGGCAAGTGCCTCTTTCACCACGGATGCGGTATGAACATTAGACACTAAGGAATCGACCTCAACGGTATCTGGTTCTGCTACGTTGGTAATCTGTGAGGCAGGTGTACCGTAGCGAAGTCCTTTGTCTTTCTTGTCTTTACAGCCTACAAGTGTAAGCATGGCAACCAATGCGAAGGTCATCAGACCAATTATTCTGCTATTCATTGTTTTATTCTATTACAATTGATGGTTCGGGGATATATTTCTGTTCTTTGATTTTCTGTTGAAGTACCTCGGAGGTCTGTTCGCTGCCTTCGGCTGCTTTTTGCCAGTAGTCGAGTGCTTCTGCCTTGAGGTCGAGATGATAGAGGATATCGCCGTAATGCTCGAAGTAAAGTACCTTATCCTCTGTCATGTTCATAGCTCGCTCCATAAAGAATCGTGCCGAACGATAGTCGCCCATTTTGAACAGTACATAAGCATAGGTATCGAGGCTATTGGCTTGTTTACCGTCAATCTTAAGCGACAACTCAATCATCTTAAGTGCCTTATTGAGGTTGGTATCACAAAGCGCCAGGAAGTAGGCATAGTTATTAAGCACCATAGCATGCTGAGGATTGTAGGTCAATGCCTGCTCGCATGCTTCCAAGGCTGCTTTTGTTTTTTTCTGTTCCCAAAGCACCGAAGATTTGGTATTGAGCATCTCTGCTTTCAGATTATTGGAAGTGGCAGTCACAGGAAGTGTCTCTACGGCATGGTCTATGCAGACCAAGAGGGAATCGTACATCTCCTGACGAATGAAGTATACCATTTTATAATATGGCCACTCCTCGGAAAGCGGAAAGAGTTTCTCCGCTTCGCAAGAGAGTTTGTAAAGCGCTGTGTCATTGTTTTCTGCCGCATAGATAGAAGCAAGGAATGACCAAGAGGTCTCTTTATCCGGTTGGAAATCGATTACGGTGCGGGCATATTCCACAGCCTCAGCAATCTGGTGGCGATCGTAGCAAAGGCGGGCACTAAGGTTGCAGACTTCAGCCTCATCGCCAAAGTGTTTACGAACGAGAGTCATGAATTTCTCTGCCTCATCGTACTGTTTATGCTGAACGTAGCCACTGAGATAGCTAAGCACTGGCTGAGAGAAGTAGGAATACGGAATGCTTCTGTCGTTCATAGCCTTCTGCAACATTTCCAACGCCTTGACGCTGTCGTTACTATTGTCGTAATAGTTATAAAGCGAAAGATAGGCGAAGCCATTGTCCGGATAATCACGGACAAGACGTTCACAGACGGCAAGGCCTTTGGCTGAATCGTTGGTGGCGAAATAGATATCGGCAAGCAACGAATGATACTCCAAGTTTTTTGGATTGGTGGATATCAGTCGTTCAATCTCCTTTACTGCCAGTTTTGTGCCCTTCTTCAAAGGATAGAGTGACACATAATATGGTATTTTTTCGCTGACAAGATATTGGTCAAAACCATTGACTGCCTCAAGACGACTGTAGATATCAAACACCTTTTTTGGATTTTTCTGATAGGCATAGAGTTTGATGAGTTCGTAATAGGTACGGTCGTCGGCAGGAAAGCGATTGATTAAATCCTCACCAATAGCAGCAGCTTCAGCATAGTTGCCAGTTTTCAACAAGAGATTGAAATAGGCTTGTCCGTAGGTGATGAAATCGGGAGAGAGCGCATACGCATTCTTAATATATGGAAGCGAACCGTTAACCTCATTGTTAAGGTATCGCAATATACCCATATTGAACCATACAGAGGCGGCGTTAGAATTGATTTCGAGACATTTCTCCAGTTCATGATAGGCAGCATCCTTGTTGCTGATGTTCATCTGCTTCAATGCCTCGAAGTAGTGGGCATCAAAGCGTTGCTGGTCGGTGCTGTCTACAACATCAAGTCCCTTTCCGTCAAGCATCTCACGGGTCAGTTCGCCTGAATTTTGCGCTTGCAGACACAAAGCACCCGCAAGGCAGAGCAAAGCAAGAACCGTTGATTTGAATGTCATAGTATTATAATTGTTGAGTTGTGTGATACATTATTATTTTGTACCTGTATGACCGAATCCGCCTTCACCACGTTCAGTAGTATCAAGCACTTCCACAGGAGTCCACTCTACTTGCTCGTGACGGGCAATTACCATCTGACAGATACGTTCGCCATCGTTAATGACAAAAGTTTCTGATGAAAGATTAACCATCAAGACACAAATTTCGCCGCGATAGTCGGCATCAATGGTGCCTGGTGTATTGATGACAGTAACACCATGTTTGATTGCCATGCCGCTACGAGGACGAATCTGAGCCTCAAAACCAGCAGGCAAAGCAATATACAAACCCGTTGGAACCATGGCACGACCAAGTGGCGGCAATGAGATTGGCTCAGTGAGGTTTGCACGAAGATCCATACCGGCAGAAAGCGGTGTGGCATATTGTGGGAGAGGATGGTGCGATTTATTGATTATTTCAACTTTCATTGTATTAGAGTTTATTGGTTAATTATCTTCTTCGTCATTGTTATCCTTGAAGCCAAGACCAATGATTTCCTGTGCATCAAGAATGGTGATAAAGGCAGCAGGGTCAACAGCATGCACAATGGTGCGCAAGCGGCTGATTTGCTTATTGTCAACGACGGTATAAAGGATTTCCTTTTCATCGCCGCCATACAAACCCTTGCCATGAAGCAAAGTGACACCACGTTTGAGGTCCTCTAAGATAGCATGACCGATTTCTGGATAGTTCTTTGAAACGATAAAGACAGCCTTGTTGAAGCTGAGACCTTGAATGAACACATCCACAAGTTTGCCATAGACAAATGTAACAAACAAGGAATACATCGTTGCTTCAATATCTCTGAATGCAATCAAACCCATCAAAACAACACAAGAGTCTACGATGATAAGCGTATAGCCTACAGCCACTTTTGTTTTCTTGCTGACCAGTTTAGCGATTACATCGGTGCCTGCACCCGTACCTTTGTTCTTCAAAATCATGGCAACACCAAATGCCAAAATAACAGAACCAAAGATATTGGAAAGGAGAATATCATGCTCAACCAAAGCACCCATGCCAAGAAGCGATTGTACCCAAGTGAGCAAGTCGGTAAATACAGCAGTAGAAACGAATGTAACGATGGTACGTGAAAGATAGCCTTTGCCAAAATTACGTGTAGCAAGAATGACCAAAGGAATGTTCATCAGCAACGCCATTGTACCGATAGGAAGACCCTGAGGGAAAGCAGGAATCAATCCTTGAGTGATATAGTGAAGTACGATGGAAATACCGTAGATACCACCAGGCACTATCTTATGCGGAGTAAAAAAGAACACAAAGGATGCTGCTACAAAGAAAGCACCTATCAAGATATTGATTACATTCTTTGCGAATCCCTTACGGTCAAGTTCCTCTAACTTGCTAATGTTTACAACTTTATTCATTTCTCTATGTATTTAATGAGCCTATTATTCTAAAGTTGCAAAGATAAGAAAAATTATGCGCATTATGACAATAGATAAAGTAGATAATTTTACGTTTTACACCACCTTGATTCAATCATATTTGATAAGATAGTTTAACCCTAAACACCGGACAAATAGCTTGGAATTGTCTCCAATTTGTCCTAACTTTGCATCTTATTTGCAAACGTACAATAATATGAAAATTACAATCGTTCAACAAGAGATAGTTTGGGGCGACAAAGTCCACAACATCAACACTTTCAACCGCATTGCAGAGGCACATTACGGCAAGACCGATGTGATGGTGCTTCCTGAGATGTGGAGCACAGGTTTCAGTGTCGACAAGCCAGAATTGGCTGAAACACTCGACGGAGAGGCATTCAATTGTGTTCGCCGTTGGGCTCGCGAAGGCAATTATGCCGTTGCCGGCTCTATTATGGCACGTGAAGGAGAACTCAGCACCAACCGCGGTTTCTTCTGCACACCAGAAGGCGAGTTGACCGTTGCTGACAAACGACACTTATTCATTGGCGATGAGCAGAAGTATTTCTCACCAGGCAACAAACACCTTGATGTTACATTCCGTGGCGTGAAGTTCAGAGTGCTTATCTGCTACGATCTCCGATTCCCTGTCTGGAGCCGAAACGTAGGCGGCGACACTTACGACGTGCTTATCTACAGTGCCAACTGGCCTAAAGACCGCATTGAGGCTTGGGACACATTAACTTGCGCCCGTGCCATGGAGAATCAGGCATACGTATGCGGTGTGAATGCAGTAGGTGTGGATGGCTATAGCGTACACCACTGCGGCCACTCAGTTCTGCTTGACCCTCGCGGAAAAGTGTTGGTAGATTTTGAAGAGAATGAATGCGGTGCTAAAACCGGCGAGATAAACCTTGAGTATTTGAATAAAGTACGCAACCGTCTTCCTTTCTGGAAAAGTGCCGACCGTTTCGAGGTTTTCAAAGACTAAGCCTCAGACATCAGCGAAAAGACTTCAACATCGCTCCATTCACCACGATAGCAAAGCCATTGAGGCAAGACAGCAACGGAACGATAGCCAGCCTTCTGGAAGGTTTTGACAGAGGCTATATGGCCAGAAGGTACCATGGCTGTCAGTTGGTGAAGATTATAGAGTTTCTGGGCTTCATGACTCCACACCGATAACACGGTGGATGCGATGCCTTGATGTTGAAACTCAGGAGCGATTAAGACACCCACTTCAGCACGACGGTTGGAGATTTCGAGATTAAACAATTCGACATAACCAACTGCCTGACCTTGCAACTCAATAATAAGTTGCAGTTCGCCTCGCGAAAAGAAATCGCCATTGCATTGAGAGATGTAACGACGGAGAGCATAACGGCTACGTGGTTCGCGATTATTAGTCGTAGACCACATTGCCTCAGTATTTTCCCAACGATAAAGCATGTCTAAATCGGTGGGTTCAACAGCACGAAGCGAGATTTCAGAAGTGATTGTCATAATGTCGCATTATTTAGTGTGGCAAAGGTACAAAAAACAATAGAGACAGCAAACAGATGACGCTACAAACCTCACATATCATCGGAATAGTCTTGGCGGTAGCAGCCGTTGAGGTGGCCGGATTGTGGTCTGGTCGACGCGTCAAGAATGCCAAGGAATGGGCTACAGCCCAAGGCAATGCTGGTGTCGGTGTGGTCAGTGGCATAGTGTTAGGAACACTCATTGGCGGACAAAGCACGATAGGTACGGCTCAATTGGCTTTTTCATTTGGTTTGTCATCCTGGTGGTTTACTTTCGGTGCAGCATTGGGCTGTCTGCTACTCGCCTACCCTTTTGCTCCAGCACTTCGCAAAACCGGATGCACCACAGTGACCGAAGTGGTGAGAAACAGTTACGGCAAGCAATTGGAAATGCTCAGTTCCGTGCTATGTAGCGTGGGCATCTTTATCAGCATCGTAGCCCAAGTGCTATCTGCAGCCGCATTACTTACCACCCTCATGCCGCTCGATTTCAGAGCCTCAGCGCTAATCTCAGTCACATTGATGGCTCTTTATGCCATCACCGGAGGCGTAAAAAGTGCCGGATATGGCGGCATCGTGAAGATGATTCTTTTGATTTTCGCCTCGTTGGTTGGTGGCAGTTTAGTGCTTTTCTACGACAACGGAATTGGCGGAATATATGAGAATATCGAGCATACAACAGCAGTTCTCAGCACTTTGACAAACCAAACATACGATGCCAATCTCTACCATTCGGTATTTGCCCGCGGCATCGGAAAGGACTTAGGTTCTGCGCTCTCTGTTATCCTGGGCGTGGTTTGCACGCAGAGCTATGCACAAGGTGTTTGGGCTGCAAGCAACACTCGCACCTCACAAAAAGGTATCCTATTGGCAGGCTTTGTTGCCGTTATCGTAGGCATCGCATCCTCATTTGTGGGATTGTATATGCGCGGTCATTATTTTACATCAGCAGAATACGACGCCATTATACAGAACGAAAATCTGCTTCCGCAAAATCTCGCCGAGATAGTCTCTACGGCACAAGCATTTCCTGTTTTTGCCATGGAGCATATGCACCCACTACTTGGTGGTATCGTCTTGGGAACGATGCTTATCACAGTCATTATCGGCGGCGCAGGTTTGACATTAGGTGCTACGGCAATTGTTTCACGCAACATATTCCACCGTTCGGTCGATTCGTCGCTGCAACTTCAGCGCGGCATCCTTATCGTCATCCTTCTGCTGTCCGCAATAGTTGCCATGATGTCGCACGGAAGCTATATCAACGACCTCGGCTTCTTGTCGATGGGATTGCGTGTGGCGACGGTCTTCTTGCCTCTCATCGTCGCCTTGTTCCTCCCCAACCGAATAAGCAAACGATGGATGACGGCTTCGGTGATTGCCAGCACTGCCCTACTGTTTATCACTAAGATTCAGACACGATTCGTTGTCGACCCGATATATTCGGCATTAGGTATTGGAGCGTTCATCTGCCTCATTGCCCTGTGCTGCAACAAAAAGAAGTAAAGCAAAAAGAACAATATTATAATATGTCAGAAAACAAACTCAAGAAAGGACGTCCCGCAGACCTCACTCATCGTATTGAAACAGAGATTCGCTGCTACGACCTTTTGGATAGAATAAATGTAGAATACGAACATCTCGATCACGAACCGGCTATGACCATGGAGATTTGTGCCGAGATTGACAAAGTCATTGATGCAGACATCTGCAAGAATCTTTTCCTCTGCAATAGGCAGAAAACAAAGTTCTACTTGCTGCTGATTCCTGGCGACAAGAAATTTCTTACGAAAGACATCTCGCAACAGATCAATTCCGCACGTCTTTCATTTGCCGGCGAGGAAGAAATGATGAAATATCTCCAGATTCAGCCTGGTTCAGTCAGTATTCTCGGCCTCATGAATGATAGGGAGCATGCCGTTCAGCTTCTCATCGACACCGACGTGCTGAAATGTCATCATATCGGCATACACCCTTGCATAAATACAACGACTTTACGCATTCCTACCAACGATTTGATGGAAAAACTGGTTCCGGCACTTGAGCACGAGCCAATTCTTGTTACTTTATGAGCCAAGGCAAAGAAATACAGCTCTCCGACCATTTCTCGTTCGGCAGATTGCTACGATTTACCGCACCCACCATCACGATGATGGTGTTTTTGTCGATATATGGCGTGGTCGACGGGCTGATGGTTTCTAATTTCGTTGGCAAGACGCCGTTCGCGGCATTGAATATCATTTGGCCCTATGTAGCGATTCTGAGCGCATTCGGCTTTATGTTCAGCACGGGCGGAAGCGCGCTCGTTGCGAAGCTGTTGGGCGAGCAAAAGAAGGCAAAGGCGCAGAGCGTTTTCACGATGCTTTTGATTGCGGCGGCGGCAACGGGCTTCATTTTAGGCATCTTCGGTCTGTTGACTATGCGGAAGATGGCCATTCTCATGGGAGCGGAAGGCGAGTTGGTGGAGCTTTGCTGCATTTATGCCCGCATCTTGATGTTGACGCTTCCGGTTTACCTCTTGCAAATCTTTTTCCAGGCGTTCATGGTTACGGCGGAGCGCCCGAAGCTGGGACTGTGGATAACGGTGGCTGCGGGCATCACCAACATGGTGCTTGACGTCGTGTTCATTGGTGTGTTCCGGTGGGGATTAGTGGGCGCAGCCCTCGCCACTGCATTGGGCGAAGCCGTTGGTGCCTTCGGACCGCTAATCTATTTCTTGACGCAGGAGCACAACACCAACGCGCCGCTAAGGCTTGTAAAGCCGAGCATCGATTTATCGTCGCTGTGGCAAACGGCGTCAAACGGCCTCTCCGAACTGGTCATGAACCTCTCGTTGTCACTGGTGAGCATGCTCTACACACGCCAACTGCTGACAAAGGTTGGAGAGAACGGCGTCATTGCCTACGGCGAAATCATGTACTTTGCATTTGCGTTCATGGCTGTATTCATCGGTTTCGGAATGGGTTCAGCGCCGGCCATCAGTTATCACTTCGGAGCGGGAAACAAGCAAGAGCTTCACAGCCTTGTCACCAAAAGCATCGTCATCGTTACTTCGTGCGGCATCCTCATCAGCCTTTTGGCGCAAATCATGGCATCGCCGCTCTCCAAGATATTGGTTGGCTACGACGAAGAGCTCTTCAACTACGCCACACGAGCCTTCCGCATCTACGCGCTATGTTATCTCTTCTGCGGTTTGAACTGCGCCGCCTCGGCGTTCTTTACGGCGCTGAACAACGGTCCCGTTTCGGCGCTCATCTCGCTGTTGCGCACCATCGTTTTGGAGGCGGGCTGCGTCATCGTCATACCGATGCTGTTCGGCATTGAGGCCATCTGGTGTTCGGTTACAGTGGCGGAAGTCATCACTACCATCGTTTCCATATTCCTATTCTTCAAACTAAAGCCTAAGTACGGCTATTAATATTTTCATGGCAAAAACCAACAACAACTACGAGTTTCTCACCACTGCGCCTGTGCCGCGGGTCATCGGCAAGATGGCAGCGCCGGCGATGGTAAGTATGCTCATGACCAGTTTCTACAACATGGCCGACACCTACTTTGTGGGCAAGATCAGCACACAGGCCACGGCGGCGGTGGGCGTAAGTTTTGCGCTCATGTCGGTCATTCAGGCCATCGGCTTCTTCTTTGGCCAAGGCGCAGGCACCTATATCTCGCGAGAGCTTGGAGCGCGCAACGTCAGACATGCCGAGGAGATGGCAAGCTTTTCTTTCTTCGTGGCCATTGCGTCCGGCATCGTGCTGATGGTGCTGGGACTCTGCTTCCTCACACCGCTTTCCATTGCATTGGGTTCAACGCCCACGATACTTCCGAACACGAAAGAGTTTTTGGTGATGGTGCTCATGGGCACACCGTTCATGATAGGCTCGATGGTGCTGAACAACCAGATGAAATTCCAGGGCAACGCCAACTACGCCATGTTCGGCATGCTCAGTGGCGGCATCGTCAACCTCATCCTTGTGCCGCTGTTCATCTTTGGTATGAATTTAGGAGTATTCGGAGCAGGCTTAGGCACATTTATCGGCCAAGTGTGTGGATTCGTTGTATTGCTCATCATGTCTCACATGGGCGGCAACATAATCATCAGTCCGACGAAGTTCAGGGCAACGAAGCGCTATGTGAGGGAAGTATTTCGCGGCGGCACACCATCGCTCACACGCCAGGGCTTGGCAGCCATCAGCACCTCTGTGCTCAATTTGGCTGCGGGGGCATACGGCGACGCGGCCATTGCGGGCGTCAGCATCGTGAGCCGCATATCGTTTCTCATCCTCAGTGCCGTCATCGGTCTTGGCCACGGATTTCAGCCCTTCTGCGGCTTCAATTACGGCGCGGGCAACAATGCGCGCGTCAAGCAAGGCTACTATTTCTGCCTGAAGGTATCAATGCTCGGCTTACTTGGCGGTATCGCCATCTGTTTCCCACTGGCAACGCCCATCGTCACGTTGTTTCGTCACGATGCCGATGTAATCGCTGTGGCGGCTGCCACCTTTCGTTGGCAAATGGTGACATATCCGCTCGTTGCTTTCGTGACATTGAGCAATATGATGATGCAGACGATGGGAAAAAGTCTCTCCGCCAACCTTGTGGCTGCAGCGCGCAACGGCATTTGTTTCATTCCGATGATTTTGCTGTTCTCGCATTGGTTTGGATTGAAGGGAATTGAGATGTGTCAGTCTGCAAGCGACGTACTGACGTTCCTCTTCACCGCCGCCCTAACCGTCTATCTCATTCGCCACAGCCTCCGTTCGAAGAATTAGTGCAGCCAAGTGCTTCAACGCTATGCCAACGCCCCGTTTCGCAGCCGCGATTCGGGGCGTTAGTTTGTTTGCGGCAAAGATATTTGCATCAAACAAGGACAATGGTCTGCAAACAGGCGATAACGATAACGAGAACGGGAACGGGGAGTTAGGCGATAAGGCGATAAGCCTTCGGCTTTAGGGCGAT
>JAKSNW010000033.1 GCA_024405895.1 Paludibacteraceae bacterium
GCCGACTGCCAAAATCAAGCTGATTTTACGAATCTACAAATGCCGACTGCCAAAATCAAGCTGATTTTACGAATCTACAAATGCCGACTGCCAAAATCAAGCTGATTTTACGAATCTACAAATGCCGACTGCCAAAATCAAGTTGATTTTACGAGTCTACATTTGTAGATGTTAACGAACACTAATTTTTTCGGTATTTTGTCACCCTAAAGGATGATTCCTGCATTGAAAACAGGTCAAAGAACCGACAAATAGGGAAACAAAAAGGTCAACACAAAGTGTCGACCTTATTTCGCAGGCATTATAAACCGATTACAACTGAGCTGCGAGAAGGATGATGGCCAGAGAGACCAATACGATTGTCAATACATTCATAACACAAATAATTTTAAGATGACGAACATTTCTGTTTTCGCTGTTGAAACAGAGATTATAATTGGGCACCGAGAAGAACGATAGCCAAAGATACGAGAGCGATTGTTGCGAGTGTCATAGTGTATGTTGCTTTTAATATGTTCTACTTAAGTTGCTGCTTGCTCTTTTTTACAAGCTTCACTTTTTAGACGCACCCCACTAATGATTCACTACACCTCAAAGGCAATTATTTTCGTTTTCCTGAAAATTATTTTTTACAGAGTATTTATCGTATTGATTCTTACAGAATTACAATCAACGCCAATCGATTGGTTGTTTGTTGTGCTGCTGCAGATAGGCGTTGGCCTGCGAGAAATGGCGACAGCCGAAGAAGGCTCCGCGAGCCAAAGGTGACGGATGGGCAGCCTGAAGTATCAGGTGTTTCGACGAGTCGATAAGTTCCGATTTTCTTCGGGCAAAGTTGCCCCACAGCATGAAGACCACATGTTCGCATTCGCGAGAGATGGTTTCGATGACGCTATCTGTAAATTGCTCCCAACCTTTGTTTTGGTGCGAACCGGCCTTGTCCGCTTCCACAGTCAGCGTGGCGTTCAAGAGAAAGACGCCCTGAACAGCCCAACGTTCAAGATTGCCACTGTTGTAAGGAGTGACGTTGAGATCGGTGGCAATTTCTTTGAAGATATTACGAAGAGATGGCGGCATTGTGATGCCGTTATTCACAGAGAATGACAAGCCATTGGCCTGACCTACACCGTGATACGGGTCTTGACCAACAATAACCACGCTGACTTTGTCCAATGGGCAGAGGTCAAAGGCAGCAAAGATTTTCTGACCAGGCGGATAACAGGTGGTTGTGGCGTAGGATTGGCGCACAAAATTGGTAAGCGTCTCGAAATAAGGCTGATCAAACTGTGGTTGAAGCACCTCACGCCAACTTTCCTCTATCCTTACATTCATTGTATCGTTGTTTGAAAAAAAGCCGAGTCCCTAAGAAGGAACCCGGCAATGCTCTATTTAGTGTTTAATATATATAGCCCTGCAATCATCATTTTTTGTCTGCATCTTACCACCAAATTCGTTAGACACAGATTCAAAATGGTTCTTATATATCAGAGAATCATATAATCCTGTCTGCAAGTCATAAAAACCTTCAAAATCCAGCGTAAGCGAGCTGTTATCCTGCTTATCGTTATCAGCAACTTTTACTGACGAGGTTATTTTAGCCTGTCTTGCGTTTACAGATGCCACTGTATATGTAGAGTGATTTTCTCCACTTGACGTCTTTATGGTCCAGCCATTACCTAATTTTAGTGGCGCACCAGGATAGAAGCCTCTTAAAAAGGTGAGTTGCATGGCAGACTTTATGTCACGCAAAATGTTTTTTGAGCGACTCTCATCTATATCATACTTAGGAGTTTCTTTCTCATTGGCACGATTCTGCATTTCAGCCAAAAGTTCTTCATAACTTTTGTCATGTGCAAACTCTCCAAGGTCGGCAATCAGTTCTTCCCATCCATCAACGCTTACAACTTCGCCATGAGGGGTAACGACGACCTTAATCTGTCGACCATACAAGGATCTTACCCAAGGATAATCCTCTTCTGTCTTTTTGCTTTCGTTCTTGAGTTCTTTTGGCTGTTCCAACTGGTTCTTTCCGTCCATATCTTTTGCAAGAATCGTAGTAGATTCTGTCGAAAGATAGAGAGTCGAAAAATCTGCAAATGTTGCACTTATCACAATGTTTGTATCAACAATTGCCAAAACTTCACATTTAACAGTCACTGTTTGTTTTGAGTTAACCGTTCCATTGACGTCGCCCCATTGCGCCTGACTTGAAGTAGCAAGGGTGGAATTGTCCTCGCTGACAACAGAGAACTCCATTCCTGGTTTGAGATTCAAACGGAATGAAACTTCATTCTTTTTGCCTTTTGCAAACAACATCATTGGCAACAAACAGATTGCAGCCAACACCAGCAAAACTCTTTTCATAGTTTTCTATTTTTAGTTTAACAATTTGAAGCACAAAAGATGAGACGCGCACCAGATGGCAGACACTTTAGTTTTCCACCAGTGTTGCTTTGTTCTCTTTACTTGTCACTTTAATCTGCATCATCATTTCCAACGGAAGGGTCATGCCTTCTGAAACCATGACACCTTTGTTGGTCATGGCAAGATTCTGACTCAGGGTCCAACCTGTCAGACGGTCTTGTTTGATATCGTCGCTGACTTCGATGGTATACACAGCCCAAGAGTCGCCAATCTCGTCAACATATTCAATGTCAGTGCGTCCAGCCATTGCAACATCGTAGCGGTCGCGACCTGCAGATTTCAAAACGTATTGTACATTAGACAACGTAGGCATGTAGTCAGCGTAACCGAAGAAATCGCCTACAAGCTTGAACTCTCCCATTGCCACACTGTTTTTTGGATAGAGACCACCAAAGAGATTCTCAATCATTTTCTTCTCGAAGTTCTCAAGGATAGCTCTCTCGTCTTCGGTAGTACCTGGTGTTGATGCCACCCAACGTACGAGTTCTTTCAAGCCAATGACTTCTGTAGGAACACCACGATGTGAGAGAACAACAGTGAAACTCTTGTTGGACATTTTCTTCAGCAAAGCACAAAGGTTGTTGTCCTTTTTCTCAGACGAAGCCACAATAATGCCGTCGTTGCTCCATGAAGAATAGGCAAGGCTGTCGTATTTGACTTCCAACCAAGAAACGGTATCACCTACTCTACGAACGGTGAAGGTGATGTCGGCTTTTACGCGCTCGCGAAAGGTGGAACGTGTGCCAAGGACGGTGGTTTTCATGTTCATATCAGCCACACAAGCCTGCTGATATGTTTGTCCTACAGACAAGGTGAGTCGTGGGGTATAGTACTTTGGTTTAGCTTGTAAACCCATAGTGCACAGCACCATGACCACCAATAGGAGTATCTGTTTTTTCATGTGTTTGTCGTATTTTTCTTGAAGCAATTTATTATTTAGGCTTCATCGGAGAGCACAAAGAACGCTCCGACAAAGTATGCGATGCAAAGGTAATCTATTTATCTCAAAAATCCACGATTCGAGGCAACAAATCTTTCCACACCAACAAACAAAAAAGAGGCAACCAGTACGGTTGCCTCTTCCGATGATATACTTATAATAAGTATTATTCTTGGTTCAAGTTAACACGTTTGAAACCAAGGCAGGTGATGCCTTTTTGTTTCAAGAGGTCTTTTACTTGGAATTTGTCGTCCATGAGGGCGGTTTGTTCCATCAAAGTTGACTCTTTGAAGAATTTGTTCAAACGACCGTTTACGATGTTGTCGATCATCTGTTGTGGGATAACAGTAGCAGCGGCAACTTCTTCTTTGATTTGCATAGCGCGTTTGCCTTGTTCCTCGGTGATCCAACCTTTAGAGATGTTAGAAGCGATGTGGTCTTCTGAGTCAACGTGAGCTGGGTTGATGCCTTCTTTCTTCAAAGCGCCTTCAACTTTCTTTTGAACTTGCTCTTGTTTTGTTTTCTCGATAGCTACTTTCTTCTCGGTCTCGATAACTTCTGGGTTAACAGAGTCGCGGTCGAGAGCGATTGGGTTCATAGCAGCAACCTGCATTGCAATCTCGTGGATGGTTTCGAAATCAGCACCCTCTTCTTTGAAAGCAACGAGAGTAGCCAATTTGTTACCAGGGTGAACGTATGTTGTAACGGTGCCACCTTCGAGGAATTCGTAGTAGTCGAGTTCCATTTTTTCGCCGGTGATACCTGAACGGTCTGTTACCAACTCAGCAACTGTGCGGCCGTCGAGTGAAGAATTCTTGAGTTCGTCAAGATTTTTTGGACGGGTAGCAAGTGCGTGATTCAAGATAGAACGAGTAAGAGCGATGAAGTCTTCGTTTTTAGCAACGAAGTCGGTTTCGCATTTCAAAGCGAGAACAGCTGCAAAGCCGTCTTTTTCGCCTGCGAGAACGCAACCTTC
Source organism: Paludibacteraceae bacterium (assembly GCA_024405895.1). Lineage (GTDB taxonomy): Bacteria > Bacteroidota > Bacteroidia > Bacteroidales > Paludibacteraceae > HGM05398. The sequence goes on from JAKSNW010000033.1 coordinate 4,341, forward strand.
AGAAGCCTCGCGGTCGCTACGTTTTGCTGCAATAGCTTGACCACGTTTACGAATAAGTTCAATTGCTTTCTCCATATCGCCGTCTGATTCTGCAAGAGCTTTTTTGCAGTCCATCATACCAGCGCCTGTCATTGTGCGGAGTTTTTGAATCTCTGCGATTGTAACTGCCATAGTATTTTGTAGATTATTGTGTTATCAAAAAAATAAGAAAAGCGTTACTACACTCCGAACAATCCGTAGTGCGAGCAACGCTTTCTATTGTTTAAACGGAGTTGTTATTAAGCCTCAGCTGGTTTTTCAGCAGCCTCTGCCTTTGGAGCTTTGCTCTTTCTGGCACGAGTGCGATGCTCTTTAGTTGCTGGAACTTGCTCACCGTCTTTGGTCTCGTCAGCCTTTTCGATTTTGCGTTCCTGAACACCTTCGTTGATGGCTGTTACCATCTCGTCGAGGATGATTTCGATGGCTTTTGTTGAGTCATCGTTTGAAGGAATTACGAAGTCGATGTTGTTAGGATTTGAGTTTGTATCAACGATACCAAATACAGGAATACCCAAACGGATAGCTTCCTCAACAGCGATGTGCTCTTTGAGTACATCAACTACGAACAAAGCAGCTGGGATACGACCCATGGTGCGGATAGAACCGAGGTTCTTTTCGAGTTTTGCACGTTGACGTTCGATTTGGAGTTGCTCGCGTTTTGAAAGAGTGTTGGTGGTGCCGTTCTCTTTCATTGCATCGATGCTGTCCATCTTCTTCACAGCTTTGCGGATAGTGGTGAAGTTTGTGAGCATACCACCAGCCCAACGCTCTGTGATGTATGGCATGTTAGCCTCTGTAGCTTTGTCGGCTACAACTTGCTTAGCCTGTTTCTTTGTAGCAACGAAGAGGATTGTGCGGCCTGATTTAGCGATTTGTTTGAGAGCAGCAGCAGCCTCATCAATTTTAGCTACAGTTTTGTGGAGGTCAATGATATGGATACCATTGCGCTCTGAGAAGATGTAAGGAGCCATTGCAGGGTTCCATTTACGTTTCATGTGACCGAAATGTGCACCTGCCTCAAGGAGTTCCTGAAAATTTGTTTTTGCCATTTTGTTTACTTGTTTACGTTCTTTTTACTTTTTCTTTCAAAGCAATCACCTGGTAGCATGTCGGTCAAGCCCGACATAGTCCAGACAATTTAGATGCTAAACTATATCTTTTATTCGCCAGCCTAAGCAGCAGCGAAAATTGAACACAGATTAACGTTTTGAGAATTGGAAACGACGGCGTGCTTTTGGACGACCTGGTTTCTTACGTTCAACCTCACGAGAGTCGCGGGTCATGAAGCCTTGTGCTTTGAGAGCGCTCTTGTCTTCTGGGTTGATTTTTACCAATGCGCGAGCGATAGCAAGACGGAGGGCTTCTGCCTGACCTTTGTAACCGCCACCACAGAGGTTAACTTTGATGTCGTATTTTTCTGCCACACCGAGAGTGTTCAATGGTTGGCATACTACATACTGCATGATTGATGAAGGAAAGTAGTTGGTCAACTCACGACGGTTGATCATGATTTTGCCAGTGCCTTCGCTAACGTAGATGCGAGCGATAGCAGCTTTTCTTCTTCCGATTGCGTTTACAACTTCCATAATGCTTACTTAATGAGGGTTAGATCGATAGTTTTTGGTTGTTGAGCTTCATGTGGGTGTTCTGCACCAGCATAAACATGAAGGTTGGTGATGAGTCTGTCACCCAATTTGTTTTTTGGGAGCATACCTCTTACCACTTTGTGAATGTAGCGATCAGGACTCTTTCTCATCAATGATTCTGGAGTGTCTTCGCGTTGGCCGCCTGGGTAACCAGTGTGACGGAGGTAGATTCTGTCAGACCATTTTTTACCTGTGAGGCGAACTTTTTCTGCGTTGATGATGATGACATTGTCACCGCAATCAACATGAGGAGTGAAGTTTGGTTTGTATTTGCCGCGAAGCAATTTGGCAACTTTTGAGGCCATACGACCGAGCACCATATCGGTTGCGTCAATCAAAACCCACTCTTTTTGTACCGTTTTTTCGTTTGCTGAAACGGTTTTGTAGCTTAATGTATCCACTGTGTTCTGTTTTTTTGTTTGTTGTTGCTTGTGTCATCACACCAGGGCCGGGCATCGCAGAGGGCTAATTCTCAACGACTTATTTATTCCCTTAATGGTCAGACACTATTAAGGCATGGATAATATTTTTCGGACGGCAAAGATAGTGCTATTTTTTAGAAATGAGAAGGGTTCGTGAAAAAAAATTTTCATCCCCTGTTTTTGCCCATTTCAATGCACTATTCAGCTTTAAGCAAGAAGTAGTTTTTCTTGCCTTTTTGTACAATTATATATTTATTGTTGAGGAGCGCTGTAGCATCAACCATGGCATCAACGCCCTGTACTTTCTGTTTGTTTATGCTCAAGCCGTTTGCTTGGATTACCTTGCGGGCTTCACCTTTTGAAGGAAGCACTTGAGCCATGTCGGTAAGGAGGTCGATGACTTTAACGCCACCTTTCACAGCTTCAGCGCTTACGGTAAATTGTGGAACACCTTCGAATGCAGAGAGAAGTGTTTCTTCGTCGATTTTCTGCAAAGCCTCAACTGTAGCATTACCAAAGAGAATAGCAGAAGCTTCAACGGCTGCATTGTAGTCTTCTTCTGAGTGAACCATAATGGTTACATCTTTCGCTAAACGTTTCTGAAGGAGACGGAGGTGTGGGGCTTCAGCGTGTTCTTTGAGGAGCTGCTCACATTCTTCCTGACCGATGAAGGTGAAGATTTTGATGTATTTGGCAGCATCTTCGTCGGAGACGTTGAGCCAGAACTGATAGAATTTGTATGGTGAAGTGTAACGGCGATCAAGCCAGATGTTACCGCTTTCTGTTTTACCGAATTTGCCACCATCAGCTTTGGTAATGAGAGGACATGTCACTGCGAAAGCCTCATTGCCAGTTGTACGACGAATCAACTCAGTGCCAGTGGTAATATTTCCCCATTGGTCGCTACCGCCTACCTGGAGTTTGCAGTTTTTGTGTGTATTAAGGTAGAGGAAGTCATAGCCTTGAAGCAATTGATAGGTAAACTCGGTGAAACTCATACCCTCTGAATACTCGCCATTGAGACGTTTTTTCACAGAGTCTTTGGCCATCATATAGTTAACGGTGATGAGTTTGCCGATATTTCTTGAGAATTCAAGGAATGTCATATCCTTCATCCAGTCGTAGTTGTTCACCAACTCAGCAGCATTTGGTTCGTTGCTGTTAAAGTCGAGGAAGTGTTCCAACTGCGCTTTAATGCAAGCCTGATTGTGGCGAAGTGTTTCTTCATTCAGAAGGTTACGTTCTGCCGATTTGCCTGAAGGGTCACCAATCATACCTGTAGCACCACCAATCAAAGCGATAGGTTTGTGTCCACAGCGCTGGAAATGTCTCAGAATCATCACGCCGCAGAGGTGACCGATATGCAAACTGTCTGCAGTTGGGTCGATACCGAGATAGCCAGTTGTCACTTCTTTAGCCAACTGTTCTTCAGTGCCAGGCATGATATTGTGGAGCATTCCACGCCATTTAAGTTCTTCGATAAAATTCATTTTCAGAGTTTTATTGCGTTGTTGTACGAGATTCAAAATAAAGTGCAAAGGTAGCATTTTTTTCCATTATGAACAAATACATGCACATTTCCTATACAATATTAATATATATAAGAGCATTCAGTCCTTCCACAGAGCCCGTGGCTCACAATTATTCAAATCGAAACATACTGATTTTCTGCAGTTAACAAGCCATGATAATTATTTCAAAAAAAATATCGTCAATATTGACGAAGTAACCTATATTTTTTGTAATTTTGTATACGTTTTTATGACCTTTCTGTGGTCATTATCATAAACACAAGATAATCAACAAAATAAAAACGTAATCCCTCCATGAAAGTAGGTTTTGACAACGACAAATACATTCGTATTCAGTCGGAACACATCAAAGAGCGCATTGCTCAATTTGGCAACAAATTGTATCTGGAGCTCGGCGGCAAACTATTTGACGACTTCCACGCCAGCCGCGTACTCCCTGGTTTCAAACCCGACAGCAAACTCAGAATGCTGGAACAACTTCGCGATAGCAGCGAAATCGTAATCGTCATTTCTGCTGCCGATATCGAGAAGAACAAAGTCCGTCAGGATTTGGGTATCACCTATGACGAAGACGTACTCCGCCTCCGCGGCGAATTCCAAAAACGCGGCTTCCTCGTTAGCTCAGTTGTCATCACACACTACAGCGGCCAAAAGAGTGCCGATGCTTACCGTCAACGTCTCGAGCGTCTCGGCATCACCACATACTATCACTATACCATCGAAGGCTACCCTCACAACGTAGAACTCATCGACTCTGACGAAGGCTACGGCAAGAACGATTATGTTGTAACCTCACGTCCTTTGGTCATCATCACCGCTCCTGGCCCAGGTTCTGGCAAGATGGCAGTCTGCCTCTCACAACTTTACAACGAACACCGTCGCGGCAACGAAGCAGGCTATGCCAAGTTCGAGACATTCCCAGTTTGGAGCCTTCCTTTGAAGCACCCAGTCAACATCGCTTACGAAGCAGCCACTGCCGACCTCAACGATATCAACATGATTGACCCATTCCACCTTGAGGCTTACGGCAAGACTGCCATCAACTACAACCGCGATATCGAGATCTTCCCTGTACTTGATGCCCTCTTCGAGGGTATCTATGGCCACAACCCATATAAATCACCAACCGACATGGGTGTCAACATGGTAGGTTTCTGCATCAGCGACGACGAGGCTTGCTGCGAAGCATCCAAGCAGGAGATTATCCGCCGTTACTACTCTGCCCTCAACGACCTCGCCAGCGGCAAATCCAACGACAACGAAGTCAACAAGATTGCTCTCCTCTTCAAACAGGCTGGCATCAACACTGCTTACCGTAAAGCCACCGTTGCTGCCCGCGAACGTCAAGAGCAGTCTCTCGGCAAAGCAACCTCAGCCATTGAATTGGCAGACGGTACCGTAATCACAGCCGAGCAAAGCGACCTCCTTGGCCCAAGCGCAGCCCTTTTGTTGAATGCCACCAAGCACCTCGCAGGCATTGACCACAGCGTAAAACTGATTCCTCAAGAGTTCATTGAGCCAATCCAACATACCAAAATCAACTATCTCCGCGGCAAGAACCCACGTCTGCACACAGACGAAGTGCTCATCGCACTCTCCGTTCTCTCACAGCGTGTAGAAAACTGCCGCCGCGCCTTGGAGGTATTGCCTCAACTTGAAGGCTGCCAGATGCACTCAACAGTCATGTTGTCTGAAATCGACCGCAAGATCTTCAAGAAACTCGGCGTAGGCCTCACCTGCGATCCTGCGAAGAAATAACAGATTTCACCGTTTGACCTACAGACATAGAAAGAGCGTGAAGGAAAAACCTTCACGTTCTTTTTTAATTCTATAAAGTTTGTCGGGAAAACAGCAAAAACAAGATTGCAGCATACAATATTATATATAGTATTCTGCAGCGCAAAACAGATTGGCCAAGATTTCCTACTTGAGGGATGGAAACCAAAATGTTTTTGCTTCAGCATAACTCGTCTTTACAAACTGCAAAATGACGGATTAGAGATTTTTCCGCAAAACATCAAGACCGAAACCGTCAGACACTTTTTCGGTCTTCTGCATTGAAAAAACAAAATGTCAAAGCATTTAACCCAAAGAGAACCAAGCAAATCCAAACCGCAAATAAAGGAATAACGTCCACAAGAAAAAATAAACAGAAAAGGGTTTGGTTGGAATCAAATATTTGTTGTAATTTTGCAGCCGCTCTAAATAGGGCAATTTGAATTAATTATCAATTAATAAACAAGCACAATGACAAATCATTACGAAACTGCTTTCATTTTGACTCCCGTTTTGTCTGATGATCAGATGAAGGAAGCAGTAGAAAAAATCAAATCGTTCTTGACCAGCAATGGTGCAACGATTGAAAATGAAGAGAATTGGGGCATGAAAACACTTGCTTACCCAATTCAAAAGAAGAACAGCGGCTTTTATCAGCTCCTTCAATTCGAGTGTGAGCCAGCTTTGATCAAAGGTCTTGAGACACAATTCCGTCGTGACGAACGCGTAATGCGCTTCCTCACATTCCGTCTCGACAAATATGCTTTGGAATACGCTACAAAACGTATTGCTAACAAAGGCGCTAAAGTTGAACCTAAACAAGTGGAGGAATAAGACATGGCAAATCAGGAAATTCGCTATTTGACCCCAGCTGCAGTTGAAACCAACAAGAAAAAATACTGCCGCTTCAAAAAAATGGGTATCAAATATATCGACTACAAAGACCCAGAGTTCTTGAAAAAATTCTTGAACGAGCAAGGCAAAATTCTCCCACGTCGCATCACAGGCACCTCTTTGAAATTCCAACGCAAAGTGGCTCAGGCTGTAAAACGTGCACGTCACTTGGCATTGCTTCCATACGTAACTGACATGATGAAATAATAAAACGGAGGAAAAAGAATTATGGAAATTATCTTGAAAGAAGACGTAGCTAATCTCGGCTACAAAGACGATATCGTTATCGTAAAAAACGGTTACGGCCGTAACTATCTTATTCCTACCGGAAAAGCAGTTATCGCAAGCCCATCAGCTAAGAAAGTATTGGCTGAGAACCTCAAACAACGCGCTCACAAAATCGCAGCCATCAAAGCTGCAGCTGAAGAACTTGGCAACAAGCTCAACGGTGCTGTTGTTACAATCTCAACCAAAGTTGACGCTAACGGCACTATCTACGGTTCAGTAAACGCTGCTCAAGTTGCTGAAAAACTTCAGGAACAAGGCTTCGAAATCGACCGCAAGATCATCAACATCAAAGAAACCATCAAAACTGCTGGCGAATATGTTGCTACAGTTAAACTTCACAAAGAGGTTTCTGCTGATGTAAAAGTTATCGTTGTAGCTGAAGAAGCTTAATCAACGCACTTTTTGATTCTATCAGAATAACAAGCTAAAGCCACAAAGAAGAGTCTGCCTCAAACATTTGGCGACGAACTTTGTGGCTTTCTTCAACAAAAAAAACATCAAGATTGGCACACACTTTGCGATAAAGAGTTCTGTGTGTCAAGACAGAAAAACTTGAGATAAGATTTTTCACAATATATACATATTTTATTTACAGAAAGTTACATGAATAACGAAAATGACAACTACTCATCTTACGAACGCAGTGATGCATACGATTCAAACAAAGAGATGAGCAACAATGACTACGATCAGACACGTGCAAGACGCCCTCGCATCCAACAAAGAGGCAACTACGAGCGTCACAGTTTCAACCCTAATTTTGATGAACACAATCACCGCGTAAACAACCGTGGCGGCAACAGCTACAGCAGCAACTACGGTAACAGCTACGACGGCAATGATGCCTACGAAAGCGGCAACAACTACGGCAACAGCTACAATAGCAACCGTGGTGGTTACAACCAAGGTCGCAACAACGGCAACAACTATGGCAACCGCAACAATGGCGGATACGGCCAAAACCGTGGCAACAACTACGGCAACCGCAACAATGGTGGCTATGGCTACAACCAAAACCATGGCAACGGCAATGGTTACGGCAATCGCAACAACGGCGGCGGTTACGGCTACAACCAAGGTCGCAACAACGGTGGCAACAGCTACGGCAACCGTGGCAACAACGGCGGTTACAACAATCAAGGCAACAACAACTACGGTCGCAACTTCAATCGCAACGCAAACGAAGGCCGCAGCCTGTACAGCACCAAAAAACAGCAGGAGTACAAACAGGATTTCATGGATTACACCAAACCAATCCGTTTGAACAAATATCTTGCAAACTCAGGTGTCTGCTCACGCCGCGAAGCCGACGACTACATACAGGCAGGTGTAGTGAAAGTGAATGGCGAGGTTGTTACAGAATTGGGCACAAAAGTAATTCCAGCAACCGACAAAATCCTCTTCCACAACACTCCAGTACAAATCGAGAAGAAAGTATACATCCTCTTGAACAAGCCAAAGAACTGTGTTACAACCTCTGACGACCCACAAGAACGTCACACAGTGCTTGACTTCGTTCGCAACGCTTGTCCACAACGTGTTTACCCAGTTGGCCGTTTGGATAAAAACACCACCGGTGTCATCCTCATCACCAACGACGGCGAGTTGGCCTCAAAACTCACTCACCCAAAATACGACAAGAAGAAAATCTACCAAGTGAAACTCGACCGTGAGTTCACCGAGGAAGATATGGAGAAACTCCGCGAGGGTATCGTGCTTGAAGACGGCGAAATCAAAGCCGACGACATCAGCTACGTTCAAAACCCTCAAACCAAGGAACTCGACCGCAACAAAGTGGGTATCGAAATCCACTCTGGCCGCAACCGTATCGTACGTCGTATGTTCGAGAGCCTCGGCTACAAAATCTCAAAACTCGACCGCGTTTACTTCGCTGGTCTCACCAAGAAGAACCTCGGCCGTGGTAAATGGCGTTTCCTCTCTGAGGCAGAGGTTAACATCTTGAAAATGTCTAACTAAACCAACATAGACAACCACCTATCATCAGCCGCTCAAATAAACGTTTGAGTGGCTGATGTTTTTATTCTGCCTTAACGACAGCGTTGTTTTCGTCAAAATATCGTACTTTTGTCCCTCAGTACAACACTCTAACAGATGAACAAAAAATACCTCATCATATCACTCACCATCATCGCTCTGATTACCGCACTCTGTATCTTCCGTTGGAAGGCTTGGTTCGGTAAAATCACAGAGGAACCTTACGCTGTCGAGCAAGTCATCGACCGTGTAACGATGGGAATGGGAACAGAAGGAATCAATTCGCGCACAATCACTTGGCGATGCGGTGATTCTTTGACCACGGCAGAAGTACACATTCGTCCTGAAAACCTCAAAGAGATTCAGACCTTTCCAGCCAAAGGAACACCAGTGAAAACTCAAAGCGGCACAAACGTATATTACAGAGCCGATTTCACACTTCCACAAGGCAGCTATCAATATCAACTGACAAACGGAGAAACCGTTTCGCCATGGTACTCCTTCGACATTCAGGAAGATCACGGCAAATGCAACTTCCTCGTCTCTGGCGACATACAAGACATTGAACATCACATCACTGACACCGTATTTCGCATGATGTTGCACCGTCACCCGAATGCAGACTTCGTTGCCTTGCTTGGCGATGTGATTCGCCGTCCGACAAACGAATATTGGCACCTCTGGTTTCACGAAATCGATTCTCTCTGTGCCACAAAACCATTCGTTGCCACCTGTGGTAACCACGAGTTCTACAAAGGAAAAGGGCACGAACTTGACCCACGCTGGAATCACACCTTCACCCATCCCGACAACGGTCCCGAAGGCAACTGGAGCAACTCCTACTACCTTGATTTCCCAAACATGCGTCTCATTGTCATTGACACACAGCGCATGCGTGGATTCAAAACCTCGCGTAACACCAAGAAATGGCTGCAAAAAGTCATTGATGAGAACCCATGCCGTTTCTGCATCGTCATGATGCACCATCCAATTCAGGCTCAAAGTCTCGAACGCGTAAGTTTCTGGGAACGACTCTATCTGAAGAAAACACTCAGCAAAGTGGACCTCGTGCTTCAAGGACACGACCACAGCTATGCCCGCTGGTTCACCAAGAAACACAAGACAGACACCACCCCATTGTACATTCTCACCACCAATAGCGACAAGCACTACCTGTCGCGCTGCCGTCGCAGTCTCGACCGCATGGCATGTGGCGAACGCGTATATCAGTATGTAGAGGTCACAGAAAACCAGATTCATATCAGCACCTATCTCGTTTCCGACCTCTCACTCTACGACGAGATGTGGATAACACGTGGCGAAGACGAAGAGACCATCGTACTGAGCAACAACGAATTGGAAGAAGAGCGACTGCTTATGCCAAAGAACTACGAGGGTAAGACCACATTGAAAACCATCCGTTACAAACGTAGCTGTGAACTGCGTGAGCAGGCACTGAAGTATAAGCAATGCAACTAAAGGCACTCTTCTGGGATATCGACAACACCTTGCTCGATTTTCGTGCTTCGAGCCACGAAGCCTTCTTCGAAGTGTGTCAGGAATATGGGCTCGAGGTGGAAGAGTCGCATTTCTCCCGTTGGTTCACCTTCAAGGAATCGCTCTGGCGTAAGCAGGAACAAGGACTTGTCACCATTGACTATATCGTTCGCAACCAATTCGCCGAGCTGTTTGAAGAGACCGGATGTAAGGCTGACTGCCAAGCATTTGGACTAAGATTTCAGCACTTACTGCACTACCAGGCTGTTCCTGTAGAGGGGGCATTGGAAGCACTGCATTTCGGCAGTCAACATTGGCAACAATATGCTGCCTCCAACGGCTATCTCGACCAGCAAACCTCACGGCTGCAAAAGACAGAGATGTTCCATCTGTTCAATGCCCTATTCGTTTCCGATGTCATCGGTGCAGCCAAGCCAACAAAGGAGTTTTTCGACAAATCATTAAATATCTGTCAATTACAGCCGAGCGAAATCCTGATGATCGGCGACAACATCGTCACCGATATTCAAGGAGCCCAGGACATGGGTTTCAACACCTGTTGGTTCAACCCCACACACGAGACCTCTACCATCAAGCCAACCTTCGAGGTTCACTCTCACGAGGAGTTAAAACACTTACTGTCAACACTCTGTTAAGCAGTCACACATTTCATAAACAGACAAAGAAGCTGTTTTGGGAGTCAAAAACACCCTTTTTACAACTTGATTTTGCAAATCTACAATCACCGACAGCCAAAATCAAGTTGATTTTACGAATCTACAAATGCCGACAACCAAAATCAAGTT
>JAKSNW010000034.1 GCA_024405895.1 Paludibacteraceae bacterium
TCAACTTGATTTTGGCAGTCGGCATTTGTAGACTCGTAAAATCAACTTGATTTTGTCAGTTGACATTTGTAGATTTGCAAAATCAGACGGAAAAAACACGAGTTTTTTCTTAATATTCCCTTTTGGGGAACGAAAAAATGGCAGACCTTATGAGAAAGTCTGCCAATATGCTTGTTGGTGTAGTGCGAGATTACTGTTTTGTCAATGTAAGGATGGAACTGTCGCCGTAGGAGAGGAAACGGAAATCATTGGCAAGAGCGTAGTCGTAGATTTTTCGCCAGTTCTGCTCGCCAACGAAGGCTGCAACAAGCAGCAACAGTGTGCTTTTGGGCTGATGGAAATTGGTCATCATCCTGCCTACGATACGGAATTGGAAGCCAGGCACGATGAGAATCTGTGTGGTGGCTTCAAGTGTCCAAAGATGTTTCTTGTTGAGATAGTTGAGAATGGCATCCAACGCCTCTTCGGTGGTCAGTGTGTAAGCGTTGTCGTAAGGTTCCCATTGGTCAACGTGCATTACGGGTGCCTCTGGATTGGCAGCAATTCGACAGCCGAGGTAATAGAGACTCTCAAGCGTGCGAACAGATGTGGTGCCAACGGCAACTACGTGGTCAAGGTGTTTACGGATTCGCTCCAACGTGCTCTTGTTCACAGAGATAAACTCTGTGTGCATAGGGTGACCTCCTATCTCTTCGCTCTTCACAGGGTGGAATGTGCCTGCACCTACATGAAGGGTTACCTCGTCTTCGTTCACGCCGTTGAGAGCCAGTCGACGAAGCACTGGGAGTGTGAAATGGAGACCTGCCGTAGGAGCAGCCACCGAACCCTCTATCTTGGAGTAAACGGTCTGATAGGTCTCTTTGTCGCGGTCTTCTGTCTCTCGGTTGAGGTAGGGTGGAATAGGCAGTTCGCCTGCTGCTTCAAGAATCTGTGCGAACGAGAATTGAGGATCGTTCCAACTGAAACGTATGAGATGTGACATGCCTCCAACCTCTTCGACATATTCGGCGGAGAGTGTCACGTTGATGTTGCCGATGTAGAAATCGCGTGACAGGATGCCCTGTTTCCATTTCTTCAAATTGCCAACCATACATTTCCATACGCCACCACGGGTAGACGAAAACGCCTCCTCGTAGTTGGCTGGCTCATGTGGCTCGAGGCAGAATATCTCGATAAGTGCACCTGTCTCTTTGGCGAAATGAAGTCGCGCTTGGATGACCTTGGTGTTGTTGTAAATCAGCGTGTCGCCGGCATGCAGAAGGTCGGGAATGTCGTAGAAATGACGGTGTGTAGGTTCGCCGCTGATGCCGTCCCAAATGAGCAGCTGACTGTGGTCGCGTTCCTCAAGTGGGTATTTGGCAATTCGTTCGTCGGGAAGATTGTAGTTGTAGTCTTCGATACGAATATGTTGTTGTTCGATATTCATTGTCGTTTATTTGTTTTTCAACAGGAGGTCATCGATGGTCAACCCCACAAAACGGGTCTGATCCACAGGTTTCTGTATGCCTTCGATAAAGTTGGTGTCGGCATATTGCCACAGATACTTGGATTTGTTGTCGCAGAACGATGGAGGCTTGGTGCCGTAACAGCCAATATATATAGTGTAATCCTTGAACGTAGGGTAGAGTGTGCCGTTGTATAGCGCCAACGTGGTGTAGATTATCGGTTTCACTCCGAACTCTTGTTCCATCATGTCTGCCACTTCCTTGGCGAGAGCCACCCATTCCTTATCGCTGAACTTGCCTCGCTCTTCAACATCGAGCATTGGAATGAGGTTGGCTTCCTTGACATAGTGTTGCTTGAAGTTTTCAAACTGTGTCTTTGCCGAGCTCTTTGTGGTCAGGAAATGGTAGGCGCCCACGTTCAGTCCGTGCTTGCGGGCGTTGCGGATATTCTGTTGTCCGAGGCGGTCCTGATAGGTGGTGCCTTCGGTGATTTTCACATAGACAAACTCAATGTTTTCGTTGGCAGCCACCACTCTCCAGTTGATATGTTTTTGGTGGCTTGAGACGTCAATGCCGTTGTAGTCCTTTATGTCTTTGGTTTGCTGATGTCTTACCCATCGTTTGGCTGTTGACAGCGAGAGACGGGCATAGTGCTCGAGGTCATCGCGATAAACCCATCCGAAAGCCACTATGGCAATCAGACAGATAGCAATTATGGGGTAAGATTTTTTGTGTCTCGACATGTGAGGACTGTTGCTGTTGTTAGCACTGCAAAGGTACTATTTTTTCTTCGTTTGCATTCGTGCTTGGGCACAAAAAAGAAGACCCTTCGGCATATTTGTCCGAAGAGTCTTCTACTAATAAAGAATTAATAACTTACCGTTTATTTCTTCACAAGTTTGGCTACGCGTTTGGTGCCGTCGGCCATGGTTGCACGAAGCATATAGAAGCCTGGAGCAAGTGCGTTGACGTTGAGTGAAGCTTGTGTGCCGTTGATTGATTCTGTCAAGGCAACAACACCGTTGGCAGCTACGATTTCCACGCGAGCAATCTCACCGTTGGCGTTGATGGTGAGTACATCAACAGCAGGAACCGGTGAGAGGGTGATGTCGAGTGAGGTTGCATAGTTCAAACCAGTCTCTACAGGACGTGTAGGATAAACAGGTGTGAGGTCAAATGGCATGATGACATCCCAGTTCTCCATGTCGGTGTGGTACTCGAAGTAAACGATGTCGCCGTTGTTGATAGCCTGTGTATTGACAGCATCGGCATAGCCGTTGTTGACTGCATACATCCAGTAGCCGAATACGGTTGTTGTGACGTCGTCGTGATAGATGCCGTTTACAGAGTCGTTGTAGGTAATGCTGCTGATGAAACCATTTTGCAAGCCAGCGAACTCAAAGCCTTGGCATGAGTCGAGGAAAGCTTGAAGCATGTCAGAAACGGTAGCATTGCCGTTCCAACGATAGCCAAAGGCAACAGCCTCTTCGTCGAAGGTGAAGTCGAGGATGAGCATAGCCTCGTTGTCGCCAGAACCTACCCACCAGTTGATGTCAGCGAAGTCAAGCTCAGCCTCAACATTGAGTACCAAGGTAGCAATAGAGTCGCAACCAGTTGATGAAGTACCATTGAATGTATAAGTACCTGGTGCTGTGATTTCTTGACCATTCCAGAGGTATGGCAATTCGCTGTTGCTGATGGTGACGGTGTCATTGGATGTAAAGCCAGGTGTCACGGTCAGTGTCAAGGAAGCTACGATTGGGCAACCATAGCTGGAAACGCCTGTCACTACGGTGTAGGTGCCTGCAGTAGTGTAGGTCTCGTCGTGCCATGTGTAGCTGCTGCCCTGGCAGATTGAGGCGGTCTCATAAGTGGTGTCGCTGACAGCAACCATGAGATAGAGTGTTACTACAGAGTCGCAACCATTGATTGTTGTGCCGTTCCATGTGTATGTGCCTGGCTCTGTGTAGGTTTGACCATGCCAAGTGTAAGGCATGTCGTTCTCGCAGACAATCTGTGTGTCATACTCCTCTGCAATACCGTTGACGGTGAGTGTCAGAACGTAAGCAGTATCATTGGAGGTGCGAGTGTAAGTAAAGGTGCCTTCGTTGTCTTGTACAGGAAGGTTGAAGCCGTTGGCAGTGTAAGCATTGCCAGCGCAGGTGTTATCAGTCAGATTGATGGTTGTTGTTGGTGTGGTCTGCTGATAGGCAATGAGTGTGAGTGTGATGGTAGAGTCGGCAGAGCATGTGGTGTGTTGTACCGAACGTGAGAATGTGTTGCTGCCCATCACGATGTTGCTGGCTGCGATGTTGAAGCCGTTGGCAGTGTAGGCGTTGCCGTAAGCTACAGAGTCGGTGAGTGATACGTTGACTCTTTGGCTGTAATCTTGAGGGAACTCAATAACGGCATTAGGGTCGAGGGTAACACCCCATTGTGACCAGTCGATTTGGTATTCCCAATAGATGATGTCGCCGTTGACCAATTCTTGTCCTTGGACACCCATTGGAGCCATAACGTTGTTGACAGCATACATCCAATAGCCCATGTCTGTTGAGTTGTAACCAGAGAGGTCGGTGAGACCAAGGCAGAGGTTCTCGTACTCGAAGTCGTTGACAAATCCGCTTGAAACACCATCGATGCTGAGGTTGTCGTCGGCATCGTCGATGTCTTCCAACATTTGTGCAACATAAATGGCATCGCCTGGATCGGCTGGTGTATTCCAACGGTAACCCCAAGCAACATGTGCTTCGCCATACCAGTTGACTACAAGGATGGCTTCGTTAGAGCCTGTGCCTACCCAAAACTTGACATCTGACGATGTGACTTGGGCTAAGGCAGAAACTACGGTCATGAGAACAAGACCGAGAGATAATAGTAATTTTTTCATTTGCTATAATGAGTTTGTGTTGTTTACAGCAAAAAAATACCTTGCGCCCCAACAACCTTGTTGAAGCGCAAGGCCCATACAAACAATTTACCCAAGTCTTATCGTCATGAAACCTTCGTTCATTGATATGCAACACGACAGGTCGGGCAACTCATGACGAAGAATAGCGTGATTTTAGCGGCTAATTATATTAGTGTATTCTCTCTCTCTTCCAACTTTTGGCAGAAAAGTATGGCGACATAGTGCATGCAGGCAGATGGCAGGTTGACTGCAGGCTGTCAGGATAGAAGAGGAGTGAAAAACGCTAAATAATGTTGCGCAAAGGAACATTTAAGTCGTTAGCTCTAACTCCCGAAAGCTATTCATTGTGATTTTGCAGGCAGGTTTTCTGACTTGTTCCTTTGTAGAGCCTTCCCGAGATGTTGTCTCAGTGGCAAAGAGTGTCTACAAATGGCTCGCGAGAAATGGCAGTTTCTCATGAGGTGGAACTTACAGCAGCGGGTACTGTTCAGGACTTTCACCTGATTCCCTCTCCAACCGTAGTGGACTTCGTACGGTTGTCACCTAAAAATCGGGTGCAAAATTACACTATTTTTTTGTTCGGCGTGTATTTCGTGTGCAATTTTTTTGCTGTTGTGTTTTTTGTCTACGTAATAGGCTGTCTTTCTTGAAAAAGAATTGTATCTTTGCAGAAATTTATATGGATAAGACAATGAGAAAACGTACCGTTTGGCTTGCCGTTATGGCATTCGCACTTATGATGGGATTTGTTTCCTGCGGAAATGAACCTAAACAGGCTGACTTTGTTGGCGAATATAGCATCAGAATGATTTCCGACAGTCTAAGCTCCGATGGTCTTGAAGAGTGGTTCTCAGCAGAGGAGTATGCTCAAATGACTGGTCAGGCAGAAGAAGATATGTTTGGTGTTATGACTGTTTCTGAAGAAAATGGAGCTTACCATGTTATCGGCTCGTTGATTGACGAGGCTGATACTGTAGAGTTGTTCAATACGACAGGTAAATTGGATAAAGACAATAATCTGCTTCTTGACAACAGCACAACAACAGCTGAGACTGGAGTTGTGGTTGATTTCCATTTCCGTAAGATTGCACCTGCTGTTGACAATGTGTTGACGTTCAAATGTCAGATGGATATGCATTTGGGCAGCATGTTGTTTGGTTACATCATGACTACTGTAGCAGAAAAGAAATAATATAAATATAGTATACTATGAAAAGAAACGCGTTTACCTTTTTGTTCGCATTAGCTGTGGTTTTAGGTTTTGCAGCATGCGGCAACAATCCTAAAGATGATGTTTTCTCTGGCGAGTATGATTTGACCGTCGTTACTGACAGTCTTGGTGTTGACGGCGAGTGGCTTGGCAAGGATATGATGGCCGTGGCTGGTCGTGAAGAACCAGACCGTTTTGGTACGCTGACGATTACTTCTACTGGTAAGGCTGGCGAATATACACTTTATGGTGTGGTTGAGATTTCTGGCCAACAAGTTGTTTACTATAACACCAAGGCTGTGGTGGATGCTCAAGGTCGTCTGATTGCAGAACCAAGTGTGGAAGATACTCCAAGTGGATATAAATTGGAGTATTCTTATGGCCCTATTGAGGAAGGCAATCCGCTTACTTTCCGTGTGGAGATGCATTCGCAGATTGGCAATATGGATTGTGGATATATCTATTCCAATATCGCAACAAAGAAATAATCTCTGATATTCACATAAAGGAAAAGCCGTCGAATGGATTCATTCGGCGGCTTTCTGTTTATAATTGGTGTTGGTTAAAGTCCGAAGGCTTCTTTTATTTTCTCCACGTAGTCAAGTTTCTCCCAAGTGAAGAGTTCCACTTCTTTCTCGATGGTCTGATTGCCCACCTTGAACGATTTCTTCACGATTTCAGGAGTGCGGCCCATGTGTCCGTAAGCAGCAGACTCGCCGTAGATTGGCTCACGCAGTTTCAGACGTTTCTCGATGTTCTTTGGTGTCATGCTGAAGATTTGCAGGAGTTTCTCTGCAATCTCGCCGTCGCTCATCTTAACGTGCGATTTGCCGTAAGTGTTTACGTAGAGGTTCATTGGCTCTGCCACACCGATGGCATAGGCTACTTGCACCAATGCTTCGTCGGCAACACCAGCTGCTACGAGATTCTTGGCAATATGACGGGTTGCATAAGCTGCAGAACGGTCTACCTTGGATGGGTCTTTGCCTGAGAATGCTCCACCACCGTGAGCACCTTTGCCTCCGTAGGTGTCAACGATAATCTTACGGCCAGTAAGACCTGTGTCGCCGTGAGGACCACCGATGACGAAACGGCCTGTAGGGTTAACCAAGAGGCGGACATCGTTGTCGATGAATTGTTTGTATTGTGGGAACTTCTTCAATACGCGTGGCAAGAGAATCTCACGAACATCTTTTTCAATCTGTCCTACCATCATCTCGTCGGCTTTCTTGGCATCGATGGCGTCACTCTCTTTGACGAAGTCGTCGTGTTGTGTTGAGATAACGATGGTTTGAACGCGTTTGGCATAGCCTTGCTCGTTGTATTCCATGGTTACCTGTGCTTTGGCGTCAGGACGAAGATAGGTCATCTCTTTGCCTTCGCGGCGGATGTCTGCCAATTCTTTTAGCAATGTGTGGCTGAGGTCGAGAGCCATTGGCATGTAGTTGTCGGTCTCGTTGGTAGCGTAGCCGAACATCATGCCTTGGTCGCCAGCACCTTGCTGTTCTTCAGTCTCACGGTCAACGCCACGGTTGATGTCGGGACTTTGTGCATGAATAGCAGTGAGAATGCCACAAGATTCGGCATCGAACTTGTATTCGCTTTTGTTGTAGCCGATTCTGTCGATGACTTCACGAGCGATGGTTGCTGCGTCAACAACAGCGTTGGCACTCACTTCGCCTGCCAAGACAACTTGGCCAGTAGTAACAAGAGTTTCTACAGCAACTCTTGCATGAGGGTCTTGTGCGAGATACGCGTCGACAATGGCGTCGGAGATTTGATCCGCCACTTTGTCTGGATGGCCTTCAGAAACTGATTCGGAAGAGAAATAATAATTGCCCATGTAATGTTTTGTTTAAGTTGTACAAAAAAGTTACGTGGGATTTGGACTTGAGCTTGAATGTAGAAATGGTGCTCAAAAGAATGAGAGACACTATTTTAGCATTTTTTATTGTGGTTGCAAGCAGCCAAATCTTTCCACATTTTTTAGTGGCGCAAAAGTACATCCTTTTTCTCAAACCACAAGGCATTTTCTCGAAAATATTTTTGCAACTAAAGCAGAATGGTTTAGCATTTTGTCTCGCCATTTGTGATAGCCAAAAACTGCTTGTTGAAATGGCGGCAACAAAATGATTTTGTCAAATTTTTTCTTCAGACTCCGTAAAAACAATTCTCCGGACCTTAATACAGAAACTGTTTTCTGTATTGCAAATTTACGGCAAGAAAATTAGTTTGTTTGGGAGTTGTTGCAGTTTGTCTTGATGTGTGCTGAAAAGAAAACTCCCCCAAACGGTTTTGCCGAATGGGGGAGTAATCGTTTTTTGTCGAAATGACATTAGAAATTCTTCAACCAATAACTGGAAAGCAGCATAGCCAAAAAGACGGCAACGAGAACGAAAGCAACGATGAACATCAGCAAAGAACGGATGTCATTCTTGCCTTTCTTTGAAGACGTGCGTTTCGTGCCTTTGCGTTTGGTAGTCTTACTGCGTGACACCTTGGTTGATGCCTTGCGTGTAGACGATTTCTTAGCCATAACGATAATTGATTATTAATGGATGAAAATCAATTGTACGATGATGTAAACTGGCAAGCAGATGATTAAAGAGAACTTAGCCATGTAGCCGAAGAATGATGGCATTGGGATGCCGCTCTCTTCTGCGATTGATTTTACCATGAAGTTAGGACCATTGCCGATGTAGGTGAGTGAACCGAAGAATACGGCACCCATTGCGATGGCTTTCATCAGGATCTCAGAGATGCCTGCAACGGCTACGCCATCAACAGGAAGGGTTGAAGCTGTGGCATGGAATACCATAGCTGTAGGAGCATTGTCGAGGAATGCCGAGAGAGCACCTGTGCAATATACGAATTGCCATGGTTGTGTTACAGGCAGTGGGTTTTGCTGCAAGAACATCAAAGCAGGGGTCATTGTTGCGAAGATACCAACGAATACGCATGCAACCTCAAGGATTGGAGTCCAAGAGAAGCTGTTGCCTTCGCGGGCTGCTTTCTTGGTGGTAACCATAGAGAGGATGATGATAGCGATGAATACCCATTCGCGGAGGAGTTTGAGGTAGAAAGGAGCCTCGTGACCACCCATTGATGGGATATATGTGCTGTTGATGAACATGGTAGAAGCGATGACGCAGAGCAACCAGAAGATGTTGATCAAACCAGTAGCGGTGACTTTGGTTCTCTCGGTAGCATCGGCCTGGAGGTTCTCCTGTGGCTCTTTCTTGTAGTAGTAACTATCCATAATGAAATAGATGCCCAACAAGAGGATACCAGCTACGAGCCATTGTGGCCACATGCCCATGAACCAACCGAATGGAGCGCCTTTTTGGAAGAGGAGGAACAATGGTGGATCACCGAGTGGGGTAAGCAGACCGCCGCAGTTAGCTACGATGGCGATGAAGAACATGATGGTGTGTGCCTTGTACTTACGTTGTGAGATGGTCTGGATGAGCAGACGGATAAGCAACATGGCAGCACCTGTTGTGCCCATGAATGAGGCCAAGAGGAAACCGATGGCCATGATGATGGTGTTGGTGAGAGGAGTTGCCTTCAAGTCACCCTTGATGCAGATACCGCCAGTGGTGACGAACAAGGACATAAGCAAGAGGATGAACGGCACATAGTCGTAGATCATCTGATGCTCCAATTCGTGGCTCATGCCATTGAGGCAAAGCCAAATACCTACAGGAATGCCCAAAATGAGCGAAACGTAGAGTTTGTGGATGTTGTGCTCCCACCATTCGCCCAGTTTAGTGAGCGGCAACACAGCAATGCAGAGCAGCATGGCTACGAATGGCAGTAACATCCAAGCGGGAATTACGTGTTCCATAGTGTGTTTTGTTGTTTAGATATACTATACTTTTAATATTTTGTTGTCTTGATTAGTCGAGCTTGAGCACGGCAAGGAATGCTTTCTGTGGCACTTGAACGCTGCCAATCTGTTTCATGCGTTTCTTACCGCGTTTCTGTTTTTCCAACAGTTTACGCTTACGGCTGACGTCGCCACCATAACACTTGGCTGTTACATCTTTACGGACAGCCTTGATGGTTTCGCGGGCAATGATCTTGGCACCGATGGCAGCTTGGATGGCGATGTCAAACTGTTGACGAGGAATGAGGTCTTTCAGTTTCTCACACATACGACGGCCCAGTGTGTAGGCATTGTCGAAATGGATGAGTGAAGAAAGGGCATCGACAGGCTCGCCATTCAATAGGATGTCGAGTTTTACAAGTTTCGAAGGACGATAGCCGTTTGCGTGATAATCGAATGAAGCATAGCCCTTTGAAATACTCTTCAACTTGTCATAGAAGTCGAAAACGATTTCGCCCAACGGCATGTCGTAAACCAATTCTACACGATTGCCTGAGATGTAATCCTGCTTGAGCAACT
The DNA here is from genome assembly GCA_024405895.1 of Paludibacteraceae bacterium. Taxonomy (GTDB): domain Bacteria; phylum Bacteroidota; class Bacteroidia; order Bacteroidales; family Paludibacteraceae; genus HGM05398. The sequence goes on from JAKSNW010000034.1 coordinate 9,975, forward strand.
CACCGCGTTTGTCCAGACAGAGTTTCATGATAGGGCCGATGAAATCGCTGTTGGTGATGATGGATGCTCGGATGTATGGCTCGTCGATGTGGTCGATAACGGTAGGGTCAGGAAGTCCGGTTGGGTTGTGAACCTCCATCACTTCATCGCGCTTCGTATATACTATATATGGTACGTTAGGCACGGTGGTGATGACGTCCATGTTGAACTCGCGGTCAAGACGTTCCTGAATGATTTCCATGTGAAGCAATCCGAGGAAGCCGCAGCGGAAACCAAAACCGAGGGCGATGGATGACTCTGGCTCGAAGGTCAATGAGGCATCGTTCAACTGAAGTTTCTCGATGCTGCTGCGAAGATCTTCGAAGTCTTCTGTCTCGATAGGGTAGACACCAGCAAAAAGCATTGGTTTTACCTCTTCGAAACCATCGATGGCTTTCTCGCAAGGATTCTCAACATGAGTGATAGTATCACCCACCTTTACTTCACGTGAAGTCTTGATGCCAGAAATGATATAACCTACGTTGCCAGCACTGATTTCTTTCTGAGGAACCATATCCAACTGTAGGATACCGATTTCGTCGGCATCGTATTCCTTGCCCGTAGCCACAAACTTTACGCTGTCTTTCTCGCGAAGTGTGCCGTTGATTACTTTGAAATAAGCAATAATGCCACGGAAAGAGTTGAATACGGAGTCGAAAATCAAACACTGCAGTGGGGCGTTAGGGTCGCCTTTTGGTGCAGGAATACGTTCGATGATGGCACTGAGAATCTCGGGGATGCCGACACCAGTCTTGCCGCTTGCTCGAATAATCTCGCTGCGGTCACAGCCAATCAGTTCCACGATTTGGTCTTCCACCTCGTCGGGCATTGCGGAGTCTACATCGATTTTGTTGATTACGGGAATAATCTCCAAATCGTGTTCCAGCGCCATATAGAGGTTGGAAATAGTTTGAGCCTGAATGCCCTGTGTGGCATCCACTACGAGCAATGCACCTTCGCAAGCAGCGATGGAGCGTGAAACCTCGTAAGAAAAATCCACGTGACCCGGAGTGTCAATAAGGTTGAGCGTATAGTTTTGTCCACCTTGCGCATATTTCATTTGTATCGCGTGGCTCTTGATGGTGATGCCACGTTCGCGTTCAAGCTCCATGTCGTCAAGAACCTGGTCTTGAATATCCTTTGCCGCAATGGTGTTAGTATACTCTAATAATCTGTCGGCCAGGGTACTTTTACCGTGGTCGATGTGAGCAATAATACAGAAATTTCTAATATTCTTCATTTTGAAATGGCATTTGTGTTCGTTGTTAGAGAGCGAAGCAAACGCAACTGCAAAGGTAAGAAAAAATGTCCGTTATTGTGGCTTTTTCGTGCTGTTTTTTGCATATTACCTGTCTTGTCAGAAATATTTTGTTAGCCGTTCAAAATATGAGAGTTAGAAAGCGGATGCTGTTTATTGTGCTGAAATTTAGCATGTTATATGTTGTATGATACACTTACGTCAGGGGTTTGTCTGCCATATAGTTGAAAATGAGAAAAAAAAACTTGTTCAATAGATTGTAATTTCAAGAAATGTTGTACATTTGCATCCCGAAAAATTTGCACATTTTCGAGAGCAAAGGTTCGTTCATAGAATGGGTTAGTTGTCGAAGTGGCGTAGATTTTTTTCAACAGATAATAAATAATAGAATAATAAATTCCAAAACTTAAACAAAATGACAAAAGCAGACCTTGTAAACAAGATTGCCTCAAAAACAGGTATTGGTAAGGAAGAGGTTTTGAATACCTTGGAGTCCTTCATGACATGTGTAAAAGACTCATTGGCAGAGGGTGAAAACGTATACTTGAGAGGATTTGGTAGCTTCATCCGCAAAGAGCGCGCTGAAAAAACCGCTCGTAACATCTCAAAGAATACTACAATCAAAATCCCTAAACACAACATTCCAGCTTTCAAGCCATCTAAGGAATTTGTTTCAAAAGTAAAATAATCAACCAATAAATTTCCAATAAGTTATGCCAAACGGAAAAAAACATAAACGTCATAAAATGTCTACGCACAAGCGTAAAAAAAGACTGAGAAAGGACAGACATAAGAAGAAAAAATAGTCTGACTATTACTTCTTATATCAGTCGACAGACGTTAATGAGAAAAACAAATTTATGGCCCTTCGGAGCCGTAAATTTGTTTTTTTATAAAATGGAGTATTGTTTTGTACGGTTTTGTACGCTCCATTTTTTTCTGTAAACAAACCAATTGTTTATCCGTAATCAATCATGAACAAAGAGTTAGCTATAGATATAAAGGTTGACCACGTAGACATTGCGATGCTCGAAGACCATCAGCTTGTGGAGTTCCACGAGGAGAGTCTCAAGCAACGGTTCGCAGTGGGCAACATCTATATCGGTCGCGTCAGAAAAATCATGGCGGGACTGAACGCAGCCTTTGTTGATGTGGGATGCGATAAAGAAGCCTTCTTGCATTATAATGATTTGGGCGAGCAGTTTCTCACCGTGAATCATTATGTTCAGCAGATTCTCAACGACCGTCGTCACGAACCGACATTCAAACGATTCCCAGACCTGGAGAAAGAGGGTTCCATTCAGTCTGTCTTGACTGTGGGACAAATGATTCTTGTTCAGGTCATGAAAGAACCAATCTCCACCAAAGGACCACGCCTGACTGGCGAAATCTCCATTGCGGGCAGAAACATGGTGCTGTTGCCACTGGCACAGAGCCGTACATCACTCTCGCAGAAGATAAAAGGGGGAGAGGAACGTTCACGTCTACGTCAGCTTGTGGCAAGCATTAAGCCAGAACATTGTGGTGTAATCGTAAGAACAGTGGCAGACGGCAAGTTTGTGGCTGAACTGGACGCCGAGATGACCTCACTCCAACGTAAATGGGAGGAAGTTTTGTCGGGAATACGCAGTTCCCGAGGCATCTCGCTCGTTCTTGAAGAGTTGAACCGAAGCATTGCAACTCTTCGCGATCTCTTCGATCCCGAGTTCGAAGCCATCCATGTCAATGATCGAGAAGCCTATGAGGAACTCACTGGTTATGTGAAGTCAATAGCACCGGATAAAGTGGATATTGTGAAGTTCTACAACGACGACCTTCCAATCTTCGACCACTTTGCTATCACAAAACAAGTGAAATCGCTCTTTGGACGTGTTGTCTCGATGAAACGTGGAGCTTATCTCGTTATGGACCAGACCGAAGCGATGTTCGTTGTGGATGTCAACAGCGGAACTCGCACCAAGTCGACACAGGGACAGGAAGAGAATGCATTGGAGGTGAATATCATGGCTGCAGAAGAGATTGCCCGACAACTTCGCCTTCGTGATATTGGCGGCATTGTCATCATCGACTTCATCGACATGGATGTCAAGGCCAACAACCAGAAGCTTTTCGACACGATGAATCAGTGTATGAAGAGCGACAGAGCAAGACATACTATCTTGCCAATCACGAAGTTTGGTCTTATGCAGATTACACGTCAACGTGTAAGACCTGCCACAATTGTCAACACTCAGGAAACATGTCCTACATGTTTTGGCACAGGCAAGGCACAGCCTTCTATCCTCTTCACCGACCAACTTGAGGAGAAACTCGACTTCCTGGTTAATACGCTGGGAATGAAGGATGTCACCTTGTGCGTGCATCCTTTTGTAGAGGCATTTATCACTAAAGGATTGTGGTCGCTGAAAAGACAATGGCAGAGACGTTATACCCGCAAGTTCCGACTTCTTTCAATGCAGGAGCTTGGTTTTCTGCAGTTTAAATTTGTGGACGCTCAAGGAAACGAGATTTCCACCACACCAACAGACTACGAAGATTAACGAACTATCATTTGCATAGTTGCAGTTGACAAAAGGAAAAAGGTGAGGCAATCGTGAAAACGGTTGCCTCATTCTTTTGTGTGCTCCTGGCTTGAACCCAGTAGGGGATTTTTCTGCCAGTAATTTGGATAAAATGAAACGATATTTTGTAATTAGTTGATAATAAGGAGAAAGTAAAATTTGTGCGGTTTAAATTTTAGTGTTCGTTAACATCTATAAATGTAGACTCGTAAAATCAGCTTGATTT
>JAKSNW010000035.1 GCA_024405895.1 Paludibacteraceae bacterium
CTCGACTGCCATTTTAATTTTGGAAATGAGAGTCTACATTTCTCGACTGCCATTTCAATTTTTGAAATGCGAGTCTACGTTTCTCGACTGCCATTTTAATTTTTGAAATGCGAGTCTACGTTTCTCGGCTGCCATTTCAATTTTGGAAATGAGAGTTGACATTTCTCAACTGACATTTTAATTTTTGAAATAACTGTCGACATTTGTCGATTTGCAAAACCAAGAGAGAAAAACTGGTTTGTTTTTTCGAACGATGTGTGTTTTTTGTGCCTGAGAGGTGATTTTCGTAGGGGGTAATCCTTGCATTTCCTAAATAAATATTGTATCTTTGCAATCTGTTCTGTACTTTTACGAAAAAAGTGCGGTGTGAGATAAAACGTTTGACACTCAATTATATAAAGCATAATACTCTCTGATGAAAGGAAAAAAGAACAAAACCACATCAACGCGAACAAGCAAGAGCAAAGGCGGCTTGTTCAGCACCATTCGAAGCATTGTGACCAATGAGGACATCAAGCGCGTGCTCGGCTTTGTGCTTGGCATGGTTACTCTGTGCGTCTTCTTGGCCTCTGCATCTTATTTTGTTACAGGCGCTTCCGATCAAAGTCTTTTGGGACAATACGAGGAACTGACCGCTCAGATAAACACTGCTTCACAACGGATAGAAGAGCTGCAAGACGAGATGGACGATGCCTCTGACAATGGCAAGGAAGCTCTGCAGATTCAAATTGACGAAGTGAAGAAGGAACGTAAGAGTCTGACCAAGAAACGTCAAAGCGTGTGCGACCATGTGCAGAACTGGATTGGCTACCGTGGTGCCGTGTTGGCAGACCGACTGATGAATGGCACTTTTGGCGTGGCAACATTCTGCTTGCTCGTCTTCCCATTTGCCTTGTCTTTCTCTTTGATTGTCAGCGGAAGAAACAGACGCATACCACTGCTCAAGCTCTTCTTCTTCTCTGTCATATTCGCAGTTTGGGGCTCACTGCTTCTCGCTTTCCTGTTCTATCATGTCATTGAAACAAAAGGCTTTTTCAATGTCGGCGGTAACTATGGTATCGAGACATCGCAATGGCTTATCAACAATATCGGCACTATCGGCACATTGATTCTGTTGATTGTTTCAGGTCTGATTTTCATGACCTTTACCTTCAGCAATCTCATGTCGCGTTGGCTGTCTGTGTTTGACAGAAAAGAACCTGCAACCGAACCTGCAGCTGATAATTTCGCCAATGTTCAAATTATGGAAGAAGAGCAGGTGGCAGAAACAACATCTATTCTTCCTGAAGCCCATGAAGAACATGAAACTATTGCTGCCGAGGTGTTTAACGTGACTTCAACCGTTGAAGAGCCTGCAGAAGAAACACAGAATGCTGATGTGGAGATTGTCTCTACCGATACAACCATCACTACCGATGCCGTGATTTCGGATAATAAGGATTATGGTGATGCTGATGACGATGAGAATACTCACGATGAGGATGAACATCCATATGATCCGTTGGAAGCCATGGGACCATACGACCCTCATGCCGACCTTCCAAACTACAAGATGCCTTCCATCGAACTGTTGAAAGATTATCCTGGTTCAGCCTCACTTTCTGACTCTGAGAAAATGGCTAACCGCCAGAATATCATTACCACGCTGAAACGTTTCAATATCGGCATCAAGCAGATTTTCGAAACCATAGGCCCAACCGTAACACTCTATGAGATAGTGCCTGACGACGGTGTCCGTGTGAGCCGTGTCCGTCAATTGGAAGACGACATCATGATGAGTCTGAAGGCGAAGGGTATCCGTATCATCGCCCCTATTCCTGGCAAAGGAACTATCGGTATCGAGGTGCCAAACGACAATCCTTCAACCGTTTCCATGCGTTCGGTGATTGCCTCACGTAAGTTCCAGGAATGCAACTACAGTCTCCCGGTTGCCATCGGCCGTACCATTACAAACGAGGTGTTTACCTTCGATCTTTGTAAGATGCCTCACCTCCTGGTGGCAGGTGCAACTGGTCAAGGTAAGTCTGTTGGCTTGAATGCCATCATCACCTCTTTGCTCTATAAGAAACATCCGTCTGAGTTGAAGTTTGTACTCGTTGACCCTAAGAAGGTTGAGTTCTCAATCTATTCCGATATCGAACGTCACTATCTGGCAGAACTGCCTGAATCGGACGAACCTGTTATCACCGATGTCGACCGTGTGAAACAGACCCTCAACTCTATCTGTAAGGAGATGGATACACGTTACGACCTTCTCAAGATGGTGAAGGCACGTACTATCAAGGAATACAACGATAAGTTTGTTGAACGTAAACTCAATCCACACAATGGTCACCGCTATCTACCATATATCGTGGTGGTTATCGATGAGTTTGGTGATTTGATCATGACAGCAGGCAAGGAGGTGGAAATGCCTATCGCACGTATTGCTCAGTTGGCCCGTGCTGTTGGTATCCACATGATTATCGCCACACAACGTCCTTCTGTCAACGTTATCACTGGTATCATCAAGGCTAACTTCCCCGCCCGTATCGCTTTCCGTGTGATGACCGCTATCGACTCTAAAACCATTCTCGATGCTTCAGGTGCAAACCGTCTGATTGGTAAGGGTGACATGCTCTTCACACAAGGCAACGAGACCACACGTATCCAATGTGCATTCGTTGATACACCTGAAGTTGAGAAGATTGTCAACCACGTATCCAGTCAGGCTGGCTATCCAACGGCATTCATGCTGCCAGAACCTGATGCTGCCGACAATGCTTCCGATGGTGCAAACTCTGTGGATTTGGGCAAACGCGATGCTTTGTTTGAGGAAGTGGCCCGTTATGTAGTCAGCAATCAGGCTTGCTCTGCTTCTAATATTCAGCGTAAGTTCGAAATAGGTTTCGTTCGTGCAGCCCGTGTGGTTGACCAGTTGGAAGCTACAGGTATCGTCTCGGCTGCCAACGGCTCAAAACCACGTCAGGTGCTTGTGCCTACTACCTACGAACTCGAACAGATGATTTCTCGTCTGAATAATTAAACCAAGATGGGGGCTATGCGTCCATCTGTTGTAACGTAAATATAATATAGTATATGAAAAAAATACTCCTTCCCCTTTTGATGATGGTGTTTGTGGCATTTGCCGCCAACGCTCAAAAGCCTGTAACAATGATTTCTTCCCCTTCGAATGCACAGGCTAAGGCTGTGGTAGATAAAGCTATCGTGGCTCTTCAGCAAGCTGCTTACGAAGGAAACTATAACTTTACCGTGGCTGGTCAGGACGAAAAAGTTCGTCAAACTCTCAAAGGTCAGGTGAAATTGTGGAAAGAAAAGTTCTTCATCAGCCTTGCTGGTACTGAGATGTATTACGACGGCAAGACACAATGGACCTACGTTAAAGATCTTAACGAAGTGTCTATCACCGAACCAACACCGATGGAATTGGCAGAGAGCAGTCCGTTGGCAATGGTGAAAGGTTATAGCAAAGGTCACCGTGTTGACTTCGACGAGACAGCAACCGACGAGAAGTTCTATTACGTCAGTGTCTATCCTTTGAATCACGGACTTGATTATTTCCGTGTGCAACTCGTAATCAGTAAAAAGACTTACCTCGTCAATCGTATCAAAGTGTCACAACGCAATGGCGACCGCGTAACCATTGCCTTGGATGCCTTGACACCAATTGCTCAACCAACTGTGGCTATGTTTACCTATTCTAAGGAAGCTCATCCTAAGGCCACTGTTTCCGACCTCCGCTAATCTGAAAAAAATAATAACTAAAACATAATCAACAATGAAAAAAGTATTTGCTTTGTGTCTTGCTGTTGTGCTTTGCTGCAACTTCGGCTGGGCTGCAAAAAAAGAGAACAAAAAGGCTGAAGGTTTCGTCTTCACCACAGTGAAAGAGAACCCTATCACCTCAATCAAAAACCAAAACCGTGCAGGTACCTGCTGGTGCTACTCAGCTATGGCATTCCTTGAGTCAGAGTTGCTCCGCATGGGCAAAGGCACCTACGACTTCTCAGAGATGTACACCGTCTACAACACCTACCTTGATCGTGCTGCTGCTGCTATCCGCACTCACGGCGACGTATCATTCGCTCAAGGTGGTTCATTCTATGACGTACTCTACGGCATGGAAGCTTATGGCTTGGTTCCTGAAGCTGAAATGCGTCCAGGTGTAATGTACGGTGACACCCTCAGCAACCACAGCGAACTCTCAGCTGTTACCGATCCTATCATTGCTTCTTTGGCAAAAGGTAACCTCCGCAAACTCCAATCAACTCCAGAACACACTCCAGTATGGCGTAACGCCCTCATCGGTATCTACGACGCATACCTTGGCAAACGTCCTGAGAAATTTGAGTATCAAGGTAAAACATATACCCCAGCAGAATACTTCAAATCAACAGGTTTGAAAGCTTCTGACTATGTTTCAATCACCTCATTCACACACCACCCATTCTACACCGCATTCCCAATCGAGGTACAAGACAACTGGCGTCACAGCCTCTCTTACAACGTACCTATCGACGAAATGCTCGAAATCATGGACTATGCTATCAACAACGGCTACACCATCGCTTGGGGTGCTGACGTTTCTGAGGAAGGCTTCACACGCGACGGTCTCGCTGTTATGCCTGACGTAGAGAAAGCTGCTGAGTTGGCTGGTTCTGACATGGCTCACTGGTTGAAACTCTCTGCTGCTCAACGCAACATCACAGAGAAACCACTCCCACAACTCTGGTGCTCACAAGAGCAACGCCAAGAGGCTTATGACAACTGGGAGACTGGTGACGACCACGGCATGCAGATCTTCGGTATCGCTAAAGACCAAGAAGGTACAGAGTACTACATGGTTAAAAACTCATGGGGTCTTGCTGGTAAATACAACGGCATCTGGTATGCTTCTAAAGCATTCGTCCGTTACAAAACTATGAACTTCGTTGTTCACAAAGACGCTATCCCTGAAGCTATCGCTAAAAAGCTTGGCTTGAAATAATCTTTGATGATGAAGCCGCTCATAGTTGCAGACAACGCTATTCCTTATTTGAAAGGCGTTTTCGAACCTTGGGCCGACGTTCGTTATCTTCCCGCAGCCGCCATTACAGCACAAGAGGTTAAAGAGGCAGATGTTCTTATCATCCGCACTCGCACCCGCTGTAATGAGCGGCTGCTGGCTGATAGCAAGGTTGGTTTCATTGCCACGGCAACTATCGGATTCGACCACATCGACACCTCTTTCTGTCAGCAGCATAATATCATCTGGCGTAATTCTCCGGGATGTAATGCTGGTGGAGTGCAGCAATATATCATGTCTGCCATTGCAACCTATACCAAGAAATATCAATTGCAACTGAATCAACTGACCCTTGGCATAGTGGGTGTGGGTCATGTGGGAAAACGTGTTGAGGCTATGGCTAAGTTGTTGGGGATGCGAGTGCTACTTAATGACCCTCCGCGAGCAGAGGAAGAAACCGCTTTTTGTTCTATTCCTCTCTCTGCCATTGCGGCCGAATCTGATGTTATCACATTCCATACTCCATTGACTACTGACGGATTGTTCCCAACGAAATATCTTGCCGATGAGACATTCTTCTCTTCTTTGGCTTGCTGTCCATTGGTCATCAATGCTGCCCGTGGTGGAATTGTTGACGAACAGGCTTTGTTGCAAGCTTATGATAACGGTAAGGTGTCTGATTTCGTTCTTGACTGTTGGGAAAACGAACCGCACCTCAATGCTGAGGCTTTGGAGAAAGCCTTGCTTGCTACGCCTCATATCGCAGGCTATTCTGCCGACGGCAAGGCCAATGCCACACAGCAATGTGTAAGAAATGTAGCAGAATATCTCGGTATCGAGTCATTGAAGGATTATCGTGTGACAGCCTTGGAGCAATTATCTCCGGTGACAATCTGCCCGGACGATTATTTGAATCAGCAGTTGGCTGCTTATCCCATCTCCAAGGATTCTGATGTGCTGAAGCTGTCGCCCGATACATTCGAACAGCAGCGAACCGATTATACGTTGCGTCGAGAAATAGAGTTTGTTTGATAAAATATTCAAACCTCGTGAAAACAAAAAGAGTGGTATCTCTGTTGGGATACCACTCTTTGTTTATATAGTTGTGTTGTTTATTTCTTCTCGAAGATGAACATCTTGGTTGCGTCCGTGCGGGGCAATGATAACAGCAGTTCTGGTTCGATGCCTTTTGCACTCAACGCGTCGTGAACAGTATTGTAAGCAAGCTCAGGTGTGTTGTTGTCCTTGCTCAGGTGGCAGAGGAATACGTGTGTCAATCCTTTGTGCCAGTTGTCAGCGAGGAAACGTGCTGTGTGGTCGTTGCAGAGGTGACCCGTGTGACTGCTTACACGTTTCTTAAGTGGATAAGGATAAGGACCGTTCTTCAGCATAGTCTCGTCATAGTTCGCTTCGATAACCAGATAATTGGCTTTGGCAATATGGTCTGCCACTTCTTTGCTGATGAAACCGAGGTCAGTGGCAATTACCAGATGCTGTCCTTTATAGTTGATGGCAAAACCCATGCTGTCGGTGGCATCGTGGCTGACACTGAATGCTTGGAACTCGAAATCGCGAATCACCAAACGCTCGTTCTTTTGAATGAACTTACGGCTCGTGTTGAGCTTCTCGGTGATTTTGTAGTTTTTGTTGATACCTTCGTGCACCTCTTTGGTAGAGTAGATAGGCAAGTGATACTTCTCGCCCAATGTGCCGACGGAACGGATATGGTCTGTATGATCGTGGGTGATAAACACACCCCAGATATGTTCCAGAGGAATATTGTGGAGTTTCAGCTCATGTTTTATGGTGCGTGCGCTTACACCGGCATCTATCAAGAAACCGTATTCGTCTGTGCCGATATAGTAGCAGTTGCCACTGCTACCGCTGCCCAAACTCATAAAACGCAGTTTTTTGTCCATGTGAAACTATATGCTGAAAAATTAACTCGCAAAAGTACAAAAAAATCTTTTTAGTTGTATGGTCTTGGAGTGTTAATTTTGTAGAATAGAATAAAAGCATAAAAAATCATTTTATATGGCTCTTTAGTTTCAATTTGTAAAATTACCATATTGTTATTCGGGTAATAAATTTCAATTATTAAGAAGACGGAAGTTGGACTTTTCAAGGTTATCTGTATGTTTGCGTTTTTTGACATGAATATTTATTCTATAAAATGTGATTTTACCTAAAGAAATAGTTGTAACTTTACACGCGAATTTGAGAGTCGTTGAAAAACGTCTTCGCCTCATCCAATTCATTTACTAACTTGGTTATAATACAAAGAATATGAGAAAAATAGCTATCGTAACAGGTGCTACTTCAGGCATCGGACGTGCAACTGCTGTTGCATTGGCAGAAAGTGGTTTCGACATTATTATCACTGGCCGCAGAGCAGAGCGTCTCGAAGAACTGAAAGCAACGCTGAACACCGTATATAAAGCAGACGCTCTCGCTCTTTGTTTTGATGTAAGAGACAAGGAAGCCGTTGAGAAAGCTTTCGCTTCTGTGCCAGAGCAATGGCGCAACGTAGATGTCTTGGTCAACAACGCTGGTCTCGCCGTTGGTCTTGACCACATTCAGGAAGGCATCATCGACGACTGGGAGCGCATGATCGACACCAATATCAAAGGTCTTCTTTATGTCACACGCACCGTATCACCTTGGATGGTAGAACGCAACAGAGGCCACATCGTCAACCTCTGCTCAACAGCCGGTAAGGAAGTTTATGCCAACGGCAACGTCTATTGTGCCACCAAACACGCCGTTGACGCATTGAGCAAAGCTATGCGTATCGATATGTTGCCACACGGCATCAAAGTCACCAACATCTGCCCAGGTGCCGTTGAGACCGAATTCTCTGTTGTTCGTTTCAAAGGCGACAAAGCACGTGCCGACAAGACCTACGATGGCTACACACCACTCACAGGTGCCGACATTGCCAACGTCATCCGCTTTGCTGTCACCGTGCCTGAAAACGTGTGTCTTAACGACATCGTCATCACACCAAAAGCACAGGCCAACGCCACAAACATCGTAAGAAAAAACTAAACAAGAAAATTTTCGGCAAACAGATGAAATAATTAAAGAATAATTTCTTTAATCACATTTCTCTGCTTACCTTTGCACTCGAATTTTGAACGCTGGCAACAGCTTGAAAAATAGAAACTCAAAAACAAAATTAAATCATAAAGTTATGTCAAAAGTAACAGTCGTAGGCGCTGGTAACGTAGGTGCTACTTGCGCAAATGTATTGGCCGTAAATGAAGTAGCCAACGAAATCGTACTCATTGATATCAAAGAAGGCTTGGCAGAAGGCAAAGCCATGGATATCATGCAAACAGCTCAGTTGATGGGCTTTGATTCAGTTGTAACTGGTGTAACCAACGACTACTCAAAAACCGCCAACTCTGACGTAGTAGTTATCACTTCAGGTCTCCCACGTAAACCAGGTATGACCCGTGAGGAACTCATCGGTGTTAACTCAGGTATCGTTAAGAGCGTTGCTCAAAACATCTTGGCTCACTCACCAAACGCTATCCTCATCATCGTTTCTAACCCAATGGACCCAATGGCTTACCTCTCACTCAAAACCCTCGGTTTGCCAAAGAACCGTGTCATCGGTATGGGTGGTGCTTTGGACAGCAGCCGTTTCAAATACTTCCTCAGCCAGGCTTTGAAATGCAATGCCAACGAAGTTGAAGGTATCGTTATCGGCGGTCACGGCGACACCACAATGATTCCATTGGCTCGTCTCGCTACCTACAAAGGCATCCCTGTAAGCACATTGTTGAGCAAAGAAGAACTCGACAAAGTTGTTGCTGACACAATGGTTGGCGGTGCTACCCTCACCAAACTCCTCGGCACATCTGCTTGGATGGCTCCAGGTGCAGCTGCTTCATCAGTTGTTGAGTCAATCATCAAGAACCAAGGCAAGATGATCACTTGCGCTGCTTACCTCGAAGGTGAGTATGGCATGAACGACATCACCATCGGTGTTCCTGTTATCCTCGGCAAAAACGGTATCGAGCGCATCGTAGAACTCGACCTCAACGAAGAAGAGAAAGCAAAACTCGCTGCTTCTGAGGCTGCCGTTCGCAAAACAAACGAGATTCTCTACACAGAAGGCATCCTCGCTCGCTAATTCGACGCGATAACCCTTCGTAAAACAATACGAGGTGCTGTGGACTTCCATCCGCGGCACCTCTTTTTTGTCTCGACATAATAAAACCCCGAAAGTCTTTTGTCTAACTTTCGGGGTTTATATCATTGTGATGCTCTTCTGTTTTGGGGCTTGTCAAGTGTTTGACATATTTCCCGCTGTTTGCGTTAAGGTTTGAACGGGGAGATGCTTTTGTAGTCGTCTATTGTGTTTGAGAAATTGATTGCCAGCGTATCAGATTCAAACTTATAGGTCTTTTCCACCCAAAGCGGTAGTGGCTCTTTTTGGCTCTCGTTGCTTAAGTCTGTAATGAATAATTTTATTCTTACTTTGCTTGTTTGGGGATTTGCAACGTAATGTTCAACTTGTTCGCATCGCAGTGTGTCGATGTGGTGAGTGGCGAGTTGTTTTCTTCCGCAATACTCGTAGAGGTCGGCCGCAACGAAGAAGTTGTCGTTGGTACAAAGGTCTGGGTTGTTCCACTGTAATACGATACATTTGTTTTGACCATCGTTCTTCGAACCGTTGCATGAAAAGCAGGTGCCGAGAACGGCTGTCATCAAGAGAATCTTTGCAATTTGCTTCATAGTATCTGTTGGCTTTTTTGGGGGTGTTGATTGTAGTGCAAAGATAAAGAAATTCGTTTGATAAAACAATGAAAATAAGGCTGTTTTTTTTTTTTTTTTTGAAATAAGAGTCTGCTAATCAGCTTGTTGTTTTGCTGTTTTTGGACGTAAGCCTATGGTTGTTCCCTTGTATTTACAAAAACAGCCGCGAGGCTGAGGGGTATGAGGAAGAAGATTTCCGAGGTGGTCGTGAACTCCAAAATATTTTCTGCGAACTGAAAAATTCCAGAAGTTCAATATGTTTTGTTGTGTTATACTATGTTGTAGACTGTTTTTGTGTTAAATGATTCTGTCAATCTACTATTCGAAAATTTATTTCTTCACAAGATAGAAATGGTTGGTAAATTCACGAAAATTAGGATTAGAACCACCACCATTTATCCAATCAACTTCTGTCCTCACCTCACCATATTCTGTTATTTTTTCTAAGTTTTTCCATATAGAAAATGGTTTATAGTATTTATCCATTTCGACTGCAGAGTAATAGCAATCACCATTAATCACATATAAATCCCGAGGGTTACGAACTTCGTCATTCTCATAAATCAGTTCTCCATCTTTATATATATATGCATTCTTGTTGTATTCATATGTACTACGAAAATTTTCTGGTGAATAATTCTCTGTTACAACATGAATCGTGGATAAAATGTAGAGGCTCCCTTTATAGCTAACGATACTTCGTATCTCTTCATCTGGTCGCGGCAAATAACAACGTTGTCCACCATACCAATAATATCCTCTTCCTCCAAATACGATTTTATTGTTGTGAACGGTGATTCCATCATAAAATTCCGATGCATAAGCATATTCATCAGGGGTGTCAAAATAATTGGTAGGAAGAACGTATTCTGTATTGTTTTTCCAATAGGCATCAAGATATAGACCTGCCCCGGAATTTATGTCGGTATTAGGCACTGTAACCATCCCTGCAAAGTAGTTGTCCTCGTTAATGTTGTCATGATAAAATTTTGAAACATAGAACTTCTTTATCAAAGGTTGTGGATTCTCCAATATACAAAACTCGGAATCATCTTTACCGAATTGATAAATTGTGATTTGCTCTGGATAAAAATACCTATCATAAATACCATCTGTATTGGGCTCATGGTGACAATAAATATAGTGTTCGTTGTAAAAACCAAGTATTGACAGTTGGGCTCCTATTGTTTTGTCAGGAAAAATAGATGTAGAAAACAACTCGAAATCCTTGTACATCTGACGGCTGTATTTCCTTGTGGCCTCATCGTAGGTTGCTTTGAGGAAATAGAGGTGTCCGTTCTCTACTTCGAAGTTGGAGTAGGTGATGTTTTTATCATGCTCTCCCTCAAAGAGAAGGGTCTTATTCTTGTAAATTTTTGCAACCGGTATCTGGGTCTCCTCGTCAATTTCATGCACCATCACATACATATCATAGTCGTCAATGGTTGGCTCAATGTTGCTGCAAGCAGCAAGAGATGCTGCTATGACGGCAAGCAATACGAAAACAGAAACTTTGCTGTAGGTCATGATATTACGTTACTTTTTCTACGGTGTTATTTTTTCGCTACAAAGTTAACAACCTTTTCTCAATTCACCAAACGGTTCTCCGACAAAGGTCGCTGATACAATGAATTTTGCTTGTTTGCTTACAGTCTTTAAGCAAACCATAGCCGAACCTCAGGAGCTCACGCAGTGCAATGCTTACAATCTGAAACCAGACGCTTTGAAATGATGGTTTCTTGAACTGTGATAAACAAAATCAGCCCCGCTGTGTGAGCGAGGCTGAGGGGTTATTCTAACTGCAATTCGTTGTGATAAGGTCTTTTTTCCTTGAAGGTCCAAAGCTTACCGTTTTCGTCCTTGAATGTGTAGATGCCTCCTTTTTCTCTGTAATAAGAGCCGACAACGGTATTCGTCTGTTTGATGGTATAGGTGTTTTCTTTCTCGTTGTATTTGGTGACTATTCGGTAGAGATCGAATCTGTCTTTTTCAATGCCGTTGTTCAATTCCTCGTCATTGAGAACCTGTTTGAAAAATCCTCCAGAATATTTGATGTCGCCAGTAGTCTTGTTGTACAGATCGTAGCCTATCAAAAATTCGGATGGTGTATTACGTTGATGTTTACTGTATGTGTATACTTGTAGATTAAAATTATTGTCAATACTTTCAAAAACAAAAAATTCGGTGTGGTTATAGCCGAGGTCGCTAGTGGTATATGAGTAATCGAACTGATGTAAAACATCTTCTAATAATATGCCGTCAAATGATTCCGCATTATGAACAACGAATCGTATCTCCTTGTTTTGTCGGGAGGTGTAGATTAACGTGTCATTATTATCAATGGATGTAAACATTTGTCCATACCAAAAATCATAGTATGCCTTATCTGACGGTGGATTCTCAATGCAAGAGGCGAGAACAAATGCTGCCGTCAAAATCAGTAAGGCTTGGAAGAGGGTTGAAGATTTCATAAGGTTAGTTTTTGATTATTGACTGCAATAGTGATATTTGGATTGCCTTTAGTTATTTGCCATGCCAAGGGAGCATTGATTGCATCAGTGTTCCATGTCTTGTCCTGCTCAGTTAAACTAAGACTCGTTTTGGAGGGGTATGAACACCAAAAAATATCTCCAGTATATTCCTTGAGGTAATTAGCACGAATCAAGTAGTAATATTTGATGAATCCCTTCTCGTATAGATCATTTGCGGCAGCAATAACATTCTTGAACATAGATTCTTTGCTGAGGGTTATGGCCCCGGTAAATTGTATTGTAGTGTCAAAGTCGTAGTCCTCCAATTGTTGGTATGAATACATCGTGACACCAATCTTCTCGCAATATTTTCTGAACGCAACGGAATCTGTCCGTTCGTCTATAAGGTAGAAAAAGCCATTTGACAATGCAAAGAGAGGACCGTCGAGCATTGGCTCAACATCATAGACATATTCTGGTGAGGTCAGATAATCATAAGTTTTCTGAAAGTCATCGTTTTCTTTGTAGAGTATATTGGGTAAAAGACCTTGGTCGTAATAACGTTTATTATAGTAGCATGAAGGACCGAATAAATAGTCAAATTCCTTCTCCGTACTTACAGTTGCTGTGTCGATATGTAATGTATATTTTATGCTGTCAAAGAAGATGACAAAAAACTCTTCTTCAAATGTAACTGGGTGTTTTACTGGTGGGACGGAAGGATTGTGATAATTGAATATGTAGTAATAAGTGCCAGTCTTCGTGATTTTTGGCATGTTGCTACCACAAGACGCAAAAATAATCGCTATTAGACTGAATGATAGCAAAAAATATAACTTCTTATTCATATGCACGAAATTTTATAACGTAACAAAAGTACAACAATAAAACTAATCAACCAAACGTTTCTCCTGCAAGAACGCTGACATAGTGAAATTTGCTTGTTTGCTTACAATCTTTAAGCAAACCATGGCTTCACCCCGCACTTCCCGCCGTGTAACGCTTGCAATCTGAAACCAGACGGATTCCGCTTCGATTGTCTGTCCAACGATAGGGACGAACTGTTTCAGCCGTAGTGATGGATGGCTGTTACTTATGCAGTCCGGGCTTTTTGTTGAGGAATACTCTCGCTGCAACTTGCAGTAAGTTCGGGGCGGTTCGGTTTGCGTTTTGTGTCACCTTGCACAAAGTCCGTGCATGACTTTCATGGGGTTTGTGCTACCTTGCACAAAGTCCGTGCACGACTTACATGCATTTTTTGTCACCTCGCACAAAGTTCGTGCACGACTTACATGGGTTTTGTGCTACCTCGCACAAAGTCCGTGCGCGACTTACATGGGTTTTGTGCTACCT
>JAKSNW010000036.1 GCA_024405895.1 Paludibacteraceae bacterium
AGTTGATTTTACGAATCTACAAATGCCGACAACCAAAATCAAGTTGATTTTACGAGTCTACAAATGCCGACTGCCAAAATCAAGTTGATTTTACGAATCTACAAATGCCGACAACCAAAATCAAGTTGATTTTACGAGTCTACAAATGCCGACTGCCAAAATCAAGTTGATTTTACGAGTCTAAATTTGTAGATGTTAACGAACACTAATTTTCTCGTCCAAATTCAATCACTTCCCTACGTAAAAGAGCCGTTTCGTACACAAAAAAAGAGGTGCAGCCTCAGCCACACCTCCGGTTTCAGATATCTTGTTGTAGAATCAATCCTTATTCAATCGTTGTTCCACCTCTGATTCGTTGGACACAACCAAGCCACAATGAGGACAATAGTGAGCCTTTGGCTGAGTGATTACCTTACCGCAATGATTGCATCGAACCTCAGGTTTCGACTTTCTCGATTCGCTGATCATGGAAGCAGAAACGATGCCCGTAGGAACAGCTATTACAGTGTAGCCCAACAACATAACCAATGCCGAAAGAAATCGTCCCGTACTGGTCACAGGGGTGATGTCGCCATAACCCACAGTGGTCAACGTAACGATGGCCCAATAGATACTGTTCGGGATGTCGGTGAATGCTGTTCCAGGCACTGTGCCTTCCACCATGTACATCAGCGTGCCAAGCGAAATGACCAAAATGACCACGAACAGAAAGAACACGATGATTTTACGGGCACTCTCTTTCAGGGAATGAATCAGGATTTCACCCTCCTCGAGGAACGAGAACAGCTTGAATACGCGGAATACGCGAATCAGTCGGAAGGTTCTGATTACCATAAAGTAACGAACCGGTCCGAAGATCCAGCTGATATAGACAGGGAGAATGGAAAGGAGGTCGACAATGCCGAAAAAACTCCAGGCATAGTCCTTGGCATTCGGTGCACAATAGAGCCTCAACAGATATTCTACCGTGAAAAACAGCGTGAAGAGATACTCAAAGAAACGAAGATACGGAGCAACTAACGCATTGAGTTCCACCGACGATTCGGCAAAGATGAAGAAGATACTGAGCACGATGAAGCACATCAGCACGATGTCGAAGAACTTACCCGCAGGTGTGTCGCTTTCGAAAATGATTTCGTAGAGACGCTGCTTGAGCCGTTCGTTGTAACGGAACTTTCTGAATCTATGCCTCAGTTGTGCAAAATAGCCCGTTTTCTTCTCTGACGTTTGTTTAGACATAAATCTCTACAGTTTATCCGTTTATACGTTTCTTCCAATCTTCGGCAGTAAGATAGAGGAAATCGGGTGCGTTCTTGTCGTCTGGGTGTGAAAACGCACGAGAGTATTGATCCTCAGGAAGGAATCCATGCTGAAGTAAGACATTATGAGCCACATAGTTGGCCGCTGTCATTCGGCACCATACACTACGTGCATTCAACGTAGTGAACGCGTATGCAACCACTGCGTCAATCATCTCATCGCCATAGCCCTGATGTTGCTTGGAAGGCGAAATCCAAAAATCGAAATAAGCATCCGGACCTTCGGCTGGACCTTCTGCAGCGGTTCGTCTCATCGCCAACTCCACACCGCCAATCAACTCACGCGTGGCCTTGTCGGCAACGGCAAAATGGGTGGCAGTGCTCAGACGATTGATGATATAATCGCGGGCTTCAACGGCATTGGCAAAACGTTGAATCGGGAGAAAATCTTGTGGCTTGGTGCATTTAACAAGCTCTGTTAATTTCTCTGCATCAACAACTTGCCAAGGACGAATTACCAAACGTTCTGTTTCTGTCATAACTGTAATATGCGTTTTTCAAAAAATCAAAATCTGGGTACAAAGATACAAAAAACTTGCTCGACATCGTCTCTTTCTTGTGCTGAAACGTAAATAGAAAAAGATTATCGGAAAAATTGATGTTTGAACACCCTCAAAACACTCAAATAGTGAGTAAAAAGTTGTACCTTTGCAAGTTGATAAATAGCATCATTTTATGAGCATCAAAAGAATATATCTGCTGCTGACAGTTCTTGCACTTATGAGTGCTGGAACCATCAAGGCACAACATAATTTCGGCAAGACAGAGATTCAGAAAATCGGTCAGATTTTCTCGCTTCTCAACGATTTCTATGTTGATACCATCAACGGCAACCAGTTGACAGAGACTGCCATCCGACAGATGCTGAGTCAATTGGACCCACACTCTGTCTATCTGACTCGAGAGGAGGTTCAGAAATCCAACGAGACAATCACAGGCAACTTCGATGGTATCGGCATACAGTATCAAATGCTGCACGACACCATCACAATTATACAAACCATCTCTGGCTGTCCTGCCGAAATGGTAGGCATGCGCGCTGGCGACAAGATTCTCAACGTTGGCGGTGTAAACGTAGCAGGCAACAAATCGACTACTGCAGACATTGCCAAGCTGATTCGTGGTCCCCGCGGCTCAAAAGTAACAGTGACAGTGCTTCGTAAAGGCGAGAAACCAAGAGAATATATCGTAACTCGCGACAAGATTCCTGTAAACTCCGTCGATGTGGCCTATATGATAACGCCAACTACCGGCTATATCAAGATAAACACCTTTGCCCTAACCACAAAAGATGAGTTCAATACAGCGTTGGCAAAACTCAAGAAACAGGGAATGAAGGAGTTGATAATAGACTTGCAAAACAACGGCGGTGGCGCAATGACAGCAGCCACAGACCTCAGCGACATGATGTTAGGTGATGGTCATATCCTCGTTTCAATGAAAGGACTGCATGTTCCTTCTGTCGGAACCTACTCTACACCAGGCGGTCAGTTTCTTGACGGCAACGTAGTGATACTTGTGGACGACTACTCTGCCTCTGCTTCCGAGATTCTGGCAGGCACATTGCAAGACTACGACCGTGCTGTCGTGGTAGGCAGAAGAACTTTCGGCAAAGGACTTGTTCAGCGTCAGTATCCTCTGGTTGACGGCTCTGCTGCACGAATCACCGTGGCACGCTATTATACCCCAAGTGGACGTAACATTCAGAAATCGTACGAAGAAGGTACGGAGAAATATCACCAAGACATTGCCAACCGTTTGAAACACGGAGAATTGCAAAACGTAGACAGTATCAATTTCCCCGATTCGCTGAAGTTCAAGACCCTCCGTTTGGGCAGAACAGTTTATGGTGGCGGCGGTATCATGCCTGATGTTTTCGTGCCACTCGACACTACACGATTCACGCCATACTATAGAAACCTCATTGCCAAAGGCACACTCAACACCGTGGTAATGGAGTACATAGAAAAAAATCGCAAAAGCATTCTCTCATCATATCCAACCTACGAGGCATTCGAGAAAAACAACTACGTCGTTCCAACCCAACTGATGCAACAAATACGCAAGAGCGGTGAAGCCGACGGCGCCAAATGCACCGATGCCGAATGGAAAGAGGCAGAAGACGAGATTCGTTTCTCCGCCCTTGCACTCATGGCAGGAAAGTTGTACGACTCGGGCTGTTACTACCGTGTCTCCAACCAACGCAACCCTATCGTTCTGAAAGGCTTGGAGGTGATGAAGAATTACGACAAATATTTGAAATAAACATCTGACAACATACACATGCAACTTATCGCAAAAACCTTATTAGGATTAGAAGAACAGGTAGCCCGCGAGTTGAAACAACTGGGAGCCACCCGTTTGAGTGTAGAGAAACGCGCTATCATGTTTGAGGGCGAACTCGAGACGCTCTATAAAGCCAATCTGCATTGTCGCTCAGCATTGCGCATTCTGATGCCAATTGCTACGTTCGATATCGAATCGACTGACGATCTCTACGAAAAGACCAAAGAGATAGATTGGAACCAATACATCGGCGCCAAACAGACCTTTGCCATCAATGCAACGGTCTATTCCGAGAGCTTCACACACTCACAATTCGTAACCTACAGAGTAAAAGATGCCATCTGCGACCAACTGCGCGAGAAGAATGGCGATCGTCCAACTATCAGTGTTCACGACCCAGACATCCTCATCAACATACACTTGTCACATCACACCGTCACCCTCTCGTTGGATAGCTCAGGCGAATCACTCCAACACCGTGGTTACAAAGTAATGCAGACAGAAGCACCTATCAGCGAAGCACTTGCCGCTGGTATGTTGGAGAAAGCTGGTTGGGACGGACAATGTGATTTCGTCGACCCTATGTGCGGCAGCGGCACTTTCCTCATCGAGGCAGCCATGATTGCACTCAACATTCCACCAGGCATTTACCGTAAGAAATTTGCCTTCGAACGTTGGCAGAACTTCGATAAAGACCTCTTCGACGAACTCTACAATGACGACAGCTGCGAACGCGAGTTCAACTTCCATATCTACGGTTTCGACAAGAACAAAAGTGCCGTTCTTGTGGCTCAGGAAAATATCAAAGCCGCTGGTTTGGACAAATATATCACCGTTGAAGTACGCGAAATCAAAGACTTCGAACGTCCTACAGAGAATCCTTGCCTGCTCGTCACCAATCCACCTTACGGTGAGCGTTTGCTCAGCAACAACCGCGAAGAAGTGGAACAGGTTTATGCAGAACTCGGCACAGCCTTGAAACACAACCTCAAAGGTTGCAAAGCATGGGTTATCTCTTCTGATACAGACTGTTTGAAACGTATCGGTTTGAAGCCAGACAGCAAGCACAAACTCCTCAATGGCGAGTTGCCATGTGAGTTCTGGGAACTCGGTATCTTCGATGGCCGCCGCAACGACCACTTGGCAAAACAGGCTGCCGAAGGCACCTTGGTAAAAAAAGAACCACGCGAGGCAGCCAAGAGCACAAGCCGCCGTTATGACAAAGAGGTGAAAAAGGTTGGCCGTTTCGACAAACGAGATGATAAACGCGGCTTCAAACCTCGTCGCGACGAAGAACATACTGACAGACCATTCGGCGACCGTCGCCGTTCATTTGGTGATAAAGAGAAACGCGATTTCAAACCACGTCGTGAAGGCGACCGTTTCAGCAAACCATTCGGCGACAAGAAACGTTCATTCGGCGATGGTGAGAAACGCGACTTCAAGCCACGTCGTGATGGCGAAAAACGCTCATTCGGTCCAAAGAAATCATTCGGCGCCAACGGCACAAAACGTTTCGACCGCAAACCTAACAGAGACTAATAGACTATGGAGAATTTTGCAGGATTAACAGCGCCATTGTCAGACTTGGCAACAGCACACACAGTTGTCACACCAGTTCCTTACGACGCAACCAGCAGTTGGAAACACGGTGCAGAAAAAGGTCCTGAGGCTTTGATGGAAGCTTCCGTTCAATTGGAATGGTATGACACCGAAACTAAGACCCAAGCACATCTCAACGGTATCCATACTGCCGAACCAGTACACGTTGACGACAATACCACACCAGAGCAACTCGTTGCCGATGTGGAACAACGTGTAGGCGAAGTGCTTGACCTCAAGAAATTTCCACTTACCATCGGTGGCAATCACACCGTCAGCATCGGCGCTTTCCATGCTGTGGCAAAACGTTATAAGAACCTCACCATTCTTCAATTCGATGCTCACTCAGACCTCCGCAAAAGCTATGAGGGAACACCGCTGAGTCATGCCTGTGTGATGACACACGCCAAAGCGCTCTGCCCTATCACACAAGTCGGTATCCGCAGCATGAGCGAAGAAGAAACCCCTTGCTACGACCCACAACGTATCTTCTGGGCACAAGACCTCTATTTCGACCGCGAAGGTCTTTGGGAAGAGAAAGCCTTGGCAACCTTGAGTGAGAATGTCTATATCACATTCGACCTCGACTGCTTCGACCCCGCATTCCTTCCTTCCACAGGAACACCAGAACCTGGCGGATTGCAGTATTTCCAGGTGCTGCACTTCATGCGTCGTGTCTTTGAGACTCGTCATGTGGTTGGTTGCGACATCGTGGAACTCTGTCCTAACCCCAACCATCACGCAAGCGACTACGTGGCTGCCCGTCTGGCTTACGCCATGATTACTTACAAGCAGATTCAAGACGGTAAACTACCGCGATAAGTCCAAAGCACAAAAAACCACCTTTGATGGTGGACAAATGAGAAAAAATCACTACATTTGCACATAATAAAAGAAACAAAAATACAATTCAGAATATGGAAAAGTTCACTCAATATCTCGGCGTTCTTATTGAACTCGTAGGCGTAGTTATCTTGTTCTGTTACAGCAGAATCGAACATCCAAGCAACACATTGTTGATTGTTGCTATGGTATGCGTTCTCCTCGGCGTAATCGCTCAGGTTTTACTCAACAAAATCAATAAATAGATATTTTTGGAACCTTAAATAAGGTCACCAAGGTCGTCATAGAAACATGGCGGCCTTAAGTTAATTATAAATACTTATGAATTCATTTTACGAATTAGCAAAATACCGTCGAAGCATCCGCAAATACCAACCTATTCCAGTGGAACAGGAGAAAGTGGATTCCATTCTTCGCACAGCCTTGATGTCGCCAGCATCAAAACGCACCAATGGTTGGGAGTTCATCGTTGTTGACAACAGAGAACTGCTCGAGAAGATGTCACAATGCCGTCCTGCAGGCAGTCAGTTTGTTGCCAATGCACCAATGGCCATCGTTGTCTGTGCCGATCCAGAGAAAAGCGACGTTTGGTTTGAAGATGCTTCAATCGCAGCCACCTTCATTCAGTTGGCAGCCGCAGACCTCGGACTCGGTTCTTGCTGGGTACAGGTCTACAACCGTATGTACAATGAGACAACTCCTGCAGAGGATTACCTCAAGCAGTTGCTCAATATCCCTCAAGGCTTGCACGTGCTCAATATCGTAACACTCGGCTACAAAGACGAAGAACGTCAGCCTTACAACGAGGAGAAGTTGCTCTACAACAAGGTACACAAGAACCAGTTCTAAGTGCCGCACCGCATGGCAACAGGCAACACACTGAAGGTCGTACTCATTGGCACAGGCAATGTGGCATACCATTTGGCTAAGATTCTGCCGCACTGCAACTGTGATATCATTCAGGTTTTTAGTCGTACTGAGGCCCATGCCAAAGCCTTGGCAGAACAGACATCAACCCGTTATATCACCGATATCACACTGGTAGACCGCAATGCCGATGTCTACCTCTATGCCTTGACAGACACCGCTCTTCCTCTTGTTGCTGCCAGCATGCCACGCACCGACGGTCTCCATCTGCACACATCAGGCACCGTGCCTATGAGTGTCTTTGCAGACTACCAAAGTCATTACGGTGTACTCTATCCACTGCAGTCTTTCTCCAAAGACGCAGAGGTAAACTGGGCTGAAGTGCCTATCTTTACGGAAGGCAACTCCGACACCGCCTTACAACAGGTGCAGGCCCTTGCCCAACGAATCACTCCCTTGGTTCAAAAGGCAGATACCGAGACACGCAAGACCATTCACCTGGCAGGCGTGCTCACCAACAATTTCAGCAACGCGCTCTACAACATTGCACACGAGTTGCTGAAAGAGAAAGGAGTAGATTTCCGACTGTTCCTTCCACTATTAAAAGGAAGCATCGGGAAACTCAACACACTGACACCACACCAAGCCCAAACCGGTCCTGCCGTTCGTGGCGACAATGCCATCATCAATGCCCATTGTGCCATGCTTGAGCAGCATCCGCGTTGGCAAGAGATATATCGTCTGCTAACAGAAGAAATACGCGAAACACATGGTTAACTTCAAACTGTCGCTCGAACACGTCAAAGCCTTTGTCTTTGATGTTGACGGTGTTCTTTCGCCCGTCACCATACCGATGTCACCAACAGGCGAACCACTTCGTATGGCAAACATACAAGATGGCTACGTCATCCAACTTGCCGTGAAGAAAGGCTATCATGTGGCCATCATCACAGGCGGCGTAGGCGAAGCTATTCGTCACCGTTTTGAAGTGTTGGGTGTAAAGGATATCTACATGGGTGCCAGTTTCAAAACCGAATCGCTGAAAGATTTCCTTGCCAAATACAACCTCAAACCAGAAGAAGTGCTTTACATGGGCGACGATATTCCTGATTATGAGGTCATGCGTGAAGTAGGCCTACCATGTTGCCCTGCCGATGCCGTGCCTGAGATTAAACAAGTAGCATGCTACATCTCACCCTATCAAGGCGGACACGGCTGCTGCCGCGATGTCATGGAGCAGGTAATGAAGGCACAAGGTCAATGGATGAATAATGCCGAGGCTTTTGGTTGGTAATAAAACGAAAACAACTATGTTCAAACTCATCAGATATCAGAATCTTCTGTTCGTCGTCCTCATTCAGTTGTTGGTCTATGGTGGCATCATCATACCTACACTGGCATCCTACGTGCTGCCCGACTGCTTGAGTGTGACACAAATCATATCATTGGTTATCAGTACCGTTTGCATCACTGCAGGCGGCTATGTCATCAATGACTACTTCGACGTGAAAATCGACCGTATCAATCGTCCTGGCAAAGTGCTCATCGGCTCAGCCCTTCCAAAAGAGCAAGCCATGCGATTCTATCAGGTGCTCACCTTGTTTGGCATCCTGTTCGGACTTTACCTTGCCTTCACACTCCGTTCCATGACGCTTGGTTTCGTCTACATCGTTGTGCCTGGCATGCTGTGGTTCTACTCGTCAAGTTACAAACGTATGCTTCTCGTAGGCAACATCATCGTAGCCTTCTGCAGTGCCCTCGTGCCACTATTGCCAATGCTGGCCATGCAGAAAGTATTGGAGAACAACTGGGGCGACGTGGTCTACGACACACCACTTATCAAAGAACTATACACCTGGGTTGGTGTGATTGCCGTCTTTGCTTTCGTGTGGACATTGATTCGCGAGATTATCAAAGACATACAGGATGTTATGGGCGACCGTGAACTGGAATGCCACACCGTGCCTGTAGTTTGGGGCGAAACAGGAGCACGTATCTTAGTCATCGTTCTGACCATCCTTGCCGATGTGGCACTCGTTTGGCTTGCCACAAAAGTAAACCTTGGAATAACACCAGCACTCACGCTCAAGTACGCCGTTTGGGGCATAGTAGTCCCATCGGTCTGCCTCATAGGAATCCTGTTGAGAAAAGACGCCTCGGCACCACGCCAAGCCTCTATGCTCTGCAAGTTCATCATGCTCATCGGCACACTCTACTGTCTGATCTACAATTTCCTGATGGCTCAGCAGTACGATGTCTCACTGCTCGGTTTGTTCAAACTGGCATAATACTATAGTATGACCATGTTGGAAAACTATCATATCGTCTTGGCTTCCAACTCGCCACGAAGGAAAGAGTTGCTTACGGGTCTCGGACTGCCGTTCACCGTTCGCACCATTCCTGGCCTTGAGGAGAGCTATCCGTCCACACTCAGCGAGGAAGAGATTCCCGTCTATCTCTCCCGTCAGAAAGCCGACGCCTACATTCCCACGATGGGCAACGACGAGATGATAATCACTGCCGACACGGTGGTTTGCCTCGATGGCCTTGTGCTTGGCAAACCTCACTCCGAAGCAGAAGCCACCGACATGCTCACACAGCTTTCGGGCAAGACACACAAGGTAATCACGGGTATCACCGTGACCACCAAGGCAAAGCAACGCAGCTTTGCCGTCACCACCTTGGTTACATTCTGCAACCTCTCACAAGACGAGATTGCACATTATATCACCCACTACAAACCCTTCGACAAAGCAGGTAGCTACGGCATCCAGGAATGGATTGGCTACGTGGGCGTTGAACGCGTTGAAGGTTCGTATTTCAATGTTGTAGGACTACCTATACAACAGCTTTATCAAACACTTAAACACTGGGAAGATGAATAAAAAGAACTCAAAGAAACACATAGTAGCGATTCGCACCATCATCTGCCTGATGCTTATGTTGATGACCACCACATCGATGTATGCCGACCGCAGACACCGTCACAACAACGACTCTACTGCCAAAGAAAACGACAAAGAGGCCATCGCGACCTTCTCCGACAGTCTTTTAGTGGCAGCCAAACATATCGACTCCATCATCAACTACGGTCGCCGATTCATAGGCACACCTTACCGCTACGGAGGAACAACACCAGGCGGTTTCGACTGCTCAGGCTTTACCATGTTCATTTTCGGAAAATATGGTCATATTCTGCCGCATAAAGGCACGCTGCAATATCAGGCAACAGTGCCAATCCGCACAGAAAATGCCGTTCGTGGCGACTTGATTTACTTTGAAGGAAGAAGTCACAACAAAAGCATCGGTCACGTAGGTGTCATCACCGAGAAACTGCCCGACGGCTCGTTCAACTTCCTGCACTCCTCCACCTCACGTGGCGTCATCATCAGCAGCACCAAGGAAGACTACTATGCACGCCGTTTCCTCAAGGTGTCACGCGTAGTAGCTCCGTTCAAACGCTCGCCTCACGAGATGCCATGGGTTGGCGATTCGCTGCACACACCACAACCAGGCGACTCCATCATCATTGTCTATGAGAAACAGACCGTGACAGAACCAGCTGTCTATCACATAGTAAAATCGGGCGAGACACTATCTTCAATTGCAAGAAAATACCACACCACTGTGGCAAACATACAGAAACTCAATAAAATGAGTGGCGACTTCCTCGCAGAAAAACAGCGTTTGAAAATCAAGAACTCATACACCAAGACCATCGAGGTGCCAGTGAAGAAACTGATTTCTGAAGTTGAGGACGACGAAGAAGATATAGAGATACCGATGGCAGAGACCAAACCGGCAGAACAGAAACCTGCAGAGGCCCAAGCAGCTGCCAACGGCGAAATCCGCCACAAGGTTATGGCTGGCGAGACACTCTCATCATTGGCTCGCACCTACAAGACCTCAGTGGCAGACATCCAACGCCTCAACGGACTTACCTCAAGCAACATCCATGCTGGCGATGTGCTGATTGTAAAAGCAGCCACCGTGACAGAGAAGCCAACGAAAGAGCCTGAGAAAGAGACCATCGTGGCCGAGAAGCAGATAGAAGAGCCTGTGGTTGAAACCAAGGTGACAGAACCAGCACCTGCTCAACCAGCCAAACCGACACCAACCGTCTATCGCGTAAAACAAGGTGATACACTCTGGAAGATTGCCAAGGCACACAATGTTACAGTTGAAGCCATCATTGAGGCCAACCACTTGAGTGACGATCACCTCAGCATCGACCAAAAACTGACCATTCCAACCAAGAAATAAGTGTCACTCCCGACACACAGTTGGTAACAACAACGAACAGAGCGAGTTTCAATTTCGAAACTCGCTCTTCTTTTATACGCAAACCACAACGGTTCAAGCCAATGGCTCACACTTATTATTTCACGTTGTAACTGACCTGCAAGGAGAAAAGACACCTCTTTCTCGGCTTGATTTTACGAATCTACAAATGCTGACTGCCAAAATCAAGCTGATTTTACGAGTCTACAAATGCCGACTGCCAAAATCAAGCTGATTTTGCGAGTCTACAAATGCCGACAACCAAAATCAAGTTGATTTTACGAATCTACAAATGCCGACAACCAAAATCAAGTTGATTTTACGAATCTACAAATGCCGACAACCAAAATCAAGTTG
>JAKSNW010000037.1 GCA_024405895.1 Paludibacteraceae bacterium
GAACGATGCGTTTCCTATGTTCAACATTTTGTTGAAACGTGTGAACGATGCGTTTCCTATGTTCAACATTTTGTTGAAACGTGTGAACGATGCGTTTCCTATGTTCAACATTTTGTTGAAACGTGTGAACGATGCGTTTCCTATGTTCAACATTTTGTTGAAACGTGTGAACGATGCGTTTCCTATGTTCAACATTTTGTTGAAAGGTGCGAACGATGCGTTTCCTATGTTCAACATTTTGTTGAAACACGTGAACGATGCGTTCACTACCTTTCTCATTTTGTTGAAACCATGAAACGGTGCGAATTGTTATGAAAACAAAATGGAAATATAGTAAAACGGGGTGTTTTGTTAAGAAAAGATAATGACAGAGGGGCTAACTCCGGCTTTTCTTGAGGGGGAGAGGTTTAGAGGATTCGGGTTTTCGTTTTTGTTTTCGTTTTCGACTTTTTATTTCAGTGTCTTGTGTCGCGCGATGAAGGCGGCGATGATGCCAGGAATGGTGCAGAGGCATACCCAGGTGAAGAAGACGATGTAGCCCATCCGTTCCTGTAGCCAGCCGGCTGCCATGCCCGGTAGCATCATACCCAATGCCATGAGACCAGTGCCGAAGGAGAAGTGGGCGGTCTTGTGCTCGCCCTCTGAGGCATGAATCAAGAACATGGAGAAGGCGGTGTAGCCGAAGCCGTAGCCTAACTGTTCGATGGCTACGCAGGTGCCTACTGTCCAGATGGATATGTGGCTGCCTAACCATGCCATGAGGATATAGAGGGCATCAGGGAGATTCATTGCCAATGCCATAGGGACAATGGATTTACGCAGTCCCCAATGGGAGATAGCCCAACCACCTAAGATGCCGCCAGTGAGCAAGGCTATGACACCGATGGTGCCGTAGAGCAAGCCGACAAACTCGGTGGTCATTGCCAAACCTCCGGCTGTGGCTGAGTCGAGCATGAAGGGCTGTGCCAACTTGCCGAGTTGAGCCTCGCCCAAACGGAAGGTGAGGATGAAGAACAGGATGAAGAGTATCTCCTTCTTGGCAAAGAAACTGACGAAGGTGTCGCCCAACTCGTGCATGACGGAAGAGAGCGACTGACGCTCGCGTGCAGTTGGCTCTTCGTGTGGCAACGAGAAGAAATGCCAGAGGGTGAGACCGAGAAAAAGGGCTGACAGCGTGAGAAAGACAACGGTCCAGGAGAAAGGGACGTTGTCGGTGCGTTTGGCTACAAAGCCTGCCAACATGACCAGCAAGCCTTGTCCGGTGATGGAGGCAAAGCGGTAGAAGGTGTTGCGGATGCCGATGAACAGCGCCTGATCGCCTTCGTTGAGTGAGGCGATGTAGAAACCGTCGGCAGCGATGTCGTGAGTGGCTGAAGCAAATGCCATAATCCAAAATGCAGCAAGGGTGGCTTGCAGATAGAAGGGCGTTGGGATGAGGAACGCCACCGAGGCAAAGGCAAGGGTGAGCAATGCCTGCATGGCGACAATCCATCTGCGCTTGGTGAAGAAGACATCGACCAGCGGACTCCAGAACGGTTTGATGACCCAAGGGAGATAGAGCCAACTGGTGAAGAGGGCTATCTCGGTGTTGCTGAGTCCGAGGTTTTTGTACATGATGGTAGCCACCACCATGACGACGACATAGGGGAGTCCCTCGGCGAAATAGAGCGAAGGAACCCAACGCCAACCGCTGCGGTTATGATTGTTTGTGCTTGTAGCCATTATTGTTGCTTATAAGATGTTACCATTGTTTTGTGAGCTCTGCGCCAGGGAAGTAGTGGGCAAGAATCTCACGGTAGGAGAAGCCCTCGTGAGCCATGGCGGCAGCGCCTATCTGACAGAGTCCGACACCATGTCCCCAACCGGCTCCGGTGAGTGTGAAGCCTTCTTCGTCGCTGTCGACCACGAAGGCAGAACTGTAGAGATGCGACTTGGAGAGCCATTTGCGAATCTCCAACTCCTTGCCAACGACGACGGTGCGGTGTTCGCCCACGATGCGCAGTCGGGTGATGCGTCCGGAGGTGCCGCGTGAGAGTGGCTCCAGTTGGAGGATTCTGCCGAAATCGATTCCCGATTTCTCTTTGAGAATGGCAGTGAGTTCCTCGTGGGTATAGCGGACGGTCCAACGATAGAAGTCGGGTGTCTCCTGGTCGTAGCTGTTGAGCACCTGACGGAGGATGGCGGGATTGGTGACGTTGCAGAACGAGGGAGCAGACGAACGAATCCAACGCTCTGCCTCTGCTTCCTGGGTGAGGTCGGGAATGAAGCGCTCGTGGCTGTCGTTGAGGACGGTGAGATAAGGACGCTCTGCCTTGTCGCTCCAGCAGTTGGAAAACAACTCGGTAATGCCTCCGCATGACTTGGAGAAACGGGCATCGCAGACGGTGTTGTCCATCATCAGCAATTCGCCACATGTTTCTTTCAAGGCTTGCTCCACAGCAGGGGTGCCAACACGCATAATGCCTTGATAGCGTTGGCAGTGGTCGTCGGCGCATACGTCGAAGAGGGTGTGTGCATCGCGTTCATACCAGCGTATGATCTCGTCATTGTCAGCCTGTTCCACCATGGCCTCAGTTGACTCCTCGCCCACCATAGGAGAGAGCAGCCAACTGCGTGAGATGACAGCATGAGCCTTCAGCAGTTCCAAGGACGAGGTGGCACTCATCTCCGAGCCGATGACCGAGCGGAGATACGACTCGATGCCTAACTGGTTGATGACCTGAATCTCGCCATCAACAATGATGAGGTGTATGTTGCCTTGAAACGACTGACACTCCTCGCGTTCCCAATGGAAACCGATGCCGATGGTGACATGCTGCAGTTGGCAGAGGGCATCTGCGTGTTGAGGAATGAAAGAGAGGATAGGGTAGCGCTGATGGTTGAAGCAGAGACTATTGTCTTGAACGGTGATGACGAAATCGCCGCTGACTTCCTGGCCGATTTGCTGGCAGAGGAAACCGTTGCAAAGCGTCAGCGCAATCTCCTTGCGACGCATGATGCCAACAGAGACCATCGGCTCGCGATGCTGCTGAAAGCATGTCTGAACGTCGGCTTTCTGACTCTTGAAACTATAGGGTGATCTGTTGGAAGATGGATTGCACATCGTCAAGTGTGATTTTCTCAAAGTCTTCTTTGCGCGGTGTGATGACCACGCCGGAGAGTTCTACTGTGGCAGGGCTGACCATCAGACGGTCTTCGCCTTCGGCAGAGTATTGCCACGGACGGAATGCCTTGCGTGGGAAGATAAACAGTTGGATGGTGTTGCCGACGGCATTGCAGAGCACATTCAGCAACGGCTCGTTGGTGGCACAGTCGGGAATGAGATGGTCGAACACCTTCATGACCTCATCAGGTGTCTTTCCGCATACTACCCAGACGGTGCGTTGATAGAGGTCGGCACCGATGCGATAGAGCAGGGCATTGTCGATATGCTCAGGCTCTGTCTGTTGCTTCAACCATTCGAAATCCTGAACGAGTGGGAATCCATCGTTCTCGCCGGCTTGGAAGTGCATGTGGTCGGGAGCAGAAGCACCGCATTGGGGACCATTGTAGAAAATAGTATAGCCATCGAGCATCTGAGCGAGGTCAATCATGTCGGAGAGATGTGAACGAAGCTCTTGTGGCTGATGCTCTTGCCATGCGATGGTGAGATGGTTGTGGAAGATAGGGAACGGGTTGACGAGGATGTCGTAGTTGTTCCAACGGACATAGTCCTGTTCCTCCGGACGATTTTGCTCGCAGAGGAAACAAGGGCGAGCAGCAATGCTCTTGGCATCGACCTTGGCGCCCGACGAGACGGCACGTGCAGGGTTGTGCTGGATGCGGATGTTGTAGCCGTTGCAATGAAACGTCTTCTCCTCCACCTCCTGAAGTGCCTGGAAGTTATTATAAGCCAAAGGCCACGAAGAGAGTTGTCGCTCGAACATCTCTTCTATGGCCTTTTGTAGGGATGATGTCATGTGTTATTGTCTTTTGCCGTTGAGATACACCTCTTTCACGATTGGGGTGTTGTAGGCATAAGGGATGAAGTCGATGGAACTGATAGGCTTGGTGATGTAGAAGTTAGCCTGCTTGCCAACGGCGATGGAGCCGTGGGTGTTGCTGATACCCATGGCAGCCGCAGTGTTGATGGTAGTGGCGTTGATGGCTTCGTTTGGTGTGAGGCGCATCTTGATGCAAGCCAATGACATGACGAACTTCATGTTGCCCGAAGGAGTGGAGCCTGGGTTGTAGTCGGAAGCCAAAGCCAAAGGGAGACCGGCTGCAATCATGTGCTTGGCAGGAGTGTAAGGCAGGTTGAGGAAAAATGAGGTGCCAGGAAGACCGGTTGGGATGGTCTTGGAGTTTTTGAGCAACTCGATGTCTACGTCGACGGCACGCTCGAGGTGGTCGACAGAGAGGGCGTTGTATTTCACACCTACCTGTACGCCGCCTGAACCTTCAGCGAGTTCGTTGGCGTGAATTTTTGGACGAAGACCGTATTTAGCGCCTACTTCAAGCATCTTCGCAGTCTCTTCGTAGGTGAAGAAGCCTTTGTCGCAGAATACGTCGATGAAGTCGGCAAGACCCTCTTGAGCAACCAGAGGAATCATTTCACGACAAATCAAATCGACATATTCGCCTTGGCGACCTTTGTATTCTGCTGGAACGGCATGGGCACCGAGGAAGGTGGATTTGATGGTCATGTCGGTGTTCTCTCTCAGACGACGGATGACACGGAGCATCTTGAGTTCGTCTTCGGTGCTGAGTCCGTAGCCAGATTTGATTTCTGCTGCGCCTGTACCGAAGTTCATCATCTCGTTGACACGCTCAAGTGCCTGATCGTAGAGCTCGTCTTCGCTGGTGTTGTGCAAACGCTTAGCAGAGTTGAGGATGCCGCCGCCACGTTTGGCAATCTCTTCGTAACTGAGGCCGTTGATTTTATCAATGAACTCATGTTCGCGGCTACCGGCATAGACGATGTGGGTGTGTGAGTCGCAGAATGAAGGGAGCACGTAGCCACCTTTGGCGTCAACCACCTCGTCGGCGTTGGCAGGACATTGGTCCATCTTGCCGAAAGCCTTGATTTTATCGCCCTCGATGAGGAGATAAGCGTTTTCTATTGTGTTGATACTCTTCATGTCGGCGCCGCAAACAGAGTAGCGAATCTCGTTCTCCACCTGAGCCAGGCAGCCGATGTTTTTGATCAAAGTCTGTTTCATATATTCGTTGTTTTATTTTCTTTGCAAAGGTACGAATTTTGCAGCGAGATTTGGCAGTATTGACAGCTTATTCTTGCAGTAAGACCATTTATTGCTAAATTTAATATAGTATGGATTATTTTTTGTATCTTTGCGATTTGAAATTGGAATACTATACAAATGAAAAGATTTCTCTCTCTTACTATCATATTTTTGATGGTCGGCTGTTTGGTAGCGTTTGGACGTTCGCGAAAAACGATTGTCATTCTGGCAGTTAACGATATGCATGCTTCTATCGACAACATGGCTTTGTTGGCTACTGTGGTGGATAGTGTGCGTCAGGAACAGAAGAACGTGATTGTTGTCTCATCGGGCGACAACCGCACCGGCAATCCGGTGAATGACAAATATCCTGAGATTTGTTTCCCTATGATCAATCTAATGAATATGATTGGTTTCAATCTTTCAGCATTAGGCAATCATGAGTTCGACGATGGTGCGTCTACGTTGCGTCATACTATCAATACTTCGAATTTTCGCTATGTCTGCTCAAATCTCTATGCGAAGGATTCTCTGCGACTGCATGTGGAACCATTTAAAGTGATTGAGATTGATGGCTTGCGACTTGGTTTCTTGGGCATGATTCAGGTGAAGAAAGATAATTATCCGGAGTTCCACCCAAAGAATAATGTAGGCCTCTCGTTTACTAAACCAGAGGTGGAACTGAGAAAATATGGTCCGTGGATGAGTCAGTTCTGCAATGCCACAATGTTGCTCTCTCACCTTGGTCATGAGAAAGATGTGGAGATTACCGCATCGGCTCCTTATTTGGATGTTATCATTGGCGGTCATACGCATACCGATGTGATAGACAATGATTTTCATAATGGCATTCTGGTTACCCAAAATGTGGCGCGACTGAAGAGCGTGACGGAAATCAAACTGTTTTTTGAGGATGAACAGTTGGTAGGCAGAAGTTCGCATAAGATTATGCTGGGTCGTCAGACACCGAAACAGAATATTCAGCAGTTGATTGAGTTGTACAATAACAACGAGATTTTCAAACAAGTGGTGGCTGTGGCCGATGAGGACTTTAACGATAAAGATGCATTGGGCTGCATGATGAGTGATGCCCTTCGCCAATATTCTGGTGCAAACTTCGCTTTGCAAAACGGTGGTGGCGTTCGACTTAACTCGCTGCCAAAAGGAAATATCACACTGAAAGATGTCTATGCTCTCGATCCGTTCGGCAATGAACTTCAGGTGCTGACATTGACAGGCGAGCAGATATACCAATTGTTGGCAAGTGCCTATGAACTTGACAGATTCCTTCCTACCATTCCTTCTGGTTTCACTTACACCATGGATGTGGACAGCACTACCCATGCCATCAAATCAATGGAGATAAGAATGGATAACGGCAAACTGCTGAACAAGAAGAAAACCTACACCGTGGCTCTCAATAGCTATATGGCTACGGTTTATCAGTTTGGTCAACCTATCAATATCGATGTCTTGGGCACAACCTGTACGGATGCCATGCTTGACGTAATGCGCAAGAAAGGACATCTCAATTATTTGAATATGAAAAGAGTAACAATCAATATAGAATAATAACATGATGACATTATTAGTAATTGTTGCCGCCGTTGTTTTGGTGGGATTTTGGTTCGTTAAGGTTCAACGTGGCCTTGTGGCAAGTGACGAAAATTGCAGTAATGCAATGAGTCAGATTGGTGTTCAGCAACAAAGCCGTTGGGACGCACTTACCGCCTTGGCAGAACTGACAAAGAGTTATTCAGAACACGAGTATAACGCATTGAAAGATATCATTGCAATGCGTCAAGGTGTAAACGGCAATTCTACTGCTAAAGAAGCAGAGGAGCAAGAGCAGTTGATTGCCAAAGCAATGCGCAGCATCAATGTAACTGTGGAACGCTATCCTGACTTGAAAGCTAACGAGACTTATCTGAAAACAATGGATAGTGTTAATGTATATGAGAATCAGGTGCGTACATCACGCATGGTTTATAATGACAGCGTAACTATCTACAACCGCATGATTCGCCAATTCCCTTCATCGATTGCTGCTTCAATGCTTCATTTCGAAAAACGCGACTATCTCCAAGAGAATAAAGAGACGGCTTCAATGCCTTCAATGAAAATCTAATGAAGAAATCCTTCATATTATTTTTCTTGCTGCTTCCGCTGTTGGCGTTTGCAGCTCAACCTGCCACTCACTCTGTAGATGTGGAGGTGGCTTTGCAGAAAGATGGCTCTGCTATCGTAACTGAAACCTGGCATATCTCTGTGTTTAAGGGCACTGAGTGGTATACCGTGATGGATAATCTGGGAAACCGTGAGATGGAATTGCTTGGCGTAAGTGAAAATGGCGTGGAGTATATCAACGAAGGCGAATGGGATATTGACCGTTCCATCAGCGAGAAAGCCAACCGTTGCGGTGTGGTGAAAAAACGCAATAATTCCTATGAGATATGTTGGGGTATTGGCGTTTATGGTGAGCATACTTTCGTGATGAAATATCGTCTGACCAATCTGGTTCAGGGATACAACGATTTCGATGGTTTCAACCACATGTTCATCTCTCGTGGCATAAAGCCTTCTCCACAAACAGCTTCCGTTACGATTGTTGCGCCTGATACGCTGCAGTTTAATACGGAAAACACCAAGATTGCAGGCTTCGGCTATACAGGACAATGCAATTTCTACGAAGGTAAAATCGTTGCCATAACAGATGAACCGATGTCAGAGCAAAGTGGCATTATCCTGATGATTCAGTGCAATAAAGGCTTGTTCGAACCAACGGATACTATCGACGGCTTGTTTGTAGACGTGGTGGATCAAGCCATGGAAGGCAGCACGTATGCTGAAGAGCAGGAAGCAGAGCAGAGCTGGTGGCATAAGTTGCTGACTCATCTGTTTTTGATTTGTGCTTTTGGCATTCAGTTCGTTTCGTTCTTTGTGGCTGTTTTCTCGTTCAAGAAGATTTTGTTGCGTAAGGAAACAGGCAAGAAGATGGATGAGATTCCATGGTCTCGTAACCTCCCTTACGGCGATAATATCTATGCCACTTTCTCTCTGCTGACTAAACTGGAAATGGCTGGAGATAATGGCGTTGTGTCAGCACTTATCCTTCGAATGGTTCAAAATCAAGCGCTTATTCCTATGCCTACAACAGGTAAGGATAAGATGGAGTTTGCTTTCAATGAGGATAAATTGACTAAGGATCCACAAGAAAAGGAACTGTTCGAGATGCTTCGTGTTGCCAGCGGTAGCGACCATATCTTGCAAGAAAAAGAGTTCAAGCGTTGGTCTATCCGACATGCCAAAAGGGTTTACAAATGGTTTGAAGACACCAAGGCTCTTGGCGAGAACGACTTGAATAGCTACGTATTGAAACGTGCTGGTAATACACATAGCAAATCGGAATTCAAACTGATGAAGCAACAGGCTGCCTGTGAGGCGATCGGTTTGAAAAAGTTCTTGGAAGACACCACTTTGATTGATGAACGCAGAACTATCGAAGTGGTTCTGTGGAAAGAATATCTCATCTACGCCTCTTTGTTCGGTATTGCCGACAAGGTGACCGAGGAATTGAAACAATTCCAACCAGAAGTTGTGAGAATGCTTGAAGAACAGACTTGCAACAATATGGATGTGGTGACTGTGCTCAACTGGTCGCGTGTTGTTTCTAATAATATCAACAAGAGTGTGATGCGTCAGGCTCAGTCTATTGGCCAGTCGGGCAACTGGGGAGGCGGTGGCTCCGCTTCTTTCGGTGGCGGCGGCGGTTTCTCCGGTGGCGGCTTCGGCGGTGGTTCACGCTAACGATACAATATATATTATATATTAATGTAAATTTTATACTATGGAAATCGACAATCAAAATGTTCAGGTGGAGGAGCAAATCCTCAAAATCACACCCCGTATGCAAAACGATTTGCTTGGTTTTGCAAAATGGCTGAAGTTCTTGTCTGTGCTTGGCGTAATTGGTGTGGTGCTTATGTTCTTTGCGGCTATTGTGTTGGTTATCTGTGGAATCGTCGGTACTAATATCTTAGACTATTCTGCAGCAACTGCTATCTGCTTCGGTGTTCTTTATCTGATAGTAGCTCTGCTGTATATTTATCCGCTGAAGAAAGCATTTGGCTTTATTCGTAAGATTCGCCTGTCTTTCAGTCAGAATGACAATTTGAATGCTGAAGAAGCTTTCCTGGATTTACGTCAAGGCATCAAATTTATGGGCATCTTGACAATAGCACTCTTGGTGCTCTATGTCTTGATTGCAATTGTCGCAATCATCGCAGCAGCTGTTCTTGCAAATTCCCCTTTCTAATCGAGATATACTATATTATATATATAAGACCGGATGCCTTACCGTATCCGGTCTTT
Source organism: Paludibacteraceae bacterium (assembly GCA_024405895.1). GTDB lineage: Bacteria > Bacteroidota > Bacteroidia > Bacteroidales > Paludibacteraceae > HGM05398. Next base: position 9,594 of record JAKSNW010000037.1, read on the forward strand.
TTTTTGTCGTAAAATGTCATTTTGAAGGCATGATTCTGGGGAAAAACTGGCTGCTTTCTGTCTGTTGTTACGATTCTCGAATAGGAAATCAAAAAAATCATGCTGCATAAGATGGTCTGAAATGGAAATTCTGTCGTTCTGTTTATGCAGAAATCATTCGCATGGTAACAATAAGTATTGCAAATGGACTTCTCTTTTCCCAGTATCATGATGTTTGCCGCAGACTGGTTGGCGTGATTTGGAACTTTTTATTCCTTTCAAGCGATGTTGTCGCGTCCATTCGCAAGAAAATAATGATGAAATTTGTTTCTCGGGAAGTTTTTCTATATTTGCTACTACCTAAATCGACATATATAATATATAGTATCCATAAAATACTCTTTTTTTTGCTGGGTGAAACTGGCGTCTTGAACGGCGCTCTCTGACAAAAATGCGGAGACTTCGCCTAAAAAAATGACGAAAAACTCGCCGATCCTTTTGCGAAAACAACTGCTGAACGACTAAAAATGGGCATTCGTAGGATATTTTTTGAGAAAAAAAACGGTGGCTGGTTGAGACGTGTTTGAAGCACTTTTGACCAAAAACTGGCAAAATCCAGAAAAATGAAGGTGCCTTGTAGCCCGAAAATCGCCCTATTTTCGGGGTAATATCTACTTTTTATCGAAAATATGACGGAGTAGGGTGGCGAGATTGAAAATTTATAAGTTTGATATTTAACGCATTTAGGTGAGTAGAAATTTTTTTTGTAAAAAAGTTGGCGTATCGTTTGGTGGGTAAGCAGAAAGGCAGTACT
>JAKSNW010000038.1 GCA_024405895.1 Paludibacteraceae bacterium
ACAAAATGTTGAACACAGGAAACGCATCGTTCACACGTTTCAACAAAATGTTGAACACAGGAAACGCATCGTTCACACGTTTCAACAAAATGTTGAAGTCAGCGAACGCATCGTTCATGTTAAAAAACATTTTGTTGAAAGTAGGAAACGAATCGTTCAAACCCTTCCACAAAATGTGGAAACATCGTTTCAAACAGCCCAACCGCCGCATAGACATGCGCCAACCCTCTCCCAGACCAACCCCCTGCTCCATCGAAAAAGAGAAAAAGAGATACAATATATAATATAATTGCAGAAATTATTAAATGAAATGATTGATTATGCACAAAAAAGGCCTCACTCTTGCGAGCAAGGCAACCCTCAAAAAAGCGGGGCTCTCCGAAGAGAGCCCCTAACACTTCGGCATATAGCCTTATTGTGATAAGATGTAGATTAATATCTGGTGCAAAAATACAACTTCTTTCTGAAATAGCAAGTATTTCTATAAAAAATTTGTATCTTTGACGCTCATTAAATAACTCCACTATGAACAAGCGAATTTTAGGACTTGACACAGGCACCAACAGTCTTGGTTGGGCTGTAGTAGAAAAACATCAAGATGGCACTTATCAACTGATTGACAAAGGAAGTTATATCTTTCAGGAGGGTGTCAAAATAGAAAAAGGCATTGAAAAGAGCCGTGCTGCCGAGCGCAGAGAGAAACGTTCTTCCCGCCGCAAATACTTCCGTTTGCGTCTCAGAAAAATAGAAACCCTCAAGGTACTTGTCAAAAACGAATTGTGTCCTCATCTCTCAGATGAAGAACTCAACTTGTGGCATACACGCAAACAATATCCACTCAACGAGGCTTTCTTGGAATGGCAGCGCACCGATGAGGCTGCTCTTGCCAATCCCTACTACTATCGCTATCGTTGCCTCACAGAAGAACTCGATCTTGCCTCTGAGGCAGACCGTTTCGTTCTTGGACGAGCCCTCTACCACCTTTCACAGCGTCGTGGTTTCCTGAGTAATCGTCTTGACTCCACCCCAGAGAACGAAAGCGGCAAGGTCAAAGAGTCTATTTCCGAACTCTCCAAGCAGATGAAGGAGGCCAACTGCGAATATCTTGGCGAATACTTCTATAAACTATATGCCGAGAAAGGCAATACCGTTCGTCTTCGTACACGTTACACCGACCGCAACGAACACTATAAGAAAGAGTTCTATGCCATCTGCAAGAAGCAACGTCTTTCTGCCCAGATGATCAAGGAGTTGGAACGCGCACTCTATTTCCAGCGTCCGCTCAAATCGCAACGCCACACTGTAGGTCACTGTATCCTTGAGCCAGACAAGATGCGTTGTGCCATCTCTCATCCTGCCTACGAGCGCTTCCGCATGCTCCAGTTCATCAATAATATCAAGGTACAGACTGATGAACGTGAGGGTTTGCGCCATCTTACTACCAAAGAGATTGCAGAGATAGAGCCACTGTTCTATCGTGTCAGCAAGAGTAACTTCGACTTCGAAGATATCGCTAAGAAACTGGCAGGAAAAAACAACTACCAAAGCATCAAAGAAAAAGGCGACAAAGCCTATAAGTTCAACTACGACATGTTGCAAGGCGTGGCAGGTTGCCCTACCATTGCCCAGTTGCGTCAAGTATTTGGCGAAAACTACCGCGAGGCCATGGTGGCTTGCTTTGCTCCTGATGTCCGTACTGCCGACGAAGCAGAAGACACTATTTGGAATGCACTATCATTCTTCGACGATGAGGAGAAACTGAAGGCATTTGGCATGAACAAACTCCATCTCGATGCCAATGCCGCCACCAAGTTTGCCGCCATCCGATTGGCAAAAGACTTTGCAGCACTATCTCTGAAAGCCATACGCAAGATTCTCCCATTCCTCGAAATGGGTATCTCTTACTACTTTGCAGCCATGTTTGCCAAGGCAGAGGGATTGAAAAACGACAAAGATGCCGTGCTTGATATCTTGGGCGAACTGGAGTTCTTCGGTAACCACGTGACCTGCATCCGCAACATCCTTGTTCACGAGTATAATATCTCATTTGAGGTGCTCAATGAGCATTTCAACCTTGCCGAGATTAACCGTCAACGCGAAACCCACGATTTCGGCAAGATACAGATTCACACTGCTCGACAAAAAGTAAAGCAGTGGATTCCAGACATCGATTCATCAACGCTTTGGGCACTGGGCTACCTCTATGCCAAACGCAAAGAAATCTTTGGCAACGAAGCATCTGAAGATGATTTCTATAGTATCTTTACTGACATTGAAGCAAAGATGCGACTCGACAAACACACCATTCCAGAGATTATCCACCGTGAGTTGGTAAGTCGTGGCCTTATTACAGAAGATACCAAACTCTACGACCCTTCAGTCATTGAGACCTATCCCGATGCAAAATTTAATAAAGAGGCTCAAGCCGTACAACTCGGCTCACCAAAGACCAATGCCGTTCGCAACCCTATGGCCATGCGCTCGCTGCATAAGGTGCGCACCGTGGTCAATGCTCTCTTACGTCAAGGCATCATAGACCAGAACACCGAGATACATATTGAATATGCTCGCGAACTGAACGATGCCAACAAACGACAGGCCATTGCCAAACGCAACAAAGACCTCGAGGCTAAACGCAAAAAAGCAGCCGACGAAATCATGCAGGAACTTGGCATCGTTGCCACCGACGACGATATCCGTAAATATCTTCTTTGGGAAGAGCAAGACCATGTCTGCCTCTACACCGGTCAAGAAATTGCCCTCTCCGACTTCATCGGTGCGAACCCGAAATACGATATTGAGCACACCATACCACGTAGCGTGGGCGGCGACAGCACCATGGAGAATCTCACCCTTTGCGACAGTTGGTACAACCGCGAGGTGAAGAAAAACCAAATACCAACGGCATGCCCTAACTACGACACCACATGGACGGCTCCGAACGGTAAGGTATTCACCCCTATTCTTCCAAGATTGGAGAAATGGCAGAAAAAAGTGGAGGAACTGAATGCCGAAATCCACAAAATCAGGACCTCTGCTGCCAGCACCAAAGATATCAAAGACGGACAAATCAAGAAGAAACATGGCAAAAAGATGGAGCGCGACTATCTGAACGACAAATGCCGTCGCTTCACAATGATGGAAGTGCCAGAAGGCTTCAGTCTCCGTCAGGCTGCAGGCATCGGTTTGGTGTCCAAATATGCAGGTCTCTATCTCAAGAGTCTCTTCCCGAAAGAGCAACGTCACGAGCAGTTGCGTGTAGTGAAAGGCACACTGACCGCCACATTCCGCAAACTCTGGGGTATTCAAGATGAGTGGGAGAAAAAGAGTCGCGACAACCATATTCACCACTGCATTGACGCCATCACCATCGCCTGCATAGGCAGCAACGAAATCAGCCAGATGGGTGCTTATTACTATGATGATGAGAGAGGCAAGCAGCCTCAGTTCCGTAAGCCTTGGCCAACCTTTACCGAAGACATCAAACACATTGAAAACGAGGTATTGGTGGTTCACGACACGCCAGATCATCTCCCTATGATTCACGAGCGACGCTTCGTCAACACGCCAACTGGAAAGCACGAGGTCAAAGGCCATTCTGCCCGCGCCTCACTCCACCAAGACAGTTACTATGGTGCTATCAACCGCAATGGCGAAACGAAATATGTGATTCGCCGCGCACTCGATGCCAACTTCAAAGACTCCGATATCAAGAACATCGTGGATGATACCGTGAAGGCGATTGTTGAGGCAGCCGCCAAAGAACATAAAGGCATTCAGGGTGCACTTAAGAACGGTCCTATCTATATGAACAAAGAGAAGGGCATCGAGATTAAGCGTGTTCGTTGCTATGCTTCTAATGTCACACGCCCTCTCAACATCCGCCAACAACGAGATGCCTCCCGTCACGAATACAAACGCCAATTCCATGTGGCTAACGACAGCAACTATGCACTTGTGATTTACGAGGGCATGGTAGGCAAGAGAACTAGGCGCGACTTCGAACTCATCAACAATCTCGATGCAGCCCGTTTCTTCAATGCCGACCGCAACGACTGGCCAACCATAGCACCCGCCACCAAAAACGACCTACCGATTCGCTATCAACTGAAGATAGGCACGCAAGTGCTGCTGATGGACAAGAGCGAAACAACACTCAACTTTGAGAACACTGCCGAGTTGAAGAAAAGGCTGTATAAGGTTATAGGATTGTCTATACTTAACTCTGGAGCAAACAGCTATTGTCGCATTGTATTACGTTATCATCAAGAGGCGCGCAGTGCTGGTGATATTACAATTTCTAATGGTGAATACAAAAGCACTGAACCTATACGTCCAAGTATGATGTTGCTTCATTCTCAGATCAACGCCTTGGTTGAGGGCGTTGACTTCAAACTGGATGCCTTAGGACATATTAAGCCCCTCAAGCACTAAGCCATGCTGAAGCGAACCTTGATGTTCACGAATCCCATGCGACTGATGTTGAAGCAACAACAAATAGTCATCTGGGACAAAGAACAGGAAGCAGACTCTCCACTTGCCACCGTGCCGATAGAAGATGTCGGCATTGTGGTGGTGGAGAATCAACGTGTGTCAATCTCCATCCCCCTACTCAACGCCCTCGCCGATGCCAATGTAATGGTGGTGTTTTGCGATGCGAAAGGGATGCCAAAATCGCTTCTCTCTAACATGGATTCCAACGATTGTCAATGCGAGATTCTCAATCTGCAGATTGCTTGTGGTGAGGTGCTCAAGAAACAATTGTGGAAACAGTTGGTGGAAGCAAAAATTAGAAATCAGGCTGCCCTACTCTCCAAACTCAATAAGGAAGGCGAACTGCTGAAACCCTATTACAATAACGTAAAGAGCGGAGATGCCGACAATCGCGAGGGGGCTGCAGCCCATCTCTATTGGCAAATGTTGTTTGGCAAAGGTTTCGTTCGCAACCGAGAATGGCTGGGCGTAAACACTTTGCTAAACTACGGATATACCATTCTCAGAGCAGCCACAGCACGTGCCATCGTTTCGTCTGGACTACTACCCGCCATAGGTCTCTTCCACCACAACCGAAGCAACGCCTTTCCGCTTGCAGATGATCTTATGGAACCATTCCGACCTTATGTTGACGAGGTTGTCTATCAATTGGCAGAATCGGACAATCTCGAACTAAACAAAGAGACCAAAGCGCAGTTGATTCAGGTGCTTTACGCCGACACACAATTCAACAAAGTGTTGCGTCCGCTTTCCGTTGGACTGACAATGACAACGGCCAGCTTGGTGAAATGCTTGGAAAAAGAGGCAACGAAACTCAGTCTACCTCGCTTCTGACCATGTCATACGAGCGTATAAATGCCTACCATATCATGTGGCTATTTGTGATGTTTGACCTCCCGACGAACACAAAAAAGCAAAAGAAAGACTATACCACATTCAAAAAGTGTCTTGAAAAAGACGGATTTACCATGCACCAGTTCAGCATCTATATCCGTTTCTGTGGTTCGTTGGAAAGTGCCAATGTACATATCAAACGAGTAAAATCGTTCATGCCGCCTGCTGGACATGTGAGTATCGTCATGATTACTGACAAACAATACGGCAGCATAATCAACCTATGGGGCTATGTCGAACCAGTCAAGAAACTGCCGAAAACGCCCCTTCAACTTGAATTATTTTAGTACTTTTGTACCGATATTTTTGTCTACACTACCATTTTTTATTGATCTTTTCTGTTATAATCTATTGATTATATTAGAAATAAGAATAATAGGTTGTGGTTTGATGTAGATTAGATATAAAACCCAACAAAGACTCCGTGAAGCAGAACAATGCGAACGTTGTGGTTTGATGTAGATTAGATATAAAACCCAACCGTTCGGCTTTGCGGCAATGACATCAACGCGTTGTGGTTTGATGTAGATTAGATATAAAACCCAACATGGTTCAACCACAGCCTCAACCGCAGACGTTGTGGTTTGATGTAGATTAGATATAAAACCCAACACCGAGTTTTTCTTTGATTGCGTCCATGCGTTGTGGTTTGATGTAGATTAGATATAAAACCCAACGGACTATATCCCTGTCGAAAGGAGTGCTGGTTGTGGTTTGATGTAGATTAGATATAAAACCCAACTTCGTGGTTTTAATGAGGCATACGAGCAGGGGTTGTGGTTTGATGTAGATTAGATATAAAACCCAACGATAGCGCGTGTGACATCATCCACTATGGGTTGTGGTTTGATGTAGATTAGATATAAAACCCAAC
>JAKSNW010000039.1 GCA_024405895.1 Paludibacteraceae bacterium
CAAAGCAACGCTCTATTCGTATTTAAAAAGGAGATAAAAAGCGTGGGCAGAAAACAGCTTCCTCTCGTCTAAAGGCTATAGCATGCCCGACAATGTAGAGGACTCAGTCTGCCCACGTTATTCTTAATAAGGATATAGTGTATAGAATTGGATAAGGGCAGACCAATTTGGTCTACCCTTATACGGAGCGGGATGCGAGCTTCCGCCTCAACGGCTCCTCAATCCCGCGGTGCAAGAGTACTACAAGTTTTTGAATTGACAAAATTATTACAACATTTTTTCGCACGGCGAAAATCTTTGGGGTGAGGTTCATAATGCGATGTTATTTTGTAGAAGTGTTGTAACTTTGCATCCGAAGATTGGCGGCACGAGTCGCCGAGCGAACTGAACGATTTATCAACCATTAAATATTAGCAAACGATGGAAAAGATTCTTTTTTCTGATGTTATCAAGAAGTACTTTTTTCTTTGGCCGACTGCTAACATTAAACTTTTGTGTAATTTTGCACTCGGAAATCACATTGTCATCACGATGAAAAAAATAGTCAATTTCTGCGTACGGCTTGTGCAGCGTTATCTGCCAGAGCCGTTTATCTTTGCCGTCATCCTCACGGTGGTTGCCATGGCTATCGCCATTCCGGTGTGTCACCAAACACCGTTGGAAGTGTTGGAACACTGGGGTGGAGGCGTGTGGAATCTGCTGGCCTTTGCCATGCAGATGGCTTTGGTTCTTGTGTGCGGCTCAGCGTTGGCTGCCGCTCCTATCGTCAAACGTGGCATCAGCGCACTGGCATCGTTGCCTAAGTCGCCAGCCGGAGCGATTGCACTGGTTACTGCCATTGCCTCTGTAGCATGCTGGCTCAACTGGGGATTCGGTCTGATTGTCGGTGTCATCTTCGCTAAAGAGATTGCACGTAAACTCCCAGGCGTAGATTATCGTCTGTTGATTGCTTCCGCCTACAGCGGTTTCGTGGTTTGGCATGCTGGTCTTTCCGGTTCTATTCCTCTGACCATGGCCACACCGGGCAGCGGTTTGGAAGAAATCACTCGCGGTGCTTTGACCAATCCTGTACCTATCTCAACAACGATTCTCAGTCCATATAATATCGTAATGGTGTTGGTTGTCATGATTGCCTTGGTGGTTGTGAATGCCTTGATGCACCCACGCAATGCCAACGAAGTGATTACTGTTGACCCCGCTCTGCTTCATGAATCAGACGAGGCTTTGGAGAAACCGGAACAACCAACACCTGCCGAAAAGATGGAACACAGCCCTGTGCTTAGCATCGTTCTCTCTCTGCTTGGCTTGAGTTATCTCGTTGTCCGTTTGTTTGTTCAGCATGCTTCTTTGGACCTCGGTGCTGTCATCATGCTGTTCCTCTTCCTCGGTTTGCTTCTGCATGGTTCTCCATTGGCCTACGTTCGTGCCTTCAATAAATCGGCACTCGGAGCCGCAGGCATCATGCTTCAGTTTCCATTCTACGCAGGCATCATGGGCATCATCATGGGTGTGGGCGAGAGTGGACTTTGTCTCGGAACCATCGTCAGCGATGCCTGCATCAGCGTATCTACGGCAAAGACCTTCCCACTGCTGACTTTCCTCTGTGCTGCAATCTTGAATCTCTTCGTCCCAAGCGGCGGTGGACACTGGGCCATCCAAGCACCTATCATGTTCTCTGCAGGTAAAGAGCTCGGTGTCGATCCTGGTCTGACGGGCATGGCCATCAGTTGGGGCGACGCGTGGACCAACCTCATCCAACCATTCTGGGCACTACCAGCCTTGGCAATAGCCAAATTGAATGCCAAAGACATCATGGGCTTCTGCCTCATCAACCTCTTCGTCAGCGGTGCTATCATCTGTGCGGGATTGCTGATTTGGGCATAACAGAAACAAGACTCCATAAACACAGAAAAAGACTCCCAGTCAATAGACACATTGATTGGGAGTCTTTTCTATATCAGTCCAAAAACAAATAACAGCAACAACGACTCAGCAAACAACCATTAGACCAACACACTACTCCACCATGTTCCAATGCATCAGGGACTTGGCAGACAGCATTATCGCAATGGTGACTATGGATAAAAGAACTTCAATCTGAGATTGCTCGTGCGACTTAATAGATGGTCAATATACATCTCACAGCGACACTCTACTCTTTTCCCATTCCTAACTGCAGGCGTCCATCTTGGCATGGATGTCAATAGTCGTATCAATTCCTGGTTCTTCGGAGATTGGATATCGCCGCCAGAAATCAGCGTGATGGATTCCTTCACAATCTCTCCCTTCTTGTTAATCAGGAAAGAAAATTCGGAGAAATCGCCATATCTCCAATCCAACTTAGTACCGCCTACAGATTGTTTACGATTTGCTCTGAAATACTGACGGATTGCTTCAGAACTAACCTTATACTCAAAATAAGGGTGATGATTTAACTCAGAGTCATAGTACGAGTAGGAGTCATCATCATACTGCTCTGATATTTTTCTTTTTTTCCACTTATTCTGAGAGGTTGGATACATGGTATATACGAACTTAGAAGAAAATTCCCTACTATCATAATATACCCCTGGCTCCTCCTGAATGCTACAGCGACTGATTTTACATTTTACATAAATAGTATCTAAACCTCTGTTGGCATCCGAAACAATCAAATAATAAGGATAGTCATGCTCACGATACGCATTATATACCACAGCAGAGAGAGCAGCATTCCCCTTTCTGTTCGTCGTTGACTGCACATCCTTCCTGCCCATGAGTTGCACATGAAGCTTTGGAATGGGTTGGCCAAACTCATCAATGAAAGTCGCCTCACAGTCAAATTGGATGTACTCAACCACACAGATTCTAACCTTAGGCATTAACATTAAGTCATTGCGTGCCCAATCATCCTTAGTGAATTCGGCCATATCGGAGAACTTACCCGGAAGCAGTTTCGGCATCACCTCAGCAAAACGACACATGTCTTCCTTGGTAGCAAATTGAACATAATATTTAGCTACAAACAAATCACCTATCCTTAAATCCGGTTTTAAAGGAATCAAGGCTCGAATGTTGAACGTTTTCATGACAGAATCCAACTTTGGCCTACCATTTGAGTACACTTCCACATCAATATTTGATTCATAGATACGATTACCTTTGCGATCTTGAAGATAGAAAATACAATCATCAAGATTGAAACTCAAAGCATAAATCTCATCCGAATGCGCAGCCACAATCTTTATCCGCTTATTATTAAGTGCATGCTCAAAATCATAATATTGAGTCTTCCATATCTCCGACCACTCCGTAAAAGAATTACCGAAATGCGCCTCGATCTCTCGGCGGAACCGGTTCCTGTTGCCCGTGGAATAAAAACGGAAAACAAAATACTGCCTCACTGCCGGATTCGAACTCAGCGAATCCAACATCGCAAAATCGTAGAAAGTGAACGACTGCAATATCTCGTTCAACCTCGGATCTTCTGAAACAAGTCTGACACCATCAACCCCATCAGTAAACCTATAAGTAGTATCCACAACAGGAATCAAGCCCGGATCAGAGATTCGGACTAAGGTAGTGAACTGCGCACGTGTAAAAACAGAACACGCGAGCAGCACACAAACCAAAAGCGCTCTATGAAACAATTGCGGAAACATCGTATCTCGGTTATTTTTATAAAGAATGCAAAAGTAACGATTTTTCAGCATAAAACAAGAACAACATACAAGCCATTTATGCATAATTTCCAGCAATGCCCTTATCTTAAAGCAGACAGAGTTTTTAGGAGAGGAGGAGAAACGTAACATACAAAAACAAAGAAGCCCGTCAGTTTCCTGACGAGCTTCCGAAAGTTGGCGGCGACCTACTCTTCCACCTTGTGGGCAGTACCATCGGCGCACTCGGGCTTAACGACTCTGTTCGGAATGGGAAGAGGTGTGACCCCGACGCTGTAGCCACCTTTATGCCTTTTGACAGCGTGCACGGCACGACACTGCACTCATCGAGTGAAACAGAAGAAAATCCGGAGCCCTGAAAAGGACTCTCAAAAAGAAGCTATCGGGTAATTAGTACTGCTCGGCTTTGACATCTCTGCCTTTACACCTGCAGCCTATCAACGTCGTAGTCTGCGACGACCCTCAAGCGAGACCTCATCTTGAAGTCGGCTTCGCGCTTAGATGCTTTCAGCGCTTATCCGGTCCGAACATGGCTACCCGGCGGCGTTCCTGGCGGAACGACCGGCAGACCAGCGGTTCGTCCAACACGGTCCTCTCGTACTAGTGTCGGATCTTCTCAAGTCTCAAACGCCCACAACAGATAGAGACCGAACTGTCTCACGACGTTCTGAACCCAGCTCGCGTGCCACTTTAATGGGCGAACAGCCCAACCCTTGGGACCTTCTCCAGCCCCAGGATGTGACGAGCCGACATCGAGGTGCCAAACCGCCGCGTCGATATGAGCTCTTGGCGGCGATCAGCCTGTTATCCCCGGAGTACCTTTTATCCTTTGAGCGATGGCCCTTCCATGCGGAACCACCGGATCACTATGC
>JAKSNW010000004.1 GCA_024405895.1 Paludibacteraceae bacterium
GGCAGAGAACCGCCGCATTGAGCCTTGGACACAGAGTGTGCTCTATTATCTCAACCACCCTTTGCGTCAGCAAGAAGCGGTAAAATATATCGTGCCCGCCCTTGAACTCCTTCCTGAGATTCAGCGCACAGGCGATATCTTCTTCCCGGGCAACTGGTGTTACAACCTCTTGTGCAACCACCGCTCAAAAGAGGCCTATGAGACGGTAAAACTGTTCCTCGAGAGCCATTCTGACTACCCAACACTGCTTTTAAACAAGGTATTTTACGCGAAATTCATGCTCGACAGGGCAAATCAAGCGAAATAGAAAAAATAGAGAGCCTTATTATCAGCACGTTACAAATATCCTCAAGGTGTTTGCAAGTGGAATATGGGATAAAGTTGACGCTATGACGCTATGACGCTATGACACCCAACCAGCCCAAACTGCTCTATTCGAAGAGTTTGTCGATGAAGTTGATGAGATAGACCTTCTGTTGGGCACGGGTGAAGGCTGTGTATAGCCATCGCCAATAAGAGGCATCAAGCTGTTCCTCGCTGAAGATACCGGAGTCTACGAACACACAGTCCCACTGTCCGCCCTGGGCCTTATGACAGGTCACGGCATAGGCGAACTTCACATTCAAGGCATTGAGAAACTTATCCTTACGCATCTCCTTGTATCGTTGACGCTTATTGGGAATATGCATATAATCTTCCTCCACACGAGACATGAGCGTCTGCCTGAGATAGTCCATATCGTGGCTGGTGTCGGCATAAAGCGAGTCGACAAGTAGCATGACATCGAGGTCCATGTCGTAGTCAGAGAACTGGAGGGTAGCCTCAACGAAGTGGAAGCCATAGATCTCGTAGTGCTTGCGTAGGCGAACGATTTCAGCCATATCGCCATTGGCTATGAAGTCGATGCCATCGTATGCCTCAGCCCAGAAGTAATCGTTGTGAGTCACCATGAGCCTATCCCCATGCGAGAGTTCCTCCTCACGCTGCAACACTTGATTACGTATACCTCTATTATATAATGTAGCCCTCTTGTTGCTTCGGGTCACAATCACCACCGAGTCCTCGCCATATTCATTGTAGGCACTATAGATAGCGTCCACCAACTCATCGCCAGGCAGTCGTACCACATCCTTGAAGGGCTTGACATTCAGTCTGGGTTCAGCCTGCTGTTCCATGGCATTGCGTAGCAGTGTGGCATTATAGAGAATGCCGCTCTCCTGAGCCTGACGGACCACATCGTCAAGGGTGTGACTATAGAGTGAGAGGTAATACTGACGAAGGAAATCGCTGTCGAGAGCCGGCGAGTAGTCTTGTCCCACAGGCAGCAGCTGAGCCGTATCGCCCACCAGAATCAGCGAGCAGCCATCGCCCTGAAACACGAAATCCATGAGGTCGTCGATAAGTGAACCTGTACCAAATATGCCCCCATCGTTGAAACTGGAAATCATTGAAGCCTCGTCGACGATGAACACGGCATTTTTCAGTTTATTATAGCCCACCTCGAAATCCTCGGCATAGATGCCGTTTTGCCTGTAGATATAGCGATGGATGGAGGAAGCCGGGTGGTTGGAGTAGTTAGACATCACCTTGGCAGCCCGTCCCGTAGGAGCCAGCAGCACCACAGGCACACTGAGGTCATTGAGCACCTTGACCACGGCACTCATCAGCGAGGTCTTGCCGGTGCCGGCATAGCCATTGAGCAGAAAGGTTCGCCGTTCCTCTCGGTTGGAGAGAAACAGAGCCAACTTCTCCACACACCCCTGCTGACTGGGTGTAGGCGGAAAGCCAAATGCCTCGAGGATACGCCTCGACCAGAAATCGCTGATTGTCATATCTCTTATCGCGGTCCAAGGGTTGGAATGAAGTATGAATTGGGCATTAAGTCGACACTTTATACCCTACGGTGTGATAATGGACAACAGCCACGCTATTCACTTTTCACTCCCCAAAGGACCGACTGCAAATATACTCATTTCTTACGTAACGGAGGGTCTTTGAGGGAAAGAAATAGCGGCAAAGGAAAAAGTGCACACCGACTTGCGGATTCGAAAAAAAGCCGTACCTTTACACTTTGTTTCAAAGGGGCATAAACCCCACCAAACATCACTCTTGAACATGCAGCAGCTTATCGCGCTCTACACCCGTACTTACGGAACAGAACCCACTGAGGTAAAGGCATTAACGGCTGCCGGAAGCAACCGTCAGTACTTCCGTCTCAGCGGCACGCCTACAGTGGTCGGCGTAGTTGGCACTTCCTGCGAGGAAAACCGTGCCTTCATTGCCATTGCCCAACATTTCTTTAATCATCAACTCAATGTGCCACAACTCATTGCTGTCAGCGATGATGGTAACCGCTATCTCCAGCAGGACCTCGGCTCAACAGCACTCTTCGACCTCCTGGCTGAAGCACGAACCAATGGCATATACAACGAGGAACATGAGCAACTGCTCACCGATACGATACGACAACTACCACGCCTACAGTTCCTTGGCGCTCAAGGCATGGATTTCTCCGTTTGCTACCCTCTGGCAGAGTTCGATGAGCGAAGCATCAGTTTCGACCTCAATTACTTCAAATACTGCTACCTAAAGCTCACCGGACTGGAGTTCAACGAGGTACATCTGTACGACGATTTCCAACGCCTCACCCGTAAACTTCTGAGCGTATCAGGTAACACATTCATGTATCGCGATTTCCAGGCACGCAACGTAATGATAGTCAACGGGGAGCCATTCTTCATCGATTTCCAGGGAGGCCGTCGCGGACCGGTTCACTACGACGTGGCATCGTTTCTCTGGCAAGCCAAGGCACAGTATCCCACTGCCCTTCGTGAGCGACTCATCGATGCCTATATCGAGGCTGCCCAACCATTTGAACGCTTCAATGCCAGCGAGTTCCGTCAGACACTGCGCCACTTCGTGCTCTTCCGTCTGATGCAGGTATTGGGTGCCTACGGTTTCCGTGGACTTCATGAACGCAAACCCCACTTCATACAGAGCATACCATTCGCCCTCAACAGTCTGCGAGAGCTTCTCACAGAGCCATTTACCGAATACCCTTACCTCGATGCCCTGCTCCGTCAGCTGGTGGACACACCGGTGAAACAGGAGGACAAGACATTGGAGCTCGAGATCCTCAGCTTCTCCTTCAAGAACGGCTACCCCTACGATGCCTCTGGCAATGGCGGTGGTTATGTCTTCGACTGCCGAGCCCTCCACAACCCCGGACGCTACGACGAATACAAACAGCTCACAGGCAGAGACGAGCCAGTCATCACGTTCCTTCGCCAATACGATGAGGTAGAAGCCTTTATCGCTGAGGCAGAGACCCTGCTCTCCAACCACCTCAACCGCTATCTCCAACGCGGATTCACCCATCTGCAAGCCTCTTTCGGCTGCACAGGAGGTCAGCACCGCTCGGTCTATTGTGCCGAACAGCTTGCCCAACGCCTCCATACCCTCTACCCGAACATACGTATCGTGGTCCATCACCGCGAACAAAAGATAAAATATACGCTTCAATAAGCCTATGCAAGCCATGATCTTTGCTGCCGGACTCGGCACCCGACTCAAACCTCTGACCGACACGATGCCCAAAGCCCTTGTGCCGGTGAAACAGCGTCCACTTATCGCCCATCTGCTTCAGAAGCTTCACAACGAAGGATTTACACGAGCCGTGGTCAACACCCACCATTTCGCACCCATGCTTCAGCACTACCTCAGCGAGCACAACGAAGAGATAGACATAGCCATCTCCGACGAGAGCGAACAGCTGCTGGACACCGGAGGCGGACTGCGACATGCTGCCTCGCTCCTACCCTACAGCGAGCCTTTCCTGGTGCACAACGTAGACATACTATCCAACCTATCACTCAGCCACTTATACCAAAGCCACGATGCCCACACACTGGCCACCCTGGTAGTCAGCGAGCGAAAGACCTCACGTTATCTGCTCTTCAGTCAGGAAGGAAGGCTGATGGGATGGACCAATGTCACAACCGGTGAAGTGAAGAGTCCGTTCAAAGACCTCGACATCAGCCAATGCCGCCAACTCGCCTTCGCCGGCATTCAGATGGTATCGCCCCGTGCACTGAAGTTCATGGCCAACTGGCCCGACAAGTTCTCCATCATCGATTTCTACCTCGCCATGGCTGCCACCGAGACCATCAAGGCATACGTACCCAACGATTTCCGAATGATGGACATAGGCAAACTCGACACCCTGGCTCAAGCCGATTCGTTCATCGATACATTATAATATATAGTATGGTTGACACCCACTCACACATCTTCGAACCCGTCTTCGACGACGACCGCCAGCAAGTGGTGGACAATGCCTTGTCTTCGGGCGTAACCCGCGTTTTGCTTGCCAACGTAGACAGCACCACCATCTCCCAAATGCGCCAATGCGCCGCCTCCTATCCGCAATTCTGCGCCATGGCAATGGGACTGCACCCAACCTCCGTGGCACCCGAAACGATGGCTCAGGAGCTGCAAACGGCACAAGATGAGCTACAGCAACACCTCTCCGACTACTGCGCCGTCGGCGAGATAGGCATCGACCTCTACTGGGACACCACCTACCTTCGTGAGCAGCAGCAAGTCTTTGAGGCTCAGTTGGATTTGGCTAAGCAGATGAACCTCCCAGTCATCATACACACCCGCAAGGCCTATGCCGAGACCTTCCAGTCGCTCCAGCGTGTCAGAGGCAATCATGGTGTGATGCACTGCTTTGGCGGAGGCATCGAAGAGGCAAAGAAAGCCGTACAGTTGGGTTTCTGCCTGGGCATTGGCGGTGTGCTGACCTACAAGAACAGCCATCTCGACGAAATCATTCGCCCCATAGGACTGGAGCACCTCGTTTTGGAAACCGATGCACCCTACCTGCCTCCAACCCCTCACCGTGGCAAACGCAACGAGCCCAAATACATACCGCTGATAGCCAACAAATTGGCAGAGATTTTCGAGACCACTATCGAAGAAGTCGACGCCATCACCACCCAAACTGCAAGAAATTATTTCCCTTTGGCCAATTTTTGAATTCCAAAGGCTTGTATAATTCCCGAAAAATATCTACTTTTGCACTCCCATTGGAAAGATGCTCGAGTGGTTGAAGAGGCACGCCTGGAAAGCGTGTATACCCCTAAAAGGTATCGGGGGTTCGAATCCCCCTCTTTCCGCAAACAATAAGGTGTTATGTTCTAAGCAATTAGCATAGCACCTTTGTTTCTATATTTTTTAAGGCAATGAAAGCAAAACTTACCCTTGTGCTGGCACTGATGCTGGCATTGATGGCGTGTGGAAAGCAAGAGCAGAAGCTCTCAAACGACGACGCCATGATCATGAAGTTCATCGTTGATACCTACAACTCAGGTATGTACGTTGACTACGACTTCCTGGAGACCCACTGCTCACCTGCCCTCCTTGAGCGTCTTCAGAACGATTATCCCTATGAATACGAAGGGGTAGCCTATGCGGTATGGGACTTCCGCACCAACGCCCAAGACAACAAGTCGGAAAACGACACCACCTATGGCATCATCACCGTTCGTGCCGATGGCAACGGCTGGTATTCCTACGAGTTCTTCGACAGTGGCTACCGTGGCATCAACCGTGTGAAAGCCTCGATAAAAGACAACGAAGTGACCTTTGAAGAGCTTGAAACCGTCTACGACGAGACCTTGCCAGCCAAGAAATAGCCTCGGAAGCGTCATTCCTACGTCAAAACAGCAGAAAAGGCAAAAAACAGAAATTACAACACATTGAATAACAAAGGCTTCGCTCAACCCGGGCGGAGCTTTTTTTGTATGTATACCTATATATTATACATCTATGACGCTATGACGCTATGACGTCATGACGTCATAGATACATTATATAATAGTAATAAAGGTGCAGTGAGGTATATGCAAGTAATTAGAGATTAAGGTGTTAGGATTTAAGGGAATGGTCAGTTGACGTGTTTTCGGGACAAATTGACGTGTTTTTGTCATCGGGTATCGTTTTCTTGGGGCTAAAGGGCTGAGTATAGAAAAATTATGACTAATTTTGTGCCCTATATTTCAAAAAATATGAAACCCGCAAAAATCACTTTGTTCATCATACTCACCTTCGCCTTATTGGGCTGTCTTAGTGCGTTTTACCCTTCCAACGGGATTACATTGGGAGGTATGACACTGAGGTTTCCGTCTATTGGCGATGTGCTCCAACCAGCCAATGCCAGCGGTCCGGTGGATGCCTCAATGCTTCTGAGCGAGGCTGAGAGCGAGATTGACAATATGGCTGCCGAGAGCGATGCCATGGTTCAGGCTGCCGAGGAGGAGGCTGTGAAGAAGTTCGAGAAGTTTTTCTCTTCAAACCCTGCCCGCATCTATTTCCCTAACAACGATAACACGTTCTTCGACCCGCTGTTCCGTGCGTTGGACTCAGCCCGTCTGAAGCCTGTTCGCATCATCCACTATGGCGACTCACAGATTGAGATAGACAGAATTTCAGCCAGTCTGCGTGAGTGTCTGCAGTCGCGTTTCGGCGGCTGGGGTCCGGGCATGTTGCCTGTTATTCAGACCGTTCCTACTGTCTCCGTGCATCAGACCTGCTCTAACACCGAGTTGCCACGCTATCTCCTCTATGGCCCAGATGCCTACCGTACGAAGAGCTATCGCTATGGCATTATGGCTCAGATGACTCAGGTGAGCGGCACTGTGACCTGTTCGTTCGCTGCCTGCAGCTACAAGGATACGCAGGAGCATGCCAAGAAGTTCTCCAAGGTGAGTGTCCTCGTGGGCAATATCACCCAACGACTGAGCGTGACCGTCAGCGCCGGCTCCTACTCCTCTACCCAGACCGTTGAGCCTATAACTTCGTCTAAACAGCTGACTTTCAACATAGGAAACAATGTCTCACGAGCTACCGTGACCATGAGTGGCGTGGCTGAGGTCTATGGCATCATGTTGGACAGCAGCAAGGGTGTAGCCCTCGACAACGTGCCTATGCGTGGCTGCGGAGGCACTATCTTCACGGGTATCAATAGCGCCCAGCCAACCCAGTTCTGCAAGGAGAACAATGTTCGACTCGTTATCATGCAATATGGTGGCAATGCGATGGGTTATATCAAATCGAAAGAATCTCGTACTCAATATATTGAGAGCCTCGGAAAGCAAATTGAACGCATCAGGCAATGGGCACCGAATGCCCAGATTCTCTTCATCGGCCCTTCCGACATGGCTACCTCGGTGAATGGCACTATGCAGACTTATCCTCACCTCCCAATGGTGGTCAATGAGATCAAGCAAATGGCTCTGGCTCACGGTGCTGCCTTTTGGGACCTCTACAGCGCCATGGGCGGCAAGAACAGCATGGTGGCTTGGGTGAAATCGGGTCTCGCCGGCAGCGACTACGTTCACTTCACTACCCAAGGTGCCAACAAGGTGTCGGGTCTGCTGAAGCAGTCGATTCTCATCTATCACAATTACTACCAGTATCGCAATGGCACTGAGGTGTCGCCAATGGTGAGAAAAATGCAGGTGACTGCACCTAATCTGGTAGACTCCATCAAGCCTGTCAAACCAGCCATCCATCTCTAAGCTATGCAACGAAATGCCTTCAAAGCACTGCTGCTGACCACCTTGGCGATGATGCTATGCACCATTCAGACCAAGGCTCAAAGCAATACGTTCTATCAGGAACTCCCAGACTACAAGTGTGTTCATTACCATAAGAACAAGCTCGAGACCTATGCCAACGACCAGAACATCAGATGGTTCTATCAGAAACTGGACTCGCTGCTGAACTTCAAGGGCAAGAGCGTGAATATCGTCCATATAGGCGGTTCGCATGTGCAGGCTGATGCCTTGACCAATACGCTCAGAAAGCACTTCATAGCTCTAAACTACGATGTTACAGGCAATCGCGGCGTGATATTCCCCTATATCCTCGGCAAGACCAACCGCCCGGGCTCGTACCGTATGCGACCTATCGGCAACTGGGACACGTTCTCAAGCAATGTGAAATTCAACCTCCCCGATGAGCCTCACGGTGTGACCGGCATGATAGCCATAGCCAAGGAGAACGGCTCCGGACTGACCCTGAAGCTGAATACCGACTCTACTCAGACTTGGCAGATGAAACGATTGGTGGTGATGGGACGTGCCTCCAGCGAAGAGGTTAAGGTGTTCACACTGAGTGCCAAAGGCGACACACTCTGGGCTCGTCATGACAAGGAGACCCATCTCTATACCCTCTCGTTCCCACAGACCATAGACTCTACAAGCATTCTGCTCAAAATACCAGAAGGTGAGCAATTTATCCTCTCTGGACTGATGCCTATGAACCCTAAACGCAGCGTAACGGTTCACTCCTTAGGCATTAACGGAGCTGCACTGACCTCGTGGCTGAAATGCACTGCCTTCAATGAGGAGGTGAAACTGCTGAATGCCGACCTCGTCATCCTGGGCGTTGGCGTGAACGATGCCAATGTGCCTGCCTCCAACTTCAACCCCGACCTCTACAAGAGCCGCTACCGTGAGCTTATGGCTCGTTTCAAGGCTGTTAATCCACATGTGGCATTCCTGTTCATCACCAATAACGACTGCTACAAAAACATACCCAAGACCAAAAAAGGACCTAACCCCAACACTGCCAAGGTGCAGAAAGCTATGCACGAACTGGCCCGAGAGGAAGGGGCTGCCGTCTGGGACCTCTATGAGGTGATGGGCGGCTACGGCTCATCGAATGCCTGGGTGAAAGCTGAACTGATGAGAACAGACCACATCCACTTCACCCCCGAAGGCTATCAGCTGCTCGGACACATGCTCTTCAATGCCATGATGGATAAATACAGATCTTATGCTTTAGGCAATAAAAAATGAACAACCTCATACTCAACATATTCCAATCGGATGCATTGCAACAGATAGGTGCGTTTTTCGCCTCAGTCTTTGCCTTTGATGAGCAGTCGCCACTGCTCTTCACCCAGTTCTATTTCTGGGCGTTCTTTGCCATCGTTTTCGCTGTTTTCTCTCTGATTCACAGCAAACGACTGCTCCGCAATGCCTTCCTCTGCTTCGTCAGTTGGTTTTTCTATTACAAGACAAGCGGACTATCGCTCCTGATTCTCGCCTTCGTGACCTGCTCCGACTTCCTGATTGCGAAGCGAATATACAAAGCCAACACACAGACACGTAAAAAGTTATGGGTAGCCCTGAGCCTCTGTCTCGACCTCGGACTGCTCTGCTATTTCAAATATGCCTATTTCTTCACCGATTTCGTCAACACCCTCTTCGGCCTCAACTGCCGCGTCTTCGACGTATTTGCCTGGGTCGGTAACGGATTCGGCACTTCCGGTGGTTTCAGCGTGGACAAGATAGTGCTCCCTGTGGGCATCTCGTTCTATACGTTCCAGGTCATCAGTTATGTGATGGATGTCTACCGGGGCGATGTGAAGAAACCAGTGGACAATATCCTCGATTTCGGCTTCTATGTCAGTTTCTTCCCTCAGTTGGTGGCAGGCCCTATCGTTCGTGCCAGCAACTTCATTCCACAACTCTACAAGCCTTTCTTCCTCTCACGCAGGCAGATGGGCATTGCCGTGTTCTGGATTCTCAATGGCTTGATTAAGAAGATTGTTCTCAGCGACTATATCGCCGTGAATTTCGTAGACCGTGTGTTCGATAACCCTCTGCTTTTCACCGGCTTCGAGAACCTCATGGCACTCTTCTGCTACTCCCTTCAGGTCTATGCCGACTTCTCCGGCTATACCGATATCGCCATCGGTGTGGCTATGCTGATGGGCTTCTATCTGCCTAAGAACTTCAACTCCCCATACAAGGCTCCCAATGCCGGCAATTTCTGGAAACGTTGGCATATCTCGCTCTCACAATGGCTTCAGAACTACCTCTATATCCCTCTCGGAGGCAACCGCAATGCCAGTTTCGGCACCTATTTCCTGGTGGTGATGTTTGCCCTCTTCTCCATCCTGCTCTCAGGCAGTTGGGTGGTGGCAGCGATTATTCTCTCGCTGGCTGCCCTGATGGTGGTGATTGCACTCCGTAACCCAGAGAAAAAGAAGAAGATAACTACCAATATCAACCTCATGCTGACGATGTTGATTGGCGGTTTCTGGCACGGAGCCAGCTGGAATTTCATGATCTGGGGCGGACTGAACGGCATCGGTATCGTGACCTATAAGTTCTGGCGAGGATGGACCCCGGGTCGCCGACTGCTGATGATTGCCCTCGCCTTTGCTGCGATGCTGGCTCTCAGCCTGACTACCCACCGACCGGTCTTCAACCTCTTTGCCGTCTGGAGCGGTATCATCTGTTTCGGCACATTGATTCGTTATATCTACAGTCTGACCAAAAGCGAGAAGGCATTCGATAAGATTGCCAACGTATGGGCTATTGCACAGACATTTACGTTCATCACTTTCACCCGTCTGTTCTTCCGCTCTGGCTCCAACCTTGACCCTGCGACTGCCAACCAGGAGGCTTGGAACACAGCCAAGAATATGGTGAATCAGATAGGCTCCAAGATGCAGATCAGTTTGGCTCCGGATATCATTGCCGAATATTATAAGGTGTTCCTTGTATTCCTCATCGGTATGA
This sequence comes from Paludibacteraceae bacterium, assembly GCA_024405895.1. Taxonomy (GTDB): domain Bacteria; phylum Bacteroidota; class Bacteroidia; order Bacteroidales; family Paludibacteraceae; genus HGM05398. The sequence goes on from JAKSNW010000004.1 coordinate 10,602, forward strand.
TTATCCACTGGCTGCCAGACCGTTTCAAACGCCGCTACCGCATCATCTTTGCCCAACTGCCTTTGCCGGTGATGGCACTCTGTGTCATGTTGGCTGTCTTCGTAGTCTATCAGTTCGTCACAGCCGATCTTCAGGCATTCATTTACTTCCAATTCTAACCCCAAAGGATGAATAAAACGCTCACACTCATACTCTTCACATTGGTGCTGACAACGGCTCCCGCATTCGCCAAGATGGAGTTCAACGGCTGCTACGGTGGCATGATGCTCCACACGGGCTATGTGCAAGGTAAGCCATTCACCACAACCGATGAGCTGGGCCAACCACTGCAAACCATCACTCCCAAGGGGGCTCCGTTCGGCATCGGCGGACTGGCTAAGGTGCACTTCGGCAAGCACTTCCGTCTGGGCGCAGAGGGCTATGTCTCTAACCTGAAATATGGCATCAAGGGAACTTTCTCAGCTCTTGGCTGGGGAGGCGTACTTGCCGACTGTATGTGGGAGTGCGGCAAATTCACCCCCTTTGTAGGCGGAACCATCGGCGGAGGCGGATATAAGAATATGGTGCTGGAAAACAACTATGGCGATGACTATATGGTTGAAGACCACGTCTCTTTTCGCCACTATGGCATGATGCTTGTCACGCCGTTTGCGGGCTTTGAATATGCCCTGACCGACAAGGTACATCTGACACTGAAGCTCGACTACATCATCCCTATCACACACCGGGAGGACGATTTCGTAACCGGTCCACGTATCTATTTCGGTATTTTATTTCACAGGAGAAAGGTTGCCAAATGATTCGGCAATCAAAGCACTCGGTAAGAAGCCGAGTCAGAAGGGATTAGCGTGTCATAGTCTACCCCTTGCCACAACCACAGCTCACCACTATAGCCCTTGGAAATAGACTCTCCAACCACCTCGGAGAGTGACTTGCCTTGCTGCCATTCATGCACTGGAGGCGTAACTAAACCACTATAGAACAGCACGAAAGGACGTTCGTAGACATCCTCCGTCATCGGAACAATATCAGCCACTACGCCATGGTCGTCCAAGACAATGGCATGTGCCACAAGTGTTTGATTCTTTGAAAGAAGCAGTTTATTTGCCGATATGATACGCACGTCAGCCTCCCTTCTTCGTAGCCGTATTAGCCTCTCTCTCAGCGCTCTTATTAGGCAATCGGACATTCATGCTTCCTTCGCCCAAATTAAGGTTGGTAATCCTGTTCCTAAAGGCATTGTCGCCATGGATTCGGTTGGAAACAGGTATTCTACGATGCGACTCCTGAGCAATGGAATCAAGAATTATCAAGGACTCTGCAGAGAGCGGATTGATTTGGGCGTTGTAGTAACGAATGAGTGTGGCAGAGTCGACACGCAGCCATTTCAACGAGTCGGTTCCACTGAAGAACGAGCCAGTGATACGCACAGGAGTCAGTGTGTCAGGGCATTGATGAGTGATAGTAAATCGGCGCTGCAAGCCCTTGGCGTTGATAGGCGACTGTATGGTATGCGATGAACCGTCGCTATAGAACACGGTCAGGCGTATGGAGCTATGGTGCAATGTATCGAAATGAACGGTATCGTAACCCATTGGCTTATGATAGAAACGAAGCACATAGCGGTCGCCCGGAGACAGCAGGAGCGATTCAGAAACCTCGAAATCAACGTCATCAGCCGTTGGGGTTCCCTCTGTCTTAATATGATATGGGAAACCATAGATATCCACATGTGCCAATGTATCAAGAGTCAGATTGCCAGACAGTTCGGTATGATACTTATAGGTTTTGACGTCATTAGTCAACTGGTCGTAGCGTAAGTCAAGGTGCTCATAGATTTCAACCATACGCTTCGGCTCATCGGAATACCATACGAGCGACTTCTCGAAACGCTCCTTGGTAATGCCGTGTTTGGCAAATATGGCATCGTAGCAGGCACGTTGGTCTTCGCGTCGCATGGTCGGGTATTTAATAAGCAAGACCGCCTCGCTAAGGTGAATGTCATACAAGACATCCTCCATGACATCGGGCTTCAATACTCCAAACGGACGCCACTGGCTACAGCTGCTCAGCAGCCCCAGCAACAGCAATGCGACAACGAAAAACCTATGCCTCTTCATTATTCTGTTCTTTCTTACGGGTAAAAACACGCTCAAAGGTGTCGTTGAAGTCGTTGCGGAAGAAGAGAATCAGCGCAAACATACTTACGGTAACACAGATGTCAGCCACGTTGAATACAGGGCTGAAGAAGATCTGACCGCCAAGCATCGGCACCCAATCAGGGAAGACAAAGAGAGGGAAATAAAGCATATCGACCACACGGCCCAGCATGACTGGTGCATAGCCACCTCCGGCCGGGAAGAGAGAGGCGACGGAGAAATAGGTGCTCTCGCTGAAAATCTGTCCATAGAACATGCAGTCGATGATATTGCCAACAGCTCCCGTGAACAATAGGGATATGGTAACGATATAACTCATTCTGCTGTTCATTTTGATAAGTTTTACCAGATAGTACATGACGGCAGCAGAGACAATGATTCGGAAGGTGGTGAGTATCCATTTGCTTCCAATGCTCATGCCGAATGCCATACCCGGATTTTCAACGAACAGGATTTTGAACCAAGGGAAAATCTCAAAGGACTCTCCCAATGCCATGTGGGTTTTAACAGCAATCTTCACCACCTGGTCGATGACTATCATACCAATGATGATGAGTGCTGCTACGATTTTCTTTGTCTTCATATAAAACCTCTAAACGAGGGTCATTTTTTATTTTTTGCAAGTTTTTCCTTAGCCTCAACGGTAAGTGTAGCGTGAGGAACGCGCATCAGTCGGGCTTTAGGAATCAGTTTACCGGTTTCACGGCAGATGCCATAGGTTTTATTGTTGATTCGTACCAACGCATCCTCAAGGTGATGGATGAAATTCATCGTACGTTGGGCCATTTGGCCATGAGCCTCTTTTGACAGTGTGGATGCGCCTTCTTCCATGTTCTTGAAGGTAGGTGATGTGTCATTCACATCGTTACCTGAGTTGCTCATGATAGAGGTGAGCTCGTTGAATTCAGCACGCGCCCTAGCCAATTTGGCCTCAATAATTTCTCGGAACTCCTGGAGTTCTTCGTCGGAATATCTTACTTTTTCTTCCATAATATGATAAGGTTTGTGTTAATAGTCTGTGTTTTATCGTGATTGAGCCGCTTTTACCTCCTTGAACAGTTGAGAAGCAAAGACGAAATCGTTCAATGCCTCGTTGTCTGACGAGAAGATATCGTTGCGTGAGCCCTGCCATGCCTTGTTGCCTTTCCTGATCAGGACAATATTGTCGCCAGTCTCCATGATAGAGTTCATATCGTGGGTATTAACCACCGTGGTGATGTCATACTCTTGGGTGATTTCGGCAATCAGTTTATCAATTACGATGGAGGTAACAGGGTCAAGACCCGAGTTTGGTTCATCGCAGAAAAGATACTTAGGATTCAGCGCGATGGCACGGGCAATAGCTACACGTTTCTGCATACCGCCACTGATTTCCGATGGAGCCAACTTGAATGCCACGGGATCAATGTTAACCCTTGAGAGGCAGAATTTAGCACGTGCTTCTATTTCTTTCTGGGTCATATTGGAGAACATCTCCAGAGGGAACATGACGTTTTCCAATACGGTCTGGGAATCAAACAAGGCAGAGCCCTGGAAAAGCATGCCCACTTCCTGGTGTAGTTTCTTGACCTCGTCGGTAGTCATGTTTACGATGTTACGGCCGTCGTACATCACCTCGCCACTGTCTGCGCGATAGAGTCCAATGGTGCATTTCATCAATACGGTCTTACCTGAGCCGCTCTGGCCGATGATCTGATTGACCTTGCCGTTATAGAACGTGGTGGTGATGTCGTGCAGCACCTCTTTTCCGTCGAAAGACTTGAACAGATTCTTGACTTCTATCATGACCTAATTGAGCAATATTTGAGTTAAGACGATATTGGACAGCAGAATAAGGATGCTGCTATTAACTACGGCGTTAGTAGATGCACGACCTACATCCAATGCACCTCCGTAGGCAAAATAGCCATAGAAGGCAGAAACCGACGATATGATGAAGCCGAAGAAGAACGACTTGATAATCGCCTGTGTCAAATAGAACGGGATGAAGGCATACTGAATACCGTAAATAAAGTCGTCGAGGGTGATAAGGTCGGTGAAATAGGCTACACCCATACCGCCTGCAAGACCAAGGAATGAGCTGAGAATCACAAGCACTGGCATGAAAAGCACCAGACCGACGATTTTTGGAAGAATCAGGTAGCTGGCAGAGTTCACACCCATGACCTCCAAGGCATCAATCTGCTCTGTTATTCGCATGGAACCGATTTCTGAAGCGATGTTGGAACCAACCTTACCGGCCAGCAACAGACACATGATGGAACTGGAGAACTCCAATAGCAGGGTGTCACGAAGCACCAAACCGGTACTGTAGCGAGGCAGCATCGGATTTTCCGTATTCATCACAGTTTGCATCGTCATAATCACGCCAATGAACAGCGAGATGATAACAATAATGCCTATGGTATCCACGCCCAATTTAGCCATTTCTCTCGGCATCATACGCCAAAACATTTTCCAACTGTCTGGTTTGGAAAAGGTTCTGCCCATAAGTTGAGCGTAACGTCCTATTGTTTTAAAAAATTCTACAAGCATAATCCTTGTCAACAGCACCGGGCTGCGATACATTATTATTAAAGCGCAAATATAACACTTTTTTTTGAACCAGCATTCCTCGCTACCCCGTTTCAATTGGAGACAAAAAAAGACCGCTGAAAATCCCTTTCCAGCGGCCCCAACTAATCTGAACAAAAACGTTTCTTTACTCTTATGCAGATTGCTCTGTCTCTGCACTCGTAAAAAACAAAATACATTGTTTAATTGCTATGCTCACGCACTGCTTGATATTACTATGAAAAAACAAAACTTCTTTTCTATCCAAGGACTCCCGGAGGCCCCCTTCTGTCTTTATAGACTGAGTTTTCTCCGAAAGTTTAAATTAAAACGAGAAAATAGTGCATTTATTGTGCTATTAACATAAAATTTTTGCCTCAAATTTTACCAAAGCACTTATCATCCAGTCTTACTGACAATTATGTCACATATTCACTCAAAAAAAAGTTTTTTAATTTCGAAAAGAGAGTCTGCCTTCCTGTTCATCAAGCATTATTTTCCCCTCTGAAACAACTTCGCCTGCGATGATTCGCTTCGACAGTTCATTCAGAACTTCGCGTTGAATAACACGTTTCACTGGACGAGCGCCAAACTCCGGATTATAGCCGAGTTTCGACAGCAGAGCAACTGCCCGTTCGGTTACATCCAGCTCGATATTATTCTGTTTCAACTGATTTCTCAGCGAATTAAGTTGCATCCTCACAACCTCTGAGATTTGCTCTTGGGTAAGCGGAGTGAACATAATCAACTCATCGATACGGTTCAAGAACTCAGGACGGATTGTTTTTTTCAAGAGTTCCATGACCTCATCTCTTGTAGATTCCAGCACATCTTCGCGATTAGAGCCAGTCATCTGCTCCATTTTCTCACGAATCAACTGCGATCCAAGATTGGAAGTCATTATAATAATAGTATTCTTAAAATTAACAGTTCTACCCTTATTATCTGTCAACCTACCATCGTCCAAAACCTGAAGCAACAGATTAAATACATCAGGATGAGCTTTTTCAATCTCATCAAACAGCACCACAGAGTAAGGTTTGCGGCGAATGGCCTCTGTTAATTGACCACCCTCATCATAGCCAACGTATCCTGGAGGCGCACCTATCAAACGAGTAGCACTGAATTTCTCCTGATACTCACTCATATCGATACGGGTCATCATATTCTCATCATCAAAGAGATACTCGGCAAGCGCCTTGGCCAATTCGGTCTTACCAACACCTGTAGTACCAAGGAAGATGAACGAACCGATAGGCTTGCGAGGGTCTTGAAGACCAGCCCTACTCCTACGAATAGCATCACTTACTGCAGCAATAGCCTCATCCTGACCAACTACACGTTTATGAAGTTCCTCCTCCAAATGGATAAGTTTCTCACGTTCACCCTGCATCATCTTAGTAACAGGAATACCAGTGTGGCGGCTTACAATCTCGGCAATATCATCGGCATCAACTTCTTCCTTAATCAATGGATTGTCGTGCTGAATCTCCACGAGCTTCTTTTGATTGTCCGCCATTTTCTGTTCAGCCTCTTTGATACGTCCGTAGCGAATCTCTGCCACACGTCCATAATCGCCAGCACGCTCTGCTGCATCTGCCTGATATTTCAGTTGTTCAATATCAATTTTACACTGTTGAATGGTATCGATAATCTGTTTCTCGTTTTTCCACTCAGCACGCATAGCATCAGCGCTCTCTTTCAATTGGGCAATCTCACGGTTCAGTTCCTCAAGCTTTTGGGTATCATTCTCTCGCTTGATAGCCTCGCGTTCGATTTCCAACTGCATGATATTACGATCTGCCACATCAAGCTCCTCTGGAAGCGAGTCCATCTCAAGACGAAGTTTGGCAGCCGATTCATCAATCAAATCAATCGCCTTATCTGGCAAGAAACGGTCGGTAATATATCGGGACGACAGCTTAACAGCAGCAATAATGGCACTATCTTTAATTCTTACCTTATGGTGATTCTCGTAACGCTCCTTCAAACCACGGAGAATAGAGATAGAACTTGCCTCATCAGGCTCATCAACGATGATTGTCTGAAAACGACGCTCAAGCGCCTTGTCTTTCTCGAAGTATTTCTGATACTCATCAAGTGTAGTAGCACCGATAGCCCTCAGTTCACCACGAGCCAAGGCCGGTTTCAAGATATTGGCAGCATCCATAGCTCCCTCACCCTTGCCAGCACCTACCAGTGTGTGGATTTCATCAATAAAAAGAATGATGTCGCCATCAGCTTTGACTACCTCATTGACAACAGCCTTCAATCGTTCCTCAAACTCACCTTTATATTTAGCGCCAGCAATCAAAGCACCCATATCAAGGCTATAGAGCTGTTTGTGCTTAAGGTTCTCAGGCACATCTCCCCTCACGATACGTTGAGCCAACCCCTCAGCAATAGCGGTCTTACCAGTACCCGGTTCACCAATAAGGATAGGATTATTTTTGGTTCTACGGCTCAAAATCTGAAGCACTCGACGAATCTCGTCGTCTCGGCCAATAACAGGATCCAGTTTGCCATCGCGGGCACGGGCATTCAGGTTGACAGCATAACGCTCAAGCGACTGATAAGTCTGCTCCGCGTCCTGAGAGTTAACCTTGCTACCCTTATGGAGTTCTTTTATCGATTCTATAAGATCATGCTGTCCACAGCCAGCATCTTGGAGGAGTGAACGCATTGCATTGTCAACCGAGAGCAATGCCAACAGCAGATATTCCATTGAGACAAACTCATTGCCGTCTTTTTGCGACAAAGCCTCTGCTTTATCAAGCACTGCATTCATCTCGCGGGAGAGATACGGTTCACCACCGGTCACTTTCGGGAGATTTTGAGCCACAGCACGAGCAGCACTAAGGATACGTTCACGATCAACACCGAGCTTTCCATACAAGAAGCCGATGGTCTGTTCGCCTTTTTCAGTCAAAGCAACCAGTAAATGGGCAGTTTCAACCGATTGTTGGTTCAAGGAGTTGGCGTATTCTATAGCTCCACGCACAACCTCTTGCGATTTTGTTGTAAACTTGTTGAAATTCATAGTATATTTTTGATGTTTGTTTTCTGATAGCACTAAAGAGCAAACAGCGTGCCAATAATTCCAAATAATTTCCAAAAACAAAATTATATCCAAAACACCACAAACGCCAGCCCATCCGAGTAAAACTTTTCAGACACATAAATATTTCACAGACAACCGAAGAGCACACAGATTATAATAGACTATATATCTTTATATTACAAACAACAACACCCATGCCAAAGCAGACAGAAGCAAACAGAACAATCATACACTATTTTTATCCACTTATTTCTTGTACGGGTCAAAAAAACTTAGTATTTTTGCATCGATGAAACACATAGAATTTCTATTGGTCACGAAGACTGAGATTGAAATTCGTTTCATCACCCGAACAGAAGCAAAAGAATAGTTTTCAGTTCATAATTTAATGGTTATATGGTGTGGCTGCGAGCCGTGAGGCTAGCGGTCACTTTTTTTATATATACCATTCATCTCACTCGTCCCCCCCCTAAAAAAAACACACATAAAAACAAAAAAGGCGTCGATTCGAAAATCAACGCCATTTATATTTTGAATTCATACGTAAACCTTCCGTCCAAAGAAAATCAACGGAGAGGTTAAAACTGGAAATACGGGGGGTACTGATAATCCCCAAGTCTAATAGTCTTACGCGAGAATTACTAATTGTCTCGCTCTTAATTGCGATGCAAAAGTAGACGTTTCTACAATCTCAGAGACACGAAATAATGGACATTATTTTGGACATTCCAGACAAAATCAAACCTTACATAAATATTTAGACAGCACTAATTTTCTGCACCTTACGCCATAAAATGTCCAATATTTACAAATTAGATGTCCGATTTCTACAAATTACACAAGACAAAAAGCAACAAGTTTTCAAGCATAACGTTTGATAATATTACGAATCAATAATCAAGCACTATGAGAATCTGAACAAGCTTACTTATGCACTGCAGGAACCACCCAAAAGAGATTTAGAATAAAGCCAAGCCAAGACTGCTTGACGACGCCTCAACACCAAAATTATTCTTTGGCAAACCCAATGCATAATAAGAAAACAACATACGATATTCACATGTAATAAGACAACACATACTTCCCCAAAACAGAAAAGGCCCGGTTAACACCGAGCCTTTCTTTTATATACAAAGGATTGCTATCCGTTATGCTTACGGTATTGTGTAGGTGTTTCACCAACCACCTGCTTGAACACACGTGAGAAATAGGCGCCATCTTCAAAACCGCACAAAGTAGCAACCTCAGCAACAGGTGCCTCTACGTCCTCAAGAAGAATATGCTTAGCCTTTTCTACACGATATTGCGCTAGATAATTGACCGTTGTTTCACCTGTGATAGACTGAATCTTACGACCAAGTTGCTTCGAACTCAAGCATATCTCACTTGCAATAGTCTGCACATCAACAGCCACTTTCTTATCAATAAGCGCTTCTATCGTACGATTGAGTTTCAAGAGGAATGACTGCTGAGCCTCGCTGAAGGTAATCTCCTCAGGCTGTTTTCCATTCTCCTTGCCTTCCTCTGTTTTTTCTGGCACAAGTTGTTCTATTTCTATCTGTCCACCAGGAAGTTCGGCACGATTTGAACTTGCAGCATCCAAAGAAGGAGTCATTTCCAATGCATGAGTAGTCAAATCCCGAATCATTTGTTTTATTGTGCGATGATGCGAGATCAAATTCTCAACACTAACATTCAATTCTTCTACATTAAATGGTTTGAACAAGTAAGCATCCGCACCAACACGTAAGCCTTGAATCTTGTCCTCATCCGTTGTTTTGGCAGTAACCATGACAAATGGAATATGGTTCAACAAGTCAGACGTACGAATCTGTCGACAGAGTTCATTACCATCCATTTCCGGCATCATCAAGTCACTAATAATCAAGTCTGGCATTACTTCATTAGCCACTCTCAAGCCTTCAACACCATTGCTTGCATAATATAGTTGATAGCGGTTATGGAGCTGAGAAGCAATATAATGCGAGATATCCTCGTTATCTTCCACAATAAGAAGTATTGGCGCATCAGAGTCTCTAACGCCAACTGGAAGTTGACGGTTTCTGTCAGTTCTTTCTGCAGCAATCAATTCGTTGCCTTCTTCGACATTGGCATTAAGTCCTTGATATTTTTCACCATCATAATACCTCGGCAACGTTACTGTAAACTGCGTTCCGGTTCCCGATTCACTTGAAACCTCAATGGTACCCTTTAATATGCTTACAACCTTTGACACCAAAGACAAGCCAATGCCTGTTCCTTTATACTGTCCATTGCTACTTACTTGATAGAATTCATCAAAAATATGCGCAAGTTCTTCTTTCGGAATACCAATGCCCGAGTCTGAAACTTTGATTATAACATCATTCTCAGTAAAAGACAATGCCACATGAACAAATCCTTCTTGCGGGGTGAATTTGATGGCATTAGAGACCAAGTTGCGTACAATTTTATGAATATAGTCTGGAACGAAGTCGACATCACAGTTATCTCTCTCGCTTGTAACAGTCAGGCGTACCCTCTTGTCGACTGCCAGTTGACGGTAGTTATCCACCACCATTTTCACATACGAAACAATATCAGCCGTATAGTATTTCAAACGTATGGCATTGGAAGAAACTTTCATAAGATCAAGCAGTTGGTTAATCAACGAAAGCATCTGTGAGCCCTGTCGAGTTATCATTTCACCTACTTCTTGAATACTCTCATCTGAATCCAAGGTATTATTCCTCATCTGTTGACCATAACCAAGAACAACCGTCAGAGGCGTACGAAACTCGTGAGTAATATGGGTAAAGAAGTTATTCTTTGATTTATAGAATTGTTCCTCACGTTGCATAGCTTTCTGCTTGGCAGAGAGGATATAAGACAAGACAAGAATGGCACCAGCAAACAGCAAGAGCATTGCTATCGAAATGACCACGATTGTTTTTGTACGGTTGCGCTGTTTCTCGGCAGCAAGCTCAAGTTCATCAGTTTCATACTTCACACGATATTCATTCAGCTGAGCCGTAGCTTCAGCTAAGTGCATGGAATCAGAGAATGCGATATAATCCTGAAAGTCCTGGCAAGCAAGTTCAGGATCCGTTTTCATGTGAACCTTGGCAAGGTTACGGAGCACATTACGTTCGGCATAACGATTGCCTGACTCTCTATAGTGAAGGATAGCACGATTCAGGTGAACCTCAGCCGAGTCATATTGCCCTGCTCGAGTCTCTATGTTTGCAATCTGATTGTTCACAGCCGCTTCCATCTGCGAGTTAGGGTACTGTTCAAGTATCTTAAGTGCCTTTTTCAATCGTCTATGAGCAGTATAGCTATCGCCCATATTGAGATAGACAGCAGAGATCTGAAGCAACTGACTTGGCATACCCTCTACATTATTGTTCAAAGAGTCAATACGATAAGCCTCATCAACAAAGTCAATTGCCTGTGAGAATCTCTCCAATTGAGAATAGATATAACCGGCAAGTCCAAGGTAAGTTGAAAGAGAGTGCTCTCCCCTAACCTCCTTGTTATACTCTCGTGCATAACGAATGGCCTCATCAATATATTTCTTAGCAGTATCGTAACGCTGCATCATAACGCTACATCCAGCCAGATTATAGAGGGCATAGCCCAATTGTTTCGGATTATTCACCTTCTTAACCAACTCAAGACCATCCAACTGATAATTTAGAGCACGGTCAAAATCACCAAGTTTACTGTAAGCAACGCCGATATTACACCAAGCTCCAGACAATTCCAATTGATGGAGATGGTCGTTTTTGAAATAGGCTTCTGCCAACTGCGCTGCATCCAAAGCAAGTTGAAACTTGGAGTTTTGGATATAATAAGAAGAAACACAGAGATTAAAGGTAGCCTCACACAGTTCATAGTCACGAGTTGTAGAGAAATAATACAATGTGTCTAAAAACTCGAGGTCGTACAACTGATGAAACACAGAGTTGGCATAAGGGAAACGCGCAACTCCCTCAGCCCCTTGGTGAAGAGTAAGCAATTCTTCAATAGAAAGTTCACCTGCCACAATATCTTCCATAGGGGTATTCAGGCGATTCTGGCGTATAGAATAAAAAGCAAAGCCAATGACAGCGAATGATATAACAAACACTATCAGCAGTTTGCGCCATATATTTGCAAAATTATAACTTTTCATATTATAGAGTAAGATAAAAAGGAATAATCTATGATTCCATTTTGCTGCAAATATACAACTTTATTATATAATGTGCAAATAATTCTAATTACTATAATTTTCATAAAAAAGAAGGGGCTCTCCCGGAAAATCCAAGAAAGCCCCTTTGGGTTATTCTGCTATGTTTCTAAATTAGAAACCGCCTTTGAACAATTTTGCAGAGTTGATTTTCTGCATCTTGCCGTATTTAGCTTGGATGCGTTTTACATCAATAGCTTTATCGTCACCCATAACGATGATGGTAACAGGTTTGCCTTTGATGTATTTGTTGTAGAAGTTAACAATCTGTTCGAACTTGAGGTTGTCAACCTTTGGCATGTTAACGCGAGCTGGGTCATCGGTATAGCCCATCTGTTTCCAGTGGTCAAATACTTGGCTCTTAGAACGGAATGATGGTTTAGCAGTAAGAGCTGATTGACGGAGGAAGACCTTGATATTGTCGATGCGCTCTGGATAAGAAGGCATGTTTTGCAAGAGGTCCATATAAACGTCGATAGCATCAGCTACTTTATCGCTCTGAGTACCAACATAACCGATGAGGTAAGATTTCTGGTTTGGATAACCTGGGTTTACGAAGCTACCGTAAGCTGTATAAGCCATAGAGCGTTTCTCACGGATTTCGTTCATTACCAAGCCGCTGAAGCCACCGCTGAAGTATTGGTTGAATGCATCGTAGTCTACGTCGTCCTCGATGTTGAATGGAACACCATCAACATAGAAGTAAACCTTAGCTTGTTGAACCTCTTTGTTTGAGAGGAAGAACACTTGAGTTTTGTCGTAGTGTTTGCGCTCACGGAATACTGGTGAGGTGGTTGGGATAGCTTCCTTGCTGATAGGCACGTTAGCTTTGAGGATCTCTTGAACCTCTGCCATTGGTTTTTGACCAACGTAGTGGATGTCAACAGAGTATTTGATAGCGTCTTGGATTGTTGTAGCCAAGTCAGTGTTAGAAAGGAGATAGTTTACGTTGTAAGAATCACCTGTGAATTGAACGCTATAGAGCTCGTCAACAGGAATACGGTCGATGTAAGCTGATTTGTCACCGTACATGATGTATTCCATCATAGCTGATGAGAGAACGTTAGGGTTGGTTTTCTCACGTTGACGGCTGTTCAACTCGTTACCGATAACGCTTTCAATCTGTTTCTGGTCGAGTTTTGGCATATAGGTGAGTTGAGTCATCAACTTACAGATTTCTGCAAGGTTTTTCTCATCACCAGAGATAGAGATGTAGAAGTAACCGCTAGATACGCTGAATGAGCAAGTTGCACCAAGAGCGCTGAAACGGTTGCGGAGAGCTGTTGCAGATACGTCTGGCATCATACCAGCAGTATTCATCAAAGCGGCAGCATATTCAAGTTTAGGCATTTTCTCTGTACCTACACCATATTTCAATGTGAGTGTGAACACGTCGTTCATTGGGTTTTGGGTGTAGAAGAGTTTTACGCCATTGTAGAGGCTGAGTTCTTTTACGTCATTGAAGTTGTTGTACTCAACAACCACGTTACCGGAAGGAACCTTGTCGAAGTTTTTAGCGTACTCAGTTTGAACGCCTTTAGGTGGATCGAGAGGTTGGATTTGTGGTTTAGCGAGTTTGTTTTTCTTAGGAGCACCTTCTGAGAAAGCAATGGTCATGTGAGCGCCATCAAGGTATTTGTTAGCGATGCGTTTAACATCTTCCTTGGTGATGGCAGCAATTTTCTTGTCCATTTCGAAGTATTCGCTCATTTCCTGACCGTAAGCGAAGGCATAGGTAATAGCGTTTACTTTGTTAGAAGCATTCTCAAACATCAGTTTGAAGCTTTGGAGTTGTTGTTGTTTTACTGATTGGAACAACTCGTCTGAGAATTCGCCACGTTTCAATTTCTCAATTTCGGCGAAGATTACTTTCTCTGTCTGTTTCTCTGACTCGAAACGACCTTGAGCAACGTCGTAGTAAGGCATACCAACTACCATGATTGTACCACGGTCGCGGCGGCTATCACTTGAAACATAAGCAGCGTTTACAGTACCATCCAACATCAAGCGATCCAACATACCGGTGTTGTGACCGTTGTTAAGCATTGATGTAGTGAAATCCAAGAGTACATCATCAGCATCGTTCATAGCGATACCTTTGAAGATCCAGTAGTATTGTGGATAGTAACCAACTTTGCACTCAAAGTGCTCATTCTTGATTTCTTTTACTGGATATTGGGTACGTGCAGGAATTTCTTTACGTTGCAAGCGACCGAAGTATTTCTCAATCAAAGGTTTTACCTCTTCTGAGTTGAAGTTACCAACGAGCATCAAGCACATGTTGTTTGGCACATACCATGTGTTGTAGAAGTTGATAAGGGCGCTGATTTGTGGGTTTTTCAAGTGTGAAGCGTAGCCGATAACGTCGCGTGAGTATGGGCAACCTTCGTAAACTTTCTCGAAGAGGAATTCACGTTGGTGTGTGCCGTAGTCGTCTTGGTACATGTTGTACTCTTCGAATACGTTCTCCAACTCAGCTTGGAAGCTACGGTAAACAGGGTTGATCAAACGATCTGAGTTTACCATCATCCATTTCTCCATCTGATAAGCAGGGAAATCGTTGTGGTAAGCGGTGAGGTCGTAGCTGGTGAATGCGTTGAGGTTGTCGCCACCCATTGATTCGATGAGGTTTGAGAAGTCGTCAGTAGCGGTATACTTAGCTTCTTCCATTGAAACCTCATTGATTTTCTTGATGAGTTCTTTGCGTTTAGCCTCGTCTTTTTCGGCAGCGAGTTGGTCGTAGAGTTTTACAACCTGCTCATAGAGAGGTTTCTCTTTCTCCCAGTCAAGAGTGCCGATGGTCTCTGTGCCCTTGAAGAGCATGTGTTCGAGATAGTGAGCCAAACCAGTGTATTCTGATGGTTCGTCCACTGAACCTGCACGGCAAACCACGCGTCCGTGAACGTCTGGTTTGTTGTGATCTTCCCAGAGGAATACTTTCATGCCATTCTGGAGTGTGTACTCCTGATAGCCTTGAGGAGCCTTAGTCTGGGCGTTGGCTACTGCTGCAAACATAAACAGCACAGCCAAAATGCTTAAGATTCTTGCTTTCATTTTGTATAAATTTATAGAATTACTTTCTTACTATTCTTTACTTTCTGACGGTTCGTCCACATATTCCAGAATTTCACCTGGTTGGCAACGCAGCACTTTGCAGATTGCCTCCAACGTAGAGAATCGTACGGCTCTTGCCTTGCCGGTCTTGAGAATGGAGAGGTTGGCTGGTGTGATATCCACACGCTCCGACAACTCATTCAGAGACATACGGCGTTTAGCCATCATGGTGTCAAGTTTTACTACTATTGGCATGTCTGTTCCGGATTAAATGGTTAAGTCTTGTTCTTCTTTCATTGAGGTGGCCAAACGAAGTACTTCGCACATAACCAAAACAACCAGTCCTGACACTATTGGACCCCACTCAAATGCATGGCTATAAGAGACTTCGTAGCCTTCCAACTGAATGGAGAGTGATGTAACGTACAATTTCATCGCAATCCAAAGACCGTTCAGTACGCCAGCAACCAACATCAAGACGCCTACTGTTTTGATGTGTTTTACGTTGTTTAGATTAAACACCTTGGTGCGAAAAAATGAAACTATCAGTAAGATGAAGAGCACGAGGATTGCCACATAGAGTCCCATCAGCACACAGTTTACGATTACATCGCCTTTATCAAAAAATTTCTCCACGAAACTCAACTCATGGTTATTGACAGGAGCTATGACATGCACATTGGTTGGCACCAGATAGATGCTGTCACCTGTCAGCGTGTTTACACCATTGAGCTGAAAATGAGAAAGGTTTGATTCCTTAATGTCGATAAACATGTATTGTTTCAAGCCTTTGGTAGCCAAATTTGTGTCGTTACTTTGGGCATTACCCATCTGAGAAGCACGGGTTACCACGCTCGAAGCATCGCTACTGGACATCATTAGAAATTGGAAGGCTGCTACAAAGAAACCAACCAACAATAGCGATAAAAGAACTCTTAGCTTCTTCATAATATTTTTATTTTCAAAGCATTATGAAAGTATATCAGCCAACAAGAGCCAATACTACAATTAAAGTATTTAGAGGTGCAAAGTAACAATTTTTTTTCGAATAAAACAAGCAAGATTATTGAAAAATAATATAGGCGAGCAACCTTTTATTTCCCAAAAGACAACCCGCCCATTTTTTTGTCGTTCTATTTTCTATCATTCATTTCCGTCCGAAGTCTGCCGGGATTTCTCCCCAGAGTTTCGTTTCCCACTTAAGCAACGGAATATCAAAGTAATCGTTTTCCAGCAACCACTTCTCTGCTCTTGCTATGAGGTTGAAAATCTCAGCATTGTTTGGGGTATGCTCTAGTTTTGTATTGCAACGTTTGTTCTTAACCCACAGAAGAGCATTGCGGCTGTCACTATATATTGGGAATTTGCATCCACATTGTTTCATATAGGCAAGACCATGAACGATGGCAAGAAATTCGCCCACATTGTTAGTACCATCAGGAAGGGGTCCAAAATGGAAAATCGGCCTACCATCAGCCACCCATACGCCCTGATATTCCATCGGTCCACATGGTCCACTGCAAGCAGCATCCACAGCCAAGGCCTCTTTGATGGCAGGTTCAGTATGCTGTTTTTTTACCCTTGGCTTGGAACGATCTATCGGAGCCACATAATCTTCATAGGTCTGAGCGAAAGCCTGTTCCGCTTCTATACGAGAAGGAAAGCCTTTGTATTTCGCTCCGCCAAAACCTTTTACAGCAGCCTCACATTCACTCCATGAGTCGAACACGCCAGTAGCACGTCCAACCCATACGACATAGAATTTTGGTTTCTGTTTTGCCATGGTGCAAAAATACATTTTTCATTTCAATCTCAGGTAAAAAAATCCCAGGTTTTCGTTCAAAAAAGAGTCAAATGTGATATCAATTCCATTATTTCCCAAAGGTAAACGGTTTCTGCAGAATGTCTCCGGAGTTTTCTGTAAAAAACTCATCAGCAGCAAAAAGTTTTTTCTTAGTTTTCTCACAAAAACAGCTGCAACAAAATGGTTACCTTGCAGTTTTGAAAGAAAACCATTTGCCACTATTTGAATATACCAGTTCCCCAAAAATCAGGCAGGACCAACAAATAGATTGTCAAATTTTGACCTCATGAATCCTAAGAACAAATCACTTTTTCCTATTTTTCTCGTTTAGGATGTACTGGATAATTGTCAGCAGCCTGTCTTCATTTCTCAGATCATGGAAAACATAGATTGTAAGTTCTGTCTCGGAGGCTCCGATAAGGCAGGCGTTTTTTAGTGAAACCTTTCCGTTTTTTTGAGGTTGTTCAAGCATTGGGTCGTCGTTGTTCCTAATACAAATCGTCAGGCCCTCCGCTTTGGAATCTTTTGAGAATGGTATGCCATACTCATCAAGAATCTTTCTAAAAGCAGTACTATCTTTGGCCTGCACCAAAGTAACATCAACTCGTTCATCGTCAACCTTCTGATTCCGGAAACAGGCCACTTTTGCCACATCTTTCCGAGACAAACAAGTCTGATAGAAATCGGATTGGGCAAAGAAGGAAAAGTTCATGGCCAAAATCATGAATAATAAAATCTTTTTCATAAGGCTGTCTGTATTGTTCTTGCCAACCATTGTTCGGCACACTCGTTGTCGCAATCGGTTGTACTGATATATATTTGTGTAGGCTGTCTGAATTCCAATAAGGCTATCGACCCTACGATTATGGCGAAGAAAACAATGGCCGCGGCGATCCACTTGGGGCGAGAATGAGATCTCATCATGCCTGCCTGCTCAGACTGGTGGTCTTTTCTGGCCAGGGCGAGCGGTATCAGTATAGCCGCATCGTTCGGCCTAAGAATTCGTACGTCGGAGTCGAATAAAAAGGCATCAAAAAGTTTTTCTAAGTCGTGCTGGTTTATCGTTCCGTCATAAAACGATGCCAGGTGTTTATCCAATTGTTCAAAATCCATTTTTATAGATGTTTTTTAGTGTTTTATGTGCAAGTGCAAGTTGTTTCTTGACAGCAACAGGAGTGCGGGCAATCTTGATGGCTATCTCAAAACACGAAAAACCCTCAATATCATGCAACTGAACAATCTGCCTTTGCAGGTTGGTTAATCCCGATAAGAGTTTGTCAATATCAAGCAGAATGCTTGAATCTTCGTGTGTGACGCCAGTGACAATTGATTTTTCTTTCTCGGCATGGTTTTGCTTCTCACGCAAAAGCATCAAGGCTTTCTTTGTAACCATTCCGTACAAATAACCCCGTTTGTTTGAAATATTTTGGAATAGATTTTTCCGGTCATCGATAGTCAAAAACAGGTCTTGTACGATGTCATAGGCATCGTCTTTATTCTTGACAATGCTCTCGGCTCTGAAAATCAAAATATCGTATATCTCAATAAAAGTCTCTTTCATTATGCAACGAAGAATACAAGCCAGAAGGCGAATCGTCTTCCAGCTTGTATTTGTTAACGAAGATAGTCAATTATCATTTTTCAACGATAAAACCATGCCACATTCCACTTTCTTTGTCGAACCAAACTTTTACCGAGTGGTCTCCCATTACGGCTTCAAGCACAAATTTCGACATTTCGGATGAATCGTTGCTGCAAATATCTTCTGCAACATCGGTATGATCCACAGACGATTTGATTCGAACTACTGTCACCCTGTACTCCGATTCTGATTCCTCCATTGAAAATGTTGCCATATTACGTTGAGAAAGTTTAGTCAGTGTAACCTGGGTGTGAATCTTGCTATAGAGTAGACCCTGAGAAGTATATACTTTTCCGCTTACACCAACTGAATAATGATTCTTTGGCTCCGTAAGCACTTCTGTATAGGGTTTCTCGTAATCGTTGGCTGCCTCAACAGAGTTTTCTGTGGCTTCCATAGTCATTGTTTCGTTTTTGTCGCAGCTGGCAAAAGCAGCTAAGGTCAAAACGAATAAAAATCCCATCAGATAGTTGATTCTTTTCATTGTTTTACTATTTATGAATATTATGTATGGCGATGCATCTTTTCCATACGGTTCATAATATAGTTGCATAGAGATGCAAAAAAGTGAATAAAGATAGTTGATTTTTTATAACCACACATACACCCAAAAGAACAACACCATTCCAAACAAAAAAACTCCCACAATGGCAACAGTCATCATGGGAGTCCGTGTGAGCAGGCTCAAGTAAGAGTCGGCACACTATGTTTCAACTATATTGTTCTATTTTTTGTCAGTATTGATTGTGATTGCGATACCGGCTTTAGCCCAGATGCCTGGTTGGAGAATGCCGCCATAGTCGTAGTATTTACGGTTGGTAAGGTTGGTAGCACTTGCATAAACATTGATATTCTTATGCTGCCAATAAATCTTGCCATCAAGCAAAAGCACTGGCTTATAGGTTTGTTGAGCACCCTCTACATCAGTAAATTCACCATTACGGCTTTGGAAGACAAGTTGCCATTCTGCACCGAAGCCACGATAAATGCCATGGCTAAGTGTGAAGGTGAGTTTGTGTTTCAGATAGTCAAGTGCATATTTACTCATCAACTCGCCTGCATCTTTGTCAAGATGGCAATAAGCATAAGTTGCCTCGATATTTTTCAACCAATAGCCACCACGGTAACCAACAGTAAACTCACCACCAAGTGCATTTACTGCTGTGTGGTTCATGCTACGCCATTTTTCTTCTTCTGGTGCTTTTACCCAGTCGATAATATTTTGACCCATACGATAATATACATTCAAAGCAGTATGGAAGCCATTGATAGCATAACGGGCACCCAACTCTACTGTCATGCTTGATTCTGGTTTGAGTTCAGGGTTGGCAATCTGTGTGGCACTCTTATAATAGAGGTCGGTGAAAGTAGGCAAACGGAGACTACGGTTAACACCAGCAAAGACATTACCTCCGGCAAAGCTATAGCCAATATTTGCACCGAAGCTGAAGTTATTATTAAACATGGTGTTATAGTTACCAGCCACGCCTACACTTGCAGAAAGGTTTTTATAGAGGAAACTTTGCTCAGCGAAGTAGTTGACATTGAAACGGTTTTTACCTACAGTAAATTCCATTTCCTTGTTTGTGAATGGGATATAGTGTGTAGAAGTCAAAGAATCGCCCAATACATTAGAAAGGATGTGTTCGTTTCTAACTTCAAGACCTACAGTTGTACGGCCGATTTTTGAGTGATAATTCAATTTGGCATTAGCACCAGACACATTGGATACGTGATAGTTATGATTGGTATACCAAGAAGGGAACTCCACTACTCCCTCACGGAAAAGTTCAAAACGGTCGTAATGAGCACGAGTAAACAAGGAGGCTTCCAATGTCAAAGGGGCTTCAAATTGATACTCCCAGACAACAGCACCAGTCAAAGCTTTAGTTGCCTCATACTGATCAGGATATTTCAATGAATAGAAGCCATTTGAGCCAAAGCCCTTCAACTGACCACCCAATTGGATATTGAAACGTCCTACTTTGTCATCAGCATAGATAGCTTGAAGGTGAAGGTTTCCGTATTTATAATCTGTATTAGCCATATAGCCAGTTGACTGATTATAAGAAGCCGCACCAGTAAGTTTCCAATTACCAACGTTTTGATGAACGCTTACAGATGGAGAGAAGAAGCCATGATCGCCACCTTCCACTTTAGCACGAACTTCGGATACATTGCCATTACCTGTAATGATATTGATAGCTCCACTGAAAGCAGACAAGCCGAAAGCACTGATTGATGTACCTTGAAGCACTTCGATACGGTCCACCATATCAAGGTCAATAGGAATGTTCAATGAGTGGTGGCCCGTGTGAGGATCTGTCAGATTCACGCCATTAAGCATAACGAGCACCTGGTCGAATGTACCACCACGCATGGAGATATCAGCCTGAACGCCATTGGCTCCACGGGTACGAACATCAATACCCGGCAAATAATCCAACAAATCGGCAACAGAAGTTACAGGCAAGGTTGCGATTTCTTCTTTCGACAAGACAGATACAACACGCAAGGCATCAGATGCCACTTTAATTTGTGTACCGGTAACAGACACTTCGTCCAAACCATAGACATAAACAGTGTCCATTTGCGCTTGAGCATGGAGAGCGAAGCACGCCAGCACAAGAAACAAGAGTTTTTTTCTCATAGATAACTTACTAAAAAAGAGAGAGGCAACCCACCTCGTGGATTGCCCCTCTTGATATTTGTTTATAATTATTTTCTACATTAGCCTCTGCACCTGCACCGCAAGTGTTCAAAGAGGTTGTTTGCAAAGCAACGGCTACTGCGATAGCCATAGACATAGAAGACGCCGCAGTCAAACTACTTTCACGTTCTGATTCGTCATCACTTGCAAAGTTGGCAAAAACAGCATCTGAAAGGTATTCACCGGAACGACCAGATTTGGCCATCTGACGGTCAGCAATGGCATTTACCACATGACCGATGACGACTTCACGATGCAACGAACGGAAAGCCGCATACCCTTTGCGAGAGTAGCGACGAAAGCGCAATGGTGCATTATGTTGTCTGATTTGATACCTCATTCGGCTCTGTTTTTTGCGAGCGCAAAATTAGCATATCTTCATCACACAGCAAAAAATTCTCCCGTTTTTTTATTCCTCCTCAAAAGAATCAGCCAATCAGCAATAAATCAAGCCTCAGTATACGATTTTACTGTAACACAGACATGTTTTCCATGTCAAATCTACAAAAAGCAAGATGTATACACCCTAAAAAGACAAATAAGGGGAAGAACTTTTTCTGTTCTTCCCCTTACTTTTATTTATAGATACGATTGATTACATATCCCATTGTTCAAGTGTGCCGAGGAGGTCATCGAAAGTCTTAACCTTGCTCTTTGCTTGAACTTCTGCCATTTGGTTAGCAACAGCTTCGTCGTAGCATTCGCATTCAACGTCGCGGATAACACCCATTGCGATAGGCATGTCAGGAGCCTGCATCATAGCCAGTTTATAGTGGAGAACAGGATCTTGGCATTTTGCATCGTGAACGAGGATATCTTTCTCTGTGATACCGTTTTCACCGATAGTCACAACTTTCAAATCCCAACCATCCAACACAAGGCCTTTGTTGCGGTCCTTGCCGAAGATCATTGGTTTGCCGTGTTCGAGAACGATGGTACGGTCAGCACGGTCTTCTTTAGAAGCAATCCAGCTGTGAGCACCATTGTTGTAGATCATACAGTTAACCAAGCACTCAACAACAGATGTGCCTTTATGCAAAGCTGCAGCTTTCATGCACATTTGTGATGTAGGAAGATCTACGTCCAAAGTACGAGCGAAGAATGTGCCACGTGCACCAAGGAGAAGCTCTGCTGGATTGAATGGACGTTCTACAGTACCGAATGGTGATGATTTACTTACGAAACCTTTTGGTGAAGTTGGTGAGTACTGACCTTTTGTCAAACCGTAGATGCGATTGTTGAAGAGGAGTACATTGATATCGATGTTACGACGTACACTATGAATGAAGTGGTTACCACCGATAGCCAAGCAGTCGCCGTCACCAGTAGCCTGCCATACTGTGATTTCAGGATGAGCAGTTTTCAAACCAGTAGCAATGGCGGCGCCACGACCGTGAATGGTGTGGAAACCGTATGTATTCATATAGTATGGAAGACGGCTTGAGCAACCGATACCTGAGATAACAGCAATCTGATGAGGAGCAACGCCGATTTCAGCCATTGCCTTCTGAAGTGAATTGAGAATGGCGTGGTCGCCGCAACCTGGGCACCATCTTACTGCTTGATCGCTTTTATAGTCTTTGTTTGTAAACATGATGCTTAGAGAGTTTTAATGTGTTCTACTAATTCACCAACAGAGAATGGTTGGCCTTCAATCTTATTGTATTGGAGATATTCTCTTGGTACTTGTGAGCGGATATATGTTGCGAACTGACCGTTGTTCAACTCGCAAACAACCACTTTCTTGTACTTCATCAACACATCCTTCGCATTCTTAGGAAGTGGGCAGATGTAGTTGAAGTGAGCGAATGCTGTTGGGTGACCTTCTGCGTTGAGTTGGTTAACAGCGCTGAGCAGGTGACCATAGGTGCTGCCCCAACCTACTACCAAAGTATCTGCATCTTGGTTGCCAAAAACTTTCAACTCAGGGAGTGAGTTAGCCACTTGTTGAACCTTTTGCTGACGCATTTTCACCATCTCAGCATGGTTGACACCGCTTGTTGAGATAGCTGCAGTCTTGTAGTCTTTCTCCAAGCCACCGTTGCGGTGCATGAAGCCTTCCATGCCAGGGAATGCCCAGTAACGTACTTTGGTCTCTTCGTCGCGAGTTATAGCTTTGAAGCCTTCGCGTTGAGCCTCTGTAGCGATATGAGGATGAATTTCTGGCAATTCGTTGATGTTTGGCAATTTCCAGAGAGCAGAACCGTTGCCAAGATAAGCATCGGTAAGGAGGATAACTGGAGTCATGTTCTCCAAAGCAATCTTAGAAGCCATATATGCATAGTGGAAGCAGTCGTCAGAAGTGCTTGCTGCAATAACTACAACTGGTGACTCACCGTTACGGCCGTAGAGGGCTTGGAGCAAGTCGGTCTGTTCTGTTTTTGTAGGAAGACCGGTTGAAGGACCGCCACGCATTACATCAATCAAGACAACTGGAAGTTCAGCCATAACAGCCAAACCGAGAGCCTCAGATTTCAATGCCAAACCAGGACCAGAGGTGCTTGATACAGCCAAGTCGCCACCGAAAGCAGCACCGATAGCAGTACACATACCAGAGATTTCGTCCTCTACTTGGATAGCCTTAACACCGAGGTCCTTGCGAGCAGCAAGTTCTTGAAGAATATCAGTTGCTGGTGTGATAGGATAGCTACCAAGGAAGAGTTGACGACCAGAGCGGATACCTGCAGCTACCAAGCCGAAAGCAGTTGCTTTGTTACCGGCGATGATAGTGTAGCGACCGTGTGGGAGGTCGTCAGCCTCGCTTACATGGAAAGTTGAGATGTTGAGGTGGAGGTTATGACTGTAGTTGAAACCATCGGTCAACACCTTGGTATTTGCTTCGAGAAGCGCTGGCTTCTTAGCGAATTTGTTACCGAGGAAGTGGATGGCTTTATCCAATGGACGATTGAACAACCAGCAGATAACACCCAATGCAAACATGTTTTTGCATCTGTCAACTGATTTTGCGTCCATGCCGAAGTCTTTCAAGCTCTCGCGTGTGAGTTTGGTCAAGGCAATTGGCACGAGTTGAACAGTCTCGGAGATACCAAGTTCTGTGAATGGGTTGTCTGTTGTATAACCGGCTTTCTCCATCTCCTTCTCACCGAATGAGTCTGTGTCAAAGATGAGCACACTCATTGGTTTGAGCACTTTAGCGTTTACTTTAAGTGCTGCTGGATTCATGGCTACCAAAACATCGGCTTCATCACCAGGGGTGTGGATGCCAGTACCAACGTGTACCTGGAATCCAGATACACCGCCTAATGTACCTTGTGGAGCACGGATTTCAGCAGGATAGTCTGGGAATGTCGCAATCTCGTTGCCGAGGATTGCAGACAGGTTAGAGAATAGTGTACCGGTGAGCTGCATGCCATCACCAGAGTCGCCGCAGAAGCGGATCACTACGCTCTTACAATTTTCTGCTTGTTTCATTGTTATTTATATATGTATATTTGTTTAATTTTCTATTCTGTCAGTTTGCGGTAACGGACACGTTTTGGCTCTTCATCGCCAAGGCGCATGCGTTTGTTTTCCTCATATTCGCTGTATGAACCTTCAAAGAAGAATACCTGTGAGTCACCCTCATAAGCAAGGATGTGAGTACAAATACGATCCAAGAACCAACGGTCGTGGCTGATAACCACGGCGCAGCCGGCAAAGTTCACGAGACCTTCCTCCAAAGCACGAAGTGTATTCACGTCGATATCGTTGGTAGGCTCGTCAAGGAGGAGAACATTGGCTTCGCTCTTCAGAGTCAGGGCGAGGTGAAGTCTGTTACGTTCACCACCTGAAAGCATGCCACAGAGTTTCTCCTGGTCGGCACCGGTGAAGTTGAAGCGTGAGAGATAAGCACGTGCGCTGATCTCGCGACCGCCCACACGGATATATTCTGTTCCTCCGCTGACTACTTGGAAGATGGTCTTCTCTGGATCGATATCTTTGTGCATTTGGTCAACATATCCAACCTTAACGGTTTCGCCGACTTCAAATGTACCTTTGTCCACACTTTCCATTCCCATAATCATACGGAACAATGTGGTCTTACCTGCGCCGTTAGGGCCGATGATACCAACAATGCCGTTAGGTGGAAGTGTAAAGTTCATGTTTTCAAACAACAGCTTGTCGCCGAATGCTTTCGCTACGTCAATAGCATTGATAACCTTATTGCCGAGACGTGGACCATTAGGAATAAAGATTTCCAATTTCTCTTCACGTGCCTTCTGGTCTTCATTCAAAAGGGCGTCGTAGGCATTCAAACGGGCTTTGCCTTTGGCATGACGTGCTGATGGAGCCATACGCACCCATTCCAACTCGCGTTCCAAAGTCTTGCGGCGTTTGCTTGCCTGCTTTTCCTCTTGGGCCATGCGTTGAGTTTTCTGCTCCAACCAACCGCTATAGTTACCTTTCCAAGGAATACCTTCGCCGCGGTCAAGTTCGAGAATCCAACCGGCCACATGATCAAGGAAGTAGCGGTCGTGGGTGATGGCAATTACAGTGCCTGCATATTGCTGCAAGTGTTGTTCCAACCAGTCGATACTCTCGGCGTCAAGGTGGTTGGTAGGCTCGTCAAGCAACAAGATATCTGGTTCCTGAAGCAACAGACGGCAGAGAGCCACGCGACGACGTTCACCTCCGGAGAGGTTCTTCATCACAGCGTTTTCGTCTGGGCAACGAAGTGCAGTCATTGCACGTTCCAATTTATTGTCAAGATTCCATGCATCATGCTGGTCAAGCATTTCTTGAAGTTCTGTTTGACGAGCAAGCAGTTTATCAAAATCAGCATCTGGGTCAGCGAATTTCTCATTCACCTCATCAAATTCCTTAAGCATGTCAACAATATGAGCCATGCCTTCGCGAACGACCTCGATTACTGTTTTTTCTTCATCGAATTTAGGTTCCTGTTCAAGATAACCCACAGAATAGCCAGGCGAGAAAACCACTTCACCTTCATAGCTCTTCTCTACGCCTGCAATGATTTTCATCAACGTAGATTTACCGGTACCATTCAAACCGATGATGCCGATCTTAGCGCCATAGAAGAAGGACAAGTAGATGTTCTTCAACACTTGCTTGTGCGGTGGAAACGTCTTGCTGACGTTAACCATCGAGAAAATAATTTTTTTATCGTCTGCCATAATAAGTGTGCCTCACCGCTCCGAAAAAGGTCAATTTCTCGGAGGACAAAGCCGTTTTTTTATCATTAGTTTCTTTGCTATAGGCTGAATATGAAAGCAGTAACAACCACCACCTTCTCTGCCAATATTCCTACAAAGATAGCGCAACACAACCACAATACCAAATAAATTCTTGAGTTTATGCGATTATTCGATTATAGAGAAATTCAGGCCATATTACCTACTGATTTTACAACAAAAAATCCGGGAAGCATTGCCTCCCGGATTCTATATATATTATAATGTATCGTTTCTTTTGTTTATTGACGGAGCATCCATGCTCGTCGCATATTAGGGCGTGTCTGACGGACGTATTCAATATATCCCAGCGCCTCATCTTTCAATGAGAAGCTACGGAGAGAAACACGATAAGTTTCTCCTTCACCAACAACAAGAACCTGTGGTTCGTCGCCCTCTTCCAAAATCAGTTGATCAATAAAATGTTCAGCAGACTGTCTACTTGGAAGACTGGCAATTATCACATGGTGACGTTTTTCGTTTTTCTGCTCAGGTTTGGTTTTAGAATTACCAGTACCATACAAAGCAGATACAGAAGGGACAACGTTGGGAGCAAGCACAAACTTTTCCACCTTCGGCATCTCTGCAACCTCCTCAACAGCCTCTTCAACAGGTGCAGAAGTTACACGCATGGTATCACACTCCCATGTCGGCACAAAGAAACCTGCTTTCTGACTGGTTTGATTGTGAAGTGGAGCCATCGATAAGCCAAGCACAACAGCCACAATGGAAGCATAGCGAAGCATTCGCCTTGACAATGTGATATGAATCGTATCTTTTGTCTTCTCTGCTTCTGCAGCAGTCTCTACTGCAATCATTTCCGGCAATCGAAGCATAGGCATCGCCATATTCTCCGGCAGATAGACAGCAGCCATTGGAGTAAAGTCAAGATTACCTTCTGCTGTCTTAACAAACGAGCCAATACGACCAAGTTCATATTTCTGAC
The DNA here is from genome assembly GCA_024405895.1 of Paludibacteraceae bacterium. Classification (GTDB taxonomy): domain Bacteria; phylum Bacteroidota; class Bacteroidia; order Bacteroidales; family Paludibacteraceae; genus HGM05398. The sequence continues at coordinate 37,936 of JAKSNW010000004.1, forward strand.
CCGCATTAACTGTTTCAAGAAGTACACTCACTTCTTCTCGTACCAAAGCAGAAGCCTCAACGAATGAAATCTCGCGTTCTTGCATCAAAGACTGAGCCAGCAATCCATCCTCATGATTCAACAAAGCATTAAATCCGACTCTGTAGGAAGGTGAATTAAGCATTCCGTCAGACACGTAAGCGCTTTGTCGCTGAGTGACGAAACCACCTAAACCAGCAACAATTACACACTCCTGTTCACGGAGCAATCGTTCGATATGTTGAGCTATCGTTTGCATGCCACAAAGGTAATGTTATTCGGGGAGATAAAAAAGTGTTTGCCAGTTTTTTTATCCACAACAAAACGATTTCTATTTCAAGAGACTGAACCTTACCGAAATACACACAAAAAAAGATGGGCTACCCGACAGGGGCAGTCCATCTTATACTTTATCAGTCTGGATATTAGTCAGCCAAACCTATGCAGTCGCTTTGAGCTTTGTTTACTCTTTTCTTAGTAACGCTCTTTACGCCTGGAACTTTCTTTGCATTTTCAACGTATGTGTCAACAGCGTCTTTCTCACCATAGAAGTAAGTTTTTGTTTCTACTGTTTGACCCATTACTTCTGCTTTTGTTGTTACGATGTAGCATGCATCGTCATCACATGATGTGAAACCACAAGCGCATACGGCAACGAATGCCAATACACCAAAGAATTTCTTCATAATCTTTTTGTTTTTAGTTATTAAATATAGTGTTGATATTGATATAATTACTATTCGCTTTCCAATAATTGTCTCGAACTTTGACATGTCTAAAAAGTTCATCCACAATTATTCTCTTACGCGCTGCAAAGATAGCATTTTTTATTATACAATAATATCTCGAGAACTATTATTTTACATTTTTCTTTACCCAAGCATCATTTATGCAATAGAAACGCAAAGGTAAATCTATCAATTTTTGTTCGCGAGCAGCACTATGAAAAGCATTATACAAATCCATCGGAAAAACGAACGGCTGCGCTTCAGTTCCTTCCACAATTCTAACGAATACAAGGCCACTTCGAGTCAATTCTTTGAAATAGAACTCACCACCCGCAAAAGTCTGCTCCGCTCCTTCTGTATCGAAACTGCCAGCACGAAGTTCATGCTTAATAATCTCTATCACTACATCATTAAGTCCTGACTCAAAGATAAAAATCTTTTCATTCAGTTCGTCGAGTGAAGAGACTACCCTACACTTGTAATTCGCAAATTCAGGATTACCCGATAGCGAAAAACCCGGCATTTTATCGCTTGGATTTGCAACCAACCACACCATGAACTGATGATTCATATCGTGATAAAGTGTCGGATTAGGCAATATGAAATCGCCACCACATTTTTCACAGTGAAAATGGAACATGCTGCCGTCAAGAACTTTTTCACGAAGTTCCGGATTAAGGGTAGCATTTACAGACGTCCAAACTTTGAACGCACCATCCTCACCGCATTTCGGGCACTTTATCGTAATATCGTGAACCTCAGCCATAATATTTTTTCAGCAAGTATTAGTGTTTAAAGTGACGCATACCACTGAAGAGCATGCTGATGCCAAGTTCGTTAGCTTTCTTTACAGAATCTTCGTCGCGAACACTACCACCTGGTTGAACAATATCTGTTACACCATACTGATTAGCCATGGTTACAGTATCGTCGAATGGGAAGAAAGCATCAGAAGCAAGCACAAGACCCTCGGTATAGCCATTTGCTTTTGCTTGTTTCAAAGCGATTTCTGCAGAACCGACACGATTCATTTGGCCTGCGCCAACACCAAGTGTCATGCCATTTTTAACGACAACGATAGCATTTGATTTCACGTGTTTTACGATGCGGAGACCGAATGCCATATCTTTCATAGCCTCAGCAGAAGGCTTCTTGTCTGTAACGCACATATCCAAAGAGAGTTCCGCCATCTTCTGGTCGGCATCCTGAGCGAGCAAGCCGCCGGTAACGCTGACGTAACGTTTCAAAGATTTGGTCTCTGGAGTCATGTCAACGATCATGAGACGAAGGTTTTTCTTTGTTGAGAGGAGTGCCAAAGCGTCCTCGTCAAAAGCCGGAGCGATTACAATTTCCAAGAAAATTGGTTTCAACATCTCAGCCAATGCTTTTGTAACAGGACGGTTAACTGCCACAATGCCGCCAAAGATACTTACTTTGTCAGCCTCGTATGCTTTTTGCCATGCCTCTTCAATAGTTGCGCCAACGGCGGCACCACATGGATTCATATGTTTCAAACCTACGCAGAATGGCTCCGAAAACTCACGTGTGAGTTCCAAAGCAGCACTGGCATCTTGGATATTGTTGTAGCTAAGTTCTTTTCCTTGCAACTGTTTGCCGAAAGCAAGAGAGAAAGGATGAGCCTCAGCGCCACGATAGAATTTGGCAGATTGATGTGGGTTCTCGCCATAGCGGAGGCTTTGAACCAAATCGTACTCCAAGAAGAGTTTCTCGTTCAAGCCTGCTTTATCGCGCATAAATGTAGCGATACACATGTCGTATTCAGCAGTATGAGTATAAGCCTCTGCGCTAAGTTGAAGACGAGTCTCTACAGTTGTGTTACCATGTTGCTTGATTTCCTCAATGATACGGTTGTAATTAGCAGGATTGCAAACTACAGTAACATCGCGATAGTTCTTTGCAGCACTACGTAACATAGAAGGACCACCTATGTCAATATGTTCGATGGCATCTTCCATAGTTACATCAGGTTTAGCGATTGTCTCACGGAAAGGATACAGGTTAACGCAAACCATATCGATGAATTCGATTTGATTCTCCTTGAGTGCCTGGAGGTGTGAAGGTTCGTCGCGACGAGCCAAGAGACCGCCATGAACTTTTGGGTGAAGTGTTTTTACACGACCGTCACAGATTTCAGGAAAACCTGTCACATCGCTAATGTTAATCACTTCAAGACCGGAATCACGGAGAAGTTTCATCGTACCACCAGTAGCGATGATATCCCAACCAAGTTTTTTCAGGTTAGTGGCAAACTCCACAACACCTGTTTTATCACTTACGCTAAATAATGCTCTCATTGTATTATTGTTGTATTGTTTATTATTCAAATCTTAGAATTATCTCTTGCAGAATTCTGCCACAGCTTCGGCATAAAGCACATGCTCAATGGCATGAATCTTCGCTTCCACCTCATCGCGGTCATTACCATGATACTCAAAACCACGTTGAGCCAAAATAGTACCACCATCCACTGTCTCGTCGATCAAGTGAACGGTAACACCAAACACTTTCACTCCAAAGTTGAAAGCATCATCAATAGCATGTGCGCCCTTGAACGAAGGCAAGAGTGCAGGATGAATGTTGATGATTTTGTTTGCATAGGCAGACAGCAATGTCTGTCCCACGATTCTCATATAGCCTGCCAGGCAAATGAAATCAACTTTCTCACGTTGTAGTTCCTCAACAATGGCACGTTCATAATCTTCTTTCGAAGCAAATGTCTTTGGAACGAGTACAAGACTTCTTACATTATGATTTGCAGCACGTTCAATCACATAAGCCTGAGGTTTGTCGCAGACCATAAGAACCACCTCAATAGGTAGTTGTCCGTTTTCGGAGGCTTGGACCAATGCCTCAAAATTAGTGCCACTGCCGGAAGCAAAGATGGCAACGCGTTTTTTATTATTCATTCAGAGATATTCTTTTTCTATGACTTGCAAAGATACGAGTTTTTCCGCACTATACAATATATTATATAACCAAAAAAACGGAGCTTTCTCACGAAAGCCCCGCCTTGCTCCAAAAAAGTATAGTATATAATGAGTTAGATTTGTTCTGAAATCGGTTTTTCCATATTGTTATTGTTTAACATGGAAATAAGTAAGTTCCTTTGGTTTTTCCAGAGTATTGCCATAGTGCCATACTCCCAGCACCAAACCATTTGGATGAGCAGCAACGTATTTGCTCAAGTCAAATGACAGAATCGAACGATATTCACGGCCTTGTGAGTCATTGTGAGCATTGTGACAAAGTTCCACATAAACAGTATCACCCTCATCTGCCATAACAGACATTACATTGTTATGCATCAAAGCGATACGGTGTTTATTCAGTCCGCTTGCCGAAAGATTCATAAACACATTCAGATAGCGTCCTGTAACAAAAAGACCATTTGCATTCAATCTGTAGCGATCGGCTCCCAAAGCATTTACCATTTCTTGCGTATTGGCTTCTACAACAGTATCAACAGCAACAGGCAAGAGTGCAATGGCATCCATGGTATAGGTGTATCCCGGAAGGGAGTGTTTGTCGTCAGCCATATAGCCTTCAACATAATAACGCATATTGACAACAGAATCCTTCACCGACAAAGAAGGAATCAATCCCATTGTCGTACTGTCATCCATCATCAAATAGCCATCGCCCATGGCATTAGCCCTCATCTCACCGATTGCAAAAGAGAGATTTGTAGAAGACCCTTTATCGTCTGGGAAACAGGACGTCAACACTCCTATTATCACCAAAAGTACAGATAGTTTATAAATTATTGTTCGCATATTTTTTCTTTTTCTGCTGCTATGACGAACGAGCAAGCCATTTCGTTGCAGCAAATATCGACTTTAACTATATTTTAACACTTCTCCACTAAATACGGCCTTCTTTCCACAACAAAAGAGTACCGAACAGTCAGTACTCTTTCATTATATATAATATTGTAGGCCGAAAGTCTACAGCCAGTTTTTACGTTTGAAATAGTAAAGAATGGCTGCTACAGAGAATACCATCAAACCTATCGCCCAAACATAGCCGTAGTGCCAATGGAGTTCCGGCATGAAATCGAAGTTCATGCCATACATACTAGCCACAAGGGTTGGAGGCAAGAAGATGACAGATACGATGGTAAAGATCTTGATAATCTTGTTCTGCTGGATATTAACAAGACCAAGGAATGTATCCTGCAGATACTCCAGACGGTCGAACGAGAATCGTGTATATTCAAACAAAGAGTTGATATCCTTGATGATTACTGAAAGTTTCTCTTTTACATCAGACGGAAGAATCAAACTCTTCAACATATTACTGCAGACACGTTGTTTATCCACGATATTCTCACGGATAATCATTGTTTTCTCTTGCAGGTCCTTGATATCAATAAGGATATCATCCGACACATCGTCATCAGTTTTCAAACGCATAGAGAGTTTGGTAATCTCTCGCGTCATATCCTCAATCATGTCGGCATCGTAGTCAACACGAGTCTCGAGCAAGGCTACAAGCACATGGAAACCGGTAGGATAGTTGCGCGTATTGGCAAACATCTTACGAACGGTCTCGTTGAATGAGCGCAACTGCTGACTGCGAACGGTCACCAGGATACCATTCTTAACGATAAACGAAATGGTTTCTTCCTCATAGTTCTCAAGCAGGAACTTTGAGTTAGCCACAAGAGTATCTGTTGTTTCTATGTAACGTGAGGAAATCTCAATCTCCTCCATCTCCTCTTCCTCTTGAATATAAATCTTAAGGAACTGCTCCAAAGCCTCTTCCACCTCTTCGGTTACGTCGTTGAGGTCCAGCCACAGCAGTTTCTCAATTGGAATATTCTTAACGTTCTCCAGTGATTGTTCCACTTTCAAACGGCCTTCTTCGCGATAAAATACTTTTAATCCTGACATCGGTCTAAATTGCTTTTTTGAGGTTTGACCTTATCCTTGCGAAGAATATTCACTTCCGCAAGGGTTACTTCTTGGATTCCAGTATGCGCTCTATTTCGTTGGTCAGTTCTACAAACTGTTCTACAGAGAGGCATTCCGGACGCTGCAGGAGATACTGTGACGGCAAAGGAGAATCGCCAGTAAGCGATTTCAAGGAGTTTCGCAGTGTCTTTCGGCGTTGGCCGAAGGCTGTTTTCACAACCTTGACAAACAACTGCTCGTTGCATGGCAAATGCTTCACCTCGTTACGCTCCATACGAATCACAGCCGATTTTACTTTCGGCGGAGGCGAGAACACGTGTTCATGAACGGTAAAGAGATATTCAATATTATAGAAAGCCTGGAGCAACACGCTGGTAATACCGTAGGTGCGACTTCCCGGAGGAGCAGCAAATCGTTCTGCCACTTCCTTTTGAAGCATGCCGGCAGCCACAGGAATACGGTCGCGATATTCCAGGATTTTGAAGAAAATCTGCGTAGAGATATTATATGGATAGTTACCGACCACATAGAAATCACCTTCAGGTACAATTGTCTCCAAAGGAAGACGAAGGAAATCGCCAGAAACAACATCCAACTGCGGATAGTTGAGTTTCAGGTAATCAACTGACTCACGGTCAACCTCTATGGCCGTAAGATTGATATTTGGATCTTGAAGGAGAAATTGCGTCAAGGCGCCCATACCAGGGCCTATCTCCAATACACGGGTTGGAGATTCAACGCGAAGAGAATCGGCTACGCCCTTCGCCACAGACATATCCACAAGGAAATGCTGTCCCAAGCTTTTTTTCGCTCTTACATCTGTCATGTTGCAACGGGTCGTCAGGTGCCATATACTAATTTTACTGTTACTTTTCGCAAGGGAAACATGGCAGAAACAAGCACTAAGACACTTATTTCAAGCCAATTAGAACAAGATGCAAGTAAACTTGGAATTGTCTACAAATTGCACTATCTTTGCCCTTGCATTTTTGCGCTGCAAAATTAAAGAGAATTGCGCAATGACACAAATAGTTTCGCAAAAAAATAGCACTCAAATTTTCACTTTGAACAAAAAAATTGCTGCCTTCGTCACTCGAGTGGTCGATTTCTTCTATCCACCATTCCAGAAATTCGTGCCTTTGCAGGTTTTTCGCTATGCAGTCACTGGTGGCGGAAACGTGTGTCTTGACTGGATTCTCTACTTTATTTTCTACAATTTCATCTTCCGCAAAGAGATTGTACAAGTAACATCCCAACTGGCCTTCACACCGCACATTGCCTCATTCTTCATTGTTTTCCCAATCACCTTCTTTACAGGATTCTGGTTGGCAAAGTATGTAAGTTTCAGCAATTCAAACATCCGAGGACGCGTTCAACTCTTCCGCTATCTTACGGTAGTGCTGTTCAACATTCTGCTTAACTATTTCGGTTTGAAGCTCTTGGTTGAAGTATGTCACCTCTACCCCACACCATCAAAGATGTGTATCACTGTGATTGCCACATTGATAAGTTTCGTAGCCCAAAAATACTATTCATTCAAAGTAAAAGAAGACCCAAAGAATTAGTCTTCAAGCCACAACGCATGATTCAGAAACGCTCCTACAGCATTCTCACCATTTTGAAATGGATTATTTCCATTGCTGCCTACGCGTTTCTTGCGTTCAAACTGATTACATTCAGCAACTATGCCGAACTGAAATATCAGTTTTCGAACATTTCTTCAAACACCTTCCTCTGGCTATTAGCCGCCCTATCGCTACTCCCACTTAACATTCTTGCTGAGAGTATCAAATGGGAAATGCTTATTCGCCCAATTCAAAACGTCAGTTTGAAAGAAGCCATCAAGATGGTGCTTTGGGGCAATGCTGGTGCATTTTTCACACCAAACCGCATAGGCGAATTTCCCACACGTGCCATGCTCTTACCTCAAGGAACACGCACATCTGCCGTATCTTTGGGATTTGTAGGCAGTTTGGCACAAACCATCGTCATAAGCACCTGCGGCATCATTGCACTAAACTACTTCATTCCGTTTTGCATTGAACATTATGCTGAGCAAACTCACATAGACTTGAACAGATACGTCATTCCATATATTATTGTCACCATATTTCTTTTCGCATTATTCATTTCCATTCCGTTATGGATAAAAGTGCTAAACAAAATCAACAATCGGCATATAAAAAATATCGCTGCGGTTTGTCAGCAACTAAATCCGACACATTTATTACAGATTCTGTTTATCGCTGCCCTTCGCTATGGCATTTTCAGCCTACAGAGTTTTTGCATGTATCGTTTTTGTCTCGTCAATTTCTCTTTCGAAACGGCATTGATTGCCATTCCTACATTTTTCCTTTTCGTAACCTTTACGCCTTCAATCAACGTTTCAGAAATGGCAGTCAGAAGCACATATGCGACATTCATAATTTCCTGTTTTTCAAACAACTTAATAGGTATCATACTGGCCAGTTCACTAACATGGGTCATCAACTATTGTTTGCCTATGCTGTTAGGTTCTTTATTTGTTAAATTCAACAATTCGAACAATTAGGTTCTATTGCTTTTATCTTATTTTTCACTTATAACACGCCTACTAAAAAGTCCACAATTTTCACACACAATACTAACAGACAGTTAATTACAAAACGAAAACAAAAAAAACAAGTCAAAATTAGAAAAAATCAAATTTTTACCAAAAAACCACAACTAAATATCAAATAAAAAACATATCTTTGCGGTGCCATAAAATTAAGAATGGTATTTAGATGAAAAAGCACTTAGTCTGGGTAATATCAGGCTCAATTTTTGCCATTATAATCACGCTATTTGCACTGCAAATCATGGTTATCGAACGTTCTTCGAAGCTATTGACCGATAGTTTCGATGTCAACGTGCATGCCTTGCTATACCTTGTAAATGAAGACATTCAGGCTAATGAATTGGAATATTATGCCGATTCGCTCATCGGATTACCAAAGAATGATGTTCTGATAGATGCGGAAGATTCCAAATACAATCTCAGTTCTGCAAAGATTGACGTTGACACTTTTTCTTCCTACCATCTCACAACCCGCAATACACCCTCAAATATCACCGATTTGGTTCGCCATCGCCAAAAAATGTCGATGGAGAGTTTCCGCCATAACCAATCACTGCTGAACGATGTCATCTTCAAACTGATTTCCGACGCACCTGCCAAAAGCATCGAAGAAAGAATCAATTTCCAGGATCTTGATGCAATAGTTGCCGAGAAATTCGAACAAGCAAACATTTCGCACCCATATGTTCTCACCGTCACAAACAAGAAAACGAACAAAGAGTTATATCGTTCCTATTCAGAGAACTATACCGGAATATCCTGGCAAGGAGACTACACGAAAGTGTTTACACAACGTCTGTTCCCTACCAGCACCTATAACGATGTCTATCTGCTGAATGTCTATTTCCGTCCGCTGTCGCAGTTGAGACAGACAATGACATTGTTTATTCCAGTATTAATTGTCACGATTCTGTTACTTATTGTAGCATCCATATCTATTTATATCATCTTCAAACAGCGTCAGTTGTCACAGATTAAAACCGATTTTGTCAACAACATGACACACGAATTGAAGACTCCTGTTGCTTCCATATCTCTGGCAACAGAGATGCTACGCGATAAGAAAATCAGCCACTCACAAGAGTCTCAAGACAACCTTTTGGGCATTATACACGAGGAATCCCTACGTTTAAGAATGCTCATTGACCGCACACTTCAGACCTCCATTCTGGATACAGAAAAAGCCTTTCTCCGTGCTAAAGAGGAGAATGTGCATGTCATCATACAAAATGCCGTCAAGAACTTCGCCTTCAAAGTGGAACACAACGACGGCAAAATCATCACTCGCCTCGAAGCTGAAGATGCCGAGTGCATGGTCGACAAATCTCACTTAGAGAATGTCATCATCAATCTCATGGAGAATGCGGTAAAATATAGCCGCGAAAACCTTCTGTTGGAGATTAGCACTCACAATGAGAACGACAACCTTATCATTACGGTTGCCGACAACGGCATTGGCATCAAGAAGGAGCACTTGAAACAGATTTTCAACCGTTTCTATCGTGTTCCAACAGGCAACGTCCACAACGTGAAAGGTCACGGATTGGGACTTACCTATGTGAAAAAAATCGTCGAGAGCCACAATGGCACCATATCGGTGACCAGCGAATACGGCCTCGGAACAACCTTTACAATATCAATTCCTATCATAAAATAGAAGTATATGGACAAAATTAAAATCTTACTTTGCGAAGACGACAAAAACCTTGGTAGTCTTCTCCGTGAGTACCTTATTCAAAAAGGTTATGACTGTGACCTCATCGGTGATGGTGAAGCCGGTTATCAAGCATTCATTTCTACCACCTACAACATCTGCATCTTGGATGTTATGATGCCTAAGAAAGACGGCTTTACACTCGCCCAGGATATCCGCAGAATCAACACCAACGTGCCTATCGTATTCCTTACAGCAAAAACTTTGAAGGAAGACGTTCTCGAAGGTTTCCGCATTGGCGCCGACGACTACATCCAAAAACCATTCAGCATGGAAGAACTTCTTCTCCGTATCGAAGCTATCATGCGTCGTGTTTCAGTTCGTGGCATCAAAAACGAAATCGAGTACAAAATCGGCACCTTGGTATTCAACACACAAAAACAATTGCTCATCACTCCTACTGAGCAAAAACGTTTGACAACAAAGGAGACCGAATTGCTTACTCTCTTGGTTCAGAACGTAAACAACATTCTTGAACGCAACATTGCTTTGAAAACTATTTGGGTAGAAGACAACTATTTCAATGCACGCAGCATGGACGTTTACATCACAAAACTCCGCAAAATGCTCCGCGTTGATCCAGACATCGAAATTATCAACATTCACGGCAAAGGCTACAAACTCGTTGACCCAACTCACAACGAATAAACAACGGGCTAATACCTAAAAAACAGAAAGGTGTCTTCATTTTTATGGAGACACCTTTTCTTTTGAGACGGGACAAAAAAAATCTGCCTCAGAAAAATCCAAGGCAGACTTTATTTATTACGAACTAAATATTAGTTAGTCTTTTTGAATACCAAGAAACGGTCGATACCGTCTTTTGAATAGTAACAGAAACGGAGACGACCACGATCGATAGTTGCTCTGTAAGTGAATTTGTCGTAGTTAGGATCCATTACAACGAGAGTCTCGCCATCCCATTCGTAGTTGTTAGCAAAACGGCAGCCGAGGTCAACGATATCAATTGAGAACAAAGAGTCTTCAATTTGAAGTGAGTTAGCCTTGAATACGTCAGGAGTAGCACCTTGAATGCTTGATGTAAGATCTGTTACGCAAGTATCAATAACCTCTTCAGCAGCCATAGCTTGCCATGTGCCGATCAACATAGCACGTGAAGGACCTGTGGGTGTAGTATCATTACCTGGATTTACTGGTTCACCACCATTACCACATGAAGAGAATGCCATAACGGCTGCAAAAATCATTGCAATGCCGAAAAATGATGCAAAAAATTTTTTCATAGCGTTTAACTATTAAATTGTTGTTATTATTTCCTAATCCAAAAAATTCAAGCCTATGCTTGAACGCTGCAAATTTACCATTTTTTCTTTTTCATTCTGCCTTAATTACAATATTTTTTTTACTGCTAGCACTAACACATTGATTTTATTAAGATTACAAACACCACTTACCAACTTATATACGAAATCGTTTGACCCGTTCAAAACTTTACTGTCAAACAGATTCTTCCTTTTTCAAAAAAAATCACGGTCAATAATCCCAACGAAATACTTTGTCATAAAGTCGTGTTGCATTATCTTTGCAAAGAAATTTCATTAAACGAGAAATCGAACTAACATGCCTGATTTTTCAACAATTACAATAGAAACAGACATTTTTATACGTCCATTTCTCCAGCAAGATTCCGGCTGGAGCGATTGTAATTGTCTATGGGCAAATCTGTGTGGATGGCAAAGGAAATATCAGTATGCTTATGCCATACTCAACAACAACACCTTGGTTATTCGCGAGACAACAGGCACTCAGTCACGATTTCTTTTTCCGCAGCAAAACATCACACACGAATTATTTCTATCGTTTCCATCGCTAAGTCCAAATGGCATCACACTATTCAGCTGCAGCAAATCATTTGTCAACACGCTGACCCAACTGTCTGCCCTCTACCCTCAAATAAAAATAGCCTCCATCTCACACGATGGTAGTTGGGACGATTACATATATAATACATCCAACCTTAGCCAACTGACTGGCAAACGCTACCAACCCAAACGCAACCATATCAACAAGTTCAAGACAACATTTCCAAATTTCAACATAGAGCCATTGGAAGAAAGCGATTTTGAATCTTGTTTGATTTTGGCAGAGAACTGGATGAAAGAAGAGTTGGCCAAGCATCCAGACAGTGAAGCCCAGAATCTTAAGGACGAACTTGAATATATCAGATATTCATTGCAACATTTTCATCGTCTTGATCTGGAAGGTCTGACCTTGAAAGTTGGCAAAGAATTGGTTGCTTTCTGCTTCGGAGCACCACTAAACAACTCCACCTTCAACACTTGCATAGAGAAGGCAAGTTCTCAGTTTCCAGGGAGCTACATCGTTATCAATCAAGCGATGGCTCAAAGAGTAGCCGACCGATTTATGTTTATCAATCGCGAAGAGGACCTCGGTTTGGAAGGACTTCGACATGCCAAACAATCGTATTATCCTTGTAAAATGACAGAAAAATATGAAGTCGAACTATCATATTAAGAAAGCCACTCAGGCCCACTTGCCCCAATGCATACAGCTTTGGCACGATTGTTTCGGTGACGATGATGCCTTCATCCAAGATTTTTTCTGCCAAAATCCACTCCACGGATGGTTGATTCTGGAAGACGACCTCGTTGTATCCCAACTGTTTATTTTACAAGGAAAACATCCACACGTCCCAAATCATCCAGTCTATTATATTTACGCTTGCGCCACTGCTGAGACACACCGTAAACAAGGACTTATGACCACATTGCTGCATCAGGCAGCCCAAGAAGCCTCAGAAGAAAACGCATTGGTTTTCATTCAGCCAGCAGACAGTCATTTAGCTGATTATTACAGTCGTTGCGGATTTAAGCCAATCTATCGTTACAAAACCGAAAGTACACATACATTTTCACCGTCGAACCTCAAAATCGCATCCGGTTCGTTGGAAAAGATGCTGCAGATTCGCAACAACAGCCTCAACAGCAATCGAATAATCTGGCCTTCTGAGCACTTGGAATTAGCCACCAAGATAGCAAAAGACGAAAACGGTGATATCCTGTTCTTTACCAATGGTTTTGAAACCGGCTATATTCTTTACCGTCAGGGCGAATCTCAAGCCATTTCCATAGACGAAACAGTTTATTCCCAAGGCATCAGTTTTCAGGAAGTTTTGGACTTTCTGCACCAACAAACAGGCTGCAAAGCCATTACTTTCAAACAAACAGACTCAAATGGCATGGTTGGTGCAATGGCAATGGGAGATATTTCCCAATTGGAAATTGACTGGAGTTTAGGTTTAGACTAAATGCTCTGTAACATTTTGGCAACAGTCAGTTTCCACTTGTCATTGTCAAAAGCACGACAGCATTTCGAGATTAGATTATCATCTTTTCCAAAACAAAATCAAATATTTAAGTCGCGTCTGAAAATTATCCAACACCATTTCACCGCAGCCATTTTTATGGTAGAAACATCATTTTCCAAATATGTTTTCAAGACAACAAAAACAGAACTTCTCTCCCACATTTTTCAGCTGATAAAATCAGTTCAATTCTATAGCCGTTTTTTAACAGAAAACCATTATCTTTGCGTGATTAAATAAAATAGAACAAAAACATGTCGGTACATCAAGCTGAAGACAGCAGAAAAGTGACTACCAGACGTTTGGTAGAGATGAAGCAACGTGGCGAGCGAATCAGCATGCTCACCTCATACGACTATACCACAGCCGCCATCGTTGATGGCGCCGGTGTTGACGTGATTCTTGTGGGCGACTCAGCCTCCAATGTCATGGCAGGTAACGTTACCACACTTCCAATTACTCTCGACCAAATGATTTACCACGGCAAATCCGTGGTAAGAGCAGTGAAACGTGCTTTGGTTGCCGTTGACATGCCTTTCGGTACTTATCAAGGTAACTCAAAAGAGGCGTTGAGCTCTGCCATCAGAATCATGAAAGAGACTCATGCCGATGCCATCAAATTGGAAGGCGGCGAAGAAGTGATTGAGTCTGTCAACCGTATTCTCTGCGCTGGTATTCCCGTTATGGGACATCTCGGACTGATGCCACAGTCAATCAATAAATACGGCACTTACAACGTGAGAGCCAAAGAACAGGACGAAGCAGAAAAACTGATTCGCGATGCCCACCTCTTGCAAGAAGCTGGCTGTTTTGCCATCGTTTTGGAGAAAATTCCAGCAGAATTGGGCGCTCGCGTAGCCAGAGAGTTGGAAATTCCAATCATCGGAATTGGTGCCGGTGGCGGTGTCGACGGTCAAGTGCTCGTGCTCCACGATATGCTCGGCATGACACAAGGTTTCTCTCCACGCTTCCTCCGTCGCTATGCCGACCTCAACACCGTTATTCACAACGCCGTAGCAGACTATGTGAAAGACGTGAAGACCAACGATTTTCCAAACGAAAACGAACAATACTAATACACCACTATACATTCAAAAAATCAAGTAACAACTATGACTTACAGATTTACAGTTAAAAGCGACGAGAACGACCAGTTTCTCCGCGAGATCCGCATCGACTCTGCTGCCACATTCATTCAGTTGAACGATGCCATCCTCGACTCTGTGAAATTTACTCACGATGAGATAACATCCTTTTTCACCGTTACCGACCGCGACGAAGACCGCGAAATGTGGGCACAGTGGAACAAAGAACAGGAAATCACCGTTATGGATATGGGTTTGAGTAGCGACCGCGACTCTTACATCATGGACAAGACATATCTCGACGAATTCATCCACGAAGAGCACCAGCGTCTCCTTTTCGTATTCGACCAAATGACAGAACGTGCCTTCTACGTTGAACTCGAGGAGATTATCATTGGTGAAGATGTTGACAAACCAGTATGCACAAGAAAACGTGGCGATGCTCCTAAACAACAGGTAGATTTCGACACCATGACAGCCAACATTACTACCGACTCATCCATCTTCGACGACGACAACCTCTACGGTAGCGACGGCTACAACGAGGATGAACTGAGCGAAGGTTACGAGATTCCAATGCAAGAAGAATAACGGGCACCTTGCATCAAGCCAACCAGACATACCCGCTTAATACCACATCCTTGGTGGTTATCGTCGGTCCTACTGGAGTGGGCAAGACAGATTTGTGCATCCAAATCGCCAAGCAGTTGAAATGCAACATCATCTCATGCGATTCACGCCAAATCTACAAGGAAATGAGCATCGGAACAGCCTCACCAACCACAGAACAGTTGCAAGAGGTGACTCACCGTTTCATAGCCTCACGTTCCATCTTCGACGATTACAATGCCGGACAATACGAACTTGATGCCATCCCTGTTATCGAAAGCGAATTGAAGGCGCACGGAGCAGCCATACTTACCGGCGGCTCAATGCTTTACGTCGATGCCATCTGCAAAGGCATAGACGACATTCCCGCCATTCCGCAAGAGATTCGCGAAGAGGTCCAAACCTTTGGTCACACACATCCTATCGAAGATGTGAGAAAATGGTTGAAGATGCTCGACCCAGAGCATTACGACCGTTCCGACCTCATGAACCTTAAGCGCATGCTCCATGCCATAGAGATTTGCCTGACAGCAGAAAAACCTTATTCTTCGCTCCGCACTAACAGTGTGAAGCCTCGCAATTTCAATATCATAAAGATTGGTTTGGAACGCCCGAGAGAAGAACTCTACGAACGTATCAACCAACGCACACTCATCATGATGCAAGAAGGGTTTGAAGACGAAGCCCGTTGCCTCTACCCTCTCCGTCATCTCAACGCCTTGGACACCGTTGGCTACAAGGAATTGTTCTCTTATTTCAATGGCGAAATTCCGATTGAAGAAGCCATCCGACTGATTCAACGAAACACACGCCACTATGCAAAGAAACAGACCACGTGGTTCAAGCATTATGAAGATATGGCTTGGTTCCATCCCGACAACTACGATGAAATCATGACCTACATTATTAAACAAGTAAACAACAACGCAACAGCATGAGTTTCATTCATCTCGTACTGAATTGTTTCATCATAGGCATTCTCACGTCCATCCCAATGGGTCCACTGGGCGTAGTCTGCATTCATCGCACACTCAGCAAAGGCCGCCAACACGGATTCGTCACCGGCCTCGGTGCTGCCACCTCCGATCTCGTCTATGCATCGCTCATCGGCTTCAGCATGAGCTATGTGCTCGACTTCATCCATAGCCACGAGATTCTAATCAAGTTCATCAGCTGCGGCATCATTCTTGCCTTCGGTTTGATTACCTTGTTCCAAGACCCCAAGAAACAACTGGAACGCCGCAAGGATGCTACCACGACTAACGACAGCCTGCTGAAAGACTACCTCTCAGCATTCGGTCTCTGCATCACCAACCCGATGATCAGTGTGTTTTTCATCGCGTTGTTTGCCCAGTTTAATATCTTCGCCGACAATCAGCCGTTCTACCGTAGCGTTGCTACCTTGCTGCTGATTTTCTGCGGAGCTTCAACTTGCTGGTTCACACTTTCATATTATGTCGATAAATTCCGCGAACGCATCAACGAACGCGGCACATCGATTATGAACAAAATAGCTGGAACCCTGCTCCTTACCATTGGTATTTGGGGCATTATCACTACTATCGTAAATAACTATCTCTAAACGCAACCAATTATATGACAAACTACGGATTCGTTAAAGTGGCAGCCGCTGTTCCTGTAGTGGAACCAGCCAACTGCAAAGCCAATGCAGAGCACATCATCGACATGATGAAAGAGGCAGAAAGCAAAGGAGTGGAGATAATCTGCTTCCCAGAACTTTGTATCACAGGCTATACCTGTGCCGACCTTTTTCACAACTCTCTGCTTCAAGCCAATGCAATCCGTGCGTTTGAAATGATAGTTGAGGCTTCCAAATCATGTCATAGCCTCATAGCCGTTGGTATGCCATACGCCGTTGGCAACAGCCTCTACAACTGTGCAATGGTGGTCAACAACGGAGAGATTCTTGCTGCCGTGCCTAAGACATTCCGTCCAAACTACAACGAATTTTACGAGCAACGCTGGTTTGCCTCTTCGTTCCATAACATCGTCGACGAGATAGAAATTCTTGGCCAACAGGTTCCTTTTGGCACAGATACCTTAATCAATCACAACGGCACCATGGTTGCGGTGGAACTGTGCGAAGACCTTTGGACTCCAATTCCGCCAAGCAGTCTCCACTGCCTGGCTGGTGCAGAGATAGTGCTCAACCTTTCTGCTTCCAACGCCATTATCGGCAAGAACAACTATCGCCGCCAGTTGATTTCCCAACAGTCAGCCCGTTGTGTTGCCGGCATGATATATGCCTCAGCAGGTTTCGGCGAATCAAGCACCGACCTTTTGTTTGCCGGTAGCGCCATGATTGCAGAGAACGGATCACTTCTGGCAGAAAGCGAACGCTTCACACTGGAATCACAAATGATTCTCAGCGAAATTGATATTGAGCGTATTCGCCACGACCGCCAAAAGAACCAAGCATTTATGGAAGGTCTCCGACCATTCCAATGCAATAAGGAATACATCATTGTAAACTCAACAAACGAGCAGAAACCGCTCAACCTAACACGTTATGTTGACCCTGCACCATTCGTGCCTCAAGGTAAAGCACTTGACGAACGCTGTCAGGAAATCATCAATATCCAATCCACTTCGTTGGTTGTCCGCCTTGCCCACACCAAGATTCGTTCCGTAGTGGTAGGCATATCAGGCGGACTCGACTCAACCCTCGCCCTTTTGGTCTGTGTGCATGCCTTCGATAAGCTTGGCTTGCCAAGAAAAGGCATCATCGGCATCACCATGCCTGGTTTCGGTACAACCAACAGAACCAAGAGCAATGCCGAGGTGATGATGGAAGAATTAGGCGTCACATCCTATTGTATCTCAATTGCTGATGCTTGCCGTCAACATTTCAAAGACATAGACCACGACCCAAGCATCACCGATGTCACCTACGAGAACACACAAGCTCGTGAACGTACACAGATTCTGATGGATATGTCCAACAAACATAATGCACTCGTCATCGGCACTGGCGACATGTCAGAGCTTGCGTTAGGTTGGGCAACTTATAATGGCGACCACATGAGCATGTATGCTGTCAACACCGGCGTTCCAAAGACCTTGGTTCGCCACTTGGTACAATGGTATGCCGATTATGTGGCAGAGCCTAAGGTTCGCGAAGTTCTTGTCGATGTTATCGACACGCCTATCAGCCCCGAACTTCTTCCCGCCGACGACAAAGGCAATATCGCACAAAAGACTGAAGATCTTGTCGGTCCATACGAATTGCACGATTTCTTCCTTTACTATATGCTTCGTTTTGGTTTTGCTCCAGAAAAAATCAAGATGCTTGCACTCAAAGCCTTTGAAAACAAATATAGTGAAGAGACAGTCAACCATTGGCTCAAGACATTCATGCGCCGATTCTTCAACCAGCAATTCAAACGCAGCTGTATGCCTGATGGTCCTAAAGTTGGTAGCGTAAACCTTTCTCCACGAGGCGACTGGCGTATGCCAAGTGACGCATCATCTATGGAATGGCAAGAAAACATCTGATTTCACACAAGAAAACATCCACTTTGGCACGGTTATAGTAAATAACCACCACACAAAATCCACCCAACTAACAACAAAAACATCAACACTCTCGCAATGAAATAACATTCCCAATCTTTCAATCTGCTTTGCCTGATGCTCCAATTCCAGGCAAAGCCAATCTCGTCATCATATTCTCTGCACATCATCAAACCGTCATGGTTTGACGATGCTGCATTTTTTCGGCAGTCTCTCAGCCCGACTGCTTTACGTCTCGTTGCGGCAGCTTACCCACAGCTGTTTATAACCTTCACATCCCTAACAAAAATTACATTATGAGCAACTTCACCACAAACAACAGCACCAAAAAATCCGTTCAACGTCGTCGCATCATGAAACCAATGGATGTAGGCAGCAATGCAGAGTCGCAGTATAAGACTTACAGCGACAAACGCAAAGAACACGACGCAGCCATGAAATTACTCATGCGCTTGAAAGAAAAAGAGGCAGAAAAACAGCGTCAAGCCAAAGAAGGCAAACTTGTAGTTGAATGCACCGACCTCTGCAAAGGCAAAAAAGTTGTTTACAAATCGGCAGTATAAACGTACTTCTATGCCCTCTTTCCACAAGCCACCGTCTCAGACCAGGACGGTGGCTTTTTGTTTTTTCTATATACAATATCCCAGATTTCTACCATAACCAACAAACAGCATTTGTGTTGCCTGTGAATATCCAAGCATAGCCCCACATAGACTCCCCTACACACACATCCGCATTCAAACTTAACTACATTTATTAACAACACGATTTCAGAGATAAACCAACAATAAAATCGCGTTTATAACATTTAATAACGTTCGCATCAAAGATTATACCAAGACAGCAATCAAGCATACCCATACACTGCAGTAACAAACATCATTGATTTTCAGACCAATCTCCGCATTGATTAATAATTATTAGCAGAATTAACAACAAAAGACTATAGTTAAATAAAATAATGCGAGCAAAAGGATGCAAACAGAAACATCGTTTCAACATTTTGCGGAAAGTAGTGAACGCATCGTGCAAGTTAATTAAAATAATGCGAGTGAAAGGGTGTTAACAGAAACATGCCTTCAACATTTTGTTGAAAGCTGTGAACGCATCGTGCAAGTTAAATAAAATAATGCGAGTGAAAGGATGTTAATAGAAACATCGTTTCAACATTTTGTGGAAAGTAGCGAACGCATCGTGCACGTTAAATAAAATAATGCGAGCAAAAGGATGTTAACAGAAACATCGTTTCAACATTTTGCAGAAAGTAGTGACACGATCGTTTCATCGAAGCAACATTTTGAAGAAGCCAGAGAACGGACCGATTTGTTAAATAAAATAATGTGAGTGAAAGGATGCAAACAGAAACATGCCTTCAACATTTTGTGGAAGGTAGTGAAACAACCGTTACATCGGAAAAACATTTTGTGGAAAGTATGTAACGATGCCGTCGTGTTAAAAAACATAATTAAAATACAACCATCAGGTTCGTCACATGACCATAAAATTCTGCGAAAGATATGCTGCGAACACTTACCACCTCAAAACATTTTGCGAAAAGTATATTCGCAACAAAAACATACGATTTTCATTTTGCGGAAACAACATATCGAAAAGAGTTGCGAGTAAATCACTTTGCGGAATCAATGCTAAGCATCTGTCAGAGCTTTTCACACTTTGCAGAAAGGATGTTGCTGTGGCATGATTTCAAGCAACATTATTGCGTCTTTGCCACAGACTCGAATATCAACAAATTACATTTTTGCAACGTAATACAATATATAATATACCTACATTCACAGTGTAAAGCAACAATCGTCGAGATTCACCAGCTTCAATAAAAACATTTTTCCATCAACAAAACAGCATGAACGGCTGTTTTTCAGCAAGAAACATACATCTACATTATTCCCCATAAGACAGCAATCAAGGAGTTTTTGGCTAACACCAATATTCCAATGCTTATGCTAATACAATAGCAACAAAACAATTCACACACCCCATCGACTATTTTTTTATAGAACGAGCACCATGTTATTTTTTTTTATATCTTTGTCACCGAAAAGCAATAATATTTATCCACAAAAAATTTACCTCATTATGAAACAGCACACCACATCAAAAATGTTCGCATTAGTTTCTGGGATATTGTTATGTCTATTGGCCACTGGCTGTCAAAACTTAGAGGTTTCTGATGTTCAATATTATTATTTGCTTAGCGAAGGAAGCCATAAGTATCTTATCAACAATGACGTCCAAACAACACTTCCTCAAACAGTCTCAGACTATCTTATCAAGAAAAACAACCATTATGCAGTAGGCGTTGCCGATAGCCATCCGTATCTAATGATTAATGGACAAACCACGAAGACCTGGGATTTCAACAGTCATCAATCACCTCGAATCATCGATGAGGGAAAGGATTTTTATATCTGGATGGACGATGCTGCCCCAACAGGAGAGCTGGACAGATTAGGCCAGCCGATGTATGGTCACAGATATTATATTTCCAAAAATGGCGATGAACCTTATTTAGCTTCTTTCCAGATTCACACGGAAATAGGTGGTCCGTTGACAGAGATTTCACAGATAAGGAAATGTGGTGAAAAGTTCTACATAACAGGCAATAAAGACAAAGTAGCGGTGTTCTGTGATGCCGACAATTTGAATACACCAATGTATCTCTCGTTGGATCTGGCAACAACAACAGGTTTCGTTGCACTCGACACCAACACGTTCATTATCAGCGGCTATATACCAGATAATGAAAGCGGAACACAACGTGCCTGCGTTTGGCATGTAAAAGGTGTCAATGTTGAAATGGAAATTTTGGATGGTACCGACGAGGCATACTACTCCAAAGCAGCAACCATAAAACAATTCGGCAAAGACATCTATGTCGGCGGAAGCATTGGTGATTATCCTGTCATCTGGAAGAATCAGAAAGTATGGGCAGTCAACTCCTCCTTTCCGCCATATCGACCAGAATACCGTTTGACAACCGACTTTAATAAAATTTATACTTATCGTGGCGGTACCGTGGTTACCATGGAGAAAGTTGGTAATAAGATATATTCATTTGTTCAAACAAAAAGTACACAAGGTGGAGTCGACAGCAAGATTATGGCTGTAGAATGGGACTTGTCGCAACACCCTATCCAATTTGAATACAAATACGATTTGGTAAAAATGTTGCAAGACAAAACGATAGTTATGGATCCATACTTCTACAATTACAATCAAGACGGCAAGGAGAAGTGGGGACATACATACTTCGGACACACGAGAATCTGTCTTAACTAAAACAAAGACTTACTGAAGCTAAGAACCACTTAGATAAGAAACAAAACAGCAGGCAGACTCCTAAGAATCTGCCTGCTGTTTTATTATACAATATTGCGAAAAAATTCTGCTTAACAAGGAGCTATGGCTTCAATCAAAGCAACGGCATAAGCCGACATACCCTCTTCCTTGCCAACGAAGCCAAGGTGCTCAGTAGTTGTTGCCTTGATGGATATGGCATTTTCGTCGCATCGCATAGCCTCAGCCATAGCCTTTCGCATAGCAGGAATATGTGGTGCTATCTTAGGTTGCTGAGCACAAAGTGTGCAGTCGATATTTCCCAATCTATAACCAGCCTCAGCCAAAGCATCCATCACTTTCGACAAAAGAATCTTACTGTCAATTCCTTTGTAGGCATCGTCAGTATCTGGAAAGAGATGACCGATATCGCCGAGATTGGCAGCACCTAACAAAGCATCGCAAACGGCATGAATCAAGACGTCGGCATCTGAATGGCCCAACAGTCCCATGGTGTGAGGAATCTCCACGCCACCAAGAAACAGTTTTCTTCCTTCCACTAATTGATGAACATCGTAACCAAAACCTACTCTCATAATTTTTTCCCGATGATTAGATGATTGGTAAAAAATAGTCCACAGAAGCATGTGCTGCTGTGGACTTATCTATTGTTTGTTGAAGACAATTATTTGCGGTCAGCCAAATCTTTCAAACCGTCAACATCGAATGCGAGTGTGAAACGGAGTGTTTGGTCGAGTGGGCTGGTTTGTGCTCTTGCGATAACGTAGTTCACATCCAAGCGGAAAGCTGAAAGTTTGAAGCCAGCACCAACGGTGAAGAACTTACGGTTACCTTTAGAAGCGTTTTCGTCGCAATAACCAGCACGAGCGAAGAATTGTTCGTTGTATGAATACTCGATACCGGCATTCCACATTACTTCTTTGAACTCTTCTTTTGCGCCACCAGGAGCATCGTTGAATGACATGAAGATACCTTTCATTGAAGAGATATCACTGTATGCCTCTGAAGACATCATCCAAGTGCTTTGGTCGTTAGGATCGAAGCCTTCGGTTTTGTTAGACAAACGAGAAGGAACCATCATTTTGTTGCACTCGAGAGTGAACGACATACGGTTGTACTCGTTGAAAGGCAAGTAGTAAGATACACCCAAACGGAGGTTAGCAGGGATGAAGTTACGTGTTTGACCTTTGTCGTAAGAAATTTTTGTACCGATGTTTGAGAGGTTCAAACCAACGCCGATGCGGTGTTGACCACCGTTGTTAGCATCGAATGGTTGCATATAGAACAAAGAAACGTCAGCACCGAAAGCATGACCAGGATAGTAGTTCTCGTCTCTAACGCTGAGGTCAGAGTTGATATAACGGAGAGTTACACCCATTGAAACATACTCAGCCAATTTGCGTGAGTAGCCGAGGTCGAATGCAAACTCGTAAGGTTTTACAGTGATAGGAATTTCTTGTTCTGCAGACTCACGGAGGTTAACCTTACCGTAAGAGAAGTAACGCAAAGAAGCGCCAATGGCACCAGCAGCATCGCTGATATTATAGTAGCCAGAAAGGTAAGCTACATTAATGTCGCTAACCAATTTGTGCAACCATGGGGTATAAGAGATAGCGAAACCACCGTGGCTTTCTGCAAGAGCGTACTTTGAAGGGTTCCAGTACTGTGAGTTGATGTCTGGAAGAGTTGATACACCAACATCACCCATACCACCACCGACAGCGTCAGGATTGACACTCAATGAAGGCACGCCAGTAATCAGTGGGTTGTAGTAATCATTGTCAGAATTTTGCGCCACAGCGAATGTAGAGCAAATTGCAACGAAAAGTGCTGATAATAAAAGTTTTTTCATTTCTATTTGTGATTTGTGCGACCGAAATCGCCTATATTATTCATTGATATTGGCACGAGGGAATACTCCCTCGCACCAATATATAACGAATATTATCGTGTTTTATTGTGCAAAAACTCTACTTTATTAATGATGAAATAAAGTCAATGGCTTCGATGCACCATTTGGCTGTTACATCATCATGATCGAGTGCAGGATTAAACTCTACCACATCGACTGAGCGAATGCACTGAGTTTCAAACATTGCAGTGATGAATTTTCGGAAATCGTCTTCAAAAATGCCATCAGGAACAGCAGTGCCTGTGCCAGGAACCAAAGAAGGATCCATGCCATCGATATCGATGCTGCAATGGATATTTTTCAATCCCTGTTCTGCCATTTTCTTCTTGATATCAGCAATGACATAATCCATGCCCTTCTCGTGAACGAGTTCGGCACGATAGACATTGAGGTTTTCTGATTTAATCAGAGCCTCTTCGCCACAGTCAAGATCGCGGGTACCTACCCAGAAGATATTCTTAGGATTAACGGTACGACGAACCACACTTGCCAAGTCGGTTGTTGCCAATCCCATCAAGGCAGCACAAGGCATACCGTGAGAATTGCCGCTTGGAGAGGCAGGTTCCATATTGAAGTCGCCGTGTGCATCGAACCAGATGATACCGAAATCGTCGTAATAATGAGCAGCAGCTGCTGCACTACCCAATGACAACGAGTGGTCGCCACCGATGATGAAAGGGAAAGTGCGGCGGAGATAAGCCGTTGTCACCATCTCATAGAGTTGGTTGCCCACTTCAACAACACCGTCAAGGTATTTCACCTTGCTGTGGTCCTTGTATTTATCGGCTTCAATGCGTTCAGAAACCTGAATATCGCCAGCGTCAAGAACTGTGTGTCCATGTTTTTCGATTACGTCCTTAACGCCCCACTGACGAAGTACAGCAGGAGCAAGTTGAGGTCCGTGGCGGTCGCACCCGAGGTCGGTAGGTACGCCTATCATTGTGATATCCATAGTATAAGCAGATTAAGGTAAGATTACAGACTATTGAAAACGTCGCGGATGATACCAACGGCTTCCATCATTTGTTCGCGTGTGATTACCAATGGTGGAGTGAAGCGGATGATGTGGTCGTGAGTTGGTTTTGCAATCAAGCCACGTTCCATCAGTTTCAAGCAGATATCCCATGCTACGAGACCATCGTGTGGCTCAGTAACAACAGCATTCAACAAACCTTTACCACGCACTTTCTTAATCATTGGGTGGTTGAGTTTAGAGATTTCGTCACGGAAGAGTTTACCCATTTCGTAAGCATTCTCTGTCATGTGTTCGTCTTTGATAGCCTTCAAAGCAGCAATAGCAACAGCACATGCCAATGGGTTGCCACCATAGGTTGAGCCGTGCTCACCTGGAGCGATAGTCAACATGATGTCGTCGTTGGCAAATACTGCAGAAACAGGGGTAACACCACCTGAGAGGGCTTTACCAAGGATCAAGATATCTGGATGAACGTCTTCATAGTCACAAGCCAACATACGGCCGGTACGAGCGATACCGCATTGTACCTCGTCGGCGATGAAGAGCACGTTTTTCTCGTGACAAGCATCATAGCAAGCCTTCAAATAGCCGTCGTCAGGAACAGCCACACCAGCCTCGCCTTGGATTGGTTCGAGGAGGAAACCTACGATATTTGGATCAGAAGCCAAAGCCTCTTTCAAAGCGTCTGCATTGTTGTAAGGAATCTTGATGAAGCCGTCGGTGAAAGGACCGAAGTTAGCGTATGAGCTTGGGTCGGTACTCATAGAGATGATGGTGATGGTACGACCGTGGAAGTTCTCGGCACAAACTACGATTTTAGCCTTATCAACAGGCACATTTTTGCGAACATAGCCCCAACGGCGAGCCAGTTTCAAAGCGGTCTCAACAGCCTCGGCACCGGTGTTCATTGGCAACAATTTGTCGTAGCCGAAATATTTACAAGCATATTCCTCATATTCGCCAAGAATGTCGGCATGGAAAGCGCGAGAAGTCAAAGTCAGTTGATCAGCCTGATCTTTCAACGCTTTTATGATTTTTGGGTGGCAGTGTCCTTGGCTCAATGCTGAGTAACCTGACAAGAAGTCGAAATAACGTTTTCCTTCTACGTCCCAGACATAGACACCTTCACCTTTAGTAAGTACTACTGGCAGTGGATGATAGTTGTGAGCACCGTATTTTTCTTCGCGCTCGATGTATTCGTTAACTTTCATAGTATATAAGTTGTTTGTGTTCTTTTTTCCAGTCTTTCATGGAAAGCCGAACGGGTTTTTATTCTCTGGACTTTCAAAACATAGTTTTTTGTTTTTCGAAAGCGCACAAAGTTACTTATTTCTTTCTGTTTTTTCTTCATTTTTCGGCAAGAAAATCAGTATCACACCGAAAATATAACAAAATGAAAGTAAACACCGTTTTCAGAAAGGCAAAAATAAAAGTATGAAACTGCGAGTGGGCAAAACGCGATTTTATAAAAGCAAATTACCCGAAGCAAATTTTTGAAGAAAGCGACGGGAATACAGCCAATGAGGGGAAAAATGATTTATTTTTCCGATTTGTACAATTGAATCAAGGAAATCTCGGGACCCTTACCGATTCGCATAGGCACTATTGTATATCCTATGCCTCGCGATACATATATATATTGTTCGCCCTCGCAATAGAGACCGTTCCAGAATTCAAATTCCTTCATAGCCGGAGAGAGTCCAAACAAAATCACCTGGCCACCATGCGTATGTCCCGAAACCGTCAGGTCTATCGGATAGCCAGAAGCAAGAATCAAAGGGCGCCATGCTGTTGGGTCGTGCGACAATAATATAGTGTATGAAGCAGAATCAACAGAACTCATGGCAGCATCCAAGTCGCCATATTTCGGGAAACGACCCGTGCCCCAGTTCTCTATACCCACCACATTGATGATATTATCTTTGTCATAAGCTATCGTAACACCCTCATTCTCGAGCAGATGAAAGCCACAAGCCTCATACATCTCACGCATACGTTCTTCATTGGCTTTCAGTTCTGTTTCGTTGTCAAAAGGGAAATAGCCGCCGTAGTCATGATTGCCCATAACGGCGTACTTGCCAACCTTTGCTTCCATGGTCTCCAAAATGGTATGAGGACCAAGCACTTCGTTGGCATAGACATTCACGAGATCGCCAACAAAGAAGACAAAATCGGGCTGAAGGGCATTGACCCTATCCACTACAGAGCGAAGATAGTCCGACTTATTGCCAACCAGAGTGCCGAAATGCACATCACTCAGCACCACGATTTTAGCCCCATCGAAACGCTCTGGCAGACGACTACTCTCTACCTCTACCCTTTCCACCACCAAGTGATGACGATTAAAGAAACCACCAATCAACATCAAGCAGCAAATAAGCATCAAAGGCAAGCCTACGTTACGACGCAACAGCCAATGTTTCTGTGGCTTAATCTTTTCACCAATCAAATCGATGAGATTAAAGCCACCATAAACAGCCCAAGGCAGAAAGATGGCATAGAAAAGTGCCACCACCCGATAGACAACGGTCTCATTCAGACGCCAAAGCCAATCAATGGCATGCAGTTCCAACGCCACCATGAATGCGCCAAAGAAAATCGCAACAACAAGCACCAGAAGCTTTTGGAGCATAATTCCAAGTCCCGACATTCCCTTCTTACACAAACGCCACAAAGCAGTTGCCGACGGCAGGGCTGTCAGCAAAAATACAAAAATAGCCAAGAGGGGTTTAACGTACATTACGAACTGGATGTTTGAGTTCGCAAAGATACATTATTTCTTTCGCATGTCTATCGGAACAAAGAGAAAATAAATGGCAGCAAGCATTCCAAATTCACACTTCAATATAACTGAATGGTTTTTCTCATTTATTTTTCGGAACCGACTATTGTAAAATTATCTGAACAGAGTTTCATTTCGAGAAAGTCCCAAACCGTCCGTATTCATCCATTCATATTTCGCAAATAGCAGATTCCGTTTGGTTTGATGCCAAATTCTTTTTGCTAACAAGAGAATCCGTTTGATTTTCTCCATTCACAAAACGAAAACGAAAGCCACCGAAACGTTTGGAGATTTTGACAAAAATTGAATCAAACAGACAAAACGTCAAGAACAAAAGTTCAAGCGAAAAAGCTTGGCAGAATCGCAAAAAGGGCGTAACTTTGCTCGTAGATTAAATACACTATGGCATACACAAGAGAAGAGCTGAATCAAGCAGTAAAACAAGCCGTTGACGTCATGAGAAAGGGAGGTGTCATCCTCTACCCCACCGATACGGTATGGGGATTGGGTTGCGACGCCACAAACGAGAAAGCGGTGGCAAAAATCTACGAAATCAAACAAAGAAGCGACGCCAAGGCCCTGATAACCCTGACCGACAACGACAACTGTCTGGCTTATTTCATGAAAGAGGTGCCAGAAATTGCTTACGACCTCATCGAGTGTGCCGACAAGCCATTGACAATCATCTACCCTAACGCCAGAAACCTGGCAACAAATCTGCTTGCAGAAGATGGTTCCGTAGGCATCCGTGTAACTCGAGAAGAAGTGTCTGCAGCCATTTGCCAACGCATGAGAACGCCTATTGTATCAACATCGGCAAACATCAGCGGTCAACCTACACCACACACATTCAGCGAGATAACCGACGAGGTAAGGCAACAGGTGGACTACATCATTCCACTCCGTCAAGACGACAACACACCTCATGAACCATCGGGAATTATCAAACTATTTGCCAACGGCACATTCAAAATTATCCGATAACTACATATTGGCACAACGTTTGTATTAGTGCTACTACTAAACCCTTCGTGAAACTGCCCTATACAACAGACAGGCACAAGGGGTTCAATGGCGTTTTTACGCTTTTCAAATTTCTGAAAATCAAGTTAGAATGATAGACAACAACATAGAATTAGACGACACCGAGATGAACAACAACGACGAACAGATTGTTCCTTTGTTTGCAGAAGGCGAAGACGACAACCGTCCACTTCAATGCAACGACGGCGACCTGCTGCCACTGTTGCCATTGCGCAATATGGTATTGGCGCCAACAGTTATCACACCAGTCAACATCGGCAGAAAGAGTTCGCTGGAGCTGGTGAAGGAAGCGTTCAAGAACAAGGGCGAAATCGTTGTCGGAACTCAGGTTCAGGCACATGTGGAAGACCCAGACAAGAGCGACATCTACACCACAGCCACAATAGCACGTGTTCTTAAAGTGATTCAACTGCCGAACCAGACAACAGCCATTCTCAGCGGAAAACGCCGTGCCGTTATCACCGATGTTGACTCAACAGGCAAATACCTCAAGGCCAACGTTACGCTGTTGCCAGAGGTAACCGAAGACCAAAGCGACAAGAAAACTTTCGCACTTCGCGACCTTATCAAAGAAGTGGCTACCAAGATTCTCAAGGAATCGGATGCGCCTTCCGAGATGCTGTTCGTTGTGAAGAACGTAAGCACGCTCAGCGAGTTGGTCAATTTCCTCATCACAAACTTCCCACTTGAGACAAAAGATAAAATCAAGGCGCTCTCATTTGACAAACTGAACGATTGCGCAGAACATATCCTCCGACTTCTGTCAAAAGAGGCCGAGGTGCTGGACCTCAAAAACAGCATCCAAGCCAAGGCTAAGTTCAATATCGACAAGCAACAACGCGACTATCTCCTGCAACAGCAGATGCGCCAGATTCAGGAGGAATTGGGCGAGACAGCACAGTCGGAGATTGACGATATGGTCAAGAAAGCAGCCAAGATGAAATGGGACGCTGCCACTCAGACAACTTTCGAGAAAGAACTTCACAAACTGGAGCACTATCACCCAAGCAGCCCTGAGTATGCCGTTCAGCTGAACTACCTCGAGACACTGCTTGCTTTGCCTTGGGGAATCACCACTGTCGATCACTTCGATATCAAGAAAGCCGAAAACGTTCTCAACAAGGATCACTTCGGCCTTGACAAGGTGAAACAACGTATCCTTGAGCATCTTGCTGTTTTGAAATTCAAAGGCGACATGAAAGCACCGATCCTCTGTCTCTACGGTCCTCCAGGTGTCGGCAAGACTTCTCTCGGCAGAAGCATCGCCACAGCCATCGGCAGAAATTATGTGAGAATGTCACTCGGCGGCATTCACGACGAGGCAGAAATTCGTGGTCACCGTCGTACTTATATCGGAGCTATGCCTGGCCGTATCATCAAGAATCTTTCTAAGGCTGGCTCAAGCAACCCGGTTTTCGTGCTTGACGAGATTGACAAACTGGCAGCCGACATCAAAGGCGATCCAGCTTCAGCCCTCCTTGAGGTTCTCGACCCAGAACAAAACAATGCATTCCACGATAACTTCCTGGATATCGATTTCGACCTCTCCAACGTATTCTTCATTGCTACAGCCAATGATGTAAACCGCATTCCACGTCCTTTGCGCGACCGTATGGAGATGATTGAAGTGAACGGCTATGACATAGACGAGAAGGTAGAGATTGCCAGCAAGCATCTGATTCCAAAGCAGAAAAAAGAGCATGCACTCACCGATATCTGTCCAACCATCACAAAAGCAACTATCAAGGAGATTGCTTCACGCTATACGATGGAAGCGGGCGTTCGTGAACTCGACCGTAAGATTGCCAAGATAATGCGCACCATAGCATTCAAGGCCTCAAGAAGCGAAGAGTTGCCAAAGAAACTCAACCCATCCGATTTGAAAGAGTATCTCGGAACACCACGCTTCGACTACGACAAGAAAGAGCCTGCTCAGGTTGGCGTTGTCAACGGCATGGCATGGAGTAGCGTCGGTGGCGACTTGCTGTTCATCGAGTCAAGCATCAACGACGGCGAAGGCGGCAAACTGACCCTGACCGGTAATTTGGGCGATGTGATGAGCGAGTCAGCCAAACTGGCACTTGAGTTCATCAAGGCACATTGCAAAGAATACAATATAGAATACGACTATATCAAGAAACACAGCCTCCACCTCCACTTCCCTGAAGGCGCCACACCAAAAGATGGTCCATCAGCAGGTATCGCCATCCTGACTTGCCTGCTCTCCACACTGACAGGACGAAGTGTGAAACCAAATCTTGCCATGAGCGGTGAGATTTCTCTGCGAGGCAAAGTGCTCCCAGTGGGCGGCCTAAAAGAGAAAGTGCTGGCAGCAAAACGCGCTGGCATTACAGACATCATTCTCTGCAAGAAAAATCAGGCAGACATCGAAGAAATTGAGCAGAAATATCTCCAAGGAGTCACCTTCCACTACGTCACCGAGATGGATGAAGTGATAAAACTCGCACTCGAAGAAGCATAAATTACTCAAACATAGAAGATTAAAAAAAATCGGCATCTTATAAGAAAAAATATTGACTTATATGGTGCCGATTTCACATAAAAGCAGTACTTTTGCACCGTTGAATTCAGAGGGAGACAACGCCTATGAAACCAATCCAAATGGTTGACTTGCGTACTCAGTACGAACACATTAAGACTGATATCGACGCAGGCATCCGAGAAGTAATTGACAGCACCGCCTTCGTAAAAGGCGCAAAAGTTACCACTTTTCAGCACCATTTGGAGGAGTACTTAGGAATAAAACATGTGATTCCTGTTGGCAACGGCACAGATGCGCTTCAAATCGCATTGATGGCGTTGGGATTAAAACCAGGTGACGAAGTCATCACACCAACATTCACATTTATTGCTACCGCAGAGGTAGTGGCGCTTTTAGGTTTGACACCTGTGGTTGTAGATGTAGATTACGAAACATTCTGCATGACACCAGAAGCCGTAGAAAAAGCCATTACGCCAAAGACTAAGGCTATTGTGCCAGTCAACCTTTTCGGACAAAACGCAAACCTCGAAGAACTGCAGAAGATAGCAAAGGCACACAATCTTTTCTTAATTGAAGATGCCTGCCAGTCAATGGGTTCTCACTACAAATTCAACAACGGCATCACAAAGTCATCTGGATGCGTGGGAGATATAGGATGTACATCATTCTTCCCTTCAAAAAATCTCGGATGTTACGGAGATGGCGGAGCGCTCTTTACAGACAATGATGAATTAGCTGAAAAAATTCGTATCGTAGCTAATCACGGCATGGCCGTTAGATACTATCACGATATCGTAGGCGTCAATTCCAGATTAGACAGCATTCAAGCTGCAGTTCTGGATGCCAAACTGCCCCATTTGAACGATTACGTCAAAGCAAGACAGGCAGCGGCACAATTCTACAACGATGCATTCAAAGATGTAGAACAATTGATTACTCCTGCGACCGCTTCTTTCACCACACACGCTTTCCACCAGTATACACTGAAAGTTGTGGGTGTTGATCGAAACAAACTGCGAGATGGTTTGGCAGAACGAAAGATTCCAGCAATGATATACTACCCTGTTCCTCTTCACATGCAGAAAGCATACCGAGATGACAGATACAAAGCCGGCGATTTCCCAGTTGCCGAAAAACTTTGCAACTCAGTTCTCTCCTTGCCAATGCATACAGAATTAGACAACGAGCAGTTATCCTTCATCACAGAAAACACATTGGAAATTATCAGACAACTTGATAAATAATGTTTCCGTAGCTCAGTTGGTAGAGCAGCTGACTCTTAATCAGCGGGTCGAGGGTTCGAGCCCCTCCGGGAATACGAAGCGGCACTAAACGGTGCCGCTTTCTTTTTGTCTAAACAATGACAATACACTTGTTTTATCAAGAAAAGAAAAGACAACACAACAACAACACATCATTTGAATATGAAGAAGATTCTTCTGCTCATCCTATTTATCGGATGTGCATTTTTCGCAAGCGCAAGAGACATTTGTCCTGGCTACCAAGGTATCGACATCTCCGATTACTCAGGCAAGGTTGTATGGACAGAAGTAGCAAAGGACACAAACATTCAGTTTGTCTATATGCTTGCCACAGTGGGCGGTGACTCAGTCAACCCAGTTTTCAAATCATACTTAAGTGGCTGCAAAAAAACACGTCTAAAAGCAGGAGCTTACCATTGCATGACAACTACAGCCACCATTGAAGAGCAGTTTCAAAATTTTGTTAGCCACGTACACAAAGACAGTATAAAACTTGTCCCGATGATCTACGTCTCAGAATGTGAATATTGGACCGCCGACGAAGTAATCGACAGTTTGAAAAGATTCTGCGATCTGCTTGAGGCGCATTATGGCAAGAAACCTGCCATCTACGCCCTCAATGCCATCTACAACCGTTACCTCACACCAGTTTTCAATGACTACGCCCTTTATATCATCAAATATTCAGATGTCCGTCCTATCATCCATGGTGGCAACGATGGTATCCGCATGTTATGGCAATACACCAACAAAGGCAAGATTCGTGGCTTCGAGAAACCCGTCAACCTTGTAAAACTCTGGACAGCCCGCATGCTTGAACTAAACCTCATCATCCCGAAAAAATACGTAGTCAACCACAAAGCCCCCGCCAAAAAGAAGATAACAGCAAAACACCACATACATAATAAAGGCTGACCTCGTTAGAAGTCAGCCTTTGGTGTTTGTAGACGTTTACTACTGATTTTTAGAAGAGACTTCACCGAAGTCCTGAAATTTGATTCGTAAAACCAAGCTAGCAACAGACTTTGGGGCTTTTTCTCGTTCTTTTTTTAACATAGCATCAAACTCGACTTCTGGCAGATCCGAGTTGAAAGCTTCTATCAAATCGTTTTCTTGCGTTGACTCAAGTGTTAGTTTCTTACGTTTCATCAACATACGCATAATATGAATACCCTTGTCATACTTAGGACGAACTTCAATAAGTTTCTGCATAAGATTGAGTCCTGGGTCCCCAATGTGCAACTCATTAAGCACTGCTACCATATAAAGGACTTTGGCATCGGGAGTTGACATTTCAAAATTTTCACCTAAAAGACAATTCACCTCATCGGACTCATGGTAACGCTTCAACATAGCTAATGCACGAGACTTCACAAAAAGTGCCTCTGAACAATAATGTTTGCTCAGCACACGATTGGCAAAATCGAGTGCAGTCTCATACTGTCCGGCATACAGACAAAGCATAGCAGTCAAGAACTCTGTAGTCCAATGATGAGCAGAGAATAGTTCCTTCGGAACCTCTTTAATACAATCTATCAAATGCTCGTCACATACCACAGTATCAAGGAAACGCTTTGCCTGCTGCACTGCTTCTTTGATATCTCCTTCTTGAACTTTTTTGTTTACTAACATCAAATACTGTCTTGCAGCTTCATCGTAGTCATATTTTCTCAGAGATTCAAAGACAGCCCTACCGCTTTCTATTTCATTATTAATAAGTCGTTTATCATTATACCCACTAGCATAAGTTATAATCTCCCTACTAGTATGAGCATATTGTGGAATAACATCATTAGACAGAAACAAACCATCTAACGAACGAACACGACTTAAAGCCACATAGAGTTGCCCTGCAGCAAAAAGGCCACGACTTAGATCCAATGACATCTTGTCAAAAGTCATACCCTGACTTTTATGAACTGTGATAGCCCATGCCAACTTCAGGGGATATTGGGTAAAAGTTCCAGTTACCTCCTTTTTAAGTTTACGTGCTTCACGATCATACTCATAGCTTACAGATTCCCAGGACACACTTGGCACCACATAAACATTTCCGTCGTTGATTTCAACATGTATCTCATCTTTGACAAGCTTTACAACCTTACCAAGAGTTCCATTGGCCCAACGTTTATTTGGATCGTTGCGTGTAAAAATAACCTGAGCACCGACCTTTAAACGAAGATTCAACTCTACCGGTAATTTCTTTTCATCGAACTTACCTGAAATCGTTCCCTCATAAACAAACTCCTCCAAGTCAATCTCTGCAAGATGCTGCTGGTTTATTATTTCGGCAGTCTTATTGAGAGAAGTAAGAGTAATGACCATACCATCCTTGCTATCTGGTTGAGCCACCCGTTGATTAAGAAGCATGATATCCTCCGGGGTCACCTTATTCATGCGCACATTCTCAAGAACACGGAGAAACTTTGGATCATCGTCTTGACGATAGACTTTCCTAAATTCAATCTTTACAAGACGCATGCGTTTGAAAACATCGGCCTTATAAAAGAAAAAATCGTTAGTTTTATAAATATCGCGAAGCAATTCGCTCTCAGCGCCTTGTCTTACTACAGGAGGTAATTGAAACATATCACCAACAAAGATCATCTGTTTTCCACCAAAAGGCTGAGAATTACGGAGTGCCTTGCGTAAAGTATAATCTATAGCATCGATGATATCACATCTCACCATCGAGACTTCATCAATGATTATGGTGTCTGCATGCAAAAGAGTAAGTATTCGTTCACGGTTCAGTCGTCCTAATGTATTTGGCACGCAAACCTCCATAGGAAGCCCAAAGAAAGAGTGAATCGTATCACCCCCAGCCAAGATGGCAGCAACTCCTGTTGGGGCCAAGGTGATGAATTGCTTGTTGACCATCTTCTGAACATTGCGCAAGAAGGTGGTCTTGCCGGTTCCCGCACGACCCGTGAGGAAGAAACTGCTGTTGGTGTTAGCAATGAGTTCGTAAGCGAACTTTTGCATTGGGTTTTGGTTATCAATCTGCATCTGTTCCATAGTTTTATTGTTCAATTGCTGGAAGTATTTGAGTAAGACGAGTATTAAAGTCACTATCCAAGAAACTCTTGTAGCAGCCATTGACGATATTTTTTGCCTGTTCTTCCAGTTGCTCTTTCGGCATGGACGAGCGCTGCGTCTTCAGTATGCCCTCAAAGAAATTGCGTACCATAGTCTCCGATTCCTGGCGTATGAACGTCTCGCTGCGGAATATCTTGTCATAATCGCGTTTCTGAACAAGTTCCAGTCTGGTGCCGTTGAAGGCATAGACTTCAATGCTGTCGATGTATGTGCAGTTGTGGTAAAGTCCGACCTTCTCCACGATGACGATACGCTCGCAGAATCGCACGCCTTTATAGTAACGATGTCCGTATCCGCTTTCGTACTCGTCGCAGATGAACATCTTTTGACCTTCGTTCCACATAGGGATGTGAGCTCTTGTGTTGCCAAATGTTGGCAAGAACTTGTCGAACAAGTCTTTGTTAATCGCTTTTGTGAGTGATGCCATGTCTAGTCAGTTTTTTCTTGGTTAGTAACTAAGGTTGTCTGTTTTCTGTTCTACAGCTTATCGGAGCATCTTTTGCTGTGTCTCTTCAATCATGGCTCTTGAGAAGTCGAGCAATTGACTGTCAGCAATGACGCTTCCCATGGCCTTTGCCTGACCTGCGAGAAAGTCCTTGAGCATGATGATGCTTTGCTCCTTCGCGAATTGCTCAGAGAAGCATCGCCAGTTGCTGCCACCCCAGAACTTTTGGGAGATGATGTTTGCCTTCTGACCGTTCCAAGCGAAGAGCGTGATACCGTTCAAGAAGGTGTGAACGTAACCTTCGCCGAGGTGGTAGTATACGGCCAATCGGTCGGAGAGACGGATTGCCTTGTAGTAGGTGTTGCCAGCTGCGCTGGTGTAACCAAGAGTGAGAAACACGTTCTTCTCTGGGTTGTAGGTGATAGAACTGCCCGAGAGGGCTGGGAGTGCCTTAGCGGC
The DNA here is from genome assembly GCA_024405895.1 of Paludibacteraceae bacterium. GTDB lineage: Bacteria > Bacteroidota > Bacteroidia > Bacteroidales > Paludibacteraceae > HGM05398. Next base: position 74,303 of record JAKSNW010000004.1, read on the forward strand.
TACGAGTGCGAGTGATGTATTCATCTGCGTGTCGTTTTTGGGTTTGTTTGTTTAGCGGAATAGGCCGCCACCTCTGTTTTGAAAAAATTAAATATTGTATAAACAAATCCAGCTCTCTCGGAATTGCGGTGCAAAATTACAGTGTATTTCTCCGCCGACCTAAGAATTTCCAAAGAGTATTGGTTCTTGTATATTTGGAACCAATACCTTGTTCTTGGAGCATTACGCAGCGAACCGTTTCTTGCGGATCGTTTCCATGCAACGTCTTGTGCCGACAATGGAAAAACGAATTGCGGTCAGGTCCTCTGTACGACCATTTTTCTTATGGTTTGCTTGTGCCTGGCGTTTCTCGACAATGCGTCTTAGAATGCGGTTTTGGACTTTGGTAGATTGTGATTGAGATTTGCTGTTGAGATTCAGGAAAATCCCGTCCAGCACTTCCGTTTCAATCTTTTTGGTTGTGACATCACACACCTCTTTCGCTGATGCAGAGCGATATCTCCTGGTTTTCTCGATTCTTTCCCAATTTTGGTTGGTTTTGTGACAGGCGTTTGCTGCGCTCTGTTTCTTCTTTGCGTTGTCTACTTTTTGGTTCATTGTCTTCATTGTGTCTTTGTTTGCGTTTGACTTTTGTTTCATAGTGTCTTGATTTATTGTCCCCCACAAAAAAATGCAGCGCCAACTCCGAGGTGGTGCCGAAGTTTGACGCTGCAAAAGTAGTACGTTTATTGCTAATAGAACAATGTATTTGCAACTATAATGGTACCTGTAAAATTGGAACCATTTAAATACAGTGAATTATCTAAATAATTGTGAGAATTTAATCTTATCTTTTATTTCCCAATTTGAAGTGTTGCCATTCACATTCGAATGTTTATTGTTGTATTCTTGATACCATAGAATAACATCGCATAATTGAAGCGCATAGCTCTTTAGCAAATATGATGTGTTACCTACATTCTTTAAATATTCTTGAAGGTGCTTGTTCTCATCATCATCATTGGACGAAGTATGAACATCAGAACCTGCAGTATGGATCATATGAATCATGTTATCTTGTATAATCTTTGGGAAGACCGTATGATTGACTTCAACAACAGTCGTTTTGTTTTCATCTCGTCCATATGTAACTGGATAACCACTTAGAATAAGATTAGAACATTTTAAGTTTATTTTTTTTTGCCGCGGAAGAAGTCCTTTTTCTATCATGGATCTGAAAATATACTCTACGATTTGACGTACTTTTTTGTATTTATCGTTATAATCTTTATTATCAAGTTCAGGAAAATGTATTTCGGATAACAAGTCAGTAAGATAAATATCAGCATCTGTGTCAATACCTAGATTTGTTATTGCTTCAAATACAGTTTTGTACATTTCATGTATCTTCAAGTCTGCTGAGCGTGATTGACGAGTTGTATACCTAATACGACGGAATAGAAGATCTCTGTCTGTATTCTTGTCATAAAATGTTTTTTCCCAATCACCATCCCATACATTTCTTGTCTCAGGAATAAGTTCTTTGATGTCGGTCTCTGCCTGACCCGATAATACATACCACGGAATAAAACGCTGCCCATGGCAGATATTGGTGATAGCGTTCGTCGCATTAATCAGAAAGCGAGTCGCATTGTCCACACTGTCTTTATGATGCTTGCATTTTGCATCAAGTATAATGGCAGACCAGCGATTGTGGTCACGTTTAAGAGCAGCTTCTGCGTCATCCCAACAGTCAAATGCGACTAATTCAAGACCATATTTTGCTGCTTCCATTGGGAATGTTAATCTAACTTCAGGATCATCTTCAACCCATAAAACTTGTATGTATTCTATATTCATTTTATAATATTATAAGTGTTAAGGCCAGAGGAAATATCCTCCGGCCTTTATTTTCAAAATGTCAAAGTGATAACACAGTATTTGTACGTTTGAATGTTAGTACATATTTTACTGTGTAGTCCTCGTTTGGTGACGATATGATTTTCACATCTCCATCATATTCCTTCATTATAGAAACAATCTCAGAGCAACCAATGCCATTATGACCATTGATGTTGAGTGAAGTGCTGAATCCATACTCCAAAATGTTTGATGTGTCAACCCCATCTGGTATGGATTTTCCGTTGTTTTCTATGGTAAGTACCATGTCCATACCTGTTGCTTCCCAAGAGAACTTAACCTTGTAATCCTTATTTAGAGGGTTATTAAATCCATGAGCGACAGCATTTGCAATGATGTTGTCAAAGATTCGAGTAAGAGCTCTTTTGGGGAAATAAAAAGTGTTGATAGGTTCACCTTTTCTCAAAACAAATCCACTTTTATGAAAGTCTATTGGAGAACGATTTGTAATAAAATTCTCCCAACCTGTAAGAGCGGAAAATCCCAACCAACCAGCCTTGTTTGATTGAATATATGAGTTTATGAACTCTATAGGTTCTATGTATTCTGGTTTACCGAAATCCTCTTCTACATCGGATATCGCAGCCAGTTTAACTTGTATGCTCTTCAACCGACTTTCTAGGTAAGCAAATGCATCAGCAACAGTTAGGTCATTTATCTCAGATAGTCTGTCGCTATCATCAAGGAAACCACTTTGTCTTCTTCGGCAATTCATCAATGCATTAAACATAGACCCAAAGGAAGAAAGAGATTGTGTAAGAGCATGTTTCCTCAGTCTCACAGACTTTCGGTAATTTTCATATTGGATCACCCCTTCTTGTTTCTGTTGCTCTATGGTTTCGTAGAGTTTTTTTTGCATTCGTTCGTGTTGTTGAAGTGTGGCTTGCTTAAACACCTCCAAACTGAATTTGAATGTGTCACTCGGTGCATTAAGAATCTCGCCTGAAGACTGGGACCCTGAACGAGGAACTGCAGCTTCAACTTGTTGTTGCAGGATTGCCTCAAACTCAAGTTTCCAATTAATGTCCTCGTGATAGAGAGGAATAACTTTAATTTTGCCAAGAAGGTTGTTGTCAAACTTTCTCATGAGTTTTCCAACACTCATTGCTATAATTTGTTTAACAACATAGTCTTCTAATAGAAGCAAGGTCGCTGATGCAACATTAGTACTTACAACTTTAAAGCAACAAATACGTGAAGAAACAGCTACACCGGTCAGGGGGACTTCAGATAAATAACCCACCAAAAGTTTTTCACCATTGGAACACATGAAAACGCAAGGTGTTGTAACAACTGCAAAATCTTCCTTTTTTCCGCTATCGTATACGGGTGATAGGTCTGCAACAGAAATGTTTGCATACTTAAACGAAGTCGTTAGGTTTTTAATGGTTACAGCAGGCATAGCATCTTTTGTAGCATGAGTGTTTAGATCTGCAATAGCCAATACATTGTTCAAGCCTATAGCAAATTTAGGTTTTTCCAACAGGTAGTGCGCTGGTAAAAGTATGTCTGCATCAACCTTGTTGTAAGGTATTCTCTTGCAAATGTCCGCATTTCCCTTTATCTCAGTATGCAGAATTGCCTCCGTAAATCTTTCAACGTCAAAACGTTTGAGGTTGGATTTTACGCCATAGGCACGAGTTGCAAACGTTGCATCAGCCATAACAACCCCAGCGAACTCGGATTCAGTCTTATTTTTGTCAAGACACATGACAAAAAATGAGCCGTTAGATGTACTGAAAATGTCAGAAGGTAACTGTACAATTGCCTCAAGAGACTTGTCTCTTACAATCATCTTTCTGAAATCTTGCTCAATTTCTCCCATGGCTCCTAAAGTGTGCGGTGATACAATGGCAATCATTCTGCCAGTGGGTCTCAAAGCAGCATATAGGTTATGAAGTGATGAATCAAATACATCACAATGACTAAGAATACAGTCAACAGATTCAAATGATGGGTGTGGCATCTGTAAAGATTCCGGACTCTTAGGGTATGCTATGTCATAGTCTATACCATTTGCTTGAAGTCGAATGTTACAAAAAGCCCAAATCCTAGGAGAAGAGACATTACCAGAAATTTTGCATTGCGGAAATCTTAAAGCAAGATCACCATATTCAACATAAGGAATATAAAGTTTCTCTTCTTCTTCATAATGCAATAATTTAGTCATTAAATCGCATAACTCATTAGAATATTCAAAGAGTGAAATGTCAAGCCACCGCCATTCATCACGAAGCGAGAAAATGTGGTTGATGGTTTCTTTATGATGAGAAACAAGATATTCCAATTCTTGTTCTGTGAGTATGTTTTTCTTGAAGGAATCTATGAAATAAATCAACTCATTAAAAAGAAGTCCTTCCTTTGGTTCTCCGTTCACAACAGACCATAGTTTGGCAAGAAGTTGTTGGTGTGGAGCATCAACAAAACCTAAGGGTAGGTCTACTTCTGGAATCGGCGAATTCAAATCCTTGTACTCTGGTGAGGCCTCCAATTGAGCATTTACTGCGCTTACATACTTGGCTACGATAGCCTCTACTGAAAAGTAGTTGTTTTGCATAGAAAAATGTTTTTGTTTCAATTTTGACGCTGCAAAAGTACTTTATTTTTACAGTGCTTGTAACCAAAATTATCGATATATTGGTTCCTATATATTGGGAACCATTCCTTTAGTTTGTTTTAGGATATAAATCAGCTAATTCATGTATACGTTGCGCCATTTTGTGGCGAATGGTATCTGGTGAAATAATCTCTAATCCTGCTCCCATCTGTATTATATGCCCATAGAATTCGTTGTTCGGCTCGACATCAACCGAGAACTCTGCATACTCTCCATCGTCATACAAGCCAAAAGGTTTCACAACATTATAACTCTGATGAAGTGGCTTTGTGTCCATTAGTTTAAATATATATAATGTTCGAGCGCGAATAATAATATGTTCTTTCTGGACATCCTTCATGTGGCTTACGCCAACAATATCCTTGAAGAACTCATCATAGAAATGCTTTGGTGCTGGTACATATTTTACTTTTGATCTCTCACGAGGTTTTGATTGTATTCTATCAAGAGCTATGTTATAGCCATATACCGGTTTCTTTCCTTCAGCATGACCAAACAGATGCCATCTGCCGTTATATTCCTTCAGATAGTGCGGGTGAAACAATAGCATAACAGATTCCTCCTCAAAAGGCTTATAGTTTATCTGTAGTACCTTTTTATTAGTAATCGCTTCATATATGAAAGGCAGAAATTCTATGTTTGTCAAAATACGGTCAAGACTAGCATTGATTACCAACTCTCCTTTCTGTCGCCGAGCCTTTATGTCCAACAAATCCTGACAATCCATGAAGAAGTATTCCAACCAAGATTTTGGGAAGAAACCAGCAGAATCCTGACAGAACTTCCAATACTGTCGAAGGTTATTGATAGCCTTAGCGTTGCGCATGTCAGCGAGAGGATCATTGTCTTTGCCTATATAACGGAAGCATTTGTTTCGGTTGTTGCCTTCCTCTTCAAAGCAATCGTTGCCTACCTTCTCGCAAATGGCTTTCTTCAATATGCCAACAGTCTTCTTAAGTTCACCATATCCTTCACAGTTAGATAGGTTGGATGGTAGTTCATTTACAGAACAACCTAATCTGTCGGCCATAATATTAGCATAAGTAAACCACCGGCGACTTATTAACCACCGATAGGTTATTCTTGAAAATTCGGCTTTATAACTGTCGCCGTCAAAGAGGTTACTACGTTGCATTTTATTAATATTCTTAGTGAGGTGTTTTTATATTTTTCTTGTATCGATGTTAGAATCTTGTTCGTTGTAGGATTCTTCCCTTATTGGCAGGAAAACCAGACGCCAGTTTTACCATTCCCCATTAATGCTCCTTTGATTCTATTTAGATTTTCCATTTTAATAAATTAATGTTGAGTGCAAAGATACTAAATAATATTGTAACTACAGAACGCAAATGCTATAACGTTTCTTCGATTAATTCTTGTGGTGATGTGTGTTAGAGTTCTTCAAAGTTTTCTGAGATTCCTTCGTCGATAAACTCTTCGAAACGATTTCCTTTGCATCGGAAGCAGATACCATTATCAATGTGTCAATATTCTTGGAAATATCCAGTTCCACCACATCTACTACATGGTGTCAAGTGCACTATTTGAAATTCGTCTCTCTCTAATTGTTGAGTGTAGGACATACCATTACAAGTTAATGATACCATTATATAGCATTGATTTTAAGACACTTTATTTCCATTCCTGATATCATTTCGTGGATTTTTTTTGATAATGTTGGTGCATTCTTGCTACTTTCGTTGCTATAGTTTGACGCAGGATATCGGGCGACACGACTTCGTAGGCTTCTCCCATCTGCAACAAGCGGCCAACGAACTCCTGGTTCGGACGAACGTGCAACTTGATTTCGCCATAGCACCGACCATCGTGCTCGCCGAAGTCAACAACAGTCTCCTGAGAGTGGTGAATACGTTTGGTTGTAGTGAGATTGAACATGTACGAACTGTGAATGCGCACAACAACGTCTTCCGGCTTGCTATTCGGGGCGATGCTCACACCATAGATATCGTTAAAGAATTTCTTGTAGTAATCGGGCGAGGCCGAGACATATTTCTTGCCATGACAATATCTCGGTTTTCCCTGGATGCGGTCGATGGCTATATTAAAGCCTTCATGAGGGGCATCAGTAACATCTTCTTCTACATAGCCGAAGAGAAACCATCGGAGGTTAAACTCTTTCAGATACTGAGGATGAAACGTCAGCGTAAGAATCTCTTCGTATTTAGCATTGTACCTGATGGTAAGCACCTGACGGTTGACGATGGCTTCGTGCAGGAAGGGGAGCAGTTCTATGTTGGTAAGGCTGTGGTTGAGACTGCTGCTAATGGCCTCCTTTCCCTTTTCCTTTCGGTGTCTTATCTCAAGCAATTCTTTGTCGTCCTGAAAATAGTGTTCTACCCAAGAAAAAGGAAAAAATCCGGCTGAGTCGACACAGAACTGAACGAAGCGTTTGAGGTCTTCTCGCGACTTTTGCTCACGAAGAGACCTAAGCGGATCGTCTGTCGGCCCCACATATCTATACGTTTTGTTTTTGTTGTTGCCTTTTTTCTCTATGGCATTTTCACCTAATTGTTCGACCAGCCATGAAAAGGCTTTCTTGCATTCGCCATAACCGTCTCGGTTGCTAATGGGTACCAGCTCGTCACCATCCCAATCGGGATCTTGGCGGAAGATATCAGCATAGGAGAACTCTCTACCCGACATCAGCAAATTGTAGATGATGGCGGTATATTTCGATTTTTGGCCTTTTCCTAAAAAGCAATTACTCTCTGACATAAGTTTTAATTATGCGTGATTCTTTTTGTAAGGCTGAATGTAGAACTTTTATTTTCTAACACTTACGTTCCACAACTCAACTTCGCAAATATACTTATTTTTCTTAAATAGCGAAACAATTATACACAAAATTTATCTGCGTTAGACTTTTATAAAGCAATGGCTGACTTCGTTTCCGAGGCCAGCCATTGTTAGTATTAACGTTATATATTCAATTATTCTATCACTTTCAGTGTATCATTCTCTTTGTCTATGTCGAGGGTGATTGTTGTTGGATGGGTTGGATGCAAGAGAAGGTATTCCGTCAAGACGGATTCGACATGGTGTTGGATTGCTCGTTTCAGCGGACGAGCGCCAAATTGAACATCATAACCCTTGTCTGCAAGGAAGTCTTTTGCTGCAGGTGTTAGGTCGAGTTGGAGGTTCATGGCTGAGGTTCTTGTCATGAGTTCCGCCAATTCAAGGTCTACGATACGAAGGATTGATTCCTTGTTCAAAGAATCGAACATCACGATATCATCCACACGGTTCAAGAATTCTGGAGAGAATGTCTTACGCAATGCTTTTTGCACAACATCATGTTCACGCAGTTTCACATCAGTACTTGACAAAGTGAAACCGACACCACGACCAAATTCTTTCAGTTGACGTGTGCCTGCATTGGATGTCATTATAATAATTGTATTCTTGAAATCCACGCGGCGACCGAGGCTATCTGTCAAATGACCTTCATCCATCACTTGCAGCAAGAGATTGAATACATCCGAATGAGCCTTTTCTATCTCATCCAACAACAGAATTGAATATGGTTTACGACGAACCTGCTCTGTCAGTTGTCCACCCTCCTCGTAACCCACATATCCTGGAGGAGCACCGATGAGTCTGGAGACACTGAATTTCTCCATAAACTCACTCATATCAACACGAATCAACGCATCAGCAGAGCCAAACATATATTCTGCCAGACGTTTTGCCAAGAGTGTCTTACCAATACCGGTAGGACCAAGGAAGATAAAATTGCCTATTGGTTTATTAGGATCCTTCAAACCGATTCGGCTACGTTGAATAGCGCGTACTACCGTCTCCACAGCCCCATCCTGTCCAATAACCGTTCCTTTGAGTGCATTGCCCATCTGAGCCAAGCGCTCATTCTCTGCCTGAGCTACACGTTGAACAGGCACACCAGTCATCACAGCAACCGTCTGCGCCATATCATCTTCCGTAACAGGTACGCGGTTTTCGTCTTGACGACGCATCCACTCCTTTTGCAAAGCACGAAGATTTTCGGTCATCTGCTGTTCACGGTCGCGAAGAATAGCCGCATCCTCAAAATTCTGATTACTTGCTGCAGCCTGCTTAGCTTCGGTAATCTGACGAATCTCACGTTCCAGATCCTCAAACTCGGCAGGCAGTTTTGCATTCATCACATGCATACGTGCACCAGCCTCATCCAAAGCATCAATAGCTTTGTCAGGAAATGCACGGTCGGAAACATAGCGCTCTGTCAAATCCACACAAGCAGCCAATGCTTCAGGTGTATAGACAACCTTATGATGGTCCTCATAGCGCGATTTCACGTTCTCCAGAATCACCAAAGTCTCTTCTTTAGTTGTCGGCTCAACGAGCACCTTTTGGAAACGGCGTTCCAATGCTCCATCCTTCTCAATTTTCTGATGATATTCTCGAGAAGTCGTTGCGCCAATGCACTGGATCTTACCTCTGGAGAGAGCTGGTTTCAAGATATTTGCAGCATCAAGCGAGCCCTCTGCTCCACCAGCACCAACTATCGTATGAATCTCATCGATGAAGAGAATTATCTCGTCATGTTCCTCGAGTTCATCCACAATCTTACGGATACGGTCCTCAAACTGACCACGATACTTCGTACCAGCCACCAAGACAGCCATATCCAATTGTACAATTCGTTTGCCTTGAAGCACCTGACTCACTTTCTTGTCAACAATACGTTGTGCAAGGCCTTCTACAATAGCCGATTTGCCAACGCCAGGTTCACCGATGAGCACAGGATTATTCTTTTTTCTACGACTGAGAATCTGAATCACACGTTCAAGCTCGCGTTCACGGCCAACCATCGGGTCAAACTGCCCTTGCGAAGCCGCCAAAGTCATATCCTTGCTGTAGCTATCGAGCGCTGGCGTACTACCTTTCTTCTGATTCTCGCCTTTCTTATTCTCTTCAATATGAGGAATGAACGAATCGGAGCCGTCCTCTTTGTCTTCCTCGTCGAAAACCAAATCCTTCGGTTCTTCTCTCTTTTCTATTGATTTGATTTCATCAATCGGCTTCTCCTCTGGTTTCTGCTCCATTGGATGCTGTTGATTATCGTTTTCTTTCATGTTCGAATTACTTCCTTCTACTATTTGATCATAGGCATCATGCAACTGCTGTATATACGGTTGCCAAATCGGGCTGTTTTCTGCCAACTTAATGATTGCCAGTAACAGATGCACCGTATCAACCTGCTGACTGCCCATATGTAAAGCCTCCAGACAAGCCATCTTCTGTAGCGTCAGATATTCCGGCATTGCGGCACGTGCCGAAGTCTGATTGGAGGTATCATGCTTCCCGTTTTCGTCTTGCTTTGTCATCGACTGCTCTATAGTCTGCTTGATTTCGGGATATGGAACAAACAGACGACGCATTGACTCCATGGCAGTACATTGAGGCAAACGGAGCAGAGCCAGAAAGACATGTTCTTTTCCCAGCGTTGACGACCCCAAGCGTTCTGCCTCTTGAGCAGAATAGTTGAGAACCTCTGATGCTTCGTTTGTAAATGAATACATAGCCTACGTCAGTTTATGCTTTGCGTAATGTTTCCTTAAAATTATCTATCATTCCCTTGACACGCCATTCGATAAGGTTGCGATAGCGACGGTTTGTCACGAAGATATTGAAAAACCATCCGAATGTCACATAGCAATCGAATTGCAAGGTCACGATTCCATTGTCATTCTTTACTAAAAGTGTGCCATTTGCCTTTTTCAGCAACGAGCTGGAATAAAGAATATCCATCGTCGTAGTCGATTCGAAGTCATTGTGAAGTTTTTTCACAATCTTACTCTTCACGGGCACATCCTTAAATGTCTTGACACCTGGCACTTCCACATTCATCCAGAGCGTTCCTACCGATGTCAGTGGGTCAAACTCTGTCTTGGTAAAATGTAATTGCACCTCTTTGCGTTCCTTCTGCTTCTGTTCATTGCCCAACCCTTTGAACACCCACTCAAACAGTAGGTCAGGGTCAGTTCTGAACTGATATATCAACAGATCAACCAGACTGTCTGCCTTTGCTGCATCGGCTTTCACGCTACGAATACAACAGGTATGATACGTACCACTCTTATAGGTTGTACAGAGGGTATCGCGTCGGGAAGCATGGGCAGAAGAGACCACACATAACAACACGAAAATCAATCCAAAAAGTCGGATTTTTGTAGCAGACAAGTTCAACATATCTGAATTAGCCGATTATAAATCGGTCAGTTTTATAATGGCAAAAAGCAGGAGTTCACCCATTGTGTGTGCTCCCACTTTTCGTATGATTTTTTCCGTTTACGGTCAATTAGAATCCGCTGTAGGAAATTTCAATTCGCATTGGCGAATAGCTGTTCGATGAGTTACGAACCGAAGCAGCACTCAACTGTTTCATCGGACGAATTGAAGAAACAGAATTTGATGTAATGCCATTGACAACAGACACAGGCAACACAGTCATCTTCAGCACCTCGTCGTAGTTGGTTGGATCTTCACGCAAGCGTTTTGCCAACAGATAGGCAAGGTCGAACTGATACTCCTTGTTAGGCACGATGGAATAATAACCCACCACCTTGTCGATATCCGAAGAGGTTGGAACAGCATTAGATTTCACAAACTCTTCCACCTTGTCGGATGGTAACATCAGCAGATAGGAGAACATTGGAAGATTGCGTGTTGTAAGGTCTACATTAGTTACCTCAAACGAAAGCAACGCACTGTTCATCATCATCATCTTGTTGCCGATGCTGTCGTGAATACGGCGACGCATCTCACCGATTGGAATCTCCACTTCGGTATAAATACCGCCGGCAGCCTTGATGACATTGACGCTGTCAATCTTGTTCAGGAACTGCTCACGGTTTGGGTGCGAGATGGCATTCAACTGACGAACTTCATGTGATGCAGGATAGGTGATATAGGTTGACATCACAGTGTCCACACCATTTTTCTTGTAGGTATAATGGTAGAACAATTGGAGATAAACCTCTCGAAGATACAGCATTGTAGACTGTCCGTAAGACATGGTCATGTAAATGCCCTTGAACTCGTTGAGAAATTTCTCACGCGATTCATATACCGATTTAGGCATATTGAAGAAGCGTTGCAACTGCTCGTTTGTAAACTTGTACGAGATATATGGTTGGAAATCTTCGTCGTCAATTTGTTCGTTTGTCAAGGTCTGGTCAATACTGGTGCTGATGCGCTTGCCCATCAGGATAGAACGGTCGCAATAGTCGTTGACATTGAGGTCGGAGAGATACTGCTTATTGTACTCAATATTTCCCGAAGTCATCTCATAGACAGCAATCTCAAATGGCTCGTTCTTTGAACCGCAGAAGCCGTTGTAAGTCAACGTAAGCACCAAGGAATCAGGCGTTGGGTTGAGTGCATCGGCAGGGAAGTTATAGCCCTCTGGTGGCATAAACTGCACCAACAAATCAGCCTTTGTGCCGCCATAGCGAGCGTTATAGAAATTGCCAAGCAACATAGCCGATGTATCGCATTGGGCAGACACTGGAGGAGCTGCCACATCGCGTGAAATCACATCGAACACATCCACCACTGCAGCTATTGCGTCAGAATCCGGTTGAATCTCAATACCAACGATATTGCTGTTTTGTGAGCAGCCCATTGCTAAAAGAGCCACCACGAAAGCAACGATAGAAATATATAATTTTCTCATTTTCAAAATACTTATGTGTCAGTAGGCAGCAAAGACTTCTTGCCTACACTAACGTGCAAAGATACAACATTTATTGTGGAATAGCAAATACTTTGAGGTCACAAGTTTCAAAGAAGTTTTCCACAACCCCAATATTTCCGTAAGCCTCAGCACAAGACAAAGCCATTTTGCAGCAAGAATTTCGGCAAGAAAAATCACTGCTATCATTTTGCGGAAACCATTTTCGCGATATGATTTTTCAATAACATTTTGGCAGCAAGGATTTCCGCATGCAGACTCTTCCGCACTATTTAGCGAGAACCAAATTTTGTAATATTACACCAATAAACCATTTGGTAAACAGAACATTTGCAACAAACCCGACTCAAACATACTTGCAGAGAACAATCGCCGAATAAATTTTTACCAAACACATTTTGCAGATGTTTTCTTGCCCAGAAAATTTTTCATTTCCGATGCGATTTATTTTCTTATTATATCCTTTCAGGCACACACCAAAAGAACCTTTCAAAAACATCCGCAAACAACAAAAAGCAGCATCCAAACACAGCAAAATATTTCAACGGACAAATCGGCAAGATTTTGCGAGATTTTTCGTACATTTGCACATTATAAATTAGGCTCAACATGTTTGGGCGACTACACACATAAATCACAGAAAATGAAATCGTTTAAGAGAACTCTTATCACATCCGCACTCCCTTATGCCAACGGTCCTGTTCACATCGGACACTTGGCAGGTGTCTATGTACCAGCCGACATCTATGCACGTTATCTCCGTCTCAAAGGCGAAGAGGTGATGTTTGTTGGCGGCAGCGACGAGCACGGTGTGCCCATCACTATTAAAGCAAGAAAAGAGGGCGTTACCCCACAAGATATCGTTGACCGCTATCACGGCATCATCAAAAAATCATTCGAGGGTCTCGGCATCTCATTCGATGTCTATTCACGCACAACCTCCAAAACCCACCACCAAGTAGCAGCCGACTACTTCAAGAAGCTCTATGAGAAGGGTGAGTTCATCGAGAAGACCTCTATGCAGTATTACGACGAGGAGGCTCAACAATTCCTCGCCGACCGCTATATCACCGGCGAATGTCCTCATTGTCATGCAGAAGGCGCCTATGGCGACCAATGTGAGAAATGCGGCACTTCACTCCAGCCAACCGACCTCATCAATCCTAAATCAGCCATCAGCGGCAGCAAACCGGTGATGCGTGAGACGAAACACTGGTATCTCCCTTTGGACAAGCACGAGGCTTGGCTCCGCGAATGGATTCTTGAGAATCACAAAGAGTGGAAGACCAACGTCTATGGTCAGTGCAAGAGTTGGCTTGACCTCGGCTTGCAGCCTCGTGCAGTTAGCCGCGATCTCAACTGGGGCATCCCTGTGCCAGTGGAAGGTGCAGAAGGCAAGGTGCTCTACGTATGGTTCGACGCCCCAATCGGTTATATCAGCAACACTATCGACCTCTGCAACGAACAGCCTGAGAAATTCGGCAACTGGGAGACCTGGTGGAAAGACGAGTCAACCCGCATGATTCACTTCATCGGCAAGGACAACATCGTGTTCCACTGCATCGTATTCCCATCTATGCTGAAAGCCGACGGCAGTTACAATCTCCCAGACAACGTGCCTGCCAACGAGTTCCTCAACCTCGAGGGCAACAAAATCTCTACCTCCAAGAACTGGGCCGTTTGGTTGCATGAGTTCCTTGAGGATATGCCTGGTCAGCAGGATGTGCTCCGCTATGTCTTGACAGCCAATGCACCTGAGACCAAGGACAACGACTTCACATGGAAAGACTATCAGACCCGCAACAACAGCGAGTTGGTGGCTATCTACGGCAACTTCGTCAACCGCGCTCTCGTGCTCACCCACAAATACTTCGAGGGTAAAGTGCCAGCCCGTGGCGAAATGACCGACTACGACAAAGAGACTCTTGCCGAGTTTGCCAAGACCATCGAGAGCATTGCTGCCAATATCGATAACTTCCGTTTCCGTGAGGCACAACGTGAGGCTATGAATCTCGCCCGCATCGGCAACAAATACCTTGCCGACATGGAGCCTTGGAAACTTGCCAAGACCGATATGGAGCGTACTGCTACCATCATGAATATCGCACTTCAGATTGCAGCCAACCTCTCTATCGCCTTCGAGCCATTCCTCCCATTCAGTTCTAAGAAACTGCGCGATATGCTCCACCTCGGCGATATCGACTGGACCATGCTCGGCGACTTCGACCTCATGGCTACAGGCGCTGAGATTGCACAGCCTGAGTTGCTGTTCAACAAGATTGAAGACGACCTCATCAACTTCCAACTCCAGAAACTCGAGGAGAAGAAGAAAGCCAACGAGTTGGCAGCCTTCCAACCAGACCCTATCAAGGCGAACACCACCTTCGAGGAGTGGGAGAAAAACGATATCCGTGTAGCCACCGTCAAGGCTTGCATCAAAGTGCCTAAAGCAGACAAATTGCTGCAGTTCACCCTCGACGACGGCACAGGCACCGACCGCACCATCGTTTCAGGCATCGCCCAAAGCTATCCTAACCCAGAAGAGTTGGTTGGCATGCAGGTGCTCTTCATCGCCAACTTCCCTCCACGCAAGTTGAAAGGTGTGGAGAGCCAAGGCATGATTCTCTCTGCCGTTGATGCCGATGGCAAACTCGTGCTCGTCACCCCATCCAAACCAGTTCACGCTGGCGTAACAGTAGGATAACATCTTTGATTCAACACCTTGGTAACTATGAAAGCAAAGAAGAAGGGAAGCAAGAAAGAACCGTTGATGCGTCATACTCTGAAACGTGAGCACCGACTCTGCATTCTCCTCAACGATCAGGAGAAGAAGATGTTGGAACTCTATGTGAAGCGTTTCCGCATCCGCAACACGTCGAAGTGTGTGCGTGAGATTCTGATGAAGACGGTGTTCGAGCAGATGGACTCCGCCTGCCCTACCCTCTTCGACCAAGGTGATTTGACTCAACCTATAGATTCAACAAATAAATTAACGAATTAAGTGATGAAAAAAGTTATCATTGCCATCTGCTTGATGCTATTGGGCTTCATGCCTACAGTCAAAGCCAGCGGAGTTCCAGCCCCTCCATATCCTATTGAGGTGACACTTCCTGATGGTTCAACGCTCATCATCCGACTTATTGGCGATGAACGAGGCCACAAGAAATACACCGTCGACGGCTGGCAAATTCTGCAAGGCGAAGACGAATATTACTATTATGTAACAGAGGAAAAAGACGGCACCGTGACGATGACAGCCACCAAGGCTCACAACGCCCAGGACCGCCGCCGACGCGAGAAGAAGTTCTTGAAGAAAAAAGGCATCTTCCGCGAGTTGCCAAAACCACGAGAAGAATAAAATCAACTTTATAAACTAACTCTTTAAACAATTAAATGTTATGAAGAAATTATTCGCAATCATCGCGCTCTGCCTCACTATCGGCACAGCAGCAAACGCTCAATGGTATTTGGGCGGTTCAGCAGGCATCGGAACAGCAGACAGAAACTTCGCTTTCACCTTCTCTCCAATGGCTGGCTACGAGTTCAACGACATGATGGCCGTTCAAGCAGGCCTTGGTGTCATCACAACGAACTACTTCGGCACATACGGCACTGCCCAAGCTTGGTTCCGTTTCACACCTTGGAACAACGGTACCGTTTACATCGACCTCTTGGCTGGTGGCGAACTCTTGTTCGACGATTATGCTGATATAGCTAGCATCGGTGTTCGTCCACAACTCCGCTTCCGTGTTCATCCACAAGTAGACTTCTCTGCTACAGTTGGTCTCCTTGGCACAGTGTACAACCCAGGCTACGGTTGGGCTTTCGCTTGCGGCGTAGCAGGTCTGTCAAGCCACACCACACTATTCATGGATGACATCTCCTTGAATGTCGTTTACAGATTCTAATCAACAACTTATACGGGCTTATCGTCTCGGCGGTAAGCCCTTTATTCTTTCACTGATAAACAACTACAAGTATGACTTTCACACAACAAAGCATACAAATCTTCCGCGAAGCCATCAACAACTATCACCAAACCGATAACGTTGATACCCCGATGGCAAATCCTTATGCCGCTGCCACCATCGAGTTCCACCTCTACCACAAGGCATGGATCGACACTGTGCAATGGCACTTGGAAGACATCATCCGCGATCCAGAAATCTCACCTGCTGAGGCTTTGGTCATCAAACGCAGAATCGACAAATCCAATCAGGACCGCACCGACCTCGTGGAGATGATTGACAGCTATTTCTGGGAGAAATATCACAACGTTGCTCCAAAAGCCAACGCCCGTCTCAACACCGAGACACCAGCCTGGGCATTCGACCGTCTTTCTATCCTCCAACTCAAAATCTACCACATGAATGTAGAGGTGGAGCGCAAAGAGGCAACGGCTGAACACCGCGAGAAATGTCAGGCAAAACTCAACGTCTTGCTCCAACAGCAGGAAGACCTCTCTACCGCCATCCAACAACTCATGGAAAACCTCGAGAGTGGCGAGGTGGTGATGAAGGTTTACAAACAGATGAAAATGTACAACGACCCAGCCTTGAACCCTGTGCTCTACGCTGGCAAGTAACACGATATGAAGAAACTGCTCGTCATACGATTCTCTGCCCTCGGCGATGTGGCGATGTCTATACCTTTGGTATTGGCCATTGCCCGTCAGTATCCCGACACAGAGATTACGTTTCTGAGCAAAAAGAATTGCGCCCCGCTCTTTGCCTCAATGCCCGAGAATGTCAAGTTTCTCGGAGCCGACTTCAAGGGAGAGCACAAAGGGCATTTCGGTTGGCAACGACTGATGCACGAACTGAATATCCGTCAGTTTGATGCTGTTGCCGATCTTCACGGACTGTTCCGTTCCCGTCGCATCGCCCTCAATGCCTGGTTACGAGGCAAAAAGATTGCCACCATCAACAAAGGGAAACGGGAACGCAAGCAACTCACCCGCGAGAAGGACAAAATCTTTGCCCCCATCCGTCCCGTCATCGAGTGTTATCAGTCGGTGTTTCAGAAATTGGGTTATGATATCCCATTGGATTTCCCTGACCCTATCTATCCGAGACAGACTCAAGCCGAAGGCATTGAAATAGGCATCGCCCCGTTTGCACAACACCAAGGGAAAATCTATCCTTTGGAGAAGATGGAGAAGGTGGTGGAACTGTTGAGTCAGCAACCCAACACACAGATTCTGTTATTCGGTGCTGGCGAGAAAGAGATGGCTGCCATCAACGACTGGTGCAGCCGCTATCCTCACACCCAATCGGCCAAACAGTTGGGTGGCATGGAAGGAGAACTAAAACGTATGGCTCAACTCAATGTGATGCTCTCCATGGACTCTGCCAATATGCACTTCGCCGCATTGACCCACACGCCAACAGTCTCCATCTGGGGAGCCACCCATCCTTACTGCGGTTTCTTGGGTTGGCAAGCAAAAGACTCTGTCGTTCTTCAAACAGAGTTACCCTGCCGACCTTGTTCCGCTTACGGCAACAAGCCTTGTCTGCGTGGAGACTACGCCTGTCTTCATGCCATCACACCCGAACAAGTGGTTGAGGCTATCAACCAACTGATTCAACAACAAAAATCATAATCTCATGCGAATCGATACATACAGACCCCTCAGCACACAAGAGATTGCAACGTTAGAGCGACAACACTGCAAAGCCTCCGACTGGAATCTCATTCAAGTGAAAGACGGCTTCGACGTTACACGCCTGGAAAGCGTCTCATTTATCGGTTCCAACACCATCGGCAACTTCTCAGCCTCAACGACCACTTCGGAAGGACTCGTTCTCCCAAACGGCATCTACCATGCCACATTGCAGAACTGCATCGTTGACGATGAAGTACTCATCTATAATATCGAACGGGCAATCGTTAACTGCCACATTGAACACCATGCCGTCGTTCTCAACTGCGACACCATCGCCTGCGTAGGCACATCGTCGTTCGGCTGCGGCACCACAGTCTCCGTCCTCAACGAGACTGGCGGTCGCGAAGTAAAACTTTGTCCCGAACTCACCGCCCAGGTGGCTTATCTCCTTGCTTTCTATCGTCACGACGAAGCACTCATCCAAGCCATCAATCACGCCATCGACCTCCAGACCAAGCAGCATCAATCTGACACACTCACCATTGGCGAGCACGCACAGGTCATCGGCTGCAAAGAGATTCGCAACGTCAACATCGGTGCCTATGCCAACATCCACAACGCCACACTGCTCCATAACGGTACCATCGTCTCCGACCAAAGCTTTCCTGCCGAAGTGGGCGACAACGTGATTGCCCGTGATTTCATCACCCTTTGGGGAAGCCAAATCACCGAAGGAGCGTTGTTGGAACGCACCTTTGTGGGCGAAGGAAGCATCGTAGGCAAACAGTTCTCCGCTGCCGAATCGCTCATCTTTGCCAACTGCCAACTCTTTCACGGTGAGTCATGCGCCATCATCGCAGGACCATTCACCGTGAGTCATCATAAATCCACCTTGCTCATCGGCGGCTACTACTCCTTCTTCAACGCAGGCAGTGGCAGCAATCAGAGCAACCACATGTATCGTCTCGGCGCTTCCCACCAAGGCATCTGCGAACGTGGTGTGAAAACCACCAGCGATTCCTACATTCTCTGGCCTGCCCGTTTCGGTGCTTTCTCCTTGGTGAAAGGTCGTCATCAGAGACACAGCGACACCTCCAACTATCCGTTCTCTTTCCTCATCGAAAACAACGGCAACTACACCATGAAGTTAGGTGCTGCACTCCGTTCTGCCGGAGCCTTACGCGACGAACGCAAGTGGAAGAAACGCGACCTCCGCAAGCCATCTCACCAGCATGACATCATCAACTTCGAGATGCTTTCCCCATACACCATCGGCAAGATAGGTCAATCGCTTCTTTTGCTTCGGCAGTTGGACAAAACCTTAGGCAACGACACCACCATTGATATCAAGGACTACAATGTGAGTCGTCGCGGACTCACCTCCGGCATCCAACTCTACGAAGATGCCATCAGCCGATTCTTGGCTCAAGCCATCATACAACGACTCAAAGGCAAATCGTTCTGCACGAAAACCGAATTGCTCTCATTGCTCCAACCATCCAACGGACAACAAAAGGCTTCCGAATGGATCGACCTCAACGGCATGATGACCACCACATCGGTTATCGATATGCTCTGCCAAGACATCGTTGCCAAACAACTCACGCTGAACGAAATAAACGCCGAGTTGCACCAAATCAACAGCCGTCACGACGAATACCTCTGGGAGTTTGCAGCCACTCTGCTCTCTCTCTCCGACCTCAACGCTATCGTAGCCATTCTTTCCGACTATCCACAACGCTGCCACAACCATCTTGCAGCCGTTGAACACGACGTCTGCAAGGAGTTTGCCTCTAACATGCAGGTAGGTTACGGCATCGACGGTGACGAAAAGAGACGAACAGCCGATTTCGCTGCCGTTCACGGCAACAGCAACGACGAGCCATTCCTCAAAGACTACCAACAGGAAGTGTTGACTTCCGTCAACGAAGCCCAACTCCTCCTTCAACGCATCCAATCTCTGGAATCATGAACCTGACGTTGCAACAACTCACCCTACTCAACTACCGCAACATTGCGGAGTGCACCATCGAGTTTTCCGACAAGATCAACTGCTTTGTCGGCAACAACGGCATGGGCAAGACCAACCTCATCGACGCCATCTACCATCTCTCTTTCTGCAAGAGCCGTCTCAATCCGATTGACGCACAGAACATACGTCATGGCAGCGAGGTATTCATGATTCAAGGCGAATATCTCCGTGGCGAACAGACCGAAGTCATCAACTGCGGTGTGAAACCACGCGTCAAGAAGCAATTCTCTCGCAACAAGAAACGCTACACTCGCATGGCAGACCACATCGGCTTCCTGCCGTTGGTCATCATCTCGCCAGCCGACGAAGCACTCATCAAAGACGGCAGCGAGGAACGGAGAAAATTCCTCGACATCGCTATCTCGCAATACGATGCCAACTACCTCGCATCACTCACCGCCTACAACACTGCCCTCACCAACCGCAACGCATTGATGAAGGAAGAGGTGGAACCCGACTCCACCGTTTTGGAAATCATCGAGATGCAGATGGAACAGGCAGCCACCTATATCTATGCCCGCCGTCGCGAGTTCATCGACATGTTCACCCCGCTCTTTGAGAAATACTACCAAGCCATCTCGCAGAGCCACGAGGAGGTAACACTCAACTACGTCTCACACCTTGCCAAGCCACAACCGCTGACCGAGCAACTCAAAGAGGTCTATCTCCGCGACCGCATCCTCGGCTACACCACACGCGGCAGCCACAAAGACGACATCGAGATATTTATCAACAGTCACCCTATCAAGCACACCGCCTCACAAGGACAGAACAAAACCACACTCATTGCCATGAAGATGGCACAGTTCTCACTGCTGAAGCAACATTGCTCAGCCACCCCATTGTTCCTCCTCGACGACATCTTCGACAAACTCGATGCCAACCGTGTGGCACATATAATAAATATAGTATCAGGCGACGAGTTCGGACAGATATTCATCACCGACACCAACCGCCTGCATATCGACCAACTGCTTCAACATGCCGACTGTCCTGCCCGACTCTTCCTCGTGGACAACGGCGAAATCACTCCTCAGAACTAAACAACAATACACTATGAGATATCCATACTTTCTATTAGCCGTTCTGTTTCTGCTGACCACAGCATGCAAACATCAGCCTACCAACGGCTCGGAAACAGCCAACGGCTCCACCGCCACCGCAGAAGAGTGGGTGGAAAACGAAAACCACGACTACATCGTGAACCTCGGCGACATGGCTCCCGACTTCACCCTCGTTGACATGGAAGGCAACGAAGTAACACTCTCCTCACTACGTGGCAAAATCGTCATGCTTCAATTCACCGCCAGTTGGTGTGGTGTTTGCCGCAAAGAGATGCCACAGATTGAACAACAGATTTGGCAACAACACAAAGACAACCCCAACTTCGCACTCTTCGGTGTGGATCGCGAAGACGACTTCGAGACCACCACACGCTTCATCCAAAAGACAGGCATCACCTACCCAATGCTTCGCGACACCGTTGCTGCTGCCTTCGACCTCTATGCCATCCACGACTCAGGCATCACACGCAACGTAGTGATTGACAAAGAGGGAAAAATCGTGATGATGACCCGCCTCTACGACGAAGAAGAGTTCGCACGTCTCTGCGAAACGCTCAACACACTGCTCAACGAACAATAAACCCATTGCAAAAACCTATTTTTTTTAGTATCTTTGCAACATCAAAAGTAATTAGACAATGGAAGAATTGCAATTCAAACATAGCGTGCCCATCCAACTGCGATTCAACGACACCGACAGCCTCGGACACGTCAACAACTCCGTATATTTCTCATTCTACGACCTCGGCAAAACATCCTATTTCTCTGCCTTGAAAGGAGAAATCGTCACACCTCAGCGTGTTGACGTCGTAGTAGCCCATGCCGAAGTCGATTTCCTCAAACCCGTCTTCCTCGACAGCAACGTAGAGGTGCAGACCACCGTCAGCCACATCGGCAACAAGAGTTTCACCCTCGTTCAACGCATCATCGACGTGAAACACAACGATGTGAAATGCGTCTGCAAGACCATCATGGTAGGCTTCGACTACAAAAACAACGTCACCATCCCCATCTCCGACGATTGGCGTCAGATGATCGAGAAATTCGAAGGACGCAAATACTAACCTCAGCAAAACCTTTTAGTTTACTAACCCTTAATAATCAATCACAATGAAACTTACAAACAAAATGTTTGCAGAATGTCTCGGCACATTCTGGCTCGTTTTAGGCGGTTGCGGAACAGCGTTGTTCGGTCACGTTGGTTTCCTCGGCGTATCACTGGCATTCGGTCTCACCGTAGTGACAATGGCTTATGGCATCGGTCACATCTCAGGTGCTCACCTCAACCCAGCAGTATCATTCGGTTGCTTCGTTAACGGCCGCATGACAGTAACAGAAATGTTGGCCTACTGGGCAGCTCAAATCGTTGGTGCCATCATCGCAGCTGGCGTATTGTTTGCTATTGTAAAGACAGCAGGTATGGAAGTAGGCACATTTGCTGCCAACGGTTTCGGCGACTTCTTCGGCGAGGCAGACATGGCTGCAGGCTATCTCCACACCAACGCATGCGGTGCCTTCATCGTTGAGGCAGTGCTCACCTTCGTATTCCTCTTGGTTATCCTCGGCTCAACCGACGAGCGTGCCAACACCAAATTCGCAGGTCTTGCCATCGGTCTCTGCCTCACACTCATCCACCTCATCAGCATTCCTTTGACCAACACCAGCGTCAACCCAGCCCGCTCAATCTCACAAGCCATCTTCTCTGAGAACGCATTGGCTTTGCCACAACTCTGGTTGTTCATCGTTGCTCCACTCGTTGGTGCAGGTCTCGCTGGCTTGGTTTACAAACTCCTCTCTTGCGAGAAGAAATAATCCCGTCACATCCTGAGGAACGAATCATTTGATTCCTCACCTCACAACATAGCCCGACAGCGTGAAACTGTCGGGCTTTTCTTTTCCCACAAAGCATATCTCAAGAATCGTTCACTAAACCATGGTTATTAAACATCGTCAAATCAATACATTGTAGTACCTTTGCTAAAAAAATAAATCTACTCGTTATGAAAATAAACTTAAAGAGAATCATTCTCATATTATTTTTAACGGTATTATGCTCAAAGGCATATGCTTGGGAATGTAGCATGTTTAAAATTTTAGATATGAATTATATACCTACAATTGATACTATAAAAGGTGGTATTAAACTTAGTTCTGATATTAAAGAATACCACAAAATAATTCATAAATACACATTGCTAAAGTTTGAACCTTTTCTAAGGACACCATTCCCTACTGATACAGAATTGGGCGTTTATTTTAACAATATGTTCTATGTACAATTCAAATCAAAAAAAGACCAACAAAATTTTTACTTAGAAATCAACAAAAATTTTGGCGATAAATTTTCTGAATGGGGACATGGCGAACCAATGGTTGAATGTTCTTCGAATTACGTTCCTAACGATCCTATTTATAATGATGGCAAACAAGAAGAGACATCGTCAACACAGACGATGTCTCTCTTTTTTATGTTTTCAGAAAATATTTCGTAACCATGCAAGTCCTGCACGATGATTCGCAAAAATCGTCGGAGACCATGCAAGTCCTGCACGATGGTTCGCAAAAATTGTTGAAGACCATGCAAGGCTTGCACGATGATTCGCAAAAATCGTCGGAGACCATGCAAGGCTTGCACGATGGTTCGCAAAAATTGTCGGAGACCATG
>JAKSNW010000005.1 GCA_024405895.1 Paludibacteraceae bacterium
AGTCGTGCACGAACTTTGTGCGAGGTAGCACAAACCCATGTAAGTCGTGCACGGATTTTGTGCGAGGTGACAAAAAATGCATGTCAGTCGTGCACGGACTTTGTGCGAGATAGCACAAAACCCATGTAAGTCGTGCACGGACTTTGTGCGAGGTGACATAAAACGCAAACCGAACCGCCCCGAACTTACTGCAAGTTGCAGCGAGAGTATTCCTCAACCAAAAGCCCGAACAGCATAATTAACGGCAGTCCATCACAGCGGTTGAAACAGTTCGTCCCGATTGCAGGACAGACAATCGAAGCGGAATCAGTCTGGTTTCATCTTGCAAGCATTACACTGTGGGAAGTCCGAGGTGCGGCTATGGTTTGCTTAAAGACTGTAAGCAAACAAGCAAACTTCATTGTATCAGCGATTTTGTCAAAGAAACGTTTGGTAGTTTAGTTTTGTTGCACTATCTTTGCATTCGCAAATAACAACTATATCAAAATAACAGTCATGAAGAAGAAACCTATCTCAACATTACTTTTGTTGTGCGCAACCCTACTGTGCGTTTCCTGCAAAGTTCATGAGCCGTTAGCCAAAGATGCGACGTTTTATCAATGGAGATGGAATCAAATACATGTAGATCCTGAAAACTATCGTCAAACATATTCTGGAGCAAACTTTATTATAACGGGCGAATCAGTTCTGCGAGATACAGTTGTCACAGATATAGAACGGTTTTTTAGGGAATCAGAGACTCTAGGAGAATTAGAATGTGTCACAAAACTGACACAGAAGGAGATACGTGATGTTTATATGAAAGATGGTCATACATATATCACAGGACAGATGGCAACATATTTTAGTGATTACGATAATGCTGATTGGGATGGAAATGTATATCATAATGTATCAACAACAGAAGAGGCATTTCCGTTTCTTGAAATCGATGGTGTCATCAAGGACATCACGCCCAAAGACTCACGCGTAAAAAGTCCTAACAATTGTTGCGGTGTTCACTTTACGTCTGATGGCAAAAAACTATATACCATTATCCGTGGTGATAGCGAAATAAAAGAACTGCCTCAAGGTAATTTTGAATATGCAGACTACTATGTATCAGAAGATGGAGGCGAGCCCTATTACATCGGTTCTTTTGAGCGTTTTGCAGTCGGAGAAATCGCCAAAGTCGGCAATGAATGGTATGTGTGTGGAAGGTGGTCTTCAAGTGCATGCTACCAATCAAGCACCGAAGTAAAGACATTCATTGCCCCATTAGAGAGGGGCGGCATGCTCAATGGAGTTGTCGATTATCATGGAGAGCCACTGATGGTAGGTAGCATGCAAGGAAGCGCAATTACATTCTACCGCGATTCAATTTCCGTTCTTCCCGGACAAGAGATTTATTTGACTGACGGCGAAGCTGTGTTTGCCAAAATAATCAAAGGTGACTTATATATTGGTGGCAGACTTGGATCACGGCCTGCCATTTGGAAAAACAACGAGCTTCTTGTTCTGATAAAAGAACTGCCAAAAGGATTCAACGATTTGTTCTTTACAGATATAGAAGTTGTTGGCGACATGATATATGTTGTTGGAGAAGGATACTATAAAGAAAACGACACCTACCACTCTGCATTCTTCAAACTCAAAGACATGGGCGACCTTATCCAAGAATATGATGAATACGAAGACTTGATTACTTCCGTAGAGGTGATGAAATGGATAGGTAATACCACCTGGCAAAACGTAACATGGGAAACAACGCAAGGTGTGTTTGCAGGATGGCGAATCAACAAGCCTCGAGTCCTATTGAAATACTAAACAGACATTCTACACCCCTCAGCCTCGCTCATACAGCGGGGCTGTTTGTTTAGGTAAAAGTGAAGAGTGAAAAGTGAAAAGTGAAAAGTTGAGTTATCGTTAACGTTATCGTTATCGTTGTCGTTGAAAAAAACTATTCACTATTAACCTTAACCTTAACGAAAACTTCTGGTCCCATCGCCTCATCGCCTCATCGCCCTATCGCCCAAAGTTAACGTTCCCGTTCCCGTTCCCGTTAAAATTTGCGGTGCAGAAAGAACGAAATCCAAAGAATAATGTTACCTTTGCGCCAAGAAAAATAAGTGTAGCGTGCGCCACGAAGGTATTTCCGCCTCGCAACTCTGAGTTTCAACATCGCAGCCAGTTGTGCTCCCATCAGGAAGCCACTGTACAAAAGGATATTAGAAACTCCCTGACGCAAAAAGCCGCCACCATTTCGCAGACGGCAATCGGCTGGCAGCATTGGGAAAAGGCAAAAACGGCGAGAGCTACACCAAAGAAAAACGCAACAAACAAAACAAAATATCTAAAATATGGTAGAAAAAACAACACTTAGAGACAGCGCGGCTATCCGTTGGATTGCGCTGTTGTTATTGGCTTTGGCCATGTTCTGCTCCTACATCTTTGTGGACATTCTCTCACCTATCAAAGACCTCATGCAGTCTGAACGCGGTTGGGACTCATTGGCTTTCGGCACCATGCAAGGTGCTGAGACCTTCCTCAACGTGTTCGTCTTCTTCCTCATCTTCGCCGGCATCATCCTCGATAAGATGGGCGTACGCTTCACAGCCGTGCTCTCTGGCGGTGTGATGCTCGTTGGTGCTCTCATCGAATACTACGCTGTGAGCGAAGCATTCATGGGCAGCAGCCTCGAGGCCTGGTTCAATGCTCACCTCAACTACATCCCTGGTTTCGACGAACTCGGTGTCTCTCCTTTCTATGAGGGCATGCCTGCCTCTGCCAAACTGGCAGCCATCGGCTTCATGTTCTTCGGCTGTGGCACAGAGATGGCCGGCATCACCGTATCTCGTGGTATCGTAAAATGGTTCAAGGGTCGCGACACCGCACTCGCCATGGGCTCTGAGATGGCATTGGCTCGTCTCGGCGTTGCCACCTGTATGATCTTCTCACCTTACTTCGCTAAACTCGGCGGCACAATCGACGTGACCCGTTCCGTTGCCTTCGGCGTGGTATTGCTCTGCATCGCTCTCATGATGTTCGTGGTTTACTTCTTCATGGATAAGAAACTCGACTCACAGACCGGCGAGGCTGAAGAGAAAGACGATCCATTCAAAATCTCCGATATCGGCAAGATTCTCTCAAGCCTCGGCTTCTGGCTCGTTGCCCTCCTCTGCGTGCTCTACTACTCTGCTATCTTCCCATTCCAGAAATATGCTGTCAACATGCTCCAATGCAACCTCACACTCACTGAGGCTACCGACGGCTTCTGGGCTTCAAGCAGCGTAACCATCATCCAATACATCATCATGCTCCTTGTGGCTGTATGCTCATTCGCCAGCAACTTCTCAAAGAACAAAGGCGCCAAGGTTGGCTTGATGCTCTTGGCTGTTGTTGCCCTCGTGGTTTACTGCTACATGGGCTACATGCGCGGCACTGCAGAGACCATCTTCGCTGTATTCCCACTCTTGGCTGTGGCCATCACCCCAATCCTCGGCAGCTATGTCGACCACAAAGGTAAAGCCGCTTCCATGTTGATGATCGGCTCATTGCTCCTCATCCTCTGCCACCTCACCTTCGCCTTCGTATTGCCAATGTTCAAAGGCTCAGCCATCGGCGGTGTTGTCGTAGCCTACGTCACCATCCTCGTGTTGGGTGCTTCCTTCTCTTTGGTGCCTGCTGCTTTGTGGCCATCTGTTCCAAAGCTCGTGGACGAGAAGATCATCGGTTCTGCCTACGCCCTCATCTTCTGGATTCAGAACATCGGCCTCTGGCTCTTCCCATTGCTCATCGGCAAGGTATTGACCAACACCAACCCTGGCGTTGAAGACCCTATCGCCTTCAACTACACATGGCCTCTCGTCATGCTCGCATGCCTCGGTATCGCAGCATTTGCCATCGGCCTCATCCTCAAGATCGTCGACAAGAAACGCAACCTCGGTCTTGAAGAGCCTAACATCAAATAACACGGTCGCACAGACCATCTAAACCATAGGGAAGTTGGCACACTGCCGACTTCCCTTTTCTAAACATCTATGGCAACACTCTATCTCATCCCTACCGTTCTGAGCGATGCTCCCCTCTCGTCGGTGCTCCCAGAGGGCAACAGCGACATCGTTCGCCGTCTCCGCTTCTTCATCGTGGAGAACATACGCACGGCACGCCGTTTCCTCAAACAGGTGGACCGCTCCATCGACATCGACACGCTCACCTTCTTCGAACTCAACCAGCACACCGACCCCACCGTCGTAGAGACCTTTCTCAACCCTCTGCTTCAGCAAGGCGAAGACATGGGCATCATCTCCGAAGCAGGCTGTCCTGCCGTTGCCGACCCCGGAGCCGACGTCGTAGCCATTGCCCAACGCAAGGGAGTCAAGGTGATGCCGTTGGTAGGTCCGTCAAGCATCCTCCTCAGCGTGATGGGCAGCGGCTTCAATGGTCAGAGTTTTGCCTTCAACGGCTACCTCCCCATCGAGAAAGGAGAACGGCAGAAACGTCTCCGCACCCTTGAGCGTCGCGCCTACTCCGAAGACCAGACACAGATCTTCATCGAGACCCCATACCGCAACCTCCAGCTCTTTCAGGAGATGTGTGCCACCCTCCAGCCCAACACACGGCTCTGCATAGCCTGCAACCTCACAGCCGAGACACAGAGCATCGTCACACGCTCCATCTCCTCGTGGCAACACCACACCCCCGAAGAGATTCACAAAGTGCCCACCATCTTCCTCATCTACAAGGCTGGATAGGTGCTGCCGTTGACACAAAGATGTTGATAGTTCAACAAACACAAGCAAAGGCGTATGCTCTCGGGCATACGCCTTTCTTGCTGTCAAGATGGATTATCAACAAACCGCCTTGGCAGACGTTATATCAAATGATTGTTCTCGGCGAGAACTATTGCCTCGTTAATGGTTCTTACTTGCAGTTTCTTGAAGATATGAGTACGGTGAGTCTTTACCGTATTGATGGTTATGTAAAGACTTTTGGCGATTTCCCCATTGGTCATACCCATCTTCACACGATGAAGCACCGCCTTTTCTGTTGGGGTTAGTGTCGTGGCAATTATCTGGTTCACGAACTGCTTGGTATCAAAATCATAGCGAAACCGTTTTCCTGACGATGTTGTGATGGTACTTTCAATCTCCTTCTTATTTGAACTGCAGATAGCGAACATCCCCACTTTGGTTATTCCATCCTCCCTCATTACCAACGGAGTAAATCTCTGCGTGATGAAAAGTTCGTGGTTGCGAATCGATATGGGATAGTCTATGGTACAAACATGACTTTTATATTCGTCCAACGGAATGTCTATGTCAGCCAAAAGACTATGCTCACGAATATCCAGCAGATGATTCAACGTCTCTTCTGAGATTAATGACCAATAAGGATTGGCACACTCTCTTTTTATGTCGTCCAGAGTCGTCTCATCCAAATAAATCAGTTTATCCGACTGGTAAATAAGCTTATGTTCGTCAAAATCAATAGCGAATACACTCATGCCACTGATACGCACGAAAGCATCTGCCAAAACGCTTATAGCATTGACATCAGCAGCGACAACGCTCTTTGTTGTTGCATGATTGAAAAAAAGTTGATCAACATTCATGACCGACTAGTAATTTTTCACAAAGGTAGCATATCTTCTTGAAACAAGGCATATATTTTATTGAAAATTCTTCATTGAACCGCCAATATCATACTATAGTATGATAGAGCCTACTTATAGGGTCATACTAAAGTATGATATTTTGGGTAAAAGCCTTAAAATCATACTTTAGTATGATGGCATTGTGTTGTGAGAATAGATTTTTTGTTGTACTTTTGCCACGAGAATAATTGTCGACAAATTCTCTTAACATAGTAAACAAATAAATCAAATCACACATGAAAGAAAAAAAATTTTTTATTTGGTTTGTGTTGGGGATTGCCCTTGTCGTAATCTCATGCAAAAAGGACAATACAAACGCCCCACAAATCAATGAAGAGGCAGGGATACAACTAAGGACAACGGAAAACATCGGTGGAGTCATCAACTTTTCTTCAATAGAAGAATACATCACCACTCGTCAAGCAGTTGCAGAAATGAACTCTGAAGAAAGAGTTCTATGGCAAGAGTCCATGAACTTCATCTCTTACGGTGTTAAGCAGGACGCTGCCTATGAAAATCTTGTTGAAACATACTCTTTGGATAATGTCACGTCGGAAGCTAGTTTGTTTGAAATAGTAAGTCAACATGAGGATGTGCTTACATTAGAACCAACAGAAGAAGACACAGAAGGTATTGACTACTACGTTGGGGTTGTCGGCGAAGAGAATGAAGACTTTTATCTCATGGACAACACCTACCATATGTTCATCATTGAAAATGATTCTTATCGTTGGTTTGACAACGTTTTGATTTGGGTTCCTAATGCCTACTTTTCAAATCTCAAGTTAGCAGAATCGCCAGATGCATTCGCAGAGTACTATTTCAATGAAACAGGAGATTCTGTCGGGATGTATATCGCAGAGCGAGCAAACAATTCTGATATTTTCACGAATGTCACCACTTATCCAACCAGAAAAGTCTACCGTAGTCAAGATATAACTTACGCAGGAAGAAAATATCGATTAAAGGCTGTTGCTAAAACCCAAATATCTTATAAAAGGAATATTTTACTCCACACTGTAAGCGTAGTTGTTAACACAATGAGCAAAAGACATGGAGTTTGGATAAAAGATATTGTAAGAACTGACATCAATTTGATAGATGTCGATTGCAAGCACATCTACCTCCCCCCCCAATCAGAATACACCTATAATACAAGACTATTAGTAGAAAATATCCGAGATGTAAGACGGAAAGATTATGGCGGCCCATACACTCTATTAATAGCTCCATTCTATCCTGGTAATCCAAATAATCGCAATGGGTACATGAGACATATTTACTTAAATATTGAAAACGATTTCGGATGCCGAATAGTTAGACACGAAAACTTTGGTGAAAACGATATATTGTACTAAAAAATAAACATATAGTCATGAATAACAAAGTAATTACATTGTTTGCTGTTATTACAGCAATGTTTGTGTTAGTTGGTTGCGACTCGAATTCAATGTCTATTGGTTATTGGTATATTCAAAACGCCTTGGATGAGGACATCACCATCACGATGGAGGGACACAACACATCGGGAGATTTATCAAAAGACTCCTTTGTCTTGCATCCTTATGACATTCATGGAATTTCGACGAGTGAAGTTTGTCCTAAAGGCGGTGATGCTTATGGTGAAACAATATACGCATTCAAATCACACACAAACAAAGTAACGGTCACCTACAAAGGTGTTGATTATGTCGAGACTTCTTCGGAGGGTAAATCTATTATCAATTTGGGGTCGTATGTCTTCTTCCCCGTCAACGACAATACAGGCGACCAGAAGTTCCTTTTTGTGATTGATGAGGAATATATCAACTCGCTTACTACAGATAAAGAGTAACAGCAACATCGGCATTGACTTCATTCATATTAGCAATATCCACCAAAGGCGTATGCTCTCGGGCATACGCCTTTCTTGTTGTCTGTCCGTAACGCAAGGAAATTCAACGATAACGATAACGTTAACCTTAACGAAAACAAAAAGTCCCGTGAGCGTTGCTGCCCACGGGACTGGAGAAGTTCGTATGCCGACGGCATGTTACACGCTGCAAGCCGTCGAGCATCGAACCGGTTAGACAGCCTCAGATGTTGAGGTGTCGGGAGACTCTGTAAGTGTAAGAGTGGCGGATTCGTCTACGACCTCTTCGCCTTCCTTCTCGTTAGCATTAGCGTTATCGTTGGCGTTATCGTTATCGTTATCGTTAACGTTATCGTTAACGTTAACGTTAGCGTTAGCATTGCGAACTCGAGTGGAGTGCGCCTTCGCCGTGGCGGTGTACCAGGCAATGAGGTCGTTCAATTCGGAAAACTTCTGCGAGATGTTCAAATCGCCCGTATTACCCACATAGGTATAAAGGTTGAGATACAGGAAATCGAACGACGCAAACAAATCGTCTCTACGTTCGGAGAAACAGACGTGGTTGGCTCCATCTTTCACATGACGGTCCATCATCTGGCCGTAGTCGGTGGCCAATGTCTCCAACTGGTCTCTCCATTTGCCAAGGAACGTGGTCTGCAGCTCAGCCTTTGTCCAGGCAGCATCGATAGACGCCACCAGTGACTCGATGTGCTTCCCGGCGTTCGACACCAGGAGACGTCCCTTCTCCACGTTGTCGAGCAGCGCAAGCGCTTTCTTGGCAAGAGTGGCCTCCGCAGGGTCGGCACTCACCTGATAGGCTCTAAGCAGCAGACGGGTGTTGGTCCAGAACTGGTTGGCACGATTGCACATGTCGTGCAGTTCCTTCGTCACAGCCTTGCTGTCGTAGTTCAACGATTGGATTGTTTCGGACACTTGGTCCTTAAACACAACGATAGAGTCAACTATCGCTTCATCTTCAATGTCGCCAACGATGTCACATACGTGAGCATAGAATGTTGGCAGAAACTTTTTGGGCATGTATTTCAAGTAGCCCAATGGCAACAATGTTGCCTTCTTACTTCCAGTTATCATTCTTTTTTTATTATAAAATTGTGTTCCCAAAGAGGTTACAAACATGAGAACAGGTTATGTAATATTATATATGGTGCTGCACCTTGGAGATTTCTTTCGTTTCTGCTATTCAAAGAATAATAGTCAGCAAAATGAAATAAGCGAGATCTCCGCCTCCTGCACCTGCAGTTTAAGAAACCAGCATACACAACATTGGCAGCACTGCCAGCGTGTAATCATGCTGTGCAAACCGGCTTCTAAGTGTATCGTACAATTTTTTCGGGAAATTCTTAACGAATCACAAGAAAAAAAGAGTAGTTGCATTTCATGGCACCGTCATACAAACAAGTGCTACAGTAAAAACTTTCACCACACCATCCTTCTTGAGCAGCAAGAGGACAACAACTTTCTGGTTCCAGATTTAACTAATGCAAAGATACAACATTTTTCCGAGAAAACAAAATGTTTCAGTTATTTTTTACAAAATTTTCACACAAAACCAAAATCTTTGCATATCAACGCCAAAGTCCCCAAAGATGCTGCCAGCACACAAAAATTGTGTCCGCAGAAAATATTTGAACTCCCGCACAGCTTGCACGATGGTTCGCAAAAATTGTCGGAGACCGTGCAAGGCTTGCACGATGATTCGCAAAAATTGTCGGAGACCATGCAAGGCCTGTACGATGTTTTCAGAAAATCTAAAACCATCATTTCAGAGCGTGTGGTTTCATTCTGCAAGCATTGCACTGCGGGAAGTCGGGGGGTGCGGCTATGGTTTGCTTAAAGACTATAAGCAGACAAGCGAATTTCATTGTGTCAGCGATTTTTGTCGGAGAAACGTTTGGTAGTAAAAAAAAACAACTATCTTTGCATTGACAAAAGAAAAAACAAAAATCATCGTGACAAAATGAATGTGAGAAAGTCTATTTTTATAAACCTTGTATTGGTTGGCTTGATTTTTTTGAGCATTTCCTGCAAAGTTCATGAACCATTAGCCAAAGACGCGACTTTCTACCAATGGAGGACGAATGGTCTTAACGTCACTCCAGAAAACACAAACAAGACCCACCCTGGAGCAAATTTCATTTACACTGGAGAATCACTTTCTCGTGATACTGTTGTGATATATTTGGAAGAATTTTTCAGACAAAGTGACAATGGCTTGCAGGGCTATTACGCTACGGTAGTGACAAAAAGATTAATACACGATGTATTCATGAAAGACGGTCACACATACGTTACGGGCGAGATTTTGACTATTAACAGAACTTACGACGACTGGGATGGAAGTTATTATCGTTCTGGTACAGCAGATTCTATCCAATATCCTTTTCTTGAAATCGATGGTGTAATCAAGGACATCACGCCCAAAGACCCACGTGTAAAAAGTCCTAACAAATGCTGCGGCCTTCACTTTATCTCTGATGGCAAAAAACTATATACCATTATCCGTGGTGACAGCGAAATGAGAGAACTGCCCCAGGGAAGATGTGAATATGCTGACTATTATGTCTCAGAAGATGGCGGTGAGCCCTACTACATCGGTTCTTTTGAACGTTTTGCTGTCGGAGACATTGCTAAAGTCGGTGACGAATGGTATGTGTGTGGAAAATGGTCAACAAGCCCCTGCTTTCAAAGTAGCACAGAGATCAAAACATTTATTGCGCCATTGGAAAATGGCGGCATGCTCCATGGAGTAATTGATTATCACGGAGAGCCATTAATGGTAGGTAGTCTGAGAGGACAACCGATAGTCTATTATCACGATTCAATCAAAAATCTGCCAGGAACA
Source organism: Paludibacteraceae bacterium (assembly GCA_024405895.1). Lineage (GTDB taxonomy): Bacteria > Bacteroidota > Bacteroidia > Bacteroidales > Paludibacteraceae > HGM05398. The sequence goes on from JAKSNW010000005.1 coordinate 10,351, forward strand.
GAAAGTTATATTGGCGGAGAAGCTATGTTTGCCAAGATGATAGGCGATGACCTCTATGTAGGGGGATGGCTCAACAATTATCCTGCAATCTGGAAAAACAACGAACTCCATGTGCTTTTGACAAAACTACCTAAAGGGTTTAGGTATCTTATTTTTACAGATATAGAAGTTGTAGGCGATATGATCTATGTGGTTGGGGCAGGATATTATCCCGAAAACAGCACTACTCATTCAGCATTTTTCAAACTCAAAGACACTGATGGCCTTATTCAGGAATATGATGAATATGACGACCTGATTACTTCTGTAGAAGTAATGAAATGGATAGGCAACACAACTTGGCAAAATGTTGAATGGAAACCTGATCAGGGTGTGTTTGCAGGATGGCGAATCAACAAACCCCGAGTCCTATTGAAATACTAAACAAACATTCTAAACCCCTCAGCCTCGCTTGCACAGCGGGGCTGTTTTGTTTATTATGCCTCAAGAAAACAACTTTGGTTTCATATTGCAAGCGTTGCACTGCGGGAAGTCGGAGGTGCGACTATGGTTTGCTTACAGTTTGAAAGCAGACAGACAAAATTCATGGCAACAGCAGTTTTTGTTGGCAAAATATTTGGTAGTTTGAAATTGTTTAATTACCTTTGCTGCGCAAAACAGGTGGCGGTTCGGCATAGGTCAAGTAAGCTTACCTCTGCTCAAACCTTGCACTATCTTTGCAGCGATAACTCACAGAAACAAAACAACACGTCTATAAAAAAACAACTTATTTCCTTTTTGCTAACTTGCGCACTCCTCGCAGTTAGTCTGGCTTCTAATGCCACTATTCACTATGTTTATCCAGGCGGCAGCGGTGCGAGGGATGGTTCGTCTTGGGCTGATGCGGCTCCTGATATTCAATACTTGTTAACCCCACCTTTAATAGTTGTACCTATACCTACGCCACCATTTTTTGACACAATTCAGCCTCAATTAGTGTTTGACAGAGACTCTATCTTTGTGGCAAGCGGTACTTATCAACGCGTTTGTATGCATAAAGAAGGTTATCAAGTCAACAATGTCACAACCGATAGTTTGCTCTAGAAAAACTCCATTTCTATGGTGGTTTTAAAGGGTATGAAACATCCTTAGAACAACGCGGTGATTGGTTGGCAACACCATCTATTATTGATGCTCAAGGAGGAAGGGCTGTTTGGTTTGAGCACCCAACACCTGGTGCTGGCGATGTGGTTTTTGACGGTTTCATCGTCACTGGTGCAGGCCGAAGAAAAGAAGCTTTTAGAATTGTAAATGTAAACACATGGATTTCACACGTTATCATCAAAGACAACAATGGCATTCCATTCTTTTTGGAACACGTTCCCTTTTCATCAAATGACGATTCATATTCAGAAACAGCATTGAATAATGTTGTAGTAATGAACAATCTGGGTAGCGGATGGCCTGCATCTGTTGCAGTTTCAGCCTTCTCACAACTCAAGGTTTTCAATTCTACAATAACCAAAAACACTTGTGATAGCGTTTATTATCAAGGCGACCCCCTCGCTTTATTTTATTTCTACTCATATCAATCTGACTTTTATTTCTACAATTCAATAGTATACAATAACTTGAATGCAGGAACAATCGTAAATCGTAGTTTCCCCGGGCACTCTCCAGAACTATATTACAAAAATTCAATCATAGAGTCTACATCCAACCCGATGTCTGATTGGAATGTATATGGAACTGATTTAGGAAACACTCTTGACGTGAATCCTATGCTTACATCAGGCTATCGTCTTCTCTACGGTAGTCCGGCAATCAACCTTGGTGATGTCAACGACTACCCATTCTTCCAGTCCATTATGCTTATGAGTCAAAGCCACCCACATGCATTTTGGTACGCAGATGCTGACTACAGGGGACGATTCTACGTCGACCCGTCCAATCAGATGCATTTGGATGCTGGTGCTGTCCAATACAAGGGAAACAGCAGTTCCTTCAAAGATCTGGAGTACTGGTTAAAGAAAAAATATCCGTCCAATATCAGTGCACAAACAAACTCAACAGACAGCCCTGATTCTAATGTAACCTACTTAGGACAAAAACCTATGGTATATCCAACGGTAACAACTCCTGCACAACAGATAAACATCACAAATATCCCCGAGAACTCAGCGGTTTGTCTTACCGACATTCTTGGACGTATGATTTTCTCTGCCCCACTATCCAAAGGGGAGGATATGATAACTTCTCCGCAAGCACCAGGTATGTACCTTCTCGTAATAAGCCAAGGCAACAAAGCTGTATCCAAGGAGCTCATCATCGTCAAACAATAAAAACATAATCATCGTCAAACAATAAAAACATAAACTTATGAAGCACCTCAACGCCTATCTTCTGATTGCTTGTTCTTTCATTATTAGTTTTGCTTTTAGTAGTTGCAAACCAGACTTGCAGGTGTCTGATGTCCAGTATTACACCGCATTAAATGGAATATACTTGCTAAACAATAGCAAACTCTCATGTATTCAAACTCAAAGCGACTCATGGAAAGATAGTACTGGAAACGATTGGGCTTTTTATTCATACGCTTCTGACTATTATATTGAAAATTCAAACACCTATGAGGTAGGTTTCTATTTGCCAGATGTAGCTGGTTTAGAGATAGATCCTGCAAGAAACTCTTTTGGTTATTCTGGAAGGGTGTATTTAAAAATCAATGGGGTGATGAAATATTTTGATACAGAGCCCAAAAGCAGCATCTCTCCGAAACTGATTTCCGCAGATGATGGCATTTACGTATTTTTTGATGAAACTCAACCAACAGGAGAAACAGACAGGTTGGGAAACGCAATGTATAATCATATTTATAAAGTGTCAAAAGATGGAGGAGTTCCATTTGAAATCGCAACTCAAGCACATTCTGAAATTGGCGGTCCAATTGCAATCTTCAATGCAATAAAAAAATATGAAAACAATTTTTATTTTGCCGGGAAAAAAGGGCAAACACCCTACTTCTGTGAATCAAAGGACCTAAGGCAGCCATACATACTCTCTATGGCAATCGGAGAAGCAACTGATTTTTGCAAAATAGGCAACAAATTTCTCATTTGCGGACAGACTGATAACTTAGCCCGTTTTTGGACCCTTGAAGGAAATAATCTTGAAGAATTTGACCTACCCATATCTAAAGACGCCACAGAATCTTGTGCTGGCGTTATAGACCTTGTTGGCAATGACATTTATATCGGTGGCAGAATCGGAACGAAGCCTGCCATATGGAAAAATGGAGAAATCTATGCAATCTACGAAGAGTTCCCTCCACACCAAAACCCGTACTATCTAGACGATCGTCCAGATGTTCGTTTCTACTATCATTCTGGATTCGTCAGAGCGCTTCGAGTTGTAGGAGACAAAGCATATTCTATTGTGGAAACAAGCAATGCTCCAAATTCATTTGGCTATATTGACAACAAACTAATGGCTGTAGAGTGGGATTTTTCAAAAGACCCTGTAACCTGTCAGTATAGATACGACTTGATCGAGATGCTCCGAGACGGTTCAATCTACCTTTACGAATCCTTTTACCACAACGACCTTTACAACTTATGGATTCCCGGTTTAGTAGAGCCTTATGAGACATATTGGGACGATTTGAAATTCACCACTCCACGCATCGCATTGCAATACGCAAAAGATAAATAATATATTATTTAACACCCCTCAGCCTCGCTTGCACAGCGGGGCTGATTTTGTTTATCACAGTTCAAGAAACCAGCATTTCAGAGCGTCTGGTTTCAGATTGTCAGCATTGCACTGCGGGAAGTCGGGGGTGCGACTATGGTTTGCTTAAAGACTGTAAGTAAACAAGCAAACTTCATTGTATCAGCGATTTTGTCGAAGAAACGTTTGGTGAATTGAAAAATAATGATTAGTTTTGCGAAACAATATTCGTAAAATAATCCACTAAAAACAAACGACTATGACTCTCTGTAAAAAGCACGCTATTGCACTGTTTGTTATAGCAGTTGTATTGCTCAGCGGTTGCCGTCAAGAGATGGAATTGTCTGGGGTGAATTACTACTATACCTTCAAAGCAGGTGATGTTTCCTATTGCCTTCAAAACAGCAATCTGACTATACTTTCAAACAACAACTATTATAGTGATTCAATTGATGGTCATCTAACCCACCATTTTGATATAAATACTTATAACGACTGTTATCTAAACAACAACAATATCTACTATATAGGAAACCATCAGATAACAGAAGAATGGAACGAAGGTGCCCCACATTATTTTTCACACAGAGACCTGAAGTTCTCCGAAGCGTTCCTCGAAGTCAATGGTGTACGTAAATATTTTCAATTTCCTGGGAAAAATGAGGGGTTGATAATCGCCGTTGACGGCAGCGATATCTACTATATTTTCAGAGCAACACAAACGACTGCCGAGATGACTTACGAATCCTATTATGTATCAAAGAATGGCGAAGAGCCGACTCTTTTGGCCCAACAACAAGAGGAAATCTACAGCCTCAGAAAGGCCGAAATCAAAAGATGCAAGATGATTAACGGCAAGTTGTATCTCGTGGGAGTAAAGGATGGCGTTGGTTTCTATTGCGAAGCTACCAACTTGAGGACGCCATATTATGTCTCTGGCTGGAACGGTGGAGCATACGATATCTTAGAGAAAGATAGCGCTTTGTTTGTCTGCGGCAAAAATGACGGCAAAGCTTATGTCTGGAAGGATGGTTCGCCTATCGAGTTGGAATTTCCAAATTATGCCGTTGAGTCTGAAGCAAGAAGCATGGCTCTTGTGGGAGAAGACTTATATGTCGGCGGCAGAATTGACGAATGCCCTGTCATCTGGAAAAACGGAAAGATTTATGCAACATTTTTTGAATTTCCACCGGTCAATTCTCCTTATCATATTGAAGGCGAAACACAATCTTTGGATCATAAAGATATTACAGAAGAATGGGGTTATGTGATAGATATGGTTGTGGCTGGCGACACGATTTATTCCATAGTTGAAACCGACAATTATGCCAACGACAATAAACGATTTGCACTGGAATGGCATTTTAGAAACGGCAAAGTCTACTTTGACTACGATTACGACTTAGTAGAGCTGATAAGAAGCGGACAAATAAAGTTGCATCCATCATTTTATGGGAACGTCAACAACATTGGTTGGGTACTTTGGCCAAGAACCTATTTCGGTACACCTCACATCGCACCTCGCTACGTGAAAGCAAAACGAAAGAAATAATTTTCATATACCTCATACCCCTCAGCCTCGCTCATACAGCGGGGCTGATTTTGTTTTCGTTATCGTTCCCGTTATCGTTTTCGTTCCTTATCGCCCTATCGCCTATACTTCATTCCCATTGATGGAGGATTGATTTTTCGCTGAAAAATTATTGAGTTTTTGTGCGACACAGAAAAATAAATACGTTATCTTTGTAGGTCAATTCAGACAGACGATTTTTAACGCTACGATATGATAAATCTCTCATGTGATTATACTTGCGGAGCCCACACCAAAGTGATGGAAGCATTGGTGCAAACCAATGGATGCCACACCGTTGGCTACGGAGAGGATGCGTTTTCCGAGGCAGCCCGCGCTGCCATTCGCAGTTTCTTCTGTTGCGAAGATGCCGACGTTCATTTCCTTGTGGGAGGCACGCAGACCAACCGCGTGGTCATCGACACACTGCTCCGTCCACATCAAGGCGTAGTATGTGCCGAATGCGGACATATCAACGTACATGAGTCGGGAGCCATCGAGGCAGGCGGACACAAGGTGTTGCCGCTGCCCGACCACGACGGCAAGATAAAGGCGGCTGCCATCGACAGTTGCTTCTACGACCATTTCCATGACCCCAACTACGAACACATGGTGCAGCCTGGCATGGTCTATCTCTCCTTCCCTACGGAATACGGTACGCTCTATTCGCTGAAGGAGTTGAAAGCCATCCACCGCGTCTGCAGGAAATACAACGTGCCACTCTTCATCGACGGTGCCCGTCTGGGTTATGCCTTGGCCTCGAAAGCCAACGACGTGAAACCATCCGACCTGCCCAAACTCTGCGACGTATTCTATGTCGGCGGAACGAAGATGGGTGCACTGATGGGTGAGGCATTGGTGATGGTGAGCAAACGATGGCGTCAGGATTTCCGCTATATCATCAAACAGCACGGAGCCTTGCTTGCCAAAGGACGTCTGTTGGGCGTGCAGTTTCAGACGCTGATGAGCGATGGTCTCTACATGGAGATTGGAACTAACGGCTGCGAGACAGCAGAGCAACTTCACAACGGACTGGAGGCCCTTGGCGTGGAGTTTCGCTACGACTCACCAACGAATCAGCAGTTTCCCATACTCCCCGACGAGGTCATCGAACGCCTGAACGGAAAGGTGACCTACAGTTGGTGGTGCCGACACGATGAGACACACTCCGTCATCCGCCTCTGCACCTCGTGGCAAACCACCCCCTACGAGATCAATCAGACGATTGAACTGATAGGACAATTACTAAAAGAACAAAGTGAAACACCACGATAAAACATGAATATGAAAAAGAGACTCTCTATTTTGACTGCAGTGCTCATGGTCTGTTCCTTGATGATGGCCGCCGTGCCACAAGGCTACTACCACAACGCAGACAACAAGAAAGGGGCAGAGCTGAAGACAGCCCTGCATGACATTGTTTCGCATGCCTCCATGCTCCCTTACGGTTTCGGCGAGGGTGCCACATGGTGGGCTTTCTCGCAGATTGACGTCAAGAACAACGCTGGCGAGGTCTACGACATCTATTCCAACAAGCAACGCTACTACACCGACACTGTGAACTACACCGCAGTGGGCGGCATGCACATCGGTCACGCCATGGCAAGCACCTGGTGGGCTGGCAACTTCAACGAAGCATCTGCCGACCTCCACAACCTCATACCTGTGGACGGCGATGCCAACTACGCCAAGAGTTACTTTCCACTCGGCGAAGTGGGCAGCAACGTAACGTTCAACAATCACCTCTCCAAGGTGGGCAACAACACATTCCCAGGCTACAACGGTTCTGCCTTCGAACCAGACGATGAGTTCAAGGGCGACTTCGCTCGCATCTATTTCTATATGGTGACGAAGTATGAGCACCTCTCTCAACTCTGGCAATCGGCCATGACCGACAACAATACCTACCCTACGCTTCAGCCATGGGCTATCAACCTCCTGTTGCAATGGCATCGTCAGGATCCTGTCTCACAGAAAGAGTTGGACCGCAACGAGGCTATCTTCCAACTGCAAGGCAACCGCAACCCATTCGTGGACTATCCACAGTTGGCAGAGCATATCTGGGGCAATCAGATGACTACCGATTTCACCCTCCCTGCCACCACACAACCTTACTTCATCACCCCAACAAACTGGGAGAGAGTAGACATCAATGCTATGATGCTTGGCAACACCTATACGAAGGTCATCCCAGTGGAAGGCCGCAACTTCACGGCTCCAGTGCAATGTCAGTTGATGAATGCCACTCAAGGCATGACACTCTCAGCAACTTCATTCACTGCTGCAGAGGTGAATGCCGGTGCTACATTGACAGTGACCTACACACCAACCTATCTGGAAGAGGTGGTTGACACGATTATCATCATGGGCGGTGGCGTAGTGATGCGCATCCCTGTGAGCGGCACTGTGACCAATGCCTTCATGACACTGCCTCCAACCAATATCCAATCTACCACTGCTACCTACAACTGGGGTGCTTATCCTGGTGCAGTGAAGTATCTGTTGGATGTCTACGAGGAGGGCTACGCCCACAGCGGCGACCTCTTCTTCTCTGCCTATGTGGCTGGCAGCGGCGACAACAAGGCTGTGGCACTCCACAACAACACCGGTCATGCCATCGACCTCTCCGAATATGAGATTCGTCGTCAAGACAACGGCAGCAGCATGGTGGCTACCTCAACGACATTGAACGGCATGCTTGCCAACGGCTCAACTTATATCATCGCACACGGTGGAGCCAACGCTTCTCTCCTTGCTATGGCAGACAGCGTGACTGCCAACAGCACCAATACAATCATGAATTTCTCAGGCAACGATGCCTTCACCCTCTATCATAACAATGTTTTGGTTGACCGTATCGGCGAGCCTGGCGTCAGCGACGAATGGGGCAAGGATATCACACTCATCCGTAAGTCAGACAAGGCTTTTGCCAACGCTGTCTTCAACTGGAAAGAGTGGAACATTCTTCCTCTCAATACGATCAACGGCATCAACAACTTCGCTGCCGTATCTCCAGCAGCGCCTGTCTATTCCAAGATCAAGGAAGACATGGGAACAGCACTTTCCTATGTTGCCGACCACGAGTTGCACCCAGGCGAACGTTTCTACTACTCAGCCTATGCGGTGACCGCCAACAACGACACCATCCAGACCGTCAATGAGGTGCTTGTAGCAACCTTGCCACTTGACCCACCATTGGCCAACGAGGCTGTCAATGTGACTGCCAATAGTTTCACCGTCAACTGGGAAGCCGTGCCTGGCGCTATGACTTATCTGGTAAATGTGTTCACACTTCAGGAGTCTGACACTGTGAATACTCTCCAGACCTTTGACACCGTGATGGCTATCGGACGTCCATTGCCAGAGGGTTGGGACGGCAACGTGACTGCCACTACTTCAAACGGAGGCACTACTGCTCCAGCCATCGATTTCACCCGTCAAGGACAATGGCTCAAGAGTGAACGCTACGAAGGTTCGGTGATGAGCATGTCGTTTGACTACCGTTTCTTGACCGCAGGCAGCGAGTCATACTTCATCGTTGAAGCCGGCGACGGCGTTCACCACTGGCATGCCATCGACACTGTGTTCTATATGGGTACGACACAGTTGAGCAGAAACTATACGTTCCAGAAAGCCGAAGATATCCGTGCTTTCCGTTGGACCTACGTTCAGAGAAACGGCGGTGCTGACCTCGCACTCGACAACGTGGCTGCCACCTATCTCACCTACGATACTACATTCATCGTTCGTCACCGCAGCACTTCGGTCACCTATATGCCGATGAACAACATGGTGGAGGGTCAGGAGTATTTCTATAATGTATGCGCCTACTATTGCCACTTGGCTGGCGAGTGGTCAAACACTGTCAGCGTGACACCGATTACTCCTGTTGACGATGGTGATGACGACGACGATGACGACGATCCAGGTGAGGAGACCAACATCGACTTCGTTGAGGATGGACTCATGCTCTATGCTGATCCGATGAATATCTATATCACCAACATCGAGGCTCCTGCCATGATTCGCATCTTCGCTGCCAACGGTACTTGTATCTATATGATGCAGGCTATGAACAGCGACGTGACGATTCCGTTCGACAACCGTGGTATCTACGTTATCCAAATCACCGACAGCCGTGGCAACCATGGCTACAAAATTGCTAAATAAACGATGAAGAAAAGATTTGCATCCGTTGTTGTCTTGCTGCTTGTGGCCCTCGCGGCCATAGGCAGTGAGCCAACCGGCTATTATAACTCCGCCTACAACAAAGGCAGCGAGCAGTTGAGACAAGCGCTCTACAATATCATCAAGGACCACACCGTGGTGACCTATGGTTATCTCTACACGGTCTATCAGACTTCCGATGTGCTGAATGGTCAGATCTGGGATATCTATTCCACCTGCTCTTTCGACCCCGGAGCCTCACAGCGTTGCGGCGATTATGTCTCTGTCTGCGACTGCTACAACCGCGAGCACACTGTGCCACAGAGTTGGTTCAACGAGGCTTCACCAATGAAAAGCGATGCTTTCCATATCTACCCTACCGACGGTAAGGTGAATGGTCAGCGTTCCAACTATCCTTACGGTGAATGCGCCAACGGCACCAATCTCGGCGGTCATGCTCTCGGACGTCTTGGCAGCAGCACATTCCCTGGCTACAACGGCACGGTGTTTGAACCAGACGATGAGTACAAAGGCGACCTCGCCCGCACCTATTTCTATATGGCAACCCGCTATGCCGACCAATGCAACAACTGGGGACACGGTGTATTCTCTTCAGCCCACAGCGGTTTGAGCGACTATGCCGTGGCTTTGTTCATGAAATGGCACAGAGAAGACCCTGTATCACAAAAGGAGTTGATGCGTAACGATGCTATCTATGCACATCAAGACAATCGCAACCCCTTCATCGACCATCCGGAATTGGCAGAGTATATCTGGGGCAACATGACTTCCAGCACATGGAATCCTACTCAGGTGGGCATCGATGTGAACGAGGAACCAGAGATTGTCATTGCGCCTAATCCAGCATCAGATTATATCCTGTTGCCAGCAGCAATGCAATATGCTCTTATCAGCACCAGCGGCAACATCGTGCTCCAAGGCGAGAACGCCGAGACCATCACGGTAAGCAACGTGCCAGACGGTTTCTATTTCCTGCAACTATCAAACGGCAGCAACGGCAACAACACCTATCATAAGGTGGTCGTGAAGCACTAAGCAACGACTGCGACAATAACAAAAACGGCCTCGCTCTTTTATGAACGGGGCCTTGTTTTTTTATACGGAATCTCCAGAATCCCCGGATAATCCGGAACATCCGGAGAATCGGATAAACAGGATGAGACAAAAAAAATGCACCCCGAAGTATCCGCAAGGACTTTCGGGGTGCTTCTGTTTATGCAGAAACTAAATTATTCTTCTTCGTTGTTTGCCTCGAATTCTTTGATGAGGTTAGCCTGAACATCTGATGGGCAGAGTTCGTAACTTGCGAACTTCATTGAGAAAGAAGCACGACCGCCTGAGAGGCTGCTAAGAGCTGTTGAGTAGTTGGAGAGTTCTTTCAAAGGCACTTTAGCGGTGAGGTGTTCGAAGCCGTGTTCACTGCTCATACCCATGATGATGGCACGACGACCTTGGAGGTCACCCATCACATCACCCATACGGTCTGATGGAACCAATACGTCGAGGTCATAAACAGGCTCCAAGACTTTTGGATTAGCCTGTTTGAAGGCATCGGCGAAGGCGTTACGGCCAGCCAAGCGGAATGAGATTTCGTTAGAGTCAACTGGGTGCATCTTACCGTCGTAGATGATAACGCGAACGTCGCGGGCATAAGAACCGGTCAGAGGACCTTGTTCCATACGATCCATCAAGCCCTTCATGATAGCAGGCATGAAGCGAGCGTCGATAGCACCACCAACGATACTGTTCACCATCACGAGTTTGCCGCCCCATTCGAGGTTAACCTCTTGTACGTCGCGGGCATTGACTTTGAACTCCTGACCATTGAACTTATAAGTATCTGGCATTGGTTCGCCCTCTACGTATGGTTCTACGATGAGGTGTACTTCACCGAACTGACCAGCACCACCAGATTGTTTCTTGTGACGATAGTCGGCACGGGCAGCACGTGTGATAGTCTCACGATATGGGATACGTGGTTCGAGATATTCGATTTGTACCTTATCGTTGTTTTCAACACGCCATTTCAAAGTGCGGAGGTGGAATTCGCCCTGACCGTAAAGGATGGTCTGACGCAACTCCTTGCTCTGCTCTACTACCCATGTTGGGTCTTCCTCGTGCATACGGGTAAGGATAGCATTGAGTTTCTCATCTTCGCCTTCGTTCACAGCCTTGATAGCACGACGATACTTTGGTTCTGGATATTTGATTGTTGGGAACTCGAAGTTGCAATCCTTAGCGTTCAAGGTATTGCCGGTACGAGTATCTTTCAACTTCACGGTAGCACCTATATCGCCAGCCACAAGTTCTTCCACCTTGACGCGTGTCTGACCAGCAACGCAGAAGATCTGTGAGAGACGCTCTTTGCCTTCGTTGCGTGAGATGTTGGTGAGGTCGTCGCCTTCGTGAACCTTACCAGACATTACCTTGAAGTAGTAAACCTCGCCGATATGTGGTTCAACGCTGGTTTTGAATACGAAGATGCTGGTAGGACCGTTTGGATCTGGAGCAACTTCTTCTGCCTCTTTTGTTACTGGGAGTGGCATGTCGTCAACGAAAGGAACGACGTTGCCAAGGAATTCCATCAAACGGCGAACACCCATTGAGCGACCTGCACATACGCAGAATACTGGGAAGATGTCGCGAGTGATCAAACCTTTGCGGATACCCATGCGGAGTTCGTCCTCGGTGAGAGCGCCTTGGTCGAAGAATTTCTCCATGAGGGTCTCATCGTTTTCGGCAGCAGCCTCAACGAGTTTTCCGTGGAGTTCTTTGGCTTTTGCCATCTCACTTTCTGGGATAGGAAGTATTTCGGGCTGTCCACCTTCTGGTTTCCAGCGATACATTTTCATAAGAAGAACGTCGATAACGGCGTTGAAGTCAGGACCGATGTTCAAAGGATATTGAACGAGAGTAACCTTTGGTCCGAAGTTGTCGCGGAGTTGCTCCACGAGTTTGTCGTAGTCTGATTTCTCGGTGTCGAGTTGGTTAGCTACGAAGATAACCGGTTTCTTGAGTTGTTCGGCGTAGCGGAAGTGGTTCTGTGTGCCAACTTCTACGCCATACTGTGTATTGAGAAGGATAAGAGCCTGGTCTGTAACGTTCAAAGAGGTGATAACGCCACCAACGAAATCGTCAGAACCTGGGCAGTCGATGATATTCAGTTTTTTGTTAAGCCATTCAACGTGCATAACGGTTGAGAACACGGAATAGCCATATTCTTGCTCTACTGGGAAATAGTCGGAAGCGGTGTTGCCTGCTTCAACAGTTCCCTTACGTTTTAATACACCACTCTCGTAGAGCATCGCTTCTACAAGGGTGGTCTTACCTGAGCCTGAGTTACCTAATAGCGAGATGTTTTTAATCTCGTTGCTTTGATAGACTTTCATAGTAACCTGAATTTTAAGTTATTATTGTGTAGTTGTTTGTTGTTATTTTCTACTCCGAAAGTTAGCACTAAATTTTGAAACCAACAAGAATAAACTGCTAATTTTTAAGCATAAAAACCGCAACAAAAGTTTCATTTTTTAAGCAACAACATCTATCCTACTGTTTATCAGTGCTCTTTTAAAGTCAAAAAAAATGACATTTTTAGTGTTTTTCTATGGTTTTAGGGCAAAAAAGGGCAGAAAACGGGTCTAAAAACAGAGAAAGACCGCCCAAAAGCGGTCTTTCCTATGTTGGAAGTATCAAATTTTTACATTTTCACTTCATGGATGTCTTTTCAGGGATATACATTATTTATTACGCAACATCTCGTCCATGTGGGCAGCCGCACGACGACCGTCGCTCATAGCGAGAATTACGGTAGCACCACCGCGAACGATATCGCCACCGGCGAAGATGGTCTTGATGGAACTCTGCATGCTCTCGTTGTCAACCACGATAGTGCCTTTCTTGGAGATATCGAGGCCTTCAACAGAGTTTGGAATCAATGGGTTTGGAGATACGCCTACGCTGACGATGACGAGGTCAACTGGCAATGTGACGGTCTTGCCCTCAACAGCCACAGGACTGCGACGGCCGCTCTCGTCTGGCTCACCAAGTTCCATCACTTGGAGTACAGCCTCGTTGACTTGACCTTTCTCGTTGCCGTGGTATTCGATTGGGTTGTGGAGAGTCATGAACTCTACACCCTCTTCCTTAGCGTGTTTCACTTCTTCAACACGTGCAGGCATCTCTTCCTCGCTACGACGGTAAACAATCATAGCACGCTCGGCACCCAAGCGACGGGCTGTGCGGACAGCATCCATAGCGGTGTTGCCACCACCAACAACCATCACGTTCTTGCCGAAGAGGATTGGGGTATCAGCCTCTGGGTTGGCTGCGTCCATGAGGTTGACACGGGTGAGGTACTCGTTGCAACTCATTACGCCGATGAGGTTCTCGCCCTTGATGTTCATGAAACGTGGAAGACCAGCACCGCTACCAACGAAGATACCCTCGAAGCCTTGCTCCTCGAGTTCTTTTACGCTGATGGTTTTGCCGATGATGGTGTCTTTCATGAATTTCACGCCCATAGCCTCGAGGTTGTGGATCTCGGTGTCGACGATGTGGTTAGGGAGACGGAACTCAGGGATACCATATTTAAGTACGCCACCGATTTCGTGCAAAGCCTCAAATACGGTTACGTCGTAGCCAGCCTTGGCCATATCGCCAGCGAAGGCGAGGCCAGAAGGACCTGAACCAACGACAGCAACACGTTTGCCGTTCTTTTCGGCGATTTGTGGCACGGAGATACAATTATTAATACGTTCGTAGTCGGCAACGAAGCGCTCGAGGTAGCCGATAGCCACAGCCTTGTGACCCATCTTGAGGTGGATACACTTGCTCTCGCACTGTTTCTCTTGTGGGCAAACACGACCGCAGACAGCAGGAAGGGTTGAACTCTCTTTGATGACACGGGCAGCCTCAAGGAACTTGCCACGCTCAACATTCTTCACGAAGCCAGGGATATCGATGCCAACAGGACAGCCCTCTACGCAACCTGGGTTAGCGCAGTCGAGACAGCGTTTTGCCTCGGTGAGAGCCTGCTCTTCGGTCAAGCCTTGGTTTACCTCTTCGAGACGGGTGGTTACGCGATAGTCGGCTGGGAGTTCGTTCATCTTCACACGCTCGATAGCAGTGCGGAGTTTTGGACTCATAGCCTTACGTTGCAATGCACGCCATTCAGCATCACGGCCACGCTCTTCTTTAACCTCTACTGGGTTGTCGCGACGTTCGATGGCAGCCATCTCTTCGCCTTTGTAAGCACCAAGACGCATGAGCATCTCGTCGAAGTCTACCTTGTGGGCGTCGAACTCAGGACCGTCTACGCAGACGAACTTGGTCTCACCGCCTACGCTGACACGGCAAGCACCGCACATGCCAGTGCCGTCCACCATGATGGTGTTCAAACTGGCTTCGGTAGGTACATTATATTTCTTGGTGAGGGCAGAGACGAATTTCATCATCACGGCAGGACCGATGGTGACGCATTTGTCCACTTTCTCACGATTGATAACGCTTTCAACGCCGTTGGTCACCAAGCCTTTGGTGCCATAGCTGCCGTCGTCGGTCATCACGATGACTTCGTCGGAGAAGGCACGGAGCTGTTCTTCAAGGATGATCAGTTCCTTGGTTCTTGCAGCCAACACGGTGATCACTCTATTGCCGGCTTTCTTCAAAGCCTCGGCGATAGGCAACATAGGAGCAGCACCTACACCACCGCAAGCGCAGACTACGGTACCGAATTTCTCGATATGTGTAGCTTTGCCGAGTGGGCCTACGATATCGGTGATTTCGTCGCCGACATTGAGACTGCACAATTTTGTTGATGATACGCCCATCATTTGAACCACGAGGGTGATGGTGCCTTTTTCAAGGTTTGAACCTGCGATTGTGAGAGGCATACGCTCACCTTTCTCGCCAACGCGAACGATCACGAAGTGACCGGCTTTGCGTGATTTGGCAATCAATGGGGCCTCAACTTCCAATTGTACGACTCTATTTGAGAAATAGGTCTTGCTTACAATTTTACTCATATTATATCTTTGTTGTTATTATTTTATTTCTTAGTTGTTGTTAGGCAGTTTGTTGGGATAGTCGATGGTATAGTGGAGACCACGGCTTTCCTTACGTGCGATGGCGTGTTTGATGATGAGGTAAGCCACGCTGATGCAGTTGCGCAACTCACAGATCTCGCGAGATACGACGCTGCGGTCGAAGAGGTCTTCGGTCTCTTTGTAGAGGATGGCCAAGCGGCTCATGGCACGGTTCAGACGGAGGTTGGAGCGAACGATGCCGACATAGGAACTCATGATCTGCTGCACCTCTTTGAGGCTTTGGGTGATGAGCACCATCTCCTCAGGCAGTGAGGTGCCCTCGTCGTCCCATTGTGGAACGTCCTGCTGATAGTCGAGGTCGTGGATGCGGGCCAAGGCGTGCTTTGAAGCAGCGTCGGCATAGACGATGGCCTCGATGAGTGAGTTGGAGGCCAAACGGTTGGCACCATGCAATCCGGTGCATGAGCACTCGCCGGCAGCATAGAGACGGTTGATGGAGGTCTGAGCATTGTCGTTGACTACGATACCGCCGCAGAGATAGTGGGCTGCAGGAGCCACAGGGATATAGTCTTTGGTGATGTCGGTGCCGTAGGAGAGACATTTCTCATAAATCATTGGGAAGTGCTCCTTGGTCTGCTCGGCTGGTTTGTGGGTAACGTCGAGGTAGACGTGATCGGTGCCGGAGAGTTTCATCTCGCTGTCGATGGCACGGGCCACGATGTCGCGAGGAGCCAATGAGCCACGCTCGTCATATTTATGCATGAATTCCTCTCCGTTGAGGGTTCTCAACACGGCTCCATAGCCACGCATAGCCTCGGTGATGAGGAACGATGGGTGGAGACCAGGGTGATAGAAAGCGGTTGGGTGGAACTGCACGAATTCCATGTCGCGAATGACACCACGGGCACGGTGTACCATGGCGATGCCGTCACCGGTTGCTACCAATGGGTTGGTTGTGGTGGTGTACACGTTGCCGATGCCGCCAGTGGCCAACATAGTTACTTTGCCGAGGAAGGTGTCGACGGTCTTGGTCTCTGGGTTCATGGCGTAGGCGCCATAGCAGGTGATGTTAGGAGTATGGCGTGTTACGACCTGTCCAAGGTGATGTTGTGTGATGATATCGATGGCGAAGCAGTGTTCGTAGACGTCGATATTCGGATGTTTCTTGATACATTTAATCAGACTCTGCTGAATCTCTGCGCCAGTGCTGTCCTTGTGGTGGAGGATACGGAACTCGCTGTGACCGCCTTCCTTATGGAGGTCGAAACTGCCGTCGGGTGCTTTGTCGAAGTCAACGCCCCACTTCAGCAACTGTTCAATCTGCTCTGGAGCATGCTTCACCACCTTCTCCACGGCTTTGATGTCGCAGATGCCGTCGCCGGCAATCAGTGTGTCTTGGATATGTTTTTCGTAGTTGTCCACTACGGTGTTTGTAACAGAAGAGATTCCGCCTTGAGCCAAAGCAGTGTTAGCCTCATCAAGTTCTGACTTACAAAGGATAGCAACCTTGCCGGCGTGAGCCACTTTGAGGGCAAAACTCATGCCTGCGATACCGCTACCAATGACCAAAAAATCGTACTTGTGTTCCATTACGATGTTGTTCTTTAACTTACAGCAATTATTTGTTTTTTGATTGTCAGCGCATTAGCACCGACAAATCAGTAATTCTTTTGCGCCCCAAAGGTAAGGGTTTTTCGGCAAGATAATCACTTTTTACTATATATATTTTAAGAGAATATTTCAAGGAACGTCAGGTTTCAATGAACAACGCAAAATTCATGCAAGAGTTCTTCTCATTCCCGCCTAAAAAATTGCGGTTCTATGTTGAACTTGCGGATTTCCGTTAAGGCTATTATTAAGGTTGATAAGGCAATAAACAAAATCAGCCCCGCTGTATGAGCGAGGCTGAGGGGTTTAGAATGTCTGTTTAGTATTTCAATAGGACTCGAGGTTTGTTGATGCTCCATCCTGCAAACACACCCTGATCAGGTTTCCATTCAACATTTTGCCAAGTTGTGTTGCCTATCCATTTCATTACTTCTACAGAAGTAATCAGGTCGTCATATTCATCATATTCCTGAATAAGGCCATCAGTGTCTTTGAGTTTGAAAAATGCTGAATGAGTAGTGCTGTTTTCGGGATAATATCCTGCCCCAACCACATAGATCATATCGCCTACAACTTCTATATCTGTAAAAATAAGATACCTAAACCCTTTAGGTAGTTTAGTCAATAGCACATGAAGTTCGTTGTTTTTCCAGATTGCTGGATAATTGTTAAGCCATCCACCGACATAGAGATCATCGCCTATAATCTTGGCAAATATAGCCTCACCGCCACTATAACCTTCTTTTTCTGGCAGATTTTTGATTGAATCGTGATAGTAGACTATCGGTCGCCCTCTCATTCTGCCTACCATTAATGGCTCACCATGATAATCGACAACTCCATGGAGCATGCCGCCATTTTCCAATGGCGCAATGAATGTTTTGGTCTCTGTGCTACTTTGAAAGCAGGGGCTTGTTGACCATTTTCCACACACATACCATTCGTTGCCGACTTTAGCAATGTCTCCGACAGCAAAACGTTCAAAAGAGCCGATGTAGTAGGGCTCACCGCCATCTTCTAAGACATAATAGTCAGCATATTCGCACCTTCCCTGGGGCAGTTCTCTTATTTCGCTCTCACCACGGATAATGGTATATAGTTTTTTGCCATCAGACGTAAAGTGGAGACCGCAGCAGTTGTTAGGATTTTTTACACGTGGGTCTTTTGGCGTGATGTCCTTGATGACACCATCGATTTCCAAAAATGCGAATCTGGTCTCTTCTGATTCTACCTTACTATAGGCAAATCCGTTCCAATCATCCTCGTTATATTTTGTCTTGTTTTTCGTAATCATTCCGGTAATATAGGTATGTCCGTCTTTCATGTAGATATCGTGTATCCACTTTGACTCACTATATGTATCAAACCAAACAATGGTTCCGTCGTCGAGTTCTCTTGAAAATTGTTCAATATATGTGCAGACGGTATCGCGAAAGAGCGATTCCCCTGTGTAAATAAAATTTGCACCAGAATATGCACGGAAGTAATCCTCGGTATACAACTGCGTGCTAAGTTGATTCGTCCTCCACTGATAGAAGGTCGCATCTTTGGCTAACGGTCCAACAACCTTACATGACACACAAAGCAACACAGCGCACAACAAAAGTAATGTTGAAATCGGTCTCTTCTTCATGACTATTCTTTTGATATAGTTGTTATTTGCGAATGCAAAGATAGTGCAACAAAACGGAACCACCAAACGTTTCTCCAATAAAAAACGCTGATACAATGAAATTTGCTTGTTTGCTTACAATCTTTAAGCAAACCATTGCCGCACACTCGACTTCCCGCAGTGCAATGCTTGCAGAATGAAACCAGACGGATTCCGCTTCGATCGTCTGTCCTGCGATCGGGACGAACTGTTTCAGCCGTTGTGATGGACTGCCGTTAATTATGCTGTTCAGGCTTTTTGTTGAGGAATGCTCTCGCTGCAACTTGCAGTAAGTTCGGGGCGGTTCGGTTTGCGTTTTGTGTCAACTCGCACAAAGTTCATGCACGACTTACATGGGTTTTGTGCTGCCTCGCACAAAGTCCGTGCACGACTTACATGGGTTTTGTGCTACCTCGCACAAAGTTCATGCACGACTTACATGGGTTTTGTGCTACCTCGCACAAAGTTCATGCACGACTGTCATGCGTTTGTGTCAACTTGCACAAAGTTCATGCACGACTGTCATGGGTTTGTGCTACCTCGCAGAAAGTCCGTGCACGACTGTCATGGGTTTGTGCTACCTCGCACAAAGTTCATGCACGACTTACATGGGTTTTGTGCTACCTCGCACAAACTCCGTGCACGACTTACATGGGTTTGTGCTACCTCGCACAAAGTTTGGGAAGTCGTGCATGCATTAACTGTCAATCGTCCTTTTTAACATGCATTAGAGTTTTGTGTTTGTGTCAACTCGCACAAAGTCCGGGAAGTCGTGAATGCGTTAACTGTCAATCGTCCTTTTTAACATGTATTAGAGTTTTGTATTTGTGTCAACTCGCACAAACTCCGTGCACGTCAATTCCGAAATTCCGTCCGCCTGCGTCTATTACAAATAGTCTTTCCAGGTTGAGGTATACTTTGTAAGCATTTCCTTTACCTTTGTTGTAATAGTACTCTGAATTGTAAGAACTGTCTGTAAAATAAGAACCTGCTTCGCCTATATTAAAATCAAGCAGTGGCACGAAAAAAGGCAACGACATACCTATAGCCTTATATAAAGTATTTTTCTTAACTTTGCCGAGTTTTTAGAGAAACACAGCTGCTATCCTTTCAGAAGCAGTATGGCACGTTCTCTACCCAGAAAAAGGCATGTCAGTTTTCAGCAGACTATTCGGTTTTAGAGAGGAACAGCCAACAAAGGCTGATCCCTCACGCTTTGCCGTTGTAGACACCGAAGTGGGAGTCAACGACCACAGGATCCACGACATCGGTGCCATCCGTTTTGATGACGCGGTCTTTCACCAGACCAGCAAAGCAGAACTGATGACATTCCTCAAAGGGGTGGACTTCGTCTGCGGACACAACATCATCCATCACGACGCAAAATACCTCTTCGGCGAAGAACGACACCGCTGGATATTGGTGGACACGCTCTATCTTTCACCCCTGCTCTTCCCGACACACCCTTATCACCGACTGGTAAAGAATGACAAACTGATGACCGAGGAGATGAACAACCCGGTCAACGACAGATGAAAGCCCGCGACCTCCTGCACGAAGAGAAAGCGCAATGGCACATGCTGCCAGAAGAGAAGAGGGTAATCTTCACCACACTGCTAAAAGGGCAGAAGGAGTTCGACGGCTTTCTACGTCTGGTGGAAGCAACCACCGTCTCAGCCGACCTTCCTACTCTCATACGCAAGGTCTATCAAGGCAAGATATGCAGCCATGCCGACCTCAAGGAGATGGCCGAGAATTTCCCTTGTGAATTAGCCTATGCCCTTGCCCTCGTTGACACCACCGACTACCGCTCCATCACTCCCGGATGGGTCATCAGAAACTATCCCAACGTGGAGCATATCGTCTACCGCCTACGACATCACCGCTGCGAGGAAGGGTGTGACTACTGCAATAAGGAATTTGACGTACACCACAACCTCAAGAAAATCTTCGGCTACGACGAGTTCCGCACCTACGAAGGCGAGCCTCTTCAAGAACGGGCAGCCCAAGCAGCCACAGAAGGTAAATCGCTGCTGGCAATCTTTCCGACTGGAGGCGGCAAATCGCTGACTTTCCAACTGCCAGCGCTCATGGCTGGCGAGGCCGTCCACGGACTGACTGTGGTCATCTCGCCGCTGCAATCGCTGATGAAAGACCAGGTGGACAACCTATCCGACCGAGGCATCACCGATGCTGTGACCATCAACGGACTACTTGATCCGCTGACACGTGCCTTGGCCATTCAACGCGTCCAAGACGGCGACGCATCGCTCCTTTACATTGCCCCTGAGATGCTACGTTCCAAGACCATCGAGAAGATTCTCATGAGTCGCCATGTGGTACGTTTTGTCATCGACGAAGCCCACTGCTTCTCTTCGTGGGGTCAGGACTTTCGCGTCGACTACCTCTATATCGGCAAGTTCATCAGTGAATACCAAAAGAAGAAAGGACTCCGGCATCCGATACCTGTCTCTTGTTTCACCGCCACAGCAAAGCAAAAGGTGGTGCAAGACATCTGCGATTACTTCAAGCAGACCTTAGGTCTCAACCTCGAACTCTTTGCCTCATCGGCTTCCCGCACCAATCTCCGCTATTCGGTTGTCCACGCGGACACCGACGAGGAGAAGTATTTCAAACTACGCTCTCTGATAGCAGAATCGGACTGTCCGACCATCGTCTACGTCTCCCGCACCAGACGCACCTTTGACTTAGCCCAAAAACTCACACGCGACGGCTACAAGGCATTGCCTTTCAACGGTAAGATGGACCCTGAAGAGAAGATCACGAATCAGGAGGCTTTCATGAAAGACGAGGTGCGTATCATTGTAGCCACCTCTGCTTTCGGCATGGGCGTTGACAAGAGCGATGTGGGATTGGTGGTCCACTACGATATCTCCGACTCTCTGGAGAACTATGTACAGGAAGCAGGACGAGCAGGACGTAACCCACATCTTCATGCCCGCTGCTACGTATTATACAATGACAGCGACCTCGACAAGCACTTCATACTTCTCAACCAAACGAAGTTGAGCCTCAGCGACATTCAGCAAGTCTGGAAAGCCGTCAAAGACCTCACAAGACAACGCCGCCAACTGTGTTGCTCCGCCTTGGAGATTGCCCGTCAGGCAGGCTGGGACGATTCCGTCACAGACATTGAGACTCGCGTACGAACGGCTTTGGCAGCCTTGGAACAGAGCGGCTATATAGAACGAGGCAACAACGTGCCACACGTCTATGCCACAGGCATCACGGTGAAGAATATGGATGAGGCTCGTGTCCGTCTCTCCAACTCCATATTATTTGAGAAACAAGAGATTGAGAGTGCTGCAAGAATCATCAAGTCGCTGATTTCGCAGAAACATATCAACAAGGAGCAAGACGTCGAAGGAGAGTCGCGAGTCGACTACCTGGCAGACATACTCGGCATGAGCAAGGGAGAGATTATCTCTGCTGTTGAGCGTATGCGACAGGAGGGAATTCTCGCCGACTCGAAGGATATCTCTGCATTTCTTCTCGACGGAGACTCCGCCCGAAAGACCCGCAACCACCTTGACCGTTTCGCCAAACTTGAGCAATATATCATCGAACAGATTCCTGACGACATACTGAAGATTTCGTGCAAGCAACTCAACGATAAAGCCATCAATGCCGGCATCACAACCTCCAAGGAGAAAGACATACGAACACTGCTCTACTTCCTCTCCATCAAGGGGTATACCCGTAAGAAAGAGGATGCCTCACACAATATGGAGATGATTCGTCAGGCGAATATGGAGACCACGATTGCCCGTTTCCAGAAGCGTATCGAGATATGCCAATTTACGATAGAATGGCTCTACAACCTCTGCGCAGAGCAACTCCAACAAGAAGGAAAAGAGAAGGGAGCCGTACAGTTCTCCATCGTAGAACTGCTCAATCAGATGAAAGCCAACAACGGACTCTTCAGCCAACACGAAGAGATCCATCTGGAAGATGTAGAAGAGGCTCTACTCTATCTCTCCAAGATTGGCGCCTTGAAGTTGGAAGGCGGATTCCTGGTGCTCTACAATGCCATGGATATACGCCGACTGAAAGAGAACAAGGAGCGCTATAAGGTGGATGACTACCGTATGCTCAACGAGTTCTATAAGTTGAAGGTTCAACAGGTACATATCGTCGGCGAGTATGCTAATCTGATGGTGCGCGACTACGATGCCGCCCTACAGTATGTGCACGATTATTTCAACATGGAATACAGGCGTTTCATCGCCAAGTATTTCAAAGAATCACGTCTTGAAGACATCCAACGTAATATCACTCCAGAAAAATACCGTCAACTCTTCGGCAATCTCTCCAGCAAACAGATGGAGATTATCCAGGACAAGGAGTCACGTTGTCTGGTGGTGGCAGCCGGTCCAGGCAGTGGCAAGACCCGTGTGTTGGTTCATAAATTGGCATCTATCTTGATGTTGGAGGATGTGAAGCATGAGCAGTTGCTGATGCTGACCTTCTCTCGCGCAGCAGCCACCGAATTCAAGCAGAGACTGATGGCACTGATTGGCAACGCAGCCCATTTTGTAGAAATCAAGACTTTCCACGCCTACTGCTTTGACCTCCTTGGCCGTATCGGCAACCTCAATGAGGTGAAAGATGTGGTAGGACAGGCAGCAAGGATGATTCGCGATGGTGAGGTAGAGCCAAACCGCATCAGCAAGACCGTTCTGGTGATTGACGAGGCTCAAGATATGGATGAGGACAGTTTCGCATTGGTGGAGGCGCTGATGAGCCGCAACGAAGAGATGCGTGTTGTTGCCGTTGGCGACGACGACCAAAACATCTATGAGTTCCGTGGCTCCGACTCTTGCTATATGAAGCAATTGGCACAACGTAAAGACAGCCACTTCCTGGAGATGACCGAAAACTACCGCAGTTCACAGCATGTGGTGGAGTGTGCCAATCAGTTCGTCTGCAATATCAGAGAACGACAGAAGACGCAACCTATCGTCTCCATGAGCAAGGAGGCCGGTTGGGTAGACGTCACCCATCACACAACCCGCGAGATGTACATCCCTGTGGTCAACAGTCTTATCCAAAACCGCAGCCAGGGAACGGTGTGCGTGCTGACACAAACCAACGAAGAGGCAGTCATCTTGGTGGCTTTATTGCGCAGGCATGGCATCCGGAGTCAACTGATACAATCCATGGACGGTTTCCGCTTCGGCAATCTGGCTGAGATGCGCTATTTCCTCAAACACCTCGCCCGCTATGCCCAAGAACCTCTGATTACAGACAGTGCCTGGGAAGAGGCCAAGCAGAGCACCTTCAAGGCCTATGCCACAAGCACCAGCCTCAGTTATGTCAGACGATGCATACAACTCTTTGAGCAAACCAATAGGCAGAAGTACCTCACCGATTTCAAGGAGTTTGTCTATGAGTCTTCGTTGGAAGATTTCAGCGAATGGAACGGTGCAGACGTTGTGGTATCGACAATCCACAAGTCAAAGGGTCGTGAGTTTGATGATGTCTATATGATGATTGCCGACGGCCATCAGGTTAGTGATGACTTGCTCCGCCGTTATTATGTGGGCATGACACGTGCTAAGCAACGGCTATTCATCCATACCAACACCCGTCTGTTTGACAGACTGTTGGCAGACCGTCATCAACGAGACGACCAGTCTTATGAGATGCCCGACGAGGTGGTTATCCAACTCACACACCATGATGTATTCCTGAACTACTTCAGGGAGCGAAAAGCAGACATCTTGGCCTTACGAGGCGGCGACCCGCTCACGGTGAACACAGACAAACTCTACGACAAGAACGGTAGACCTGTGGCGATGTTCTCCCAAAGGATGAAACAGGCACTGATGCTTTGGCAAGAGAGAGGCTTTATGCCCGTTTCGGCAACAGCACAATTTATCGTTGCCTGGCGACCTGCTGACGCAACCGACAAGGAGGAAGTCGCCGTACTGCTTTCAGACCTCACCTTACTGAGGCAAAAAGATGAGGAATCCTTATTTTAGAATATCCCATAACTTCGTCTTTATCACCATTTTTCTTGCTTATTGTTGATTGATGCCATAAGGTCTTCAAGAACTTCACTTATCTTTTTATAGATTGAGAAATATATTATCTTTGCTTCGCAAGATAGGCTACGGTTCGGCAAAGCCAGAGCAAGCCGAATGCAGAGGAAAACTTGTTTACCTATGCTGAGGCGAAGCCTGGGTTATCCAATAAAAATAAAAATTGTTTTTTTTATTTTGTATTGCGCTCAACTTGCACTATCTTTGCAGACTAATAGGCTATGAAGATACCACGCATCAAAAGACTTGACGCTTACATGATTAAGAGCTTCCTCGGGTTGTTCTTCGTCACTTTTTTCATCTGTTTGTTCATCGTCATCATGCAGTTTCTGTGGATGCACGTGAACGACCTGGTGGGAAAGGGCTTGCCGATGAAGGTTCTGATGCAGTTTTTCTTCTATGCTTCACTGTCTATGGTGCCTATGGCTCTGCCATTGGCTATCCTCCTCGCCTCACTGATGACATTCGGTAACCTTGGTGAACGATTGGAACTATTGGCAATGAAGTCAGCCGGCATCTCGCTCTTCCGCATCATGAGGTCGCTCATCGTGGCAATCTCATTTGTAGTGGTGGGCGCATTCTTCTTCTCCAACAACGTTATCCCAGTGGCACAGAAGAAGATGTGGGCACTGATGTTCTCCATCCGACAGACCTCGCCCGAGTTGGATGTCCCCGTCGGTGAGTTCTACAGCGGCATTCACGGTATGAACCTCTACGTTCGCAGCAAGAACCACAAGACTCAGGCGCTGGAGAATGTGATGATCTACGACTTCACACAAGGCTTCAACAATGCCTCCGTAACGACCGCTGACTCGGTGCATATCAAACTGACCGAAGACAAACGCAACCTGGTGCTTCAGATTCATGGTGGCGAGCAATTTGAGAACCTGAAGAAGCAGCAGTTTACCGGCACATCGAATGTGCCATACCGTCGCGAGACATTCAAGGAGAAGGAGATTCTGATTGACTTCGACTCCAACTTCCAAGAGATTGACGAGAGCGTGTTGGAGGATCAGCACGTCAGCAAGAACATTGTCCGACTGACCCACGACATCGACTCGGTAAGCAACCGTTGCGACTCGCTACGAAAATCCTTCAACAAGAGGATTACTACCGACGAGTATTTCAACAAAGCCTACGAACCAACAGAACGCGAGACTGCGCACAATGAGGTGCTGAAGCCAACCACTGAAGCGGTAAACTGCGACTCGGTATTCCTCGCCTGCTCACAGCAAGAGATGGAAGCCATATGCAAGGCAGCCAAACAACGTGAACAGAACGTGAAGGCAGACCTGATGTTCCACCGTATCAACATTGACGACGGCGAAGATTTCTGTGCACGACACAATATCGAATGGCACCAGAAATTCACCCTCAGCCTTGCCTGCCTGATTTTCTTCTTCATCGGTGCTCCGTTGGGTGCTATCATCGGCAAGGGCGGTTTAGGTATGCCAGCTGTCATCAGCATCATACTGTTCCTGGTTTACTATGTCATCAACACCACAGGCGTGAAAATGGCCCGTGAGGTACTTTGGCCAGCATGGCAAGGCATGTGGCTCAGTTCGTTCGTGCTCGCCCCTATCGGCATCTTCTTCACCTACAAGGCAGCAACCGACAGCGCCATCTTCAAGAGCGATGCCTATAAACTATGGTTCAAGCAGATTTTAGTATGGATAAAACTTCCAACGAACGAGAAGAAGGAGAGCGTGGTAAGACTGGCAAAAAAAGCAGGCATACAGGCAAAGCGTTGGCTCAGCAAGTTGCCTTTTACTAAGAAAGAAAAATAATAATACAACAAACATATATATGAATAAGAAACTCAACACTATTGAAGAAGCTATTGAAGATTTCCGCGAGGGTAAATTCCTTATCGTTGTGGACGATGAGGACCGCGAAAACGAAGGCGACTTCATCATAGCAGCAGAGAAAATCACCCCTGAGAAGGTGAACTTTATGTTGAAAAACGGTCGTGGCGTGCTCTGTGCCCCACTGCCAGAAGAGCGTTGCGCAGAATTGGAATTGACCCATCAGGTTTCCAACAACACCTCTATGCTCGGCACCCCATTCACCGTTACAGTAGACAAACTGGAAGGCTGCACCACCGGCGTTTCAACACACGACCGTGCTGCCACTATCCAAGCTTTGGCTGACCCAGCTTCAACACCAGCCACCTTCGGCCGTCCAGGTCATATCAACCCACTCTACGCAAAATCAAAAGGTGTGCTCCGTCGCGCTGGCCACACAGAGGCTTCTATTGACCTCGCTCGTCTGGCTGGCTTGCGTCCTGCCGCTGCCCTCATCGAGATCATGAATGAGGACGGCACCATGGCACGTATGCCTCAACTCTTTGAGATTGCCGAGAAATATGACATCAAAATCATCACCATTGCCGACCTCATCGCCTACCGTCTCCGTACAGAGAGCATGGTGGAATGTGGCGAGGAAGTAGAGTTGCCAACAGCCTACGGCCACTTCAAACTGATTCCTTTCCGTCAGAAATCAAACGGTCTTGAGCATATGGCACTCATCAAAGGCGAGTGGAAACAGGACGAGCCTGTCTTGGTTCGCGTTCACTCTTCATGTGCCACTGGCGATATCTTCGGTTCACTCCGTTGCGACTGCGGCGACCAACTCCACAAAGCAATGCAGGAGATTGAGAAAGCCGGCAAGGGTGTCATCGTATACCTCAACCAAGAGGGTCGTGGCATCGGTCTGATGAACAAGATCAGAGCCTACAAACTCCAGGAGAACGGTCTTGACACCGTAGATGCCAACCTCCACCTCGGTTTCAAAGCTGACGAACGCGAATATGGCGTAGGTGCCAATATTCTCCGTAGCCTCGGCGTCACCAAGATGCGCTTGATGACCAACAACCCAGTAAAACGTGTCGGTTTGGAGAGCTACGGCCTTGAAATCGTGGAGAACGTGCCACTGGAGATTGAGCCAAACGAGTACAACCGCGTTTATATGGAGACCAAGCGTAGCCGTATGAACCACACTCTCCACCTGAAGTAATTCTTTAGAGAAACAATATAATCTGCATACCACGGGCGACAGCCGAATACTGTCGTCCGTGGGTGTGCATTGAGCAATAGTTATGGGACATATCAGAAAGCCTGAATGGCTGAAAATAGATTTCCGCAGCGAGAACCACTACTCTAATGTGGGCAACACGCTGAAGACACACGGTCTGCACACCATCTGCAGCAGCGGCCGCTGTCCTAACATGTCGGAGTGCTGGAGTCGCGGCACTGCCACATTTATGATTCTTGGCGATATCTGCACCCGTGCCTGCCGTTTCTGCAACACGAAGTCTGGTCGTCCACTTCCTGTCGTTGAGAATGAGCCACAGAGCCTTGCGGAGTCTATCCAGAAGTTGCAGTTGAAACATGCCGTCATCACCTCTGTTGACCGCGACGACCTCCCAGACCTTGGTGCAAGCCACTGGGCACGCTGTATCGAAGAAGTGCGAAAGGTCAATCCAGACACTACGATTGAGGTCTTGGTGCCAGATTTTCAAGGCAAAGACGAACTCATTGACCTCGTCGCTGCTGCTCGTCCTGATGTCATGGCTCACAACATCGAAACCGTAGAACGCCTCTCACCGGATGTTCGCCGTGTGGCAGAATACCGCAAGAGTCTGCATACGCTGGAACGCATTCATGCCAACGGTCTTCCAACAAAGAGCGGTCTGATGCTCGGACTTGGCGAGACCGAAGAAGAGATTCTTCAAACACTGGATGACTTGCGTGCCGTAGGTTGCGAGATGGTAACCATCGGACAGTATCTGCAGCCAACCAGCAAGCACTATGAGGTGAAAGCCTATATCCACCCAGACGACTTCAAACGCTACGAAGCCATTGCCTTGGAGAAAGGTTTCAAGACAGCCGTTTGCGGTCCATTGGTACGTTCTTCATACCACGCCGACCTCTTCATCGACAAGAAATAGATAACGTCTCCTGACCTTACCGATGCGATACGAGCGTTTCATAGCACAGCACTTTCATCAAGCCGACAAGAAGAAAGGCAAGAGCATGTCGAAGCCTGCCGTCAAGGTAGCCACTTTCGGCATTGCCGTAGGTCTGGCTGTGATGTTGCTTTCCGTATCGGTGGTGGTAGGATTCAAACATGAGGTTCGTAGTCAGGTCATAGGTTTCGGTTCTCATATCCAGATTACTGCCAATGAGATTGAGCAGACCTACGAACACGAGCCTATACTCCTCGACGAGAGCGACATCTACCGTATCAAACAGATGCCACATATCACTCGAGTGCAATCGGTGGTAACCAAGAGTGGCATCATCAAGACAGAGGAGAGTTTCCGTGGTGTTGTTCTCAAGGGCGTGGATAGCACTTACGATTGGCGTTTTTTCCATGCTAACATGGTGGAAGGCGATACACTCTGCCCTAATGACACGATGTCGTATGCCGTAATTTCACAATCGACAGCAGAAATGCTGCAGTTACATGTAGGTGACGATTTCATTACATATTTCGTCGACAACCACGTCCGTGCACGTAAGTTCGTAGTCAAGGGAATCTATCGAACCTCATTCTCCGACTATGACAATCTCTACCTCTTTACCTCCATGGAGCCATTGCGTCAGCTGTTAGGTTGGGAAGGAGACGAGGTAAGTTGCTACGAGTTGCTGATTGACGATTTCAAACATCTGCAATCTGCCACCGACCATATCGAAGGGATGCTGGGCAACCGTTTCGGCGAGACATCGGCACTCTACTCTATCCAAAATATCCACCAGCTCACCCCAATGATTTTCGATTGGCTTGCCATGTTGGATGCCAATGCCGTCATCATTTTGGTACTGATGCTCCTGGTGGCTGGATTCAATATGATTTCAGGATTGCTGATTCTGATTCTCGAACGAACCAATGATATCGGACTGCTTAAGGCACTCGGTGCAGCCAACTGGCCTTTGCGTAAAGTATTTCTCTATCATGCAGCCTATCTTGTGGGCAAAGGTATGCTTTGGGGCAATATCGTAGGCATCGGACTGATACTAATCCAACGTTTCACACACATCATTCCTTTGGATGCATCGGTCTATTATGTTGACTATGTTCCCGTTTCGTTCAACATTCTCCACATTCTCCTGTTGAACATAGGCACAGCAGTGGCTTCTATCGCCATGATGCTTTTGCCTTCACACATCATCACGAAGATATCGCCAGTCAAAGCGATGCGCTTCGAATAGCTTCACTTATTTATCTTGCTGTTATCGTGAGAAATGGTGGTCCAACTGTAACGGACGGCCATTGTTCAATCGCAGGCGCAACCATGCTGCCATGCCTGTAGTGTCGCATTTCTGAACCGGAGAACGCCAATCTACTCTTACCTGTGTGATAGTATCTTGGGAGTCTGTTTTCACATTGAATACCGAAGCATCGGCAAACGACACATTGGTAACCTCAGGCCACAAGAGTGCCATCTCCTTGGAAACGGTGGCGACGTTAACGCCATCACGTTCGTTGAGTTTGGCTTGAAGCACCATTATCAAAGAATCAGCCTGTTCCAACTGAGCCTCTTTCTTTTCAATCAATCCTTGAAGCAGTTGAGCCTGGAGTCCGAGGTCGAAATCTACGGTACCACCACTTTGACGAACGGTAAAATGTGTTCCTTCGAGGTGATAATCGGGCAGATGCGACTGCATGAGTGCCACTTCCTCTTGCGACAGTTCCTTACCAACAAGCAACAACGACAACGACTGGCCATTGCGAGTATAAAACTTCTTCACATTGACAATCTGCACATTTTCCATCATTGAATCTTTTTCGAGATTGGAAACGAAGGCATTGACATTGCTATTGAATGTAGCTTCTTTCACCATATTGATGGCAAGGATAACACTCGGCACAGCTACCAGGAGGGTGAAGAAAGCCAAAGAGAAACGGATGCGACGGCTTTTGCGTTTATCCACATAGTTGCGATGAGGGAACTTCAAGTAACGCACCATGATAAAGGTGGCAGAAGCAATGAAAAACGAATTGATGAAGAAGAGGTAGAAAGCACCGATGAAGTAGTTCCATTGACCTGTGCCAACGCCATAACCTGCCGTACACAACGGAGGCATCAAGGCTGTAGCAATGGCAACACCAGCGACAACGGTGGTTTTCTCTTGTTTGCGGGAGGATGCCACAATGCCAGCCAGACCGCCGACGAAGGCAATCATCACATCGAAGATGGTGGGATTGGTACGTGCCAAAAGTTCCGATTGGGCATCACTCAATGGAGTAATAAAGAAATAGACAGATGAAGTGAGCAAACTGATAACCACCATGGTGAAGAGATTCTTCAACGAGGTTTTCAGCAGTTCGTTGTCACTGATACCAACAGACAATCCCAAGCCCATGATTGGGCCCATCAGCGGAGAAACCAGCATGGCACCGATGATGACAGCGGTGGAGTTGACATTCAAACCCACAGAAGCCAGCAAGATGGCAAAAATGAGCAACCAGACATTGATGCCACGAAACTCTGCTCCCTG
Organism: Paludibacteraceae bacterium; assembly: GCA_024405895.1. Classification (GTDB taxonomy): domain Bacteria; phylum Bacteroidota; class Bacteroidia; order Bacteroidales; family Paludibacteraceae; genus HGM05398. The sequence goes on from JAKSNW010000005.1 coordinate 41,688, forward strand.
TTTGATATTGTCGATAGTGGTAGCCGAGTCGGTGTCATCGCTGATGTTCATCAACGAACGGAGATAGCCAAGAAAGCCCTTGTCGTCGTTCTTTGGTGGTTGTGGTTCCATGTATGGTGTTTCCATATATTATATTGTATGTTGGTAAATGAACGGATTTCTTGATAAGAAAAAGAGGTGCCAGAGTTTTCCAGCACCTCTTATATTAAACGATTTGTTAAATTATTTCTTGCTGTAACGTTTGTTCAAGAGTTCGAGCAACTCGTCGGTGATGTCAAGAGCAGGGTCACAGTAGAGCACGTTGTTAGCCATGGCACTGTTGGTGAGCACCAAAGCAAAACGACCGTCAGCATTGAGGATTTTCAATGCGTTGTCCACGCTGTCTTGCAACTGAAGGCTGAGGTCCACTTGTTTTTCCTGGAGTTTCATGCCGAGTTGGTTTGATTGGTTCTCGAGGTTAGCCTGTTCGCGTTGAAGTTTCTCTGCTTCAGAGCGGGCACGGTCTTGACTGAGGAAAGCATTGTTGTCAACTTTCTTTTGGAAGTCGGCCATTTTGTTTTCCAAAGCACGGGCTTTCTGATTGAGGTTGACACGAGCATCTTCTGCTTCACTCATCAACTCATCGTTAGCCTGTACGGCAAAGTGGTATTTTGCCATGATTGAGTCGAGATCAACAACTGCGATAGTTACGCCATTGCCAGAAACGGCTACTGGAGCAGCCTTAGCTGGAGTTTGCTGTTTGTCGCCACATGCTACCAATGCCATAGCAACCAATGCGACCAAGAAAAGCGAGTAATATTTCTTCATAATTCTGTCTGTATAGTCGTAATTTTAGAAGTCTATTTTTTACGTTGAGCCTCGCGGTCCTGCGATTGCGCACAGGTAATTCCGCGGTCTTTCATAGCCTTGCTGGCTCCAATGTGTGTGTTTGGAAATCGTCCTCCCTTCACAAAGAACACCTTAACCCCAAGCAGCAAGAAAGCCAATGCCACCAAGACACCAATAACGATGAATGTGTAGAGTATTTGCATAATTGTCGTTAGGGTACAAGCCTATTTTTACGGCTGCAAAATTAACAAAAATCTTTCAAACCACCTAATATCTATGTATAATTAACAAAACCGCATATTTTTATTTTTTCTTCACTAATCCATTTCAGTCTTCGGCAGTCCATTTCTATGGATACAGAAAGGAATTGCACAAAAATAAACTGCGTTTCTTTTTGGTATTGCGCTCAGTTTGCACTATCTTTGCTGACGCAAGATAGGCGGCGGTTCGGAAAATCCCAAATAAATTTGGTTTTTCGCTCACCTTGCACTATCTTTGCAATTCGTAATTGACAACAAACAAAACATTTCAATATAATGAAAAACTTAGAGCCTAAAGCACTGTGGAGTCAGTTCGACGCCATCTGTCAAGTGCCACGTCCTTCTAAAAAAGAAGAACAGATTATTGCCTATCTCCAGAAATGGGGCAAACAACACAAACTTGAAACTATCACAGACCAAACAGGCAACGTGCTTATGCGCAAGCCTGCTACTAAGGGCTACGAAAACCACCCAACCATTGTGCTTCAAGCACACATGGATATGGTTTGCGAGAAAAACAACGACGTAAAACATAACTTCCTCAAAGACCCAATCGAGACATATATCGATGGCGAATGGGTTAAAGCCAAAGGTACAACCCTCGGTGCTGACAATGGTATCGGTATGGCTACCATGTTGGCTATCATGGATTCAACCGATCTCAAACACCCTGCTCTAGAATGCCTCTTCACCGTTGACGAAGAGACTGGTTTGACTGGTGCTTTCGGTCTCGAGCCAGGCATTCTTACTGGTAAGACACTCATCAACCTCGACTCTGAGGACGACGGCGAACTCTTCATTGGCTGCGCAGGTGGCATCGATACCCTCTGCACCATCCGTTTCCGTCGCACTGACGCACCAAAGGATTTGTTCTACTTCACTGTTTCTATCAAAGGTCTTGCAGGCGGTCACTCTGGCGACGACATCAACAAAGGTCGTGCCAATGCCAACAAACTGATGGCTCGTTTCCTTGCCAAGGTAGCTAATCAGACCGACTTCCGTTTGGTTTCATTCGACGGTGGCAACCTCCGCAATGCTATCCCACGTGAGGCTACTGTTGTTGGTGCTGTTCCTATGTCATACAAAGAGGAACTCCGTATCCAATTGAACCACTTCATCGCTGATATCGAGAACGAATACAGCGCTACTGAGCCTAACTTCGCTGCTGAGTTGGAAAGCAGAAAACGTCCTGAGTACATCATGGAACGTGCTACAACCCGCAAGATTATCTTCGCACTCGACGGCTGTCCAAATGCTGTTCACCGTATGTGTGTTGACATGCCAGGCTTGGTTGAGACTTCTTCCAACCTTGCTTCAGTGAAAATGCTCGACAACACCCACATTCAGGTTGTTACCAGCCAACGTAGCTCTGTTGAACCAGCCAAATATGCTATGGCACAAATGATTGAGAGCCAGTTCAAGGCTATCGGTGCTAAGGTTGAGCACAGCGACGGTTACCCTGGTTGGAAACCAAACCCAAAATCAGCTATCGCCAACACCATTGCAGAAAGCTACGAGCATCTCTTCGGTAAGAAGGCTGTAATCAAAGCTATCCACGCTGGTCTTGAGTGCGGTTTGTTCTCAACCAAATATCCAGAAATGGATATGGTTTCTGTAGGCCCAACCATGCGTGGTGTTCACTCACCAGACGAACGTCTCCACATCGGCGACACCCAGAAGTTCTGGAAACTCATCGTTGACGTTTTGGCTAAGCTCTAATTCGTCGCGAAACACAAATAAAGAACTCCTTGCAGCCTCGGTTGCAGGGAGTTTCTTCGTTTCTACCCTTTCGGAACGTGTTTTTTCCGTTTGATTTTGCAAAAAATGAAACGTAGACTGCCAAAAACAAAATTGAAATAGGAGTTGACAAACGTAGACTCTCAAAAACAAAATTGAAATACGAGTCGAGAAACGTAGACTGCCAAAAACAAAATTGAAATAGGAGTTGACAAACGTAGACTCTCAAAAACAAAATTAAAATGGGAGTCGAGAAACGTAGACTCCCAAAAACAAAATTGAAATGGGAGTCGAGAAACGTAGACTCCCAAAAACAAATTTGAAATGGGAGTCGACAAATGTAGATTCCCAAAAACAAAATTAAAATACGAGTCTACATTTGTAGATGTTAACGAACACTAATTTTAAGGGATAAAATTGGGGCTATTTCCCCTACTCCATTGTGTTTTCGATGGTGCCAACGGTAACAGGAAGACGAAATTTCTTCGCCACTTTGATGAGAAGCACAGGTCGCGACTCGTAGGTTTGAGCCGGTCCAGTGGTTTTCTCATAGCAGAAATAGAGTCCCGTTGAGTTTAGTTGGAGAAGGAACGGTTTCAGTTCCACATAGTTATAGCCAGCCTCCGGAGCAACGGCAATAACGAACGATTCGTTGAAGTCGATAGGAGTTACCTCACCACCTTTTCCCATGAAGGCAGCCATGCCGAAATAACGGGAGAACTCCTCTTGCGAATAGATACAACGTGGCACTTCGTTCACATCGTTATGTACGAAATAATTTTGACATACCTCATAAGGCACTGATTGTGTGCAGTATGGAAGTATTTCTTTTTCAAAAACCGACTTTGCCATCAGACGATAGTGGGGCTGATAGGTTTGATTGAATGTTTTCGAGTGATAGTAGGCAAACTGTCCCTCTGCCAAGAGTTTATCTATGGTTTTGACATCGTTGTCATAGTTCGGGAAATGGAGGTCTGCAACGATTTGCAGCACTTCATGCCATTCCTTCTTCCACGCCTCCAATGAAGGTGGAGCAAACTCCTTGATACTATGCTGAAATGCCAGAAAAAAAGCATCGAACGGAACGATGCCGTCCTCTATCAGTTCGAGACTGACACGATAGAAATCGCCACGATAACCTACTGATTCATAATACGGAATGCCCGTGGTCTTGAGATGTTGCTGATGGAGAAACTCCCCTTCGCGAACGAGATACTGACGTGAGCGATCGTAGGCATCGGGTGTGTCAGCCAACAAGTGTTCTGGTCCGTAAGCGTCTTGAAAACAGCACTTATAGAAATCCTGCAACGTGGCTTCTGGATAAAGTCTGCGATGCTGTTCTGCTGCACGAAGCACTTTCTGTTTGTCAAGATTCTGTGCAGAAAGGAATGAGACAGAAAGGGAGACAAGGAGAAGCAGAAAGAGTTGTTTTACGTTCATAGACAGCTGTTATTTAAGGCGTTCCATGTGATAGCCGAGGCGATGTAGTTGTACGTAAGCTCCGAAGAGATACAACTGATGCAAAGCCGCAATGAAGGCATGATAAGCCTCAACGGTAGATGGCTCGATGGGTTGACGACGAAGGTTGCTGAGTGTTCTTGAGGCACATTCACCAACAAGGTCCTGCAGTTCGGATTGCTGTTTTTTATCCAACGTAAGCACTTCGTCCATGATATATTCATCCATCTCATCGTAACCACGTGGAGCACGGAGAGTTGCGTAGATATTTTCCAACGAGTTGCAATAGTTCCAATCGCTATCCCAATAGTTTGCAACAGCCATGCCTATATACATCATCCAACCTAAAGCAGCGGTAGGATAGGCATTGAACTCACTAACACCATCTTCAAGATAATGAGAGGCAATTTCTTCCCATTTACCTGATATATCATCGGTTACAGGCAGAACCTTGTCCATCTCACCTTGTGAGCAAAGGAAACGGTGGAGGTCTTCCTGTATCAGTGTTTCAAACGGACTCATAATGGCCTATAGTTTAAAGGATTCAAACTGTTGAGGCACTTCCACATGATGGAAGCCTGCCTGATAGAGAGAATCGCGGAAATGTTCAGACACCTCTTTCTCACCATGAACCACAAAGATGGTTTTTACTTTCTCACGGTCCAACGGACGAACATATTCCAACAATTCCTTACGGTCTGCATGACCAGAGAAGCCTTCAATCTTGCGGATGTCAGCCTTCACCTTACGAACCTCGCCGAAGATGGATATCTCCTTGATGCCAGGCTGTTGCAGACGTGCACCAAGTGTTGACGGAGCACAATAGCCAACGAAGAGAATAGTATTCTTCGGGTCGTGGATGGAGTTGGCAATATGGTGTTTGATACGACCAGCCTCAGCCATGCCCGATGACGAGAGGATAATGCAAGGACGATTGTATGAGTTGAGCGACTGCGATTCCTCCTTCGTTCGGATATAATGCAACGAGCCGAAGCCGAACGGATCGGCATCATATAACATTGTATAATGTACGTCATCGTTCATGATGTCGGTGTGCATTTTGAAGACCTCGGTGGCATTCACTGCCAACGGACTGTCTACGAAGACATCGATATGTGGCAATTTACCCTGTGCATAGAAGAGATTGAGTTCGTAAACCAACTCTTGAGTTCTACCTACACTGAAAGAAGGGATAATGAGTTTGCCTTTCTTTTTGATACAAGTCTCATAGATAACATCATAGAGAGCTTGAGAAATCTCCGTGTCGGTGGCATGCAGACGATCGCCGTAGGTAGATTCCATGATAAGATAGTCGCATTGCGGAATCTCCATGGCAGGACGAAGAATCTTACTCTTCGACCTTCCGATATCGCCAGTGAAACAGACGGTTTTCTTCGTGCCATTCTCCTCAATCTCAAGGTTTACGGCACCACCACCCAACATGTGGCAAGTCTGAGTGAACATCACGCTGATGTGCTCGTCGATATAGATTCGTCTATTGGCAGGGAGACCCACGAAGAGTTCCATGCAGTGTTTCACATCGTCGGGAGTATAGATAGGGTCAACGGCAGGAAGTCCGTTCTTACGACGTTTCTTGTTGAACCAATGGATATCCAACTCCTGAATGAACGCACTGTCCTGCAGCATGAGAGCACAGAGGTCTCGAGTGGAACTGGTGCAAAAAACAGAGCCACGGAAACCGTTCTTGTAGAGATACGGAATCAATCCTGCATGGTCGATATGGGCATGCGACAAGAAGAGATAGTCGATAGTCTCAGGTTCGAAACCGAGGTTACGGTTCATGGTGTCGGTTTCCATGCCCTTACCTTGGAACATGCCACAGTCGAGGAGCAATCGTTTGCCATCGGCAGTAGTTATCAGATGTTTGCTGCCCGTAACCTCACCGGCAGCACCACAAAACTTTATTGTCATTGTTCTTTTGACGTATTGTCAGTTGTTTTCGTATAGGATTTGTATCGTTCATAAACTGCAAAGATATGGTTGACATATCTAACGGTATGAGCCGCACGGAAATAGCCGGATTTGCAAACCTCGTCGTTATAATAGGCAGGCTCCGACTTCAGCAGGAGATATTTCTCTACGTTGCCGTTCCACACGTTCGGATTGGCCCCATATTTCTTAGCCAACCTTACGGCATCAGCCACATGTCCACCGCCTGAATTGTAGCTTGCAAGAATAAACTTGGCACGCTCGTTAGGATTGGAAATATGGCTGTAAGCCTTACTCAAGGCATTGATATATTTCACACCAGCAGCGATATTGGCAGCGGGGTCAAGTGCCGTGGTGTTGTTAAGTCCGTATTTTCGTGCTGTTGAAGGCATCATCTGCATTAGTCCCAAAGCACCCTGACGGGATACGACGTTGCAGTTGAACTTCGACTCCGTATAAATCAAGGCAGCCAGCAAACGCCAGTCCCAGCCTATCAGTTCAGCATTCTTGCGGATGATGTCGTCATAAGGAGAGATAGCACCCTCTGGTGTTGGAGGCGGCACATGAACGGAACGAACATAGCCACCACCTGAAGAACCGTTTTGTTTGCTCTTACGCTCCAGTTTGGCAAAAAAGGCCTTATTATCAGGGTCATCGTGCCAAGCATTGAGTTTCTCGCAGAGTTTCGGTGCATCAGCTCTTACAATCCATGCCTTTGTTGTATGCGTGCCCAATGGCAATGAGCAATCCACGTTGCGGAAATGCATCATGGAACGAAGAGCCACATCGTTGTCGGCAACGGCATATTCTATCTCACCCTTCGATACCATATTTATAAGGTCCTCCGTGGAAATAGAGTCGGAAGCCTCTTCGATGAGAATGCCACCACCAATCTCCCAGTTGAGATGTTTCATGCGTCGCAGATGTTTGCTCTGCGATTTCACGTAGACGGTCTTGCCCACCAACTGTGTGGCAGAAGTTATCTGGTGACGTTTCTTTTTCTGCTGAATAAGCACTGGGAGTGATTCGATGTTCCAATTAACGAAACGGAAGTTCTCCTGATTCTTTTTGGAACAAACCACGTTGTAGGCAGCGAAGTCAGCAAGTCCACGTTCAAGCGAATCTTTCAATGCCTCCACATCTGGTGCAACCACCAATCGCAGGGGCACATCGATATAGTCGGCAAAGTTCACAGCCATCAGATAGTCCTTGCTCATGTCCACCTTGCCGTGAATATAGTACGATTCAGCACCGATGATAGTAGCCACACGCAACTCACCACGCTCCACAATCTGCTCGAGGTCAAACGTAGGTTTCGAAGCCTCGGCAGGAGACTCCTTCTGATGAGACCTACAGCTACAGAACCACAAGGTTACAATAGCCACTAAACATATTGAAATATGGTAACGTGTTAAGTGCATATAAATTATCTATTAAACACCGCAGGCACTTGGCATTTTCTCCACAGAAAGGGGATGGGCAACAAGGGTAGCTGTCAAGCGATTCCAGAACTGTACTGGTTTCCACTTGTTTTTCTCTTCCATTGTGAACGATACTGCAAGAAACTCAGAGCCAAACATCGGCTGATTGTATTGTACACTAAATGGGACATATTGCACACCATAGTACATCTCAATCTTATCAACTTTCAAGGCATTGACGTTTTTAAAACGAATGCTGAAGACATATCCATCCTCAACAATAGTGCTGTCAGGCAGCATCAACAAAACACCAAGACAGATTCCGCAGCCATTCTTTCCCTTTGATTCGCCAATATGGGTAAATGCCATTTCGATAGGCTGAACATGATTACGGAACTCTACACGTTCCTCAATGAGTGCTATAATTTGACTGTAATCAACGACGGACTTGTAGTCACCCTCAAAGTCTTTCTCAAAGATAGGCTTATAGGTGGCAAAAGACTCCTGATAGAAACCACGTTTGGTATCATAGCGGAAAGCATTGTTCCATGCCGACTGCAAATTATCGTCGTCATAAGTTGCATAGATACGGAGTTTCTGCTGTTCTACAACGGTAGAAGTATCAACATCAGCTTTGTGTTCTTTAGTCTTCTTGTCATTTTTTGCATTCAACGACAATGTGACAAACAGACACAGCACACAAAATAAAATACTATATAAAATACTATGCTTCATTTTTCTTAGTCTTTATCTTCTGCAAACATAGGATCCCATGCTGGCAGAAGGATTGATTTCTGTTTGAGGCAGTTGAGAATCTTCTCGCTGGCATATTTCTTATTGACTACCACGCGGAACATATACTCGTTGAACCACTCGTCGGTCATGATGAGGTGACCTTTGTAGCCACGGTCAGCACCCCAACTGTTCTCTACCATCCATTTCACTGGCTTGCCTGCTGCGTTGAGGTCGACAGCCACGAGGGTCATGGCATGACTTGAACCGCTGGCAAAGGTCTCGATACGTTGTTTCTTGTCCATGCCGAAGGTGGTTCCGAAGAGCGACTCGTAGTCGAAGTTGTTGACGTCGAGGTAAGAGGAGTTGCGGGTGTAGAACTTGCCTACGTCGCAACTGATATACATCGCTTTGTTGTCTTTGATGCTGGCAATGGCAGCCTCTTTGATGTCTTCAATAGGGAGGTTGACATAGAGCCAGTTGTGACCATCGTACATGTGACGGTCGTATTCAATCTCGTAGACTTTGTAGTACTCGCGTGAAGGGTCGTTCATCAGGAGGACGTAGTTGTCGTAGAGTTTCTCGCCGATGAGTTCTTTGTAGAACTCCTGTGGGGTATAGGTCTTGGTTTCGAGGATGTTGCCGTCTTTATCTTTGCGGCTCCACTCAAACTGCTGAACTGGTTCGCCGAGGGTGAGGGCGAGGATATGATAGACTGTGCCCATCATCTCTGCCTTACGTTTTGCCAACACGGCTTCGGAGGTCTTGGCAGGCATGTTGCGGAGTTCGAGGGCAAACTCACGGAGTTTCAGGCTGAGAATCTGATTCATGCGTGAGGTATTGTTGCTGACTTTGTTCTCTGGCATCACCTCTTGTGGCACGATACCATATTTCTCTACCAAGTCGGCTACGCCGGTGTAGGTGCCGCCGTCGGAGAGCGGGTTCTTGAGCAACCACTCTACCTTACGGTCGTTGAGTGGCAACTTGCGGGTGTCGATAATGCTCTGCAAGAAGAGGTTGCTCTTCTCCAACTGGTCGTAGAAGAAGACGTAGAGCGGACTGAAGAAGGTGGTTGGGAGTCCCAACTCGTCCATAGCCTGGGCACGCATCACGTTCAAGCCGGTGAACAACCAGCAACGGCCAGAACTCTCCTGGTTAGTGATGCCGCTGCTCTTCACCTGGTGTGAGAACTTGACATCGGTATTTTTAGCCACACCCTGTGAGTTGAGGGCGAGGTCGTTGATATCTACGTTGGTCATTGCGGTGTGCAATGCTTTTTCGGCTGCAGTGAGTTTGTTGTTCTCACGCATCGATTTCAACATCTCCGGAGAGATATTGGTTTGGGCGATGGCAAAGCAAGAAGCCGATGCCAAGGCTAAAGCAAGAAAAAGTCTTTTCATATCTTGTGTTCTGTTTTTATTTCACATAAAGGATGGATTCGTCGGAAATGGTTGGCAGCAACTGCATGCGAAGATAGACACGTGCTGTAGCCACAACGTCTTTCTGACAATAGGTAGCAATGCGTTCCACATCGTGTTCCTCATAGAATACGTTACGCACCTGCGATCCGTCGATATCGTCTTTTGGTGTAGGAATACCGAAGATAGTGGTGAGAGTTTTCAATGAGGTGTAGTTCTTGAAGTCGCCAAACTTCCATAGTTCCAATGTATCGATGAAACTGGTCTCCCAAGGTTTCTTACCAGCTATATTAAGTACCTCTGGCAATTGTATGCCATTGATAAGCATGCGACGACAAACAAACGGTACATCGAACTCCTTGATATTGTGTCCACAAAGGAAACGCAGTGCTTTAGGGCGTCTGATATCGAATGCCGTATCAAGCATACTCTTGAAACCACAGAGAAGTTCGTATTCGTTTTCGCCATAGAACGATTTCACACGGAAAGTACCACCATTGAGAAAGCCCACGGAGATACAGACCACGCGTGCAAACTCAGCATAGACACCAGCATTGCGATACTGTTCGTCCATGGTCATCTGTTCGTTGAAACGGTCGGGCATGGAGTGTTGAAGTTTCACAGTCTTATCAGCCCAGAGATGCTGCATATCCTCGCTCAGTTCGCTGAACGAAGCAGTCAGTGGAGCCGTCTCGATGTCAAAGAACAGGATACTTTCTACGTTGACATTTACTGCCATAAATCAGTTTATTTCTTTTCAATGTATTCAGTGAGCGTGGTTACAGACACCTCGTTACGTTCGCCCGAGATGATGAAGTCGGCCATAGCCTTCGTGGGCTCAACGTAGAGGGTGTGCATCGGTTTCAGCACACGGGTGTAGCGATCCATGACGGCTTGGGCTGTTCGGCCACGTTCCACCACGTCGCGTTCGATAACACGGATGAGTCGCACGTCGGCATCGGTATCGACAAAGACTTTGAGGTCGAGGAGGTTGCGTACCTCTTCGTTGGCAAAGGCAAGGATACCTTCCAAGACGAGCACATCGCAAGGGTCGACGTGGACGGTCTTGTCGGTACGTGAGGAGGTGACAAACTCATAGGTCGGACTCTCCACACTCTTGCCGGCTTTCAGTTGACGAAGCTGCTCGATGAGCAGAGGCCAGTCGAAGGCATCGGGATGGTCGAAGTTGATCTTCTGACGGTCCTCAAAAGGGACGTGGCTGCTATCTTTGTAGTAGGAGTCCAACGAGAGCAAAACCGCCTTTTCGGCAGAGAGATTCTTGATGATACGGCGAGCCACCGTGGTCTTGCCAGAACCTGTTCCGCCTGCTATTCCTATAATAAACATATTATCACTCTGTTATGCTGTTGCAGCGAATCCGCCCATGCGAGCAGACTTCGCTATTTTAAGGTGCAAATTTAATAAAACCTTTTTATATAGAGTACTTTTTTGGCGAAAAAGAGACAGACCACCCATTTAGTTCACTCACAAACAGAGCATTACAAAGCACAAAATTTCAGGACTTACTGCAACTTGCAGAGGCAGCAAAACGATTCTCCCATTCCTTTTGCAAACTTGCTGTAGCCAAAAACCAAACGAATCACTAAAAAGGCAAAATTACATTTAACGAAACTAAAAGGATTTGCTATTTCTGAAATTTTCAGAAACAGTATTTCAAACTTTTCGAACTTTCTGAAATTTTTAGAAACTCAAAACCAAACGATTTGTTAAAAAGGCAAAATTACGTTTAACGTAAACAAAATGATTTATGATTTCTGAAATTTTCAGAAACAGTATTTCAAACTTTTCGGACTTCCGGAAATTTTCAGAAACTCAAAACCAAACGATTTGTTAAAAAGGCAAAATTGCATTTAATGGAAACAAAAGGATTTATGATTTCTGAAATTTTCAGAAACGGCATTTCAAACTTCACGAACTTACAGCAAAGTTGCAATAACTGTGTTTCAAACACATTGAACAGATTGCGAAATTGCAGAAACAATAAAAGAATCTTTCCCGTCGCGTTGCAACTTTGCAGTGACAACAAATCAAAATGTTTGGAGTCGCAGCAAGATGTGCAAGGTTGTTTGCAAAACGCAAAAACCCTCATTTCAAAGCGTCCGATTTCATATTGCAAGCATTGCACTGCGGGAAGTCGGGGGTGCGGCTATGGTTTGCTTAAAGACTGAAAGCAGAGATGCAAATTTCCGAGCCTATGCTATTTTTTTGGTTAAAAATTTGGCAGTTTGACGACTATGCACTATCTTTGCACCATCAATTAATCAATAAAAGTTGTACATTATGGTTAAAAGATTTTTAAGCATCCTTTTTATTCTGTGCATAAGCCTTCAAGTCTTTGCATACAATTTTACATCCAATAGCAGCGGAACAACGATTTATTACAACATCGTATCCCCAAGCGCAAGAACCGTTGAGGTCACCTGGGGAGCAACCGTCTCGGGTACATATAGCGGAGACATCGTCATTCCTTCAAGCGTGACCTATAACGGCAGCACCTACACAGTTGTCGGCATTGGACCTAATGCCTTCCTAAACTGCACCTCATTAGTCAACGTAACCTTTCCGAACACTATCACAAGCATCGGAGCAGATGCCTTCAGTAATTGTTGGATGTATCGGCACATAGTCCTCCCAAATTCTTTAACAAGCATTGGAAATAGAGCCTTCAACCAGATAGGCATGGACACCATCACCATCCCAAGTTCTGTTACCAGCATAGGAACTGGTGTCTTTAATTCCTGTTCGTTTCTACGAAACATTACTGTTGAAAGCGGCAATCCGGTGTACGATAGCAGAGACAGCTGCAACGCAATCATCGAAACCGCTACCAACACATTGATCTCCGGCTGCCGTAGCACAGTCATCCCCAACACTGTCACAAGCATTGGAGATGTAGCGTTTGCCGGAACCGCTATTAGTGCAATCAACATTCCGAGTTCCGTCACAAGCATAGTAGACATCCTTTTGCAGGATGCAATTGGTTGTCAGACATAACAGTTGACAGCGGCAATCCGGCATACGACTGCAGAGACAACTGTTTCGCTATCATTGAGACTGCAACCAATAAATTGGTAACAGGTATTTCACGAACAAAAATCCCTAACACAATTACAAGCATCGGAGATTTTGCATTTTTGGCGATACAATATTTTACAGACCTCATCATTCCAAGTCAAGTAACCAGTATTGGACATGCTGCTTTTCTCGGATGTGACCTGCAAAGCATAACATCGTTTGCAGCCACTCCTCCACAATTGTCAGATGGCATATTGGGCGTTTTCTCCGATGCACACTACAGCATTCCTCTGTATGTTCCTTGTGGCAGCAGCTCACAGTATGCTTCAGCATGGCCAAACTTCACCAATGTCTCAGAAAGACTTCCGTATATCTATGAATTTAGAACCACGACTATAAGTTATCTGGAAAATCGAGGCGAAATATCCGTCTTAGGTCAGCCGACATGCGTCAACCCATATGCCACGATTATGGCTGTAGCCAATCCTGGATACCGATTTCAAGGTTGGATCGGCGGCGACACCAGCAATCCAAGAACAGTTCACATTACAAGTGACACACTGATCATTGCAAGTTTCGTCGAGGTGGTAGATGACATCGAGACCGCAGAATCGTCAGTTCAGATCTTCACCAAAGAAAACAGCATCTATGTCAACGGTTCAGAAGGCGAGTCGCTCATCGTGTTCGACGTCTACGGCCGTATAATCTATCAAGGCACCGCCGAAGACAACAAGCCATACAAACTGCCACAGACGGGCGTTTACATGGTGAAAGTTGGCGAGAGTCCTGTGCAAAAGGTTGTGATAAAATAGGGAACAGCCTCCACACGATACAAGTTACAGGAAAAGCCACGGCTTCGGTCGTAGGCTTTTCTTTTTTTACCTCTTTTGAAGACAAGCAATTTCATAGAGAAGCACCCCCTCAGCCTCGCTCTCACAGCGAGGCTGATTTGTTTATCACAGTTCAAGAAACCATCATTTCAAAGCATCCCATTTCATATTGTAAGCATTGCACTGCGAGAAGTGCGGGGTGAAGCCATGGTTTGCTTAAAGATTGTAAGCAAACAAGCAAATTTCACTATGTCAGCGTTCTTGCAGGAGAAACGTTTGGTGGATCGAGAAAAGGTTGTTAACTTTGTAGCGAAAAATAACACCGTAGAAAAAGTAACGTAATATCATGACCTACAGCAAAGTTTCTGTTTTCGTATTGCTTGCCGTCATAGCAGCATCTCTTGCTGCTTGCAGCAACATTGAGCCAACCATTGACGACTATGATATGTATGTGATGGTGCATGAAATTGACGAGGAGACCCAGATACCGGTTGCAAAAATTTACAAGAATAAGACCCTTCTCTTTGAGGGAGAGCATGATAAAAACATCACCTACTCCAACTTCGAAGTGGAGAACGGGCACCTCTATTTCCTCAAAGCTACCTACGATGAGGCCACAAGGAAATACAGCCGTCAGATGTACAAGGATTTTGAGTTGTTTTCACCTCTGATTTTTCCTGACAAAACAGCAGGAGCCTTGTATTCAATACTTGGTTTTTATAACGAACATTATATCTATTGCTATCACGAACCTAATTCATCCGGATATTTTTTTAAGTACTTTTACCCAGAGCCAATTACTATTTATCAATTCGGAAAAGATGACTCCGAATTCTGTACTCTAAAGAACACTCAAGACTTAATAAAAAAATACTTTGTCCCAGCGTTTTATCATGACAAAAAAACAGGAGATAACTATTTCGCAGGAATGGTAACAGTGCCAAAAACAGATATTAATTCCGAAACCGGACTATATCTTGACGCTTATTGGAAAAACAATGAAGAATTTGTTATGCCAAACAATTACTATGATAAACCAGAAGTAGAATTCCCTGTCGCATCGGAACTTGTAGAAGGAATGGCTGTACTCAACAACAAACTTGTTTTTGGTGGCCAAGGTTATTATTGGCAAGATGGTCAACGCCATTTTTTACGCAACCCCGTGGAAGATGTGATAAGTATCGTTAGTTATAAAGGTAGCATATATATTCTGTCTTCGCTTTTTATATGTAAAGATACTGAGAATCTTCGAACCTATCAATACCATCAAAATGCATATATCTATAGAGATGGAGAGTTGATTTATGAAAACGATGAGGTTAGGAACCCACGAGATTTATATGTAATCAATGGCGACTGCTACTATTCTGCAGTTGAAATGTACGATTACTATCAGCCATTTTCAATATGGAAAAACTTAGAAAAAGTAACTGAATATGGCGAAGTCCGAACTGAGGTTTTCTGGTTAGACAACATGTTTGCCTCTAACGGTCGCGAATTTACCAACCACTTCTATCTTGTGAAGAAATAAATTTTCGAATAGTAGATTGACAGAATCCAAAAGTTTGGCGACCGTGCAAGACCTGCATGATCGTTTTAGAAAATCTAAAAACAGCATTTCAAAGCATCCGATTTCATATTGTAAGCATTGCACTGCGGGAAGTGCGGGGGTGAAGCTATGGTTTGCTTAAAGACTGTAAGCAAACAAGCAAATTTCATTGTATCAGCGGATATTGTTGGAGAAACGTTTGGTGAATTGAGAAAAGGTTGTTAACTTTGTAGCGAAAAATAGTCTCACTAAAAAATCATCCTTATGAAAACAAGGAACACACTTTCTGTTCTATCGACAATGCTATTTGTTGCAGCATTATTCTGCAGCTGCAATCCAGATTTGCAGGTGTCCGATGTTCAATATTACTATCTATTGAACAACAACTATCTACTAACAAATAACAGATGTACTTTCATAGGTGATACAATGACTGAATATGCCATTTGGCAAGAGAGTGGTTCTAGATATATATTTCGAATAGAAGATTATGTCCCATTTGATTATTTTATTGATGATAATGGGAACACCTACGAATTCGGTCAACATATAATAAATCAATATGATTCCGCCGTCCACAAGCACACAAACAGGCTCTATGAACCATACATTGAAATCAACGGAGAAAAAAAAATAATTCCTATAGAAGGAGAAGCAAAGTACATCGTTCCTGGCAAAAAAGACGTATACTTTATCATACAGGAGTTATACGAAACAGGAGAACTTGACAGGCTCGGCAACAAGATGTATGGATACAATTACCTTGCGTTTTCTGAAGGAAAACAACCAGAAAAAATCGGTTCTCAAAGTTCATCAGAAATTGGGGGAAAACTTGCTACAATAAAAAACATCAAAATAATAGATGATGATTTTTATATTGTTGGTACGAGGGAAAATTATCCTATTTTTTGCAGTTTCAAAGATATAGCCACCCCCTATATACTTTCTTTAAACCTTGGAGCTACTTACGACTTAATGAAAGTAGACACTACGATTCTTGTTTGTGGCAATGATGCTAACCACGCTTGTATCTGGTCCATATCCGGCTCGAACATTGAACAAGCAATGCTACCACCTGCAGATGAGAATCTTCCATCAAATGCCTGCTCTATTGATAAAGTTGGCAACGACATATATATAGGTGGTAGAATCGGGACAAAACCGGCTATTTGGAAGAATGGAGAAGTCTTTGCAATCTACGAAGAGTTCCCTCCACACCAAAACCCGTACTATCTATACTATCGTCCAGATGTTCGTTTTACTTATCATTCAGGATGTATTCAGGCGCTAAGAGTCTATGGGAACAAGGCTTATTCCATAGTCGTAACAGAAAATACCCCAAACTCAGTTGGGTATATCGACAACAAACTAATGGCTGTAGAGTGGGATTTTTCAAAAGACCCTGTAACCTGTCAGTATAGATACGACTTGGTCGAGATGCTTCGAGATGGTTCTATATACCTTTACAAATCCTTTTACCATGACAATCTTTACACACAATGGGTTCCTGGATTAATAGAACCTTATGAGACTTATTGGGATAAATTAGAATATACACACCCGCGCATCGCGCTGCAATACGTAAAAGATAAATAATATATTATTTGACACCCTCAGCCTCGCTCACACAGCGGGGCTGTTTTTGTTTATCACAGTTCAAGAAACCATCATTTCAAAGCGTCTGATTTCATATTGCAAGCGTTGCACTGCGGGAAGTGCGGGGTGAGTCTATGGTTTGCTTACAGATTGAAAGCAAACAAGGAAAATTCATTGCATCAGCGTTTTTGCAGGAGAAACGTTTGGTGGTTTAGTTTTGTTGCACTATCTTTGCATTCGCAAATAACTCAAGTAAACAAAATAGCACGCCTATGAAAAAACGACTATTTCGGCTCATCGCCATCATTTCAGTTATCTTAGCCACCAATTCATGTGAAATCCCAGTGAACCCAGGAGACCCTATTGGATACACTACCCGCAACAACAGGGTTAATGCCTTTTACCTGACGGACAGCATACACATAGAGCAAGCAGAGGGCTCTGTATTGGCAATTGTGTATTGCTCTCATAATTCCGAGAGTGTGCTATACGATTTCAATCAGAAAAGATACCAGCCACAAGCTCCTCTTGACAACCAAGAGATTTTCAATGCCTATTGCTCCAGACATAACGACACCAGCTTCAACAAGGAATGTCTTTTCTTTGAAAATGCGCATCCTGACGAACTCGTTTACAACTCAAATGTTTATATAGGATTTGATATAGAGTCCATATCAATTATAAGCGATGCTGACTTTGATGCTGCTCATCCATCAGGAACCCCATTGAATGACATTATCAGATTTGAGGGTTTGTCTATCATGCCGTACATAAATAGTGGCTATGTCCAAGAATTCAATTGGGATAGTTGTCTGACAACAAATCCTTTGGCGGAAATACTCTACCAACAAATTTCTACGGACGATGAATGGGAGTGTGCAACCCGCTCTCAATACCATCTCATCGAGAAACCTCTCAACCAATGTACGACAGAAGATTTCATGTTACTTGGTGGAGGTGGAAAAACATTTAATTTTCAGCACGAGAACAAAGCATTTGGTATGTTAGGCGCATATTTGGTTTTCACCTCTCTGCCAACAGAAGCATCAACTCACCACATCACTATCACATTCAACGGTGTAAACGGTGTAACTTCGCAAAGTTTCACAAGCGAATGCGATGTGACCTTTTAGTAAACGAAGCAACAGACTCATACCCCTCAGCCTCGCTCACACAGCGGGGCTGATTTGTTTTACAATAGTTCAAGAAGCCCTCATTTCAGAGCATCCGATTTCATATTGTAAGCATTGCACTGCGAGAAGTGCGGGGTGAAGCCATGGTTTGCTTACAGATTGAAAGCAAACAAGCAAAATTCATTGTATCAGCGTTTTTGCAGGAGAAACGTTTGGTGGTTTGGTTTTATTGCATTATCTTTGCATTCGCAAACCAACTAAACTTCATTGATTATGAGAAAACACCTTCTTTTATTGGCTGTCTGCCTGATGTCGGTAGTAGGATACGCCCAGAGCAATGAGCCTACAACCGACCAGCCCGCTGTGATTATTCTGAAAAACGAGACTTCCATCAAAGCCTACGACATGGAGGTAACTGCCGACGGAGTGAAGTATAAAACTTCCCCAGACGCAGAGGTCACCGAATTTGTCCCGGTCAAAACGATTGATTTGGTGCTTCATAAAGACGGCAGCATACAAAAGTCCAAAGACTTCCCAAGACAACCATTTAAACATGGTTTCGAAGGTCACGTAGGGGCTTCACTCAACACATATTTTGATTGTTACGATGTTATGATGGGCCCAGGCATTGACGCCGATTTTGGCTATCGAGTTGCACGACCATTCTACATCGGTTTGGGCTTCGGAGTTCACGAATATTCATTAGTAGAAAGACCCAGAACAAGATACATAGACCTTTCCGTTCCCATGTATCTCAAGATGGACATTTTCTTACCCTCAAAAAACAGGAGACTCTCACCCTACTTCGATCTCGCCATTGGTGCCTACTTCTCTCGGGAACTCCGCCCTGGAGACGACCCCTTCCCCGAATACTTTGTCTATTCAAGAGTAGGCTTCGGCCTTGACATAGACCAAAGGCATCAAGTTGCTTTAGGATATAACGTGGAACTATGCCACGGCTTTTACTTCTCCTACGCCTTCACGTTCAATAATAGAAAATAAATTCATCAGCCTCGCTCACACAGCGGGGCTGATTTGTTTCAAGACATACGTTACTATATAATAAAGTATCGTTGCAAGCCAACAGTACCCTTCAAACCTTACGAAATCTGCCCAACCAACCATTTTCAAGAACCACGAAACCGCGTCCCGCAAAGGGTCGAAGAAGCATCAAATACCCCTCATTGGCCGACCGCGAAAACATTCGCAACAATCAAGGTTAGATTTTTCTCATTTGTTTTGGTAAAGCGAAAATAATAATGTAACTTTGCAGCAATTTTAGTGTGGTGTACTCCGTAGGGATTAACACCTACTAATCAACGGAATTAAACAAATAAACAAACAACAAATAACAATCAACTCATTATGAAACCAACTCATATCGAGCACCTCGGTATCGCAGTAAGCAAATTGGATGAAGTAATCCCTTACTACGAGCAAATTCTTGGTTCAAAATGCTACTCTATCGAAGAAGTAGCTGACCAAAAAGTAAGAACCGCTTTCTTCAAAGTAGGTCAAACAAAAATCGAACTCCTTGAGCCAACAAGCCCAGAGAGCACCATCGCAAAATGGTTGGAGAAAAACCCAAAAGGCGGCGTTCACCACGTTGCTTTCTGTGTTGACAACTGCCAACAAGCACTCAATGACGCAGCAGAGATGGGCATCCAACTCATCGACAAAACTCCACGTCCAGGTGCTGAAGGTCTCAACATTGGTTTCTTGCACCCAAAATCAACACACGGTGTGTTGACAGAGATTTGCGAAGATCCAAGCAAAAAATAAGACAACAGAGCTAAAGAAGAGTCGTGAGACAAAACTCACGTCTCTTCTTTGTTGTTAATTCGCAATCAAGACATTCAGAAACATACAAACGGCTGCCGACTCTCCGCAGACGGCGGCAACTAAAGATTGATATAAACAACACAATCATGGCAAATAAAGTACAACAACTCATTGACAAGCGCGCTGAAGCCCGCCTCGGCGGTGGC
The DNA here is from genome assembly GCA_024405895.1 of Paludibacteraceae bacterium. GTDB lineage: Bacteria > Bacteroidota > Bacteroidia > Bacteroidales > Paludibacteraceae > HGM05398. The sequence continues at coordinate 61,624 of JAKSNW010000005.1, forward strand.
CAAAAGCGCATTGACTCACAGCACAGCAAAGGCAAGCTCACTGCTCGTGAACGTATTGAAGCATTGCTCGACGAAGGCTCATTCGAAGAACTCGATATGTTTGTGACACACCGCTGCACAAACTTCGGCATGGACAAAGAACACTTCCTCGGTGACGGTGTAGTTGTAGGTCACGGTACTATCGAAGGTCGCGTGGTTTACGTATTCGCACAAGACTTCACCGTATATGGCGGTTCATTGTCTGAGACCATGTCTTTGAAAATCTGCAAAGTCATGGATATGGCTATGAAGATGGGTGCTCCTATCATCGGTATCAACGATTCAGGTGGTGCACGTCTCCAAGAAGGTCCTAACTCATTGGCCGGCTACGCAGAAATCTTCGAGCGCAACATCCTCGCTTCAGGTGTAGTTCCTCAAATCTCATTGATCTTCGGCCCTTGCGCAGGTGGTTCAGTTTACTCACCAGCATTGACCGACTTCATCATGATGACCGAAGAGAACAGCTACATGTTCATCACTGGTCCAAAAGTAGTGAAATCAGTTACCGGCGAGAACGTTTCTGTTGAAGAACTCGGCGGTGCTAACGTTCACATGCGCAAATCTGGTGTTGCTCACTTCAAAGCTGCTACCGAACTCGAAGGCTTGCAGACTATCCGCGAGCTCATCTCATACATCCCACAAAACAACCTCGAGGAAACCCCAATCCGTCCTTGCAACGACCCAATCGACCGTAAGGAAGACGCCCTCAACGACCTCGTTCCAGAGAATCCTAACATGCCTTACGACATGAAGGAGATCATCCGCGCTATCGTTGATAACGGCGAATACCTCGAAGTTCAACCAATGTTCGCTCAGAACATCATCTGCTGCTTCGCTCGCTTCAACGGTGTTTCAACAGGTATCATCGCCAACCAACCAAAAATGTTGGCAGGCGTACTCGACTGCGATGCTTCACGTAAAGCAGCCCGCTTCGTTCGTTTCTGCGACGCATTCAACATTCCTATCCTCACCCTCGTTGACGTTCCAGGCTTCCTCCCAGGCACAGGCCAAGAGTACGCTGGTATCATCAACCACGGTGCTAAACTGATGTTCGCTTACGGCGAGGCTACCGTACCTAAAGTAACTGTAACAATCCGCAAATCTTACGGTGGTTCACACATCGTAATGAGCTGTAAACAACTCCGCGGCGACTTCTGCTACGCATGGCCAACCGCTGAGATCGCAGTTATGGGTGCTTCTGGTGCTATCGAAGTATTGGAGAGCAAAGCCCTCAAAGCCTTCACCGACCCAGAGGAGAAAGCAAAATTCATCCTCGAGAAAGAGACCGAATACAAAGAGAAATTCGCCAACCCTTATCAAGCAGCTTCATTTGGTTACATCGACGACGTTATCGAGCCACGCAACACTCGTTTCCGCGTAATCCGTGCATTCCAAACCTTGCAAACCAAGAAGTTGGCTAATCCTTTGAAGAAACACTCAAATATTCCATTGTAATCCGTTACGGTGGAGTAACTAATAGGCTATTATGACATTAGCTATTAACTGGGGAAACGCTGTAATCATCGCAGTACTGGGCATCTCAGTAGTGTTCTGCATTCTCGTCCTCTTGATTTTCGTCATCTCCATGTTCGGCAAGATCATGGCACCAAAAATCAAGGTGGAAAAGAAAGCCCCTGTTGCAGCGAATGTTTCAACAAACGAAAAGGCTGCACCTGAATTCGAAGACGTGCACATCGCCGGCATCGAAACAGCAGCCATTGCCACAGCTATTCATCTCTATTTCAATGACGTACACGACAGCGAGAGCTACGTAATGACCATCAAGTCAACACAACGTCGCTACTCACCGTGGAACTCAAAGATTTACGGTTTAAACAACAATTTAGTTAGAAAATAACAATGCCGACAAATGAGAATAATGTAAAAGCAATGGGTCCTGCCGACGTCAACAACGAGGCAGCTGTTGCTATGGCTCTTCACCTCTATTTCGACGAAGCTCACGATATCGAAAGCAACAAAATCACTATCGGCGAGCCAGACCGTCGTTATTCACCTTGGGCCTCAAAAATTTTCGGTCTTAACAATTTAATCAGAAGATAAAATGAAGAAATTCAATTTTTCAATAAACGGTCACCGTTACGAAGTTGCTGTTGAAGAACAAGACAACAACATGGTTGACGTACAAGTAAACGGCACACTCTACACCGTTGAAGTTAACCGCAAAAAACCAAGCACTGCTGCTCCAGTTGCACGCCCACGCGTTGCCGCTGCCGCTCCAGCAGCTGCTCCTGTTGCCGCTGGCAAGAGCGTGGTTGTTAAATCACCACTGCCAGGCAGCATCGTAAAAGTATTGGTTAAGGAAGGTCAGGAAGTAAAAGCCGGCGACGTTCTCCTCACCATGGAATCAATGAAGATGGAAAATAACATCACTGCCGAAGTAAGCGGTGTAGTTAAAAACATCAACGTTGAGCCAGGCAAAAACGTTATGCAGGACGACAAACTCCTCACCATCGAAGCTGCAGGCGCTGCTGCTCCAGCTCCAGCTGCAGAACCAGCACCTGCTCCTAAAGCAGAAGCTAAACCAGCTGCTGCTCCTGCCGCTGCAGGCGCAAGCAAAGTTGAGGCTCCACTTCCAGGCAGCATCGTAAAAATCTTGGTAGAAAACGGTCAGGAAGTAAAAGCCGGTGACGTTCTCCTCACCATGGAATCAATGAAGATGGAAAACAACATCACAGCCGAAAAAGCTGGCAAAGTTGCTGCCATCCGCGTAACTCCAGGTCAGAACGTAATGCAAGGTGACGTATTGATTGAAATGCAGTAAACCCTATAAACAATTGAGGTGCCCTTCTCGGGGCATCTCAATTTATTTTCAGCAACAATTTCATACAAACAAGAATTACAATGAAAAACATTTTTAGATTGCTGTTTATATCGTTACTGCTTTTTATCACTAATAACGTATTTGCACAAGAGAATGACGCACAACCAGTCGTCGACGAAACAGCCGTCACCGAAGAGGTAATGGCCATCGCCGAGACTGCCGACACAGAAGCCGTTGCCACAGAAGAATACGTTGAAGAAGACATCCACTTCGGTGAGTCCATCGTCAAATTCCTCCAACGCACCGGTCTCTCCCAATTGGTTGACCACTGGAAAGCCATCATCATGTTGTTGGTATCTTTCCTGTTGTTCTACCTCGCCATCGTCAAAGGCTACGAGCCACTGCTCCTCCTCCCTATCGCCTTCGGTATGTTGCTCACCAACCTCCCAGGCGCAGAGATGTACCACTCAGAGTATTTCGCTGAGGGTCACGTTCACTGGGAGTGTTTCCGCAACGGTGCAGGCTTGCTTGACTTCCTCTACCTTGGCGTAAAACTCGGCATCTATCCTTGCTTGATCTTCATGGGCGTAGGCGCAATGACCGACTTCGGTCCACTGCTTGCCAACCCTAAGAGCCTCCTGCTCGGTGCTGCAGCACAGTTGGGTATCTTCGTAACCTACTTCTGCTCCATCGCCATGGGATTCTTGCCAAACGAGGCTGCTTCAATCGCCATCATCGGTGGTGCCGACGGTCCTACTGCCATCTTCCTGACTTCAAGATTGGCTCCACACCTCCTCGGTCCTATCGCCGTAGCGGCTTACTCATACATGGCTCTCGTGCCTGTAATCCAACCACCTATCATGCGTCTCCTCACCACAAAAGAAGAACGCAAGATTCAGATGGTACAGCTTCGCTCAGTGAGCAAAACCGAGAAAATCGTCTTCCCAGTCATGGTAACAGTCGTTGTATCTCTCCTTTTGCCAGATGCAACCCCACTGATTGGCTGCTTGATGTTCGGTAATCTCCTCCGCGAATGCGGCGTAACAGAACGCCTCAGCAAGACCGTACAAAACGAGTTGATGAACATCACAATCATCTTCCTCGGTACAACCGTAGGTGCTACAGCCACCGCCGATGCCTTCTTGAACCTCAAAACCCTCGGCATCCTCGCAGTAGGTATCGTAGCCTTCGGCATGGGCTCAGCTGCCGGCGTATTGCTCGCCAAGTTGATGAACCTCTTCATGAAAAACAAGATTAACCCACTCATCGGCTCTGCAGGCGTATCAGCCGTTCCTATGGCTGCCCGCGTATCTCAAACCGTGGGTCAAGAAGAGAACCCAAGAAACTTCTTGTTGATGCACGCCATGGGTCCAAACGTAGCTGGCGTAATCGGTTCTGCCGTTGCCGCTGGTATCATGCTCAGCATGATGGGTTCATAACCGAAACTCAACAAACCAAACATAAGAACACCTTACCTCACCGTAAGGTGTTTTTTTTTGTAAACAAAGACCTACTAAAAAATTAAGCCGAAACACTTGCATATTCAAAAGAAAAACACTACCTTTGCAACTCGATTCGTAAAGAGGTCCATAAAGTAACACTACCCTGATTATCAGCGGCTATTTCACCTCCCGGTCATAACAATTAAACAATAGTACAAAGCAAATGTATGCAATTGTAGAAATCCTTGGACAACAATTCAAGGTAGAAGCGGGCAAAAAACTCTTTGTTCACCGCATGAATGAAGCTGAACGTGGTTCAGTAGTAGAATTTGAGAAAGTCCTTTTGGTAGACAACGAAGGCGCAGTAAAAGTTGGTGCTCCAACCGTAGCTGGTGCAAAAATCGTAGCTGAAGTTGTTTCACACGTTCGTGGCGAGAAAGTTTTGGTCTTCCACAAAAAACGTCGTAAAGGTTTCCGCAAATTGAACGGCCACCGTCAAGACTTCACTGAATTAATGATTAAAGAAATTGTAGCGTAAACCCTTTAAAAGAACAATATTATGGCACATAAGAAAGGTGTAGGTAGTTCTAAGAACGGTCGTGAATCAGAAAGCAAACGACTTGGCGTAAAAATCTTCGGCGGTCAATTTGCTAAAGCTGGCAACATCCTTGTTCGCCAACGCGGTACAGTACACAACCCAGGTGAAAACGTAGGTATGGGCAAAGACCACACTCTCTTCGCACTCACCGACGGTATCGTAGTATTCAAAAGAAAACGCGAGGACAAATCTTTCGTTTCTATTGAACCAATTGCTAAGAATTAATTCGAGCATGCAACAATAAAGAAGACCTCGTAACACACGAGGTCTTTTTTTTACCACAAAACCTACTAACGATGTATATCCTCAACACCACCTTCGCCGTTGAAGACTCTGCCCTGGAGCCTTGGAGCAAGTTCCTCTCGGAAACGCTCATTCCAGAACTTCAGGGGCTGGAGTTCTGCAACGTCAAACTCTACGAGATTCTCAGCAGCGACAACGAAGAGATGCACTCACTTGCACTCCACTGCGAGCACAAGAACCTTGACGCCATCTCCCTTTGGCTGAAAGAGGGAGAGAAGCGGATGAAGAAAAACCTCGCCCAACAATTCGGCGAACGCGTACTCATCTTCAGCACCGTGATGAATCAAGTCTTTTAGCGCAACTCGATGGACAAAGTCTTTTAGTGCAATCTCGCGAATAAATTCTTTAGCAACCTGATGGACAAACCCAATATCACCCCTTACGAACGCATCATTCTCGGCGTCGACCCTGGCTCTTCAGTCATGGGCTGGGGCGTCATCGCCGTCGTGGAGAAGAAGGCACGGTTCGTAGACACTGGCATCATCGACCTCCGTAAGATTCCCAACCACTACCTCAGTCTGAGAAAAATCTTCGAGGAGATCACACGCCTCATTGAGACCTATTACCCTGAGGAGTTGGCCATCGAGGCACCGTTCTTCGGCAAGAACGTGCAGTCGATGTTGAAACTCGGCCGTTCACAAGGAGCCGCCATCACAGCCGCTGCCTGTCGCGACATCCCCGTCGTAGAGTATGCACCGCTGAAGATCAAGCAAGCCATCACGGGCAATGGTCAGGCAAGCAAGGAGCAGGTGGCCGACATGCTCTGCCGCATCCTGAAGATAGACAAGAGTCAGTTGCCGAAAGAACTCGACGCCACCGACGGACTGGCTGCCGCCTACTGTCATTTCCTTGAGTCGTCAAGACCTTCCATCGACGGCAAGCACTATTCAAGTTGGAAGGATTTTGCGCAGCGCAACAGCAGCCGCGTTTCCGGACTGTCAAAGAAAGAGAAGTGATTACCGCTTCTCTTTTTTGTTTGTGGGAGTTGAGCGAGGCTTGCTTACTTCGATTCGCCGAGAAAATTTCGTCAGAAAAATCATCGCCAGCAGTGTCACCGTTCCCGCCGAAAAGTCGTACTTTTGTCACATGAAGAAATACTTCCCATTCTATGGCATCGCGTATGCCGTCTTGCTTTGCGTGATGGTGCTCATGCTCTGCCTCTATCCGAAAGCGGAACTACACCTGTGGCTCAACAGTTGCCACACGCCGCTGGGCAATACGTTCATGCGTCTCTATTCGCAACTGGCCGAATGGCCGCTGTATGTCATTGCAGCCTTGCCGTTGGTGTTCAAGCGCTGGCGACTCACCGTCTGGTACGCGGCGAGCGAACTGGTGTCCGCCACTGTCGTCTGGGTGCTGAAGCAACTGTTCCATGCGCCACGTCCGGCAGCCTACTTCGAGAACATCCCCGACGCAGTGCTGCCCGTCGTCGAAGGAGTGCGACTCCATCACAGCAACTCGTTCCCGTCGGGCCACACCGCCACGTTCTTCGTCTTCTTCACCTTCTGCGCACTGCTGCTGGCGCATTATTATACCACACATGAGAGCGGCCGTCGGTTCTCCGCGACCTGGCGACGCCTCGCCATGCTGCTGCTCCTCGTCATGGCGGCGTTGGGAGGCTATTCGCGCATCTACCTCTCGCAGCACTTCCTGAGTGATGTCTGCGTAGGCAGCCTCATCGGCGTGATAGTACCCACCGTCATCTTCGCCCTATTCTCCAACCGCATAACCCGACCGAATCAATGAAACGCTCGCTGTCCCTCACGGCTTTCGCTGCCGTGGTCACGATAATCAACCTCCTCTGCTACGACCTCCCGTTCTTCCGCTTCGCCTGCGAGAAAGCCGAACTGAACTTCTGGCCGAAGACATTCCTCATGGCCACATTGGTCATCGTGCTGTTCGCCCTGACGTTCATGCTCACCTACCTCTTGATGTTGGCCTCTAAGCGCGTGGGCAGAGCGATTATCGCTTTGCTTCAGGTGCTGAACGCCATCGGGGTCTACTTCGTCACCACCTACCGCGTCATCCTCGACGAATCGATGCTCTCCAACGTCTTCAACACCCGCTACAGCGAAGCCGCCGGCTTCCTCAACTGGTGGTTCTTGGGCTTCGTCGTACTCTTCGGCATCCTCCCCTCCGCCTTCGTGCTGCTCTGTCCCATCAAGGACGAGCCGCGCAACAGGAAGAAGACAGGCATCATCTGCGGCAGTTCGCTGCTGCTGTCGTTGGTGCTCCTGCTGATGAACCTCAATCAGACGCTGTGGATAGGACGCTACGACACCGAGTTGGGCGGACTCATCATGCCGTGGTCCTACATCGTCAACTCGCTGCGCATCGCAAGCCATCATCGCGACAAAAACGTGGAGGAGATCCGTCTGCCCGACGGCGAAATCATCGACACGACCAAGACCGCCGTCGTCCTCGTCATCGGCGAGTCGGCCCGCAAGGCGAACTTCCAACTCTACGGCTACCGTCGTCCGACCAACCCCAAACTCAGCCAAAGGAGCGACCTCCACGTGCTTCAGGCCAATGCCTGCGCCACCTACACCACCGCCGGCGTGCGAGCCATCCTCGAGCCCAAAGACAAAGGCCCGCTCCACGAGATTCTCCCCAACTACGCCTACCGCATGGGCGTTGACGTGGAGTGGCGCACGATGAACTGGGGCGAACCGCCGCTCCACATCGGCGACCACTACCTCGACCGCCGAGCCTTGCAGCAACTCTACCCCGCCTCATCGCCTCATCGCCCTATCGCCCAAGGCGAAGTGAAAAGTGAAAAGTTAAGAGTGAAAAGTTCGCCTAATCGCCCTATCGCCTCATCGCCTAATCGCCCTATCGCCACATCGCCTCATCGCCCAAACAAAGACAACCCCTACGACGAACTGCTGCTCCGCGGACTCCGCGAGCGCATCGAGCAAAGCGACCGTCAGAAAGTGCTCATCGTGCTCCACACCAGCACCAGCCACGGCCCCGTCTACAGCGAGAAATACCCGAAGGCGTTCGAGGTGTTCTCGCCCGTCATCGACAACGTGGAGCAAGCCGACAAAGACCTCACCCGCCTCGTCAACGCCTACGACAACAGCATCGTCTACACCGATCACCTGCTCAACAGCCTCATCGACACCCTCGCGTCCATCACCACCCGCCGCACGGCGATGCTCTTCATCTCCGACCACGGCGAATCGCTGGGCGAGAACCGGCTCTTCATGCACGGCGTCCCGATGAGCATGGCGCCCGAGGTGCAGTACGAGATACCGTTCCTCGTCTGGCTCTCGCCGGGCTTTGGCGAGCTTCGCAGCAACCTACCGGACGTCATCGACCAGCACTACACGTTCCACTCCGTGCTCCACCTCCTCTCCATCCAGTCGCCCGCCTACAACGCCGACCGCGACATCTTCCAGCCGCAAAACCCGTAGATTCGCAAAATATTCGTACCTTTGCCACGAAATCAAAAAACAACACAACAATGAAAAGAATGCTACTCATTATCTTTACAATCGCGACCGTCCTTTCTGGATGTGGCGAAACCAACAATCCACCAAAGCCAACACTTAAAAACACCACATGGGCATACGAAAGTGGCAACTTAGGCTATCTTCTTGAATTCGTTTCTGACAGAGACGTAAATTATTTCACTTGCTATTACGGGATTGAAGACCAAAGCACAAAGGAATCATTCACATATACCTTTGACGGTAAAACGGTCAAATTCTCGGACAATAAGTGTGGATATTTTATTTACAAAAGTGCAACTGTTGACCGTTGGATGATGACGGTTGTCGCATATCACACGCTAATAAATGATGATTGTGAATATAGATTTTCCAAGCTGCAATGATCTAAACAATATAAAAGAGAAGGGGACTCAAACGAGCCTCGGTTTCCGCCCCGACGGTCGGCGAGAAGCAAAACGAGCCTCGGTTTCCGCCCCGACGGTCGGCGAGAAGCAAAACGAGACCTCGGTTTCCGCCCCGACGGTCGGCGAGAAGCAAAACGAGACCTCGGTTTCCGTCCCGACGGTCGGATTGGGCAAAAACGACAACTACTTTACACAAAAATAATACAAACACTAAAAACCAAACATCATGAAGATTGAAAGCATCTCTCTGACAAGTCTTCAACGTGAAGAACTCTTCGGCCTCGGCAAAAACATCGAAGCCATCCTCCCAATGCTGGCCAACGCCATCGAAGTGAAAGCCGCCGTCGGCAGCTACAAAACCGCCCTCGACGCCTTCGACGCCGTGCTCAAACCCGCCTCGAAAAGCAACCTCACCGACGATGTCGTGGCCGCCGACGAAGTGCGCGACAACCTCCTCACCGGACTCCGACTCTTCCTCCAATCCACCCTCTACGACCTCTCGCTCAGCCCGGCTGAACACGAGACCGCACAGAAACTCAACATCATCTACGACACCTACGGCAACGCACAGAAACTCTCCTACCAGAAAGAAAGCGGCGTCATCCACAACCTCCTTGCCGACCTCCAGGCCGTGCCCGACTACGACCAACTCGGCGCCAAACGCTGGACCGACCAAATCGCCAACGCACAGCGCCAGTTCGACACACTCTACCAGACCCGCATGACCGAAATCGGCGACACCAAACTCCCCCTCGGCGAGACGAAACGCTGCGCCGACCTCTTCATCGAACAATATCGCCAGCTCATGACCCTCGTCGAAGCCCTCTCGGCCATCAAACCCGCCGACTACGAACCCTTCATCAAAGCCGCCAACGCCGCCATCATCAAAGCCAAAGCCGCTCTGAAACTCCGCGCCACCCTCGCCAAGAAAAAACCTGAAGAGGCAGAGGCCTAACCGCCCAAGGCGAAGTGAAAAGTGAAAAGTTAAGAGTGAAAAGTTTGCCTTATCGCCCTATCGCCTCATCGCCTCATCGCCTCATCGCCTCATCGCCCAACGTTAGAATAAAGCAAATCCCCGCCACCTCACCATCGTGAAGTAGCGGGGATTTCTCGCTTCATCGCCCAAGGCCGCAGGCAAAAAAGTTTTTCACGCAAATAAGAAAAACAAAAACCGAAAAAACCAGAGAAAACCTGAGCAAAGATTAAGGGAAGCGTTAAGGAAGAGGTTTATTGGTTTTTTATTGTGATTTCGGTTTTTTTCTTAAAAAGTTCGCCTTATCGCCTCATCGCCCTATCGCCTAATCGCCCAAAATCACCCCCATTGGCAGAAATAATCGCGCAGCAGATAGCGCTCGCGGAGACGCTCCTTCCGTTCCTCAAACAAAGCAAACAGCGCCGAACCCGAACCCGACATCAAAGCGAACACCGCACCGCAATCGTAGAGTTCCTGCTTGATATACTCCAACTCCTCAAAGCGCTCGAAGACATTCACCTCAAAACTGTTCAGCAACGTCTCGCGCCAAGTCGTCACATCACGTCGGATAGACTCCGCAATCGGCCTCGTACCCTCCAGCACCGGCACACCACGGTAAGCCTCCGCTGTAGAGACAAACACCGGCGGCTTCACCACCAGGATATGATAGCGGCTGAGGTCGACCTCCACGGGCTGCAACTCATCGCCGATACCGAAAGCCAGCGACGGCGTATTGTCGATAAAGAACGGGCAGTCGGCTCCCAAGCGTCGCGCCATGGCCTTCATCTCGTCGGCACTCATGCCCAGCGAGAACATCTCGTTCAACATCCGTATGGCAAACGAAGCATCGGCAGAACCGCCGCCCATGCCCGCCCCCGTCGGAATCTGCTTACGGAGAAAAATGTCGAGCGGTGGAATGTCATAGCGCTCGCGTACCAGTCTGACGGCACGCATCACAAGGTTGTCGTCACTCTTGCCCGCCACTTCAAGGCCAGAGAGCGTGAACCGGTCAGCGCCACTCTCGGAAGGGACAATCTCCAGCACGTCGCAGAGATTCTTCAGCGGATAAAACAGTGTCTCAAGATTGTGGTAACCGTCGGGACGGGTCTCGCCCACAAAGAGGCCGAGGTTGATTTTTGCGTTCGGAAAAGTAATCATCGTATGCGTTGTTTGATGACACAAAGGTACACGTTTTTCGCCCAACAAGCCCTATCGCAATTCAACAAAATGTTGTAGTTTTGCACCATGCTTTACATCCACATCCCGTTCTGCAAATCGCGCTGCAGTTACTGCGCCTTCCACTCCGGCACCAACCTCGCACAGCAGGCCGCCTACACCCGCGCCCTCTGCCGCGAACTCGCCCAGCGCAAGCACTTCCTCCCCACTCCTCTGCTCCACTCCATCTACTTCGGCGGAGGCACACCCTCGACACTGACGGCGGAAGCGTTCCGGCAAATCTTCGCCGCCATCCGCCAACACTTCGTCATTGCCCCCGATGCCGAAATCACCGTGGAGTGCAACCCCGACGACGTCACCGACAGCCTCATCGGCTCGCTCGCCACACTCGGCGTCAACCGCATCAGCATGGGTGTGCAAAGCATGAACGACAACGAACTGCGCATCGTCAACCGCCGGCACACCGCCGCACAAGTCGTGGAAGCCATCGACATCTGCCACCACAACAACATACACAACATCAGCATCGACCTCATCTTCGGTCTCCCGTCGCAGACCATCGACAGTTGGCGCAAGACTCTCGACACCGCCCTCGCTCTCCCCGTAACGCACCTCTCCGCCTACAACCTCAGCATCGAGGAGAACACACCGCTGGAGCGGAAAATCGCCCAAGGCGTGCTGACCGAAGTGGACGAGGAGACGCAGTTGGAGATGTTCCGCCTTCTTCGCGAGCAGACCACAGCAGCCGGCTTCGAGCACTACGAGATTTCCAACTTCTGCAAGCCAGGCTTCCTGTCGCGCCACAACTCCCGCTACTGGAACAACACCCCCTACCTCGGCATCGGCGCCGCCGCCCACTCCTACGACGGAACACGCCGTTGGTGGAACGAAGCCGACACGCAGCGCTACATCAACGGCGACGAGGTGCTCCACGTGGAAGAACTGACCGCCGAGGAACGCTACAACGAGTTTGTCTTCACAGCCCTTCGCACCGCCAAAGGCCTTGACCTCACCGTCCTCCGCGAGCGTTTCGGCAACAAGTTGCTAAAGTTCTGCCTCAGCGAAGCCGCTCCAAACCTTGAGCACGGACTCCTCCGCAAAGAGAACGACCGCCTCATCCTCACCCCCGAAGGCATCCTCGTCTCCAACGACGTGATGAGCGACCTCTGCTGGGTAGATTAGACGATAATTTACCGGATATTCCGGACAAACAAAAAGCCGGCTGCGCAATCGCACAGTCGGCTTTGTCGTATCTTAAACGAAACGTATTAACGACGTTTCTTTTTCTTCTGACCCTTCATAGTCGCACGGAGACCGTTCTGCTGAACAGCGTGCATCATCTTACGCATCTGGTCGAACTGGGTGATCAAACGATTCACCTCTTGGAGTGAACGACCGGAACCTTTCACGATACGAGCCTTGCGTGAAGTGCTCAAGCACTCAGGATTGCGACGCTCATAAGGAGTCATAGAGTTGATGATAGCCTCAATGCCGGCGAATGACTTATCGTCGATATCAATATCCTTGATAGCCTTGCCCACACCAGGAATCATCGAAGCGAGTTCCTTGAGGTTACCCATCTTCTTGATCTGCTGAATCTGATCCATGAAATCGTCGAAGCCGAACTGGTTCTTCGCAATCTTCTTGGAGAGTTCGCGTGCTTTCTGCTCGTCGTATTGCTCTTGCGCCTTCTCAACGAGGGTAACCACGTCACCCATGCCGAGGATACGGTCAGCCATACGTTCTGGGTGGAAGAGGTCGATGGCATCGAGTTTCTCGCCAGTACCCACAAACTTGATTGGTTTGTTAACCACGGTGCGGATTGACAAGGCAGCACCGCCACGGGTATCACCATCCAACTTGGTCAGTACTACGCCAGTGAAGTCAAGACGATCATTGAACTCTTTGGCAGTGTTGACAGCATCTTGACCGGTCATAGAGTCAACCACGAAGAGAATCTCGTCTGGGTTGATAGCCTCCTTGATGGCAGCGATCTCGTTCATCATCGCCTCATCAACAGCCAAACGACCGGCGGTATCGATGATGACTACGTCGTGAGCATGCTGTTTCGCATATTTGATGGCGTTCTGTGCCTTGATGACAGGATTTTTCTCCTCTTCTTCAGCATAAACAGGAATGTTGACCTGTTCGCCCAACACCTTCAACTGATCGATAGCAGCAGGACGATAGACGTCGCAGGCAGCAAACAACGGATTCTTGCCCCGTTTTGTCTTGAGCATGTTACCGAGTTTGCCGGTGAAGGTGGTCTTACCAGAACCCTGAAGACCGGCCATCAAGATGATAGCAGGCGAATTTTTGAGGTTGATGCCTTCGTTGGTACCGCCCATGAGAGTAGCCAACTCATCATGCACGATTTTCACCATCATCTGCTCAGGCTTAACGGCGGTGAGCACGTCTTGACCCATGGCCTTTTCTTTGACCTGGTCAACAAATTGTTTTGCTATTTTATAGTTAACGTCGGCTTCCGTCAGTGCACGGCGCACCTCTTTCAAGGTTTCTGCAACGTTAATCTCAGTGATTTTTCCCTGACCTTTAAGGAGTTTGAACGACCTTTCAAGGCGTTCGCTAAGATTTTCGAACATATTATTGTGTGCGTTTTATTCAAAGTGCAAAGATAGGATTTTTTTGCGACATACGGAAAAGGCGAGGGTGGTTGTTTTACCCACTGTCTTTTAGTGCTACGAAACACTATTAATTATAGTATTTTCAATGCGATGGCAGCGCAAGCCTCAGCATCCGCCAAAGCATTGTGATGGTTGGTCAACTCATAGCCGCAGAGTGCAGATATCGTATGAAGCTGATGATTGGGCGCATCGGGAAACGCCTTTCGCGAAGCGACCAGTGTGCAATGGAACTTATAGTCGGGATAATCCATGCGATAGGTTTTGAACACCGTCTTTAGGCAAGTCTCATCGAAGCGTTTGTTATGCGCCACCAGAGGAAGCTCCCCGATAAGCAGTTCTATTTCACGCCAGACATCAGGAAATAAAGGGGCATTTTCAGTATCTGCCCGACGCAATCCATGCACTTTCGTACACATCCAATTATAATAGTTTGGTTCGGGCTGAATGAGCGAATAATAGCGGGCAGCAATTGCGCCATCGCGAACCACCACCACACCAACAGAGCAAACCGACGACATCTCGCAGTTCGCTGTTTCAAAATCTATTGCGGCAAAGTCTCTCATGATTCCCTGTTTATTTTTACAGCCCTATTGACAAACAAAAAAGTGCTCCTTTTCACAAAGAAACACTTTTTTGTGATCCGCTTGGGGCTCGAACCCAAGACCCCATCCTTAAAAGGGATGTGCTCTACCAACTGAGCTAGCGGATCAAGTCAAAATCTAATAAAAATATGACAAAGATGATAAGTGATCCGCTTGGGGCTCGAACCCAAGACCCCATCCTTAAAAGGGATGTGCTCTACCAGCTGAGCTAGCGGATCATGCTTCTAAAAGCGGTTGCAAAAGTACATGTTCTTCTTGAATTGGCAAAATGTTTTTCCGCTTTTTTTACTGATCAAATGCACCGTTTTTGCAACTACCTACTTATCAACGCAATAAAACAACACTTATATTTATCGAAAACAAAGAAACAGAGCCGTTTTACAGCACTACAAGAGTTATTAACGATAATTTCCTTTGACGAGCGGAGCTAATTCCGCCATTTTTTCTACCTTTGTCCGCGCAAACCCTACAAAAGACACACATGAAATTTCTGCTTGCCGCACTCACGGCACTCTCCATTTTAATTGCCACGGTTGTTCATTTATGCTTTGTGGTAGCATGGACAATCGGGCGAATCATTCACACCCCAATACGCTATGCCATATTTGGAAAAACAACCATCTTATTGCTTGTTTTCGTTGCCATATTGTTCCTTTTCGGCTATTTTATGGGACGCTGGCGTACCAAGACCAACGAGGTAACTTTAACCTTTGAAGAGTTACCAACTCAGTTCGATGGATTCAAGATAGTGCATATATCCGACCTCCATTTGATGTCATTTGCAGGACACGAGAAGAATCTGCAACAGACGGTAGAAAAAATCAACGCCCTCAATCCAGATATCATCTGTTTCACCGGCGACCTCATCGGACTCGATGCCAACGAACTTGACGCGTTTCTTCCAATTTTAAAACAAATGAAGGCAAAGTATGGCATATACAGTGTGCTTGGCAACCACGACTACGTCCCCTATGGTGTGCGCTCTACTCAAGAGAGACACCAAGCATTGCTACAAGTGATGATGGCAGAAACAGAAACGCTTGACTGGCGATTGCTGAACGATGAGAATACCACAGTAAGAATTGGAGACGACGCCATCACGGTAGCAGGCATACAATACCTAAAAAGCGAGAGAGAGCGACTCAGTCCTATCTCACACGGAGACATAGATGCCGCACTACAAAACGCCTTACCTTTTACCATTATGTTGGCCCACAATCCAGCCAATTGGGATGAGCACATCAAAAGCAAACGCAACGTACAACTTACGCTGAGTGGTCATACCCATGCAGCCCAAATTCGTCTGTTAGGCTGGACACCGGCAAGCCTCTTTTTCGAAAGCGCCGACGGATTGTATGAAGCACATGGACAATATCTCTATGTCAACACCGGACTTGGTGCTACCGCACCGATTCGTATTGGAGTTCCGCAAGAAATCACACTTATTACACTCAAGAAAAAGTCTTAGTTCCATTTTGCAGAAGCGATGGAACCACCTTGTCGGAAGTAACCGCATAATACTATCTATCCTCTAAAACACATGCCATCTGGCCACATTTAGAGCCCCCTGCGAACACGCAACAATACCTGCTTTTACATTATAATAAATAGAAAAAAAAGTATTACCTTTGTGCCCGTATTTGTGAGAGCCTCCAAGGCACACGAAAACACACAAAACAACTAATTGACAAAATAATAAATTAAATCAGTATAAAGAAAATGGAACCGATTAAATCGTTTCAAGACTTGGCCACACACTTGAAAAATGGCACACGCAGAAAAATGGCAGTAGCAAATGCTACCGACGAACACTCAGTAGAAGCCGTTATGAGAGCAGTCAACGAAGGTATCGTTGAGGCTTACCTCACCGGCGACGAGACCAAAGTTCGCGCTATCACAGCAAAATTCCCAGAAAGCCCATACATTCACTATGTAAACGTAGCCGACCCAAAAGAAGCTACAGACAAAGCAGTGAGCATGGTTCGCAACGGCGAATGCGACATCTTGATGAAAGGCTTGGTTAACACAGACGTTATCCTCCGCGCCGTTCTCAACAAAGAGACAGGTATCCACACTCCAGGCAACACCATCTCTTATATCGCCAGCATGACAGCACCAGCTTATCACAAAATGATTTTCTTCGGTGACCCAGCTGTTATTCCAGATCCTTCAAAAGAACAACGCATCGACATGATTAAATACGCCATCAAGACAGCTCAAGCTTTCGGCGTAAAACAACCAAAGATCGCTCTCGTTCACGCAACAGAAGTTCCTGGTCCAAAAATTCGCTATATGAACGACTACGTTGAGATCAAAGAGATGGCTAAAAACGGCGCATTCGGCGACGTTATCCTCGACGGTCCAATGGACGTATTCTTGGCTTTGGACAAAGAGCGTGGCGCTATCAAACACATCGACACCCCAGTGCTCGGTGATTCAGATATCGTAATCTTCCCAGACTTCGACGCAGCCAACGTATTCTACAAAACAGCTACCACCTTCGGTAACGCACAGATGGCAGGTTTGCTCTATGGTGCCGACAAACCAGTGGTTCTTACCTCACGCAGCGAATCAACAGATGCTAAATTCTACTGCATCTGCATGGCTAGCATCTTGGCATAATCACAAACAAGCACAACACAGCATTTTAAATAAACTATGTACAGAATTCTCGTAGTAAACCCAGGTTCCACATCAACCAAATTCGCCGTATATCACGACGAAGAAAATGTGTTTGAGAAGACACTCCGTCATTCAGGCGAAGAATTGAAAGACTTCCCAACCGTGGCTTCACAATACGAATTCCGCAAAGACACCATCCTCAACAGTTTGAAAGAAAACAACGTTGAGTTGAAATTCGATATCATCGTAGGTCGTGGCGGTATCCTCCACCCACTCCACTCAGGCGCTATCGAAGTCAACGAGTTGATGAAAAGCGAACTCCTCGTTGCAAAATGGGGTGAGCACGCTTGCAACCTCGGTGCTTTGATTGCCGACAACCTCGCAAAGGAATTCAACTGCCGTGCTATCGTTGCCGACCCAGTTGTTGTTGACGAGATGCAACCAGTTGCTCGCATCAGCGGTCACCCATTGTTCCCACGCAAATCAATCTACCACGCCCTCAACCAAAAAGCCATCGCTCGCAAATACGCAAAAGACTGCGGCAAAGCTTACGAAGAGTTGAACCTCGTTATCGCTCACATCGGTGGCGGCGTATCAGTAGGTGCTCACTGCAAAGGTCAATCTATCGACGTAAACAACGCACTCGGTTATGGTGCTTTCTCACCAGAGCGTTCTGGTACCATCGCTTCAACCGACTTGGCTAAAGCTTGCTTCTCTGGCAAATATTCAGAGCAAGAAATCAAGAAGATGCTCTGCGGTAAAGGTGGTTTGATCGCTCACCTCGACACCAACGACGCTCGCGAAGTTGAAAACCGCATCGCTGCTGGCGACAAGAAAGCCGAACTCGTTTACAACGCTATGGCTTACAACATCGCTAAAGAGATCGGTGCTATGTTGGTAGTACTGAAAGGCGAATGCGACGCAGTGCTCCTCACTGGCGGTATCGCATACAGCAAACCATTCACACAGTACATCACCGACATGGTAGGCAAACTCGCTCCAGTAAAAGTTTACGCTGGCGAAGACGAACTCGGTGCTTTGGCTTCACACGGCCTCAACGTGTTGAACGGCGGCGCTTGCGACCAATACACAGAGTACAAAGAAGCTTAATCTTTTAGCCTCAACATAATGATAGGGCTGTCCATCGTGGGCAGCCCTATTTTATTTGCGCGTATTTCCGAAGACATCTCAACTAAAACAATGCCGACAATCATACTATAGTATGACTTTAGCAAAGGATACGACTTGGAGAATGCCAACAAAAAAGAGCATCGGTATTGAAGTGACCCCAAAAAGTTGGACGTTAAATGAAACGTTAATTATTAAATTCT
>JAKSNW010000006.1 GCA_024405895.1 Paludibacteraceae bacterium
TTTTGGGCAACAAAGGTAGTTTTTTTTTTGAAACCACCAAACGTTTCTCCGACAAAAATCGCTGATACTATGAAATTTGCTTGTTTGCTTACAATCTTTAAGCAAACCATAGCTTCACCCCAGACTTCCCGCAGTGCAATGCTTGCAGAATGAAACCACACGCTCTGAAATGATGGTTTTAGATTTTCTGAAAACATCGTGCAGGTCTTGCATGGTCACGAAATATTTTCTGAAAACATCATGCAGGTCTTGCACGGTCACGAAATATTTTCTAAAACGATCGTGCAAGCCTTGCGGAGGTCAAAATATTTTCTGAAAACATCGTGCAGGTCTTGCACGGTCACGAAATATTTTCTGAAACCATCGTGCAGGTCTTGCACGGTCGCCAAATATTTTCTGAAAACATCGTGCAAGCCTTGCATGGTCTTCGACAATTTTTGCGAACCAGCGTGCAGGTCTTGCAAGGTCTCCAATAATTTTTGCAAGACATAATATATAAATAGTATGCGTGATTGATTTTTTACAGTTCAGGTTCACTAAAAACCATAGAAAAAACTTAACTTTGCAAACTTGAAATGGTGGGTTGGTCTATGCGCTTCGGCAAGATACGACCATACTACGGAAAAGGTGGATTATCACCTTATTATCAACGAATAAAAATAAAGAAATACAATATGTTTAGAACTTCCACTTGCGGCGAATTGCGCCTCGCTGATGCTGGCAAAGAAGTAACTTTGGCTGGCTGGGTGCAAAGAGTCAGAAAAATGGGCGGTATGACATTTGTGGATCTTCGCGACCGCTATGGCATCACCCAATTGGTTTTCGACCAAGAACGCGACAACGAACTCTGCGAAAAAGCAAACAAACTGGGACGCGAGTTTGTGATTCAAGCTATCGGCACCGTTGCTGAACGTACTTCGAAGAACCCTAAGAATCCAACAGGCGACATCGAAATCATCGTTAAACAACTCAATATCATCAATGCCTCTGCCCTTCCTCCTTTCACCATTGAGGATGAGACCGACGGTGGCGACGATATCCGCATGCAATACCGCTATCTCGACCTCCGCCGCAATGCCGTTCGCAAGAATCTGGAATTGCGTCATAAAATGGCGTTTGAGGTTCGCCGCTATCTCGACGAGCATGGCTTCCTTGAGGTGGAGACCCCAGTGCTGATCAAGTCAACACCAGAGGGTGCACGCGACTTCATCGTTCCAAGCCGTATGAATCCAGGTCAGTTCTATGCCTTGCCACAGAGCCCACAAACACTGAAGCAGTTGTTGATGGTGAGCGGTTTCGACCGTTATTTCCAAATCGTGAAATGTTTCCGCGATGAAGACCTCCGTGCAGACCGTCAGCCTGAGTTCACACAGATCGACTGCGAGATGTCGTTCGTGGAGCAGGAAGATATCATCACCTTGTTTGAGGGCATGAGCAAACACTTGTTCAAGACCTTGAAAGGTATTGAGTTTGACGGTGCTTGGCCACGTATGACATGGCACGATGCCATGAAGTATTATGGTTCCGACAAACCTGACACACGTTTCGACATGCGTTTCGTGGAGCTGATGGATGTGCTTCAAGGTCACGGCTTCAGCGTATTTGATCAGGCAAAATATATCGGCGGTATCTGCGTGAAAGGTGCTGCTACTTATACACGTAAGCAACTCGACGCATTGACCGAGTTTGTGAAGAAACCACAGGTTGGTGCCAAAGGTATGGTCTATGCACGTGTAGAGGCAGATGGCAACGTGAAGTCAAGCGTTGACAAATTCTATACTCAAGAGGTGCTTCAACAGATGAAGGCAGAGATGAAAGCCGAACCAGGCGATTTGATTCTCATCCTTTCTGGCGATAACGTCAACAAGACACGTGTGCAACTCGGTACACTCCGTCTCGAGGTGGCTAACCAACTCGGTTTGAGAGACAAGAACAAATACTCTTGCCTCTGGGTGGTTGACTTCCCATTGTTTGAATGGAGCGAAGAAGATCAGCGTTACTACGCTATGCACCACCCATTCACTTCACCAAAACTTGAGGACGTGCCATTGTTGGACAGCGATCCAGGTGCTGTTCGTGCCAATGCCTACGACATGGTCATCAACGGTGTTGAAGTGGGCGGTGGTAGTATCCGTATCCACGACAGCAAGTTGCAGCATAAGATGTTTGAGTGCCTCGGTTTCACTCCAGAACAGGCAGAGGAGCAGTTTGGCTTCTTGATGAATGCCTTCAAGTTCGGTGCACCACCTCATGGCGGTTTGGCTTACGGTCTCGACCGTTTCGTGTCTCTCTTCGCTGGTCTCGACTCTATCCGCGACTGTATCGCCTTCCCAAAGAACAACCAGGGTCGCGATGTGATGTTGGACGCTCCAAGTGTGATTGCTCAATCACAACTCGACGAGTTGAATCTCTCTATCGTAGAAAAAGAGAAGTAATCCCCTCCCCTTTCTATACAACAAGCGCGAGCACCTTTCGGTGTTCGCGCTTTCTTTTTGTCTGCTTGTCATACTATATATATTGTATGCAAACAAAAAGAGCCGCGCTGAAATCAGCACGGCTCTCGGTGAGAATTATCTTAAACTGAATTATTTGTTCAATTTTTCGAATTCTTGCATGCAATCTACCAAAGCTTGAACGTCTTCGAGTTCGCAAGCGTTGTAGATAGAAGCACGGAAACCACCTACTGAACGGTGACCTTTGATACCAACCATGCCGCGTTCTTTAGCAAATGCCATGAAAGCGTCTTGTTTGTCTTCGTAGCCTGGAGCCATTACGAAGCAAACGTTCATGCGTGAACGGTCTTCTTTCTCAGCTGTGCCAACGAACATAGAGTTGCGGTCGATCTCGTTGTAGAGGAGTTCTGCTTTAGCGCAGTTGCGTTTGTACATACCTTCAACGCCACCGTTCTCTTTCACCCATTTCAAGGTCTCGTGCATAACGAAGATAGCTGATACAGGAGGAGTGTTGAACATTGAGTGGTTCTTTTGCTCTTCTGGGCAGTGTGTGCGGTAGTCTACCATGGTTTGGAGAGGACGCTCAACTTTGCCGAGGAGGTCTTTGCGAACGATTACGAAAGTAACACCTGCAGGGCCTACGTTTTTCTGAGCACCACCGTAGATCATAGCATATTTCTTCACGTCAACAGGACGGCTCATGATGTCAGAGCTCATGTCAGCGATCAAATTGATTGGGCAGTCCATATCGTATTTGATTTCTGTGCCGTAGATAGTGTTGTTGGTTGTGATGTGGAAATAGTCAGCATCTGTTGGGATGGTGTAGTTCTTTGGAATGTAGCTGTAGGTTTTGTCTTCTGATGAAGCTACGATTTCAACTTCGCCGTAGAATTTAGCCTCTTTAGCAGCTTTCTTAGCCCAAACACCAGTCTGGAGGTAAGCAGCTTTCTTGTTGAGCATGTTGGCAGCAACGGTGAAGAATTGTGTTGAAGCACCACCACCGAGGAACATAACTGCATATTCTTCTGGGATGTTCAACAATTCGCGCCACATTTGCTCTGTCTCAGCCATGATGCGCTCCCAACCTGGAGTACGGTGAGAGATTTCAAGAAGACCGATGCCAGTGTTGTCGAAGTTACGGATAGCTTCGATGGTTGATTCGATGGCCTGCTTTGGCAAACAGCAAGGACCAGCGTTGAAATTGTGCATTTTCATAATGAACTATTTATTTTTTGAGTTTGATTTCTGTCTTATTTTTCAGCACTTTGCACGTTTGGCAAGGTGCTTATAAAATTTGGGACAAAGGTAGTGATTTTTCAATGAGGTAACAAATTAAAACGTGTCTTTTTTACTACCTTTGCACTCGAAATTAGAATATATTTTAATGACATCGTTATTATCTCTTTTTGGCTCTTTCGCAAAGATTGGCGCATTCACCATCGGCGGTGGATATGCGATGATTCCAATCATAGAAAGAGATGTTGTTGACAAACACCATTGGATTGATAAAGAGGATTTTATCGACCTACTTGTGATTGCTCAAACAGCACCAGGCATCCTGGCTGTAAACATGGCAATTCTCGTTGGCAATAAGATTCGTGGTTGGAAAGGTGCTTTGGTGAGCGCCTTCGGAGCTGCACTCCCCTCCTTCGTCATCATCCTTTGTTTCGCCATCTTTCTGACACAATATAAAGACAGTGCCATCTTCGTGAAGATTTTCAAGGCGGTTCGTCCTGCCGTTGTGGCACTGATTGCCGTGCCTGTGTTCAATCTCGCCAAGACTGCCAAGGTGACATGGAAGACGTGTTGGATTCCCGCATTGGTGGCTTTGGCTATCTGGCAACTGAACATCTCGCCAATCCTTATGATTATTGTAGGTGGTGTGATTGGTGCCATCATGGCCTATTGCCAAATGAATAAACAGAAGAAAGAGGAGGCACAGCAATGATTTATCTTCAGCTTTTTCTCACATTCTTCAAGATTGGCTTGTTCGGCTTCGGTGGCGGCTATGCGATGCTATCGATGATTCAATTTGAAATCGTAGAACATCATCCTTGGCTTTCAAGCACAGATTTCACCAACATGGTTGCTGTCAGCCAGATTACCCCTGGTCCTATCGGTATCAACAGCGCAACCTACGCCGGTTATCTCGCTTCGGGCACGGTGCTTGGCTCTGTGGTTGCCACTTTGGCTATCATGCTTCCTTCGTTTATCATCGTGGCATTGTTGGCTTTGGCAATCAGCAAGGTGAAGACGAATCCGTATTTCAACGGTGCAATGAAGATGTTGCGTGTCGTGGTCATCGGTCTGATTGCTGCTGCTGCTCTGCTCCTTATCAACGAAGAGAACTTCGGCGAGGGATGCCGCGACATCATCAGTTGGATTCTTTTCGGTGCTACTTTCGTGGCTACGAAATGGTTTAAGGTGCATCCAATTCTTGCCATTGTCATCGCTGCGGTAATCGGTATCATCATCTATTAAAAAATCGGGGCAAAGAGAGTACGCAATCGGAAAAATATCGTTATCTTTGCACCACGAAAATTCGCAAATCAATTACATCTTAATATTAAGTAATACAATGAACGTTCCAGCAAATTTGAAATACACGAAAGACCACGAGTGGATTCGTGTAGAAGGCAATGAAGCCTACATCGGTATCACAGACTTCGCTCAAAGCGAACTCGGTGAAATCGTATTCGTTGAAATCGAAACAGAAGGTGAGACCCTCGACAAAGAAGGTACTTTCGGTTCTGTAGAAGCAGTTAAAACTGTTGCTGAACTCTACATGCCAGTTGGCGGTGAAGTTCTCGAGGTTAACGCTGAACTCAACGATCAACCAGAACTCGTAAACAACGATCCATACGGCAAAGGCTGGATGATCAAGATCGCTATCACCAACGCTGCTGAGTTGGACGAGCTCATGGACGCAGAAGCTTACAAAGGTATCATCGGATAATTTTGTACTAAACGCTAACGACATCCGAAAGGGGCTTGCTCTTTTCGGATGTTCTTTTTTTATACTATGGCTCAACTGATTCTCTCTATCGGCACCAATCTTGGCAATAAAAAACAGAATCTCATGGATGCAATAGCACAGATTGCCTCCAAAATTGGCGTATGCACAATGGTTTCTCCTTTTTACAAGACAGAACCATGGGGATTCACTTCGGAAAACAGTTTTTTGAATGGTATCGTGGTGGTGGAAACTACGCTGCAGCCAATGGAGATTCTTGACGTGACGCAGCAGATTGAAAAGCAGTTAGGCCGAAAAGTAAAATCCATCAACGGTTATGCCGACCGACTGATTGACATTGACCTTGTGGATTATGACCATCAGATTGTGGAGACAGAGCGTCTGACACTGCCCCACCGATTGATGGAAGAGAGAAATTTTGTGCTGAAGCCGTTGTGTGATGTGTTGCCCGAATGGGAACATCCTGTGCTGAAGAAAACGGCTAAGGATTTGTTGGCTGAGTCGCCGGACACATCAGAACCGATAGCTGAAACCTAAACTGGTCAGCTCTTTAAGCTGAATCTTTGGTTTTGAACCATCTTCCGTCTTTACGGTGCTATCGTAGCGTGGGTTCACAGAGACACGTGCACTGAGGTAACGGTTGATGATGAAATTACCTACAACTTCCCAATCCCACTCAATGCCTTTATAGTTGGTATAGAGTTTCATCTTGCTATCCAATACGATTTCGCGTGTAAAGGAATAGCTGAACTTCACCTCCAAAGAACTACCGAACTGATGCAGTATCTTTTTACCATCGGGGATACCCACTTTGTCTGCCACAGAGGTAGTGACACTAGGATGAACAGTGGTATCGTTCACATAGACCATCTTATACGACAACGGCGAGAGCATGACGGAGATAATCTTCTTGTATTTGTAGTCCATACCGAGGTTGCCGTAAAAACGAATCGGTGAAAGCGGTGCTGTAGCACGCTCGTAACTATTGGAAAGGTAGGTGTTGAATAGTGTGGCCGACGCTTCTGCAGATGCGGTATAGTAGAAATTTTTGAACGCTTTGACGCCAAACTTGGTATTGAGTTTCAGGAGGTCTTCGCCGACACGTAGTTTGTGTAGCGAGTCGCTGACCACACCGTTCATGCCAGCTTTCCACTCAAAGAGGTTTTCCCACTGAATCTTTTTATTATCAAATTTAAGTTGGGCATTGATATATCCTAACAAAGCAAGCGAACTCTCACCACCATTATACCAGTTGGGAGAAATATAGTTTTGTGTACCTTGCAACTGGATGAGCAGTGTGCGATTCCAATTCTTCAATGTGCCATCTTTCACATGTTGCAATTTTTCCTTGTTAGAAGATGGACGAAACATCAAATTGCTGTCAACAACCGTCACATTATTCTTACCTCTTGTATGAAGCACAAAGACATCGTCATGCAAAGGCAACTGGTTATAGTGATATCGATAAGCTTCTGGATGAGAATTTACAACGTATGTTCGTGCATTGTTGCGTACCTTTTTCAAACTGTTGGTGGTATCCACCATATTCTTACCTTTATCAACAAATACCCAATCAAGGAACAGCGGATTGGTAGTGGCTTCTTCGATGGCAGCCTGATGAATACGTAATGAGTCTTCCGATGTGATAATACTGACACTATCGCGCACAACATGTTGAGCTGTCATGGAAAAACAGCCCATTAGCATGCAATACAATATTGTTATCAGTCGGTTTCTCATTTTCTATCGTATAGTAGGGAGTCTGACTTACTCTTCGGTAGTTTCGTAATTTTGGAACAGGAAGTCGTTGTAAGGGAATCGGGTTACGTGAATTTCTTTCACACGCTGATACATCAGTTGCTTAAGATTCTCGATGTT
This sequence comes from Paludibacteraceae bacterium, assembly GCA_024405895.1. Lineage (GTDB taxonomy): Bacteria > Bacteroidota > Bacteroidia > Bacteroidales > Paludibacteraceae > HGM05398. The sequence goes on from JAKSNW010000006.1 coordinate 7,306, forward strand.
TAGTTTTTCTTTTGCACTGAGGAAGATGCAGTCGCCATTGAGACGAGCCATCCAAGTTTGCTTCAGATCATCGAGGCTTAGATTCTCACGTGTCACAGGTGAAAGATCATCTTCATCTTTCGGTGTATAAGTGAAGGCATCCACCTTGTTAAATACCAAAATGGTTGGTTTATCTTCGTTGCTGATTTCGCGTAGTGTTTTATTAACCACTTCGTATTGTTCCTCAAAATTTGGGTGCGAAATATCCACTACGTGAATCAAGAGATCTGCTTCGCGCACTTCATCCAGTGTACTCTTGAATGATTCAATCAATCCGTGAGGCAATTTACGGATAAATCCTACGGTGTCGCACAAAAGGAAAGGAAGGTTGTCAATTATAACCTTTCTCACTGTGGTGTCCAATGTAGCAAAGAGTTTGTTTTCGGCAAAGACGTCCGATTTACTCAAGAGATTCATCATGGTTGATTTGCCCACGTTGGTATAGCCAACCAAAGCAACGCGAACCATCTTGCCGCGATTCTTTCGTTGGGTTGCCATCTGACGGTCAATCTGCGAAAGACGTTGTTTGAGCAAAGATATTTTAGAGAGGATAATACGACGGTCAGTTTCAATCTGTGTCTCACCAGGACCACGCATACCAATACCACCACGCTGACGTTCGAGGTGAGTCCAAAGACGTGTCAAACGTGGAAGCATATATTGTAATTGCGCCAACTCTACCTGGGTCTTAGCGTAGGCAGTTTGGGCACGTTTTGCAAAGATATCAAGAATAAGATTGGTTCGGTCGAGAACTTTTACTTTCAATACTTTCTCGATATTTCGGAGCTGGAGTGCAGAGAGTTCGTCATCGAAAATTACCATTGACACATCTTCATTATCCTCAATGTACTGGCGGATTTCTGCAAGTTTTCCTTCGCCAACAAACGTTTTAGGATTCGGATATTCAAGATGTTGGATAAAACGGCGTACAGGCATAGCACCTGCTGTCTCAGCAAGGAAAGCAAGTTCATCCAAATATTCCTTTGCTTTCACCTCGTTCTGTTGCTGTGTCACCAAACCCACTAACAGCGTGTTCTCTTCGTATATCTCAGTCTTATTTTCCATATTGCTAAATCAAGTTGCAAAGATACAACTATTCTGTGACATTTTGTTCCTCAGGAAAACACCTTAAAACCCCTTCAAGAACAAAATGTAGAAGTAATTCGAAAACTTCCAAATGGGAATTGCAGATTGAAAAAGAGATACATATATAATCACTCTGTCATCATAAAAAAGCGCCCACAGAAGATCTGTGAACGCCTCGCGGTAAGCCGCTATTGAAGAAATATGATGGAAATATTTATTCGTTTGCAAGGGAACGATATTCTTCAACCTGGTCGATGATAGCTTGAAGACGACGACGTGTTTTCTTCAGGTATAACAAACCAAAAGCCGCACCTATCAAACCGCCAACAAGGCAACCCACGGAGAGGCCGATGATGTATTCAATGGGTTGATCAGATGTTTGCATATAGATTTCAATACCAAGCCAAATGAGCCAGAGAGTAAGCAGGATAATCTCAGGGGCACGCATGGTATATTCTTTGCGCATGGCAAGTTTCAATTTATCAACATAAGAAAGGAGGTCGGTGTCCATGTTTCTGAGCGTTTTCATCCATCGGTGACGACGAATCAAACGGAAGAAACTATATGCCATGAACAATGCTGTAGCTATGGCAAAGTAGATTGATGTATTGAGAACGAAGTAGAATTGCAATGGAGGGAAGATGATAGCAAAAATACCTAACGCAAAGAGGAATTTGTCATCGTTCAAGATGTTGGTAAGGTTATGTTCACGCACCTTCTCAAGTTTGAGACGTGAGACAATGACCTGATCTTCCAGTTTTTGTTTTAGAAGTTCGTTCTGCTGACGGAGTTCGTCCAAGATTGAGTTCTCGAGGTTTTCCATATAGAAATGTAGTTGTGTTTAGTTAGACATTTTTTTGAGTTGCTCGCGGATTCTGACCAGTTTAACTGATACATTTTTGGCAGTGATGCCGACAATGGCGCCTATTTCGTCGTAGCTGAGATTCTCAAGCCAGAGCATGACGATTGCGCGGTCCATGACGCCAAGTTTGCTGATGCGGTCGTGCAACATCTTGACTTGTACTGTTTCAGCATCGGTGTCGTTGAAGAGGTCAATATCCATTTCCAACGGCTGGGTTTGTATGCCACGTTTTTTCTTTCGGTCAAACGAAATGCATGTGTTCAGACTGATACGCCATATCCACGTTTTCAAACTACTCTGCCCTTTGAAACTGCTTAGTCCTTGCCAAAGGTTGATGAGTACTTCCTGAAACAAGTCTGCCGCTTCGTCGTTGTCTTTGGCGAACATATAGCAGACCTGATAAATGGTGCTTTTGTATGTGTGCACCATCTTGTCGAAATCCATAGTTTCTTTTTCCATCGCTATTTCATATTGTGAGAAAAGTTGCAAGCACTCTGCTTTAATGTGCTTTTCTTTTGTTCTTACACCTATATAGACGCAACCCGCGGGCTGTTTACTACACGAACTTCCGATTTTTTTAGAAAATAATCGAAAAAAAATGGGGACCTCATATTCTGAAGTCCCCGTTTATTAGTTTAAGAACTACTATTAGTTAGCCATGATAGCTACAACCAAGCCCAAGATAGCATAGAACTCAGGAAGAGCAGCATAGATCATGGTGTTAACCATAACGTCGTGACCTTGAGCTGTGCCTTGGATACCGTCAGCGCAAACTTGACCTTGACGGATAGCTGAGAACAAGCAAGCGAGACCTACGCTGATGCCTACAGCAGCCATCATCAATGGGTTTGCAGTAGCTTTGCCCATACACATGATGAAAGCTACGAAGCCGTAAAGACCCTGTGTTGCAGGAAGAGCAGACATGATCATGTAAGCTGATGATTTGCCTGGGTTTTTCTTCAAAGCACCTTCAGCAGCTTTACCAGCGATTGTAGTACCAATGACACTGCCGATTGCAGCCAAGGCAAACATGAGGCCTAAGCCAAGATAACCTAATAATTGCATAATTGTTGTTTTGTTTAGATGTTTGTATTATTTATTTATTTTTCTTCTTTTACTTGGAAAGGTTTGTATGCTACGCCTTTACCATCGTAGCCAGCATTTTTGAAGTATTCCACGAACGAAAGACGAAGTGGGTGTACGAATGCTGAAAGACATGAAAGTGCGATATTCAAGGCGTGACCAACAGTGAAGATCAAGCCGAAGAAGATAGCACCGAGAACCACACCTACGCCTGGGATGCTGCTGCATCCTTCGTTGGCCATTTGAGCCAAGGTGTTGAATGCACCACCCAACAAACCGCCTGCCAAACCGAGGGCATAGAGACGGATGTATGAGAGGACGTCACCAAGGAGACCAGATGCCATGTTATAGGTGTCGTAGAGACCAGCAAAGATGTTCATGATTGGGTTGCGGTGGATGTTGTTGAGCAAATAGATGCCAACAGCAGAAAGACCAGCAACGGCAATGAATGCAATCTTTGTGATACCTGCTGGGATCACGTTGAGAATCATCAAGGAAGCGATAACTACACTACCTACAATGAGGAGTGTCCAGCCCCAAGTGCTCAAACTGTTGAGGAAGCCTTTACGCATGGTTTCGCCAACGAGTTTCACAATCATAGCACAGCAGATGTGGAAGATACCGATGCCAAGGGCAACGAGCATCATCTTGTCGAAGTTCAGACCTGCTACCTCGGCAGTACCACCAATCATGAAGTCTTTCATCCATACAGGAGTGTTGACTGATTCAATGAGGTTGTAACCGAAGAATGTGCCCATCACAGCACCAATGACTGTGGTGAAGACACCAAGTGTGATGACAAGGTTCATCATGCCACGCATTGATGGGCCGAGTTTGCCTCTCATGAGGAAACCGAGGAGGATGAGGATGATACCGTAACCGGCATCGCCCATACACATACCCCAGAAGAGTGAGAAGAATGGAGCCAACATTGGAGTTGGGTCGAACTCACCGTAGTCTGGCATACCATACATGCTGGTGAGCACTTCGTACATCTTGCTGAATGCGTTGTTTTTCAATTTGATAGGAGCGCGTTCGTCTTCTTCGTCAGCCAGTTCTACTTCATAGAATACGCCTTCTGCCTCAAGCATTGCTTTCATGGCTTCAGCATTTTCTACTGGAGCGTAGCCTTCAAGCAACATGACTTTATCGTCGGCTGTTGCTGTGGTGTTCAATTCAACGCGTTGCCATTCGATACCGTCTTCAATCTGAAGCGCATATTTCTCCAAGTTGGCAATGTTTTTCACTGCCCATGCTTGCATATTGTTCTGATGTGCTTCAAGTTGAGCCTTGATCTTTTCAACCTCAGCGGTAAGCTGAGCGGCATTCATATCGTTGAGAACCACGAGGTCTGCATCAATTGACACAGGATCTGGAGTGACGGTTGCAAAGCAGAGAAGACTGCCTAACTGACCGATGTTGATAGCGTTGTAGGCAGAAACCCACTCTTCGTCGAATTTGGCTGGCACACAACTCCAACATTGAATGACATAGCCATTCTTGGCAAGTTGCTGCATTTTCTCGACATCGAAGTCGCCCCAGATATCCATACGTTCTGCTTCTTTCTCAGTAGCAGCCATAAGTTGCTGGAGACGATATTTCTCAGCCACCATTTCGTCGAATTGAGTCAGGAGTTCAGCGCCGTTGCTACCGTCGGCAGGAGCAGGTGCAGCATCTTTTGGCATGAGGGCTTTGGTATCTTCAATCACCTTAGCCACCATGGCAGAAGCCTGCATCTTTTCGCGCAACTGATCATTTTCAACCACACCTTCTGGTTTTTCAGCCACGTGCAACACACCTACCTCGCGAAGTTTTCCGAGGAAGTCGGCATATTGTTTGTGGAACACCAGGAAGGTGTATTTGTTCATTTGTGTTATCATAATGAGCTCTGATTCAATGTGTGTTATTTCTCTTCAGCCAATGCTTCAGCTTCACGTTTGCCCTTCACGATTTTCTGTGAAGATTTGGAGAGGTTCTCCTCGTCTTCCATGAAGCGTTTGATTTTTCTGATAGCATCTTCGTAGCCAGGAATCTGTACCTTCTCAAAGAGGTTTACCTTTTGAGTGGTTTTCTTTCTGGCATACTCCAAGAGATGAAGTTTATTCTCGCAGAACTCACGTTCGATGCCCACTTGAGCCAGTTCTTTCAGTTGGGTGAATCCATCGGCAAACCATTTTGGTGCGTTGAACACACTGAATGGCTTTGTTGAGTAGATTACCTCGTCAAGAACAGGAACTCTTACGCCTGCGATTTTCTTGACACTCATTTTCACATCGTCAACATGGAGCAAAGAAGTGTCGAACTCACCCCAAAGTGCCATCATCTGATCGTAGGCGTCGATGCGTTGCTCGACTTCCTGCTCGAGACGGATGATTTCGTCTTTGGCGCGTTTCACTTCAAGACGCAGCGCACTCTCCTTGTTCTTGATGGTAGGCAAAGCGCGAACACGCATCTTGAGGTTCTTCTCCAACCCCTGAAGCGATGTCTTGTTATATTGGAATGTTATTGCCATAGAATCCTAATTTAATTTTGACTCTACGAAATTACTTAACCCAATATTTGTCGACGAGTTGTTGCTTGATGTTTACTTCTTCTGGTTTGAAGTACTCGCCGAACAGTTTCCAAGATTCGTCAAGCATTTGAACGGTATTGATGTTTACGTCAATTGCAAGAATCTTCTCAGAGTAACCCTTCGCAAATGCAAGGCAGCGTTCGTCGTAGTTGGTAAGGTCGAAACCGTTCTCCAACTTGGTCTTAGCATTGGCAGCATCGGCATACAAACGAACAGCAGCGTTCATTACTTGTGGGTGGTCTTCACGTGTTTTCTTACCAGCAACCAATTGTTTCAAACGTGAGAGTGAACGGAATGGGTCAACAATAACCTTACCGATATCGCTATCACGACGGAGATACAACTGACCCTCGGTGATGTAACCGGTGTTATCAGGAATAGCGTGTGTGATATCGCCGCCTGACAATGTGGTTACAGCGATGATGGTGATAGAACCACCTGCTGGGAATTGTACGGCCTTCTCATAGATCTTAGCCAAGTCAGAATAGAGTGAACCAGGCATTGAGTCTTTTGAAGGGATTTGGTCCATACGGTTACTTACGATAGCCAATGCGTCAGCATAGAGGGTCATATCGGTAAGGAGCACGAGGACTTTCTGGTTTTTCTCTACAGCGAAGTATTCTGCTGCAGTCAAAGCCATATCAGGGATAAGCAAACGTTCTACAGGTGGGTTCTCTGTGGTGTTCACGAAAGAAACGATACGGTCGAGTACGCCTGCGTTGTTAAATACGTTTTTAAAGTAGAGGTAGTCGTCGTTGGTCAGACCCATACCACCAAGGATGATTTTGTCGGCTTCTGCGCGGAGAGCAACGTTCGCCATTACTTGGTTGTAAGGTTGGTCAGGGTCGGCGAAGAAAGGAATCTTCTGACCAGATACGAGAGTATTGTTCAAGTCGATACCTGCGATACCGGTAGCGATGAGTTCAGATGGTTGTTTACGACGAACTGGGTTCACACTAGGACCACCAATCTCAACTTCTACGCCTTCGATTTCTGGACCGCCGTCGATAGGATCACCGAAAGCGTTGAAGAAACGGCCAGCCAATTGGTCGCTCACTTTCAAAGAAGGAGCCTTGCCGAGGAAGATAACCTCTGCGTTGGTTGGGATACCTTCGGTACCTTCAAAAACCTGGAGGGTAACGTTGTCGCCCATGATTTTTACAACCTGAGCGAGCTTACCATTTACGGTTGCCAATTCATCATTACCTACACCAGTTGCCTTCAAAGAGCAGGTAGCCTTTGTGATGGCAGTAATCTCGGTGTAGATTTTTTGAAATGCTTTTGTAGCCATATTTGATTTCTGTTTTTTACAAATTAATTAAAGTAAGGATGTCCCTCAGGTCTTATTTCTGGCGTTCTGCAAGAATTTCCTTCAATGACTCGTAGCTCTTATCAAATGTCTCTGAGTGGAATTCGCTATAGTTCATCTGTTTGCAAACGTTGATGATGCGTTTGAAGAATTCCATTACATCGATGAATGTTTCGAACTGGTACTCTGAGTTGCAGATATCCATTACGAGGTTCAACATGAACTCCTGACGCTCCAATGGGCAGTTTGCGTCGATCTTATCGAATGCGTCCTGTTGGAGGATAACGAAGTCAATAACTTCAGATTTCCAGAAGATAACGTGATATGCTACTGGTACACCGTCATCACCCAAGATGTTGATTTGCTCTTGAACTTCTTTACCGCGTTGGAGCAAAGTCTTCATTTGGTTAACCTTACCAATCCAGTCGCCCTCAATCTTTGTCTTGATATAGTCTTCGAACTCAGGATACTCGATGTATTTTGAGTAAGAGTCGATTGAGTTGATAGCAGGGTAACGTTTACGGTCGGCACGGTTCTGCTCCAAAGCATAGAAGCAACGAGCAGCTTTCTTGGTGCCTTCGGTTACAGGCTCTTTCAAGTTACCACCTGCAGGTGATACAGTACCGATGAAGGTGATAGAACCAGATTGACCGTTATTGAGATATACATAACCTGCGCGGCTGTAGAATGCGCCGATGATAGCAGACAAGTCCATAGGGAATGCGTCCTGACCAGGAAGTTCCTCCATACGGTTTGACATCTCACGGAGAGCCTGAGCCCAACGTGAAGTAGAGTCGGCCATCAACAATACGCGCAAGCCCATTGAGCGGTAGTACTCAGCGATGGTCATTGCTGTGTATACAGATGCCTCACGGGATGCAACAGGCATGTTAGATGTGTTAGCGATAATGATGGTACGTTCCATCAACTTGCGACCGGTGTGTGGGTCTTCGAGTTCAGGGAACTCAACGAAGATTTCTACAACCTCATTAGCACGTTCACCGCAGGCAGCGATGATTACGATGTCAGCCTCAGCTTGTTTTGAGATAGCGTGTTGGAGCACGGTTTTACCTGTACCGAAAGGACCAGGGATAAAGCCAGTACCACCTTCTACGATTGGGTTTGCAGTATCGATAGCACGAACACCAGTTTCAAGCAATTTGAATGGACGTGGTTTTTCTGCGTAATGGGTAATAGCCTTTTTAACTGGCCATTTTTGAACCATTGTGATGTTGTGATCAACGCCCTCTTCGTCGGTGATGACTGCGATGGTGTCGTTGATTTTGTATTCGCCAGCAGCAACAACCGATTTAACGGTGTAGTTGCCTTGCATTACGAAAGGCACCATGATTTTGTGTGGTTGGTGGTTCTCGTCCACTTCACCGAGCCATGATGCGGCTTGTACTTTGTCGCCAGCTTTAGCGATTGGTTTGAATTGCCAGAGTTTCTCTTCATCGAGTGGGAAGTTGTATTCACCACGTTTCAAGAATACGCCAGTAAGTTTGTCCAAGTCGTTCTGAAGACCGTCGTAGTTACGGCTCAACAGACCAGGACCAAGAGTTACCTCCAACATGTGTCCTGTGAACTCTACTGTGTCGCCAACTCTAAGGCCACGAGTGCTTTCGAACACCTGAACGAACACGTTTTCGCCTGTTACTTTAATAACCTCTGCCATCAACTTAGTGGTGCCGACAGAGATGTAGCAGATTTCGTTCTGAGCTACAGGACCATCAGGTACCACAGTCACGAGGTTAGAGATGATTCCTTTTACTGTTCCTTTTGTTGCCATATATTATATTGTATTTATTTTACTATTTGTGACGCCTTGAAAATTCTTAGCATTAGTCAAAATGAACGTCTTTTTTCATTTCGTTGAGGAGTCCGCGGAACACTTCCTTACCCTGCTCTACGTTGAGGCAATCCCAACGACGCATCAGTTCGCAGCGAATCCAGTATGCAAGCACGCATTCAACAGAGAAATGATCGAAGAAGGTGTGCTCCTCGAGCCATTCCCATTTCAGTGCATCCATTTTTTTCTCGCGATCGAGTGGATTGGATTCTTCTGCAACGGAAAGGAATTTGTCCACATATTCGAATTGGCCAACCAAACCGAAATCGCGAGCACCGCTGGAGCGGAGAGCTTCGGCAATCTCGTTGTCGCCAATCACGGCAGTCTTCACATTGAAACCATGTTTGCGGCAGATGACTGCAGCAATCACATTGTTCATGTTGAGGCAGAAATTGAACCATTCAGCAACGAATGAGTTCTTTGACTTCATGCCAAACTCGTAGTAAAGACGTGTGAGTAAATCTTCTTTTGACTCAACTTCGGCACCTTGCTCTTCATCATTGATGATCTGGTAGAATTCCTTCACATAACTTTGAAGACGAGCATCTTTCTTCTCTTTATCGTCCTCGTCAGCGAGGATGGTGAGAAGGTCGTGCCAATCGTCAGCAGAAAGCAAGCCCAAATCGTTCAACTCAGCATTGCTGTCAGCCATATAAGCCAACAGGTTGGCGTTGTCGTAGCGCATGCGGAGCAGATTCAAGAGTTTGAGATCGCCCTTCGTCATTACGCCTTGCAACTCCTCAAGCAATTCGCTGAGTGCTGGAGCCGACTTGGAGTTGTCTGCCTGAAGGTCAGGAAGACCGGTTATTAAATTATAGTATTCCATGCTGTTCGGAATAATTTAATTATTTACCAAACAACATCTCCACCAATTTAGGACGCAGGAACTCTTTGAAGTACTCTACAAATTCAGCGTCGCCAAATGAGATTTTGTAACCACCTTGAGCTGGTGCGATTGAGAAGTCGGTTTTCAAACCTTTTACTTCGTTGATTTTAACGCCCTTGTTCAAGAGTTCTTTGGCATTGGCTGTAAAGTAGTCGGTAAGTTCTTGAGCATTTTTAGCATCAATTTTAACTTCTCCGTCATTAACCCACTGTTTGCAGAGGTCAGCAATCAAACCTTGCATGAAACCTTTGTCTGCAGTAGCAGCTTTTACAGAATCTGTTGCCAATTTACCGCAAAGCAAGTTAGCTACTTCTGTTCTGAGCGCATTCACTGATTGATCTGCGAAAAGTTTCAACTCTGACTGAGTGTTCTTTTTCAACTCTTCAGCATTGCGATTAGCAGCGTTCATGATGTTTTCGGCTTCGCTTTTGGCTTTAGCAACGATTTCGGCTGCTTCTTTTTGAGCTTTAGCCACCAATTCAGCGGCTTCGGTCTTACCTTTTTCTACACCTTCACTGTAAATCTTGTCGGTGAGTTCTTGGAGTTTTGTATTCATTTTGTGTGATTTATATATTCCGGGAATTTACCAAAATTTTGCTTGCAAAGATAAGGGTTTTCTTTGACATAAATAGGATAAAATTAGTACTTTTGCACCAACTTTTTTCACGGTTATTAAACCTTATGGAAAGATACTTTATTTCAATCAGTTACAACGGCACTAAATATTGTGGATGGCAAATCCAACCGAATGGAATTTCGGTTCAGGAGGTTGTATCTAAGTGTTTGAGCACCATACTACGTGAAGAAATCTTAATTACTGGTGCAGGTAGAACCGACGCTGGCGTTCATGCAAAAAAGATGATTGCCCACTTCGATGTCTCTGTTCCTATTAAGGATATTCAGTTGTTAGTAAGGAACATGAATAGTTTTCTACCTGTCGACATTGCTATCAGCGGACTCTGTCCGATTCATGCCGATGCACATGCCCGTTTCGATGCTACTTCTCGTAGTTATGAATACCATGTCATCACCAAGAAATCACCTTTTCACAATGACCTTGCCTGCCGTCTCAATGGCATGGTTGATTTCGAGGCAATGAATCGTGCTGCCAAACTATTGTTCAATTATATTGATTTCACCAGTTTCAGCAAGTTGCATACCGACGTCAAGACAAACAATTGCAACATATATCGTGCCGAATGGGTTCAGATAGAGCCGGACCATTGGGTGTTCCATATCTCAGCCAACCGTTTCCTCCGTAATATGGTCCGTGCTGTTGTGGGCACACTTTTACGTGTCGGTAAGGGTGAAATCACAGAGAAAGAGTTTACCGACATCATCGAGGCAAAGGACCGTTGTCAAGCAGGCCAGTCCGTTCCTGCTTGTGGCCTCTATCTTGTGGATGTGTCTTATCCCTACCCTATTGATATTTAATCAGTCATCAAACCATTCTATATGAAGTCAATCCGAATGTATTTGCTGCTTTTTGTAGCACTGTTCTTGCCTCTTCTTCTTTTTGCAGAAAACAACGTAAAAGAGAGTCCTGTTTCCATTGATGTAAATGGAGGTGTTTTAAATGGGAAGTTGGTCATTCCAGAAACATTGCAACCTTGTCCTGTCGTTCTTATTATTGCAGGAAGTGGCCCTACCGATATGAATGGCAACAACGCCTTGATTCCAGCTCCCATAAATAACTATAAAATGTTAGCAGACAGTCTTGCAGCTCATGGAATCGCATCACTTCGCTATGACAAACGAGGCATTGCAACGAGTGGTGGATTTAATATGAAAGAAGAGGAACTCAGATTCGAAGATTATATCAATGATGCCAAGGCTTGCGTGAACTTTTTAAGTACATACGAAAGTCATCCCTTCAGTGGCGTATATGTATTAGGTCATAGTGAAGGAGCATTGATAGGTGCAGTTGTTACTCGTGATATGGAAATCTCAGGTTTCATTTCTATTGCAGGAATGGGACGATCCATGGCTGAACTATTAGACGAACAGCTCTCCAACAAGCCTGAATTGATCAAGAAATCGGCGAAGGAAATCAACGATAAACTGAAGGCAGGCGAATTGGCAAAAGATGTGCCAGAATACCTTATGAGTATTTTCCGTCCATCGGTGCAACCCTACCTTATCTCATGCTACCAATACAAGCCTCAGTCCATTTATGCTTCTATCAAACAGCCAATCTTAATATTGCAAGGCGACAACGACATACAGGTCTCAACCCGAGATGCACTTGGTCTCAAGATGTCAAATCTAAGTGCAAACATGGTCATCCTTCCAAAAATGACCCACCTGATGAAAGACTGTGAACAAACCGATATTAAATCGCAGAACATGTTTTACATGAGTTGTACAGCACAAGGACTTAATGGTACATTGGTACAAGAAATCATTAAGTTCATAAGAAAATAATACTTTTACTTTTTGGGAGCCTATCGTTCCTAACAGTAGAGACCATAAATGTCCCTGTCTGAGTATAATCGGAGCAGGGATTTTTTTATTTACTACACACATAAGTATACCGTAATATCAATTTCCTGCAAGATGTAGTTAAGTTTTTTTGAGATGATTTTTATTCCGGCAAAATGTCGGTAAGTTTTCCGAAAAGATTTTTCTTTTCTGTAAAAATGTCAGTGAACTTTTTCGAGCCATTTTTTCTTTCTGCAAAATATCAGTAGGCATTTTGGAATGATTTTTTCTGCCCTCAAAAACGTAGGTAAGTTTATTGTGTCATTTTTCTTCATGGCAAATCAAAATTGCATTTTCACAAAGGAAAAATGGCACACTTAGAATCGGTTGAAAACAATCGTAATTGATGATACACTATTTATTTTATTATGTGAAAGATTTTGTTTACCTTTACACCCTTAAAATGTAGACTATGAATACTCGATTTTTGAAAGCATGTATATGGGTGTTGAGTTTATGCTCAATGCTTTGTTTCACAGCATGTAAGGACAATACTACATTGCTGCCAAATGTCTCAGGTGCAAGCTATGAGATATTGATTGTTATGGACAATAACGATTGGAAAAACGTCGGTGGACGCGCCGTTTACGACATGTTCGACCAATCTGTTCCTATGTTGCCGCAGTCAGAACCCATGTTCAAGATATCACGCATTGAGCATGCTAACTTCACAAACATGCTCAAGACATCGCGCAATATCTTCATTGCCGAAGTGGACAAAAGCAAATACACACAAACTAAGTTGCATTATTATAACAGTCGTTGGGCTCGTTCACAAGCAGTGGCTGTTGTAACAACACCTTGCACTGATAGTCTTGAATCTTTCATTCATTTGCACCAAAACTCTATCAACAACTATTTCGTGAATGCCGAGCTAAAACGTCAGCTCAACTACTACCACAAGAGCAGAAACGTAGAAGCCGAAGCTGAGATTAAGGAGATGTTCGGTGTAGAAATGGTGATTCCTTCGTTCTTGAAAATCTCCAAGAAAGGCAAGGACTTCTTCTGGATTTCCAACGGCAACCTCGATGCCCGTCAAGACATCGTTGTCTATGCTGTTCCTTATACCAACATCAATCAGTGGGAATTGCCACAGTTGATGGATGCTCGCGACTCTGTAATGAAAATCAATCTCCCTGGTTCTGTAAAAGGTTCCTACATGGGTATCGAGCGTGAAGTATTGCCACCAATGATTGAAATAAAGAACGTAGACAATACCTATTGTACCTATGTTCGTGGCTTATGGAAAATGGTTGATGGTCAAATAATGGGCGGTCCATACGTTTCACAAACCCGTCTTGACGAGCGTAGCGGACGACTCATTACTGTGGAAGGTTTCGTCTTTGCACCTGGCCGTGACAAACGCAATCTTTTGCGTCAGCTGGAAGCTGTGCTTATGTCATCAACAATGCCATTAGAGACCGAAGCCGTGGTAATCTCCAACAAATAGAATAAAATAAGAATGCATCAAGATATTTTATGGAAAAGAATCTTATCAAAATAGGTATCACTTTGGGCGACATTAACGGTATTGGTCCTGAAGTTACACTTAAGGCGCTGTCAGAGCCACACCTGCTTGACATCTGCACACCTGTAATCTATGGTTCATCCAAGGTTATCGGTTTCTACAAGAAGGCACTTGGCATGGAACATCCGCTTATCACCTATGTTAAGAACGCCTCCGAGGCTGTTCCTCATCGAATCAGCCTTGTCAACTGCCAACCAGAAGAGGTGAAAGTTGAAGTGGGACGAGCTACACAGGAAGGCGGTCAGATGGCCTACTCTGCACTTCGTGCCGCTGCAGAAGACTGGAAAGCCGGTTATCTCGACAGTGTAGTAACAGCCCCTATCAACAAGGCAACTATCCAAAGTGATGAATTTCACTTTCACGGACATACCGAGTTTTTCGGAGAATTGTGCGGTGCCATGCCTTTGATGTTGCTGGTTAGCGACCGTCTCCGTGTGGCCCTCGTAACCAATCACACCCCTATCCATGAAGTGGCTCAAAGCATCACCAAGGAGCTTATTGTAGAGAAACTGGAAATCCTGAACAATGCTCTCATGACCGATTTCGCTGTTATCCGTCCACGTATTGCAGTACTCGCGCTCAATCCTCATGCTGGCGATAACGGACTGCTTGGTAGTGAAGAGAATAATATTATCATCCCAGCCATCCAGGAAGCTACAGAGAAAGGTATCTGTTGCGTAGGTCCTTTGGCTGCCGACGGTTTCTTCGGGGCTGGTAACTATGCAAAGTACGATGCCGTGCTTGCAATGTATCACGATCAGGGACTTGCCCCATTCAAAGCTATTGCCATGGACGATGGTGTAAACGTGACTTGTGGACTTGATATTGTTCGCACTGCACCAGCACACGGAACTGCCTATTCATTGGCAGCACAGAATGTTGCAAGCCATTCATCCATGCTTCATGCCATCTATCAGGCAATTGATATTATCAGACAACGTGCATTGGAAGAAAAACTTCACGAGAATCCATTGCAAGTTTCTCCAGACGAACTTCCACATAAAAAACAAACTGCAGAATGAAAAAATTAGCATATCTCCTCTGGCTCACCACTGTAATGATGCTGTTTAGCAGCTGTATCTCATTCAACCGTAACACCATTGTAGGTGCTTGGCGTGTGGTGCAATATCATGACATTGAGTACCAAAACGGCAAACAGATTTCCAACCAACAATCTGCCCCACTCGACCGCACAGACATTATCTTCAGTCGTCGCGGCACTATGCAGATGCAACAAGTTGGCAACGGATTCAATTATTCAATGACTGGCTATTGGAAAATGAATGGCCGACAATTGACCATTACAGATACTCGCAAGGCACTTCAATGCAGCGCTATCGTAAGTGGCAATTCTTTGGTAATGAGTTATGCCGTTGAACAACGTGTAAATGGTGTGACATATCGCTATGTCACAGAAATGGCAGCCAAAAGACAATAAGTAGGATGGCACGTGTGATGGCAATAGACTATGGTGGAGTTCGCACGGGACTTGCTGTAACTGATCCCTTGCAGATTATCGCCACAGCCTTAGATACGATTCCCACAGCTCAACTTGATAAGTTTCTTTCTGATTATTTCCAAAAAGAAAATGTCGAAGCTGTGGTCATTGGCTATCCCACACACCTGAACGGAACACCGGCTGACATTATTCCAGAAATCGACGCGTTCATTGGCCGTCTGCAACAAGCCTTCCCTATGTTGACAATTATCAAACGCGATGAACGTTTAACATCTAAAATGGCTTATCAAACCATCATCCATAGTGGCATAGGCAAGAAAGCACGTAGCAACAAGGGACTTATCGACCGCGTGAGTGCCACAATCATTCTTCAAGAATGGATGGAGAGCCAGCGTGGCCCATCATTCCCAATGTAACAGTAAACAATAAACACACAATAATTTATGACTCCAGAAACACTCGAGTTGTTTAAATGGTTGATTCCAGCTGTAGCAATCGTCATTATCGCATTTCTCGCGATTTATAGACCTGTACAGATGGAAAAAATAAAACAGAAATCCATAGCACTTCGTGAAACCCACAAGATACTGACACCTGCCAAATTGTCAGCCTTGGAGCGTTTGACTCTCTTGATGCAACGAATCACACCTGAAGCGATGATTATGCGTCAGAACGTAGGCATCATGAGAGTGGACGAGCTTCAACTTGCTCTACTTACTTCACTTCGTGAGGAATTCGATCACAACACCTCACAACAACTGTATGTAAGCGAAGAAACATGGGAAGCCGTAGTGAAAGCAAAAGACGCCATTACACAGGCAGTTAATAAGATTGCATCATCACTTCCTGCTGATGCCTCAGCTACTGTATTGGCAGAACGTTTGATTTCTTTCTATGCAGCATTGGAAGACACACCAACAGAAGAGGCTTCCGACTGCATTCGAGAAGAATTGAACAAACTGGAACACAACGAACCAACCAATGCGGAATAACGAATGATGATGAAGAAGTTTTGGACTGTATTCTGTAGTCTTGCACTCCTCGTTACCGGATGCACCACACATGATGGCGAATGTCACGAGGAGATTCACACCTTGATGGGTGTAGAGCTCTATTCTACGCAATACAATGCGCAAGAAGAGGTCTATAAGCCAACTCCTTACAATGTGCATTTGCAAGTCTATGGCGTCGGAAACGATTCATTATTATATAGTCTCGACAAATCGGTGAAGGAAATTGCATTGCCACTGAACAATTTTGACACGATAAGTCAATTTGTCATAGCAATGGATTCCTGTATTGGCGACACCTTGCAAATTATTCACACATCAAAGAATAAATTCGTGTCGTTTGAATGTGGCTGCAAGTTTGAGCACTCCATCAAATCGTATAATTATACAAACCACGAAATCGATTCTATCCTCTTGCTGAATCCAGAGGTGAACGATATCAATGCCAAGCACCTTCGTATCTTTTTCCGCACAGTCCAACAATAAATCATTATGTCTAACAAACGCCACTTCCGATTCGTTGCTATCTCAATGCTCATAGCACTTATGCTGTGCGTGACAGTCAAGAGTTATGCCCAGGAAGAAAATGCAGCAGAACATCATAAGATTGATACGGTTTATTGTGGATGGTCGGCTCATGTAGACATTGCGTCACCATTCATGGGACTGATTGTAGACAGGAGCATACGAACCCTTGAGGCTGCCATTGATGTAAATCTTTTCAATAAGATTTTCCCGATTGCTGAAATAGGTTACGGACAAATCAATTCTATTTCCAAAGGAGGAAGTCATTTCCAAGCAGCAGCTCCATATTGGAGAATAGGTCTCAACTACAATATCATGCGTCGATTCGACAACGACGATAAGCCAAGACCAATGCACAACTACCCTTTCGTAGGCCTTCGCTATGGCATGAGCGTGTTGAACTATAAACTGACAGATATTCCTGTCAGCGACCCTTATTGGGGCGGTACTCAATCGGTGGATTACACAGGTAAAAATGTCTATGCCGGTTGGCTTGAATTATTGGCTGGTGTTAGGGTTGATGTAGCTAAAGGTTTCACGATGGGATGGGCCATAAGAATGAAGATGTTATCGCATGCTTCCATTCAGAAAGAATTGCTTTGGTATGTACCTGGTTGTGGTCGCACAGACGGACTCTCATTCTCATTCACCTATACTTTAGGTTTTACTGCCAGAACGGCTGCAGAAAGGAAGAAAGTTGAAACACAAAAAGCCAAAGAACGTGCACAAGAACACGTGACAATAAAACAGAAATAGTTTTTCCCTACGATGATTAAGAATAGACAACTATTATATACACTCTCCATTGCAATGGTATTGTTGTTTGCACATCTCAATACCCTATTTGCACAAAGGGAGATGCGTGCCGCATGGATTGCCACCGTTGTTAATATCGATTGGCCTAAACATGCAAATTCATCTACAGTAACACAACAGCAGGAAATGCTGGCAATCTTGGATACTTTGCAATCGCTAAATTTCAATGCGATTTTCATTCAAGTACGCCCTTCTGCAGATGCTTTTTACCAATCGGAATTAGAACCTTGGAGTAAATATCTGACAGGGACACAAGGGAAAGCACCGAATCCATTCTACGATCCGTTGGCATTTATCATCCAAGCAGCTCACGAACGTTGCATCGAGGTTCACGCATGGATAAATCCTTACCGTGCTTCAATGGACGATAACACGAAAGCACTGGCGAAGAGTCATCCATACTCAAAGCATCCTGAATGGTTTGTAAAATACGGAGGAAAACTTTATTTCAATCCAGCCCAAAGCGGCACTTGTGAACATTTGAAACAGGTTGTTGCTGATATGGTAGCTCGCTATGATATTGATGCAATCCACATGGATGATTATTTTTATCCATATCCAGTGAGTGGACAAGAATTCCCAGACAAAGCCCAATTCAAAGCCAATCCAAGAGGATTCAAAAATATAGGTGATTGGCGTCGCGACAATGTAACAAGAACAATCATTGCCTTACGTGACACCATCAAAGCCGTAAAGCCATGGGTAGAGTTTGGTATCAGCCCTTTTGGGGTATGGCGTAACAAAAAAGAAGATCCACGTGGTTCCAACACACAGGCATTCACCAACTACGACGGACTTTATGCTGATATACTTCTTTGGTTAGAAAATGGCTATATCGATTATGTCGTCCCTCAACTCTATTGGGAAATAGGCAAGAAAGTGGCAGATTATGCCATCTTATTGGACTGGTGGAGTAAGCAAGCCAACAAAAGTAATCTTTACATTGGGCTCTATGCATCACAACTTGGCAACAAGAGTGCTACTGCACCTTGGCGCAATGGTAATGAGGTCATCCGTCAACTTGATTTGTTGAGAAGCTATCCCGAAGTATCTGGTGCTGCGTTCTATAGTGCAGTTGCCATCATGGAGAACCGTCAAGGCATTCGTGATAGTTTGAGAACCTCTTACTTCCAACAACCCGTTTTGACACCAAAGAACCGTTTGGTTCATGGTCCACGCCCACCCAAAGTGTCTCACTTGAAACTTCTGAAGATAGACAAAGTGCCAATGCTTTCTTGGAACAGTGGTGATGATTTACCTATGGACCGTCAACCAGTGAAATATGCTATCTATGCCTCCGTTGGCAAAGTTTCGGCAAGTACACTTTGTACACCTAAGAATCTCGTGACTATAACCTCTGATGATTGTTTCGACCTTACTACGTATGTCAAGCCTAGCATGAGAGGAAAAATCACATTTGCAATTGTTGCTATAAACCGTTATAAACAAGAGTCGACCCCAGCCCTGATTGGCATCAAATTATGACGCTATTATCGCTCCCAATTACCGACCCGACAGCTATTTTCACCATTGTGGTAGCCATCATTTTATTGGCACCACTTTGTCAACGCGTACGTATACCATATATAATAGGTCTCATCGTGGCTGGCGTTGTGTTGGGACCTCATGGCTTCAACGTATTGGCATATGACAGCAGTTTCCATCTACTTGGAAAAGTTGGTATTCTCTATATCATGTTCCTTGCTGGTTTGGAAATTGACGCACAAACACTTCGACAACAACGAAACACTGGCATATCCTTTGGCGTTATTACTTTCTTATTGCCGTTATGTATAGGTTCTGCTGTCAATCACTGGATATTAGGCTTCAATCCGTTGACTTCCATGCTGCTCAGTACAATCTACTCTGCACATACACTGATGTCTTATCCTATTGTCAGCAAAATGGGTATCAGTACCAATAGAAGTAGTGCGGTTGTCATCTCGGGCACTATCGTCACAGTGAGTTGCTCATTGTTGTTATTGGCAGTCACAACGTCATTGCTGAAAGGTGGTTCCGATTGGTCATTCCTTTGGCGCATTGGCATCGGTATTACATTGAGCACCATTATCATTGGTTACGGGTTTCCAAAACTTATTAGATACTTACTTAGAACCTACAACAATACCGTCACACAATATCTGTGCGTTCTGTTTCTTATGCTGTTAGCCGCACTCTTGGCTATGGCTTCTGGTTTGGAAGGTGTATTGGGTGCTTTCATCGCAGGTTTGGTGTTAGGACGTTTCATTCCTACATCGTCACCATTGATGACACGTATTCAATTCGTAGGTAATGCCCTCTTCATTCCGTTCTTCCTCATCAGTATCGGTATGGAAGTGAATGTATTGTCATTCTTCTCCACACCTCGCAGTGCTTTGTTGGCTTTGGTGATGACATTGACTGCCATCGGTACGAAATGGTTGAGTGCTTGGTGTATAGCACATATCGCGCGATTCAATAAAGCTGAGCAGAATTTATGTTTCGGTCTGACCATCGGCAAAGCGTCTGCCACTTTGGCAGTCATTATGATTGGTTACGGCATGAATCTGTGGGACAATGAAGTAATCAATGCTGTTGTAGTGATGATTATCATTGTTTGTACTGTAAGTTCCATTGTTACAGAACGTAGTGCCAGAACTATAGCAGAGCAAGATGCCTCAAAGAGAGCCATCGCAAACGAACTGCAACAATCGAAAGTCAAAGTAATGGTGCCAGTTTCCAACAGCGAAACGCTGAACGGACTGATGGAATTAGCTATGGGCATCAAGACACAAAGTCTCTATGCTTTGCAAGTAGTTCGTGAAAACACAGAAGAAACACAGTTGCGTGCCTCACAAGTAATTGCACAGGCCCATGGCTACGTTGCCAACCACGGAGGCGA
The DNA here is from genome assembly GCA_024405895.1 of Paludibacteraceae bacterium. Taxonomy (GTDB): domain Bacteria; phylum Bacteroidota; class Bacteroidia; order Bacteroidales; family Paludibacteraceae; genus HGM05398. The sequence goes on from JAKSNW010000006.1 coordinate 27,692, forward strand.
AATGACGGCCCTCTTCCGTTCCGATGCATCGGCAGCCAACGGTATCATAGAATCTGTTCATCATGAAGGTATCACAGACCTCTGCCTCGGTATTCACCAAAAAAGCGGCTTTACAGATTCCCTTTGGGGCGGACTACTTCACCAAGTAACGCAAGAGTGCAATGATAGCAACATCTGGATTTACAGAAGTATTGGATCGCTCACTGAAATCGGTAGAATCGTTGTGGCTGTTACGCCTCATGCAGAACATGAATCAGGCTTTACCTCATGGATGAAAAGACTTTATGCCCTCAGCGACAGACTGAACAAAAGTATTGTCTTTATCAGCCAATCAAAAACAATCAATGTACTCAGGGAATCATCACAACGAAAGTCTGACAATTTCATCGAACAAGATTTTACGTTCAACAACATTGCCAACCAGTTGCAGCCAAACGACCTTCTGGTATTTGTATCTGCCAAAGAAAACACACTCTCGTTTGTGCCTATGCACCGTGAAGTGCCGAAATGGCTGCACCATCAGATAGCCGATCATAGTTGGATTGTATTATTCTCTGCACAATAGTTATCTCAAAAAACATCAAAAACATTTTCTAACGATGACAATTGAACAAACCTATACACTACCCTACACCGTTGACCTTGCTACATTTTATGGTGTGAACAACCAGAATCTCATTACTCTACGAGATCTCTTCCCTACACTTCGTCTTATGGCCCGTGGCTATACACTTAAACTCAGTGGAGAGGAATCTGTTGTAAACACTGCAATGGGACACTTGGAAACCCTTGCAAACTATTGTATAGAAAGAAACAACCTTACACCCGAACACGTTGCAATGCTTTGTGGTGGAGAGTCCCTCCCCATATCCTCTTCTGAACCGGCTGTTTATGCACATGGAGGCAAAGCCATTACACCACGTCATGAAGCACAGCAGGCCATGTCGACGGCAATTGAACAGAATGACTTGCTTTTTGCAGAAGGACCTGCAGGAACTGGTAAGACTTTTTGGGCTGTTGCCCTTGCTGTCAAGGCATTGAAGGGTAAGGAAGTAAAACGCATTGTCTTATGTCGTCCTGCCGTTGAAGCTGGCGAGAAATTGGGTTTTCTTCCTGGAGACATGAAAGAAAAAATCGACCCTTACCTCCAGCCATTGTACGATGCTCTCATCACCCTTCTGCCACCCAATAAGCTTCGCGAATACATGGAAAACGGCACGGTAGAGATTGCGCCATTGGCTTTTATGAGAGGTAGAACCTTGCGCGACAGTTTCGTTGTTATCGATGAAGCACAGAATACAACCGTAGCCCAAATGAAAATGGTGCTTACCCGTTTAGGTGAAAGCAGTAAGATGGTCGTTACGGGCGATCTCAGTCAAACCGACCTCCCTCGTGGTATTGTTTCTGGTCTTGGCGATGCGCTCTATCGTCTAAAAGGAGTTAAAGGCATAGAAATCGTACAAACCACAGAATCACAGGTTGTTCGTCACCCATTGGTTCGAAGAATTATTGCTGCATATCGTTCAAAACCTCAAAAAGAAGAAAACATACAAACAGAAGAATAGTGTATCTGTTACACTATTACATAAAAAAAGGCCGTCCGTACAAACAAGTATCGGTGGCCTTTTTGCATAGTATTACATCTCAAAAAGTTGATTTTTCTCGTTTCCAAATTCCAGAATCACTTCTGTAAACTGCAGAAATACATTCTCAATAGGTGGAATAAGATTTTTTTTGTGTAATTTTGCCACACATTTCTCAAACCTCACACTGAAACTTTGAGAAACAAAAGAACTACATTTACACATTACTTTATCATTATGAAAAAAAGAGTTTTTTCTTTCATATATTGCATTCTCAGCTTGCTGACAATCAGTTTGTCACAAACAGCTTGCCGTAGGATTCCGCCAATCTCAAATGACGACCCAGAAGTGATCACACCAAGCGATTCGTTGGCGGAAGTAATTGGTGTTTATATTCTGAATGAAGGAAATATGGGTGGCAACAAAGCCTCTCTTGATTACTATTCGTACACTACAGGCGAGTTTTTCTCCAACATTTTTCTGTCTCGTAACCCTCAAATGACCAAAGATCTTGGCGATGTAGGCAATGACATTCAGATATATGGCAGCAAGATGTATGCAGTCATCAACTGCTCAAACCTAATTGAGGTGATGCATGCAGAAAACGCACTCCATATCGGTGAAATTGAGATTCCCAACTGCCGTTATATCGTCTTTGACAAAGGCTATGCTTACGTTACCTCTTACGCTGGTCCCGTTGAGATGAATCCCAATGCCCGACGTGGCTATGTGGCGAAAATTGACACTGCCACTCTCTCCATTGTAGATACTCTCTTGGTAGGATATCAGCCAGAGCAGATGGCCATTGTTAACGGTCGTCTCTTTGTAGCCAACTCTGGTGGCTACATGGCACCTAACTATGATAACAGAGTAAGCGTCATCAATCTTGCCACATTTAAGGTTGAGAAAGAAATTACAGTTGCACCAAATCTACATCGTATAGCGACCAACAGCCAAGGAAAACTTTTTGTATCAAGTCGTGGCGACTATATCGATGTCCACAAACCAAAATTGTTTGTTGTGGATCCTACAACAAACAAGGTGACCGACTCTATGAATATCTCGGTAGGCAATATGTGCATGCTTAATGACACATTGTATGTGCTTACAGCAAATTTCTATAGTACTAATAAAACTAGACTACTCAGGATTAACACAAACACATTACAAACGCAACTACAATCCAAAGCTGAGTCAATAGTTTTAGCGCAAAGTATGACTCCCTATGGTCTGGCGGTCAACCCAGGCAACGGCGACATCTTCGTATCTGATGCGAAAACCTACGTGGTGCCAGGTATGGTCTACTGTTTCAGCCGCGAAGGCAAACTAAAATTCAGTATCATTGCGGGCGAAATTCCGGCCCATTTTGCTTTCCTAAAAAAGTAAGACTACGAACAATCGGGCATAGCGAATCCATCCAATGTATCGTTGTGCATTAAGGCTGTGAAACAAGCATTATTATGTGTAGTATAATGAATGGTTTCACAGCCATATTTTTTGTTTATAGAATCCACTACAGTCGATAAATGCTTCCATTTTTGAGCATCATCCTCAGGAAAGAGTGGTAATGTAGCCGACTGTTCGGGAGTAATGACCGACAACACAACACCCATGCGCTTATATTTGTAACGTGGCAGAAAAATTGCATTAAACAACCGAACAACAGCGGCAGACACCACGTTCCCTAAAGCCGTAGGACATGATAAATCAAAACTTTGACCATTGACATATCGGGGATTCGCAGTATCAAAACGATTTGTTTCCAGAAATAAGCTGACACGACGGCACTCAGAATGTTGAAAGCGTAGTGTTTGAGTACATACTGCTGCGAATTTAGCTGCAGTCTCTTCCAACAAACGACGATCGGAAGTAGCATAAGCAAATGTTCGGCTCTGCATCACACTGGACTGCATATGATTAGGTGCACAAAAAGCCGTTGTCATAGGCACAGCGTCTATGCCATGCAATTCCATCCAAGTACGATATCCCTGCGTTCCCATCAGTCCCCTGACAAAGATTTCATTCAGACTGAATAATTCGTATGCCGTTGACACACGACATCTACTGAGTTTGTGTGAGTTGGCACGACCAACTCCCCAAATATCACTCACAGACACAGTAGCCAAAACATCGGCCACCTCATGTTTCTGCAACACACAGACACCCTCGTACGGCTCATAGTGTTTTGCCATATAGGTAGCGACTTTTGCCAAGGTTTTCGTGGATGCCAAGCCACAAGAAACAGGAATATCGGCTATCCGAGCAATGTAATCCTTCAGTTGCAATGCTATACGTCTACATTCTACAGGATTATCAGTAGGAACAAGACCAAAAAATTCATCTACAGAATATTGCGTTAGTTGACAAACAACACCCAAAGACCGCACCATGGAAATAATGGTGGATGAAATCAGACGATATTTAGAAACATGGGCAGGAAAGACAAGAACATTGTGGTCGAACAGTGTATTCTGAACACGAAACAACGGGTCGCCACGTTTTAATCCCAACGATTTTGCCAGTTTATTTAGAGCCAAGACAATACCACCACCATTCTCGGTAATCCCAGCTACAACCACTGGGTTTTGTTTCAACTCGGGACAGAATCTAGTTTCACAACTGGCAAAGAAATTATTGCAATCGATATGAATAACCATAATGGTAAATTCTATTTAAAGACAAAAAACAACATAGAAAAGAGCAGAACCAACGTCGCGGAGTCTTAACTGCAATGTCAAGACAATGCAGCAGACACCACATCAGTAATGTCAGTAAATTAGTTTGTTGTTAGAAAATGTAAGTAGAAAACGCTATGCTTCGCCGTGAAGGAAAGATAGACGCAACGATTCAGGGAACTTCTCTATGGCATAACGCAACATTGTACGCGGCATAGTCTTATAGCGACCATCTTTCAGCAGGAAATCAATTTCTAAATCCAAATCACGTTTGCCTATTTCACGTAGCATCCAGCCTATTGCCTTCTGCATTAAATCGTGTGGATGATGCAATAGTTTTTCAGCAAGTTGCATCGTCGGATAAAACTCTCCTTGTTGAATAAGTTTCCAAGTACTTACAACAGCAATTCGTTGTTCCCAAAGATTATCACTTTCAGCCAAATGGAATAACACGTCGCTAGGGTGTTGCAACAGATAAACACCTACAATTTTGGGTGCACTAAGGTCTACCAAATCCCAGTTATTAATGTATTTTGTATGACGGAGATAGAACTCAAATATTGTGTCCTGTTGTTTTGGATTTCGTTTGGATGCCTCAAACCATTTAACCAGTATCAGCAAAGCGGCCATACGATCTTCGTGAAAGGGTGACTGAAGTAACGCATCCATCTCCTGTAAATTCAAATCATTGTCCACATATTTGACAATAGCGTGAATATGAGGCATTTTAACGCCACGAAAGATATCACCTTCGCCGTACTCGCCTTTACCTGTTTTGAAAAATCGCTGCAGAATCCTTTTGTTCTCTTCGGAAGATTCCTCGATTAGCAGTTGTTGAATTTCTTGTTTTGTAATCATAATTGTTTGATGTTTGGGGCTGCAAATATACAACTATTTTTGATATTTATTCTTCCAAAAACCCAAGGAAATACATCTATGTCACAAAACGTCACACTATTTTCTTGTAAGCAAAAGCCCACAAACAAACGGCAAAAGTCCTTTCACGAACATAAGAAAAGATGTCGTCATAATCAGCTATTCACCATATATAAAAAAACGGTTTGTAATAGTCTATAATCAAAAAAAAATACTTAACTTTACCGCCTAAAAGGGCAGATTACGCCCGTAAAATCACAGAACAAATAAATAACTAAAATACAATTACTTATTATGGCTCAGAAAAGAATCTCCGTAGAGGAAGCAGTAGCTAAAATCAAGGATGGCATGACCATCATGTGCGGCGGCTTCTTGGCAAATGGTTCAGCAAACCGCATTCTCGAGGCTTTGTCAAAGACAAACGTGAAGAATTTGACCCTTATCTGCAACGACTCTGCGTTTGACGACAAAGGCGTTGGTCTTTTGTTCCAAAACAAACAACTCAAAAAGTTGGTTGCTTCCTATATCGGCGCAAACAGCTTGAACCAACAACAAATGAATGCAGGAGAACTCGAAGTAGAACTCGTTCCACAAGGCACATTGGCAGAGCGCGTACGCGCTGGTGGTTGCGGCCTCGGCGGTATCCTCACTCCAGTTGGTCTCGGCACCGTTGTTGCCAACGGCAAACAGGTAATCAATATTGACGGCAAAGACTATTTGCTCGAAAAACCTCTCCACGCTGACGTAGCACTCATCGGTGCAAGTCGCGGCGACGAAAGCGGCAACCTCGTTTACCTCGGCACAAGCCAAAACTTCAACCCATTGATGGCTGCTGCAGCCGACTTGGTAATCGCCGAAATCGACGAACTCGTTCCAACTGGCGACATCAAACCAGAACAAGTTCACACTCCAAACATCTTGGTAGATTTCTACGTAGCATAATCGATAACTAAAACAAAAATAAGATATGGAAAAATCATTGATCAGATTGAGAATGAGCTCTCAGGATGCTCACTATGGTGGCAACCTCGTTGACGGTGCTCACATGCTCGCTTTGTTTGGCGACGTAGCCACAGAACTTCTCATCATGCACGATGGCGACGAAGGTCTCTTCTGTGCTTACGACAACGTAGAATTCCTCGCTCCAGTATTTGCTGGTGATTACATCGAGGCAGAAGGCGAAATCGTAAAGGTTGGTAACACCTCACGCAAAATGAAATTCGAGGCAAGAAAAGTTATCATCCCTCGTCCAGACGTATCAGATTCAGCTGCTGACGTATTGGCAGAGCCAATCGTTGTTTGCCGTGCAAGCGGTACTTGCGTAGTTAAGAAAGAGTGCCAACGCATCAACCACGACAAATAATTATGGCTGCAAACAAACTTATCATCACTGCCGCCATCTGCGGCGCAGAGGTAACCAAAGAGCAAAACCCTAACGTGCCTTATACCGTTGAGGAAATTGTTCGTGAGGCAAAATCAGCCGTTGACGCAGGTGCTGCTATCGTTCACCTCCACGTTCGCCAGGACGACGGTACTCCAACACAAAGCCACGAGCGTTTCCAGGAGTGCACAGAGGCTATCCTCAAGGCTTGCCCTAACGTAATCCTCATCCCTTCAACAGGCGGTGCCGTTGGTATGACTCCAGACGAGAGACTTGACTCAACCAACACTACTCCAATTCCAGAAATGGCAACATTGGACTGCGGTACTTGCAACTTCGGTGACGACATCTTCGACAACTCAATGCCAACAATGCGTGCTTTCGGTCAACGCATGATCGAGAGACACATCAAACCAGAATACGAATGCTTCGAGATGGGTCACCTCGACACCATCCTCAACATGGCTCGCAAAGGTCAAGTTCCTGGCAACCCAATGCAGTTCAACTTCGTTCTCGGTGTTCCTGGCTGCACACCTGCAACAGTAGCAAACCTCTGTTGGTTGGTAAACGGTATCCCAGCAGGTTCAACATGGACCGTAACTGGTGTAGGCCGTAACGCCGTCCCAATGGCTGCTGCCGGTATCGCTATGGGCGGTAACGTTCGCGTTGGTTTTGAAGACAACCTCTACCTTTCTAAAGGTGTATTGGCAAAATCAAACGGTGAACTAGTTGACAAAGTAGTTCGTTTGGCTAAAGAACTTGGCCGCGAGATTGCTACTTCTGACGAAGCTCGTGAAATCCTCAGCCTCGACAAACGTTAATAAATTATTTACAAACATACTTGCATCTGCAAGACAAAAACAAAAATCACATTATGCAAAAACATGGTAACAAATACGGTACACACCGTGTAATCGAACCAAAAGGCGTGCTCCCACAGCCAGCCAACAAGATTGATAACAACATGGATGAGATCTTCGACAACGAGATTCTCATCGACGTTCAAACCTTGAATATCGACTCAGCTTCTTTCACCGATATCCACAACTACGCTAAAGCTCAAGCTGGCGAAGGTGCTTCTGAAGCAAAAATCGAAGAAGAAATCAAGAAAGAGATGCTCCTCAACGTTGAGCTCCAAGGCAAACACCGCAACCGTCGTACTGGTTCTGGCGGCATGCTCCTCGGTAAAGTTGAGAAAATCGGTGACGCTTTGAAAGGCAAAATCGATTTGAAAGAAGGCGACCGCATCGCAACTCTCGTTTCTTTGTCACTTACTCCTCTCCGTATCGACGAGATCCTCGCTATCCGTCCAGACGTTGACCAAGTTGACATCAAAGGTAAGGCTATCCTCTTCGAGAGCGGCATCTACGCTAAAATCCCAACAGACATGCCAGAGAAACTCGCTTTGTCAGCTCTTGACGTAGCTGGAGCTCCTGCTCAGACTGCAAAACTCTGCCAATATGGCCAAAACGTAGTTATCCTCGGTGCTGGTGGTAAATCAGGTATGCTCTGCGCTTACGAAGCAAAAAAACGTGTAGGCGTTACTGGTAAAGTTATCGGCTTGACCAACAGCCAACGTTCAACACAACGTATCAAAGACCTCGGCTTCTGCGACGTAGTAGAGAGCGTTGCTGGTATGACTCCAGTAGAGGTTTACGAACTCGTTTCTAAACTCACCAACGGCAACATGGCTGACGTAACAATCAACTGCGTTAACGTTCCTGACCAAGAGATGACCGCTGTACTCTGCACAAAAGACGACGGCGTTGTTTACTTCTTCTCAATGGCTACAAGTTTCACCAAAGCTTCACTCGGTGCTGAAGGTATCGGCTCTGACGTGAACATGATCATGGGTAACGGTTACACCAAAGGTCACGCTGAGTTCACCCTCCAAGAACTCCGTGAGTGCCCAGAACTCCGCAAAATCTTCGAAGAACTCTACGCTTAATAGAGGTCTCCACCCAAATAAACAGAAGTCCAACCGCATCATGGCGGTTGGGTCTTCTGGTTATCACAAAAGACACACTATAATATAATAGAAGACTGCAGCAATCATTCGCTTCTATTATTATATAAGGTATCGTTTAACGATACCCCTGCTGCCCCAAAAGAGAAAACAACAAAACAACTATATATACAATCATGGCTAATAACAGACAAACAATGTTCCCAAACGTTTCCGACAAAGATTGGAACGATTGGCGTTGGCAAGTGCGTAACCGCATTGAAACTCTTGATGAGTTGAAGAAATACGTAAACCTCACCCCAGAGGAAGAGGAAGGCGTAGCAAAATCACTCAAGACCCTCCGTATGGCTATCACTCCATACTACTTGAGTTTGATTGATTTGAACAACCCATACGACCCAGTTCGTCGTCAATGTGTTCCAACCGTTAACGAACTCCATCAGGCTGCTGCTGACCTTCTCGACCCACTTCACGAGGATTCAGACTCACCAGTTCCAGGTTTGACACACCGCTATCCAGATCGCGTATTGTTGCTTGTTACCGACATGTGCTCAATGTACTGCCGTCACTGCACACGTCGTCGTTTTGCTGGTCAAACCGATGCTGCCATGGCTGACGACAACATCGAAAAAGGTATTGAATATATCGCAAAGACACCACAAGTTCGCGACGTACTCCTTTCTGGTGGCGATGCCTTGATGATCAGCGATGAGCGTCTTGAGTATATCATCAAACGTCTCCGCGAGATTCCTCACGTAGAAATCGTTCGTATCGGATCACGCACTCCTGTAGTTTGCCCACAACGTATCACTCCTGAGTTGGTTAACATGTTGAAGAAATATCACCCAATCTGGCTCAACACCCACTTCAACCACCCACAGGAAATCACTCCAGATTCAGCAGCCGCTTGTGCTCGCTTGGCTGACGCAGGTATTCCACTCGGCAACCAGACTGTATTGCTCCGTGGTGTAAACGACTGCACCTATGTAATGAAGGAACTCATGCACGGCCTCGTTAAGATGCGCGTTCGTCCTTACTACATCTATCAATGCGACCTCTCAATGGGTCTCGAGCACTTCCGCACACCTGTTTCAAAAGGTATCGAAATCATGGAGAACCTCCGTGGTCATACCTCTGGCTATTGCGTTCCTACATTCGTTGTTGACGCTCCAGGCGGTGGTGGCAAAACTCCTGTTATGCCTAACTACGTGCTCTCACAAAGCCCATCACGCGTGGTTCTCCGTAACTACGAAGGTGTTATCACCACATACACCGAGCCAACTGATTACAAAGAAGAGTGCCACTGCCCAGAGTGCGAGAAAGCTCGTCGCGAAGGCGTTGCTGCTCTCCTCCATGGCGACCGTCTCTCTATGGAGCCAGCTGAGCTCGAACGTCACAAACGTAACCAGAAATAAGTTCTTAAGAATTTAGATACAAGTATCTACAGTGCAACTAATCTCTGAGATACAGAAATGTAGTAGTCTCTCCATAGTAGGTATGGCGAAGAACGTCGGCAAGACAGTTACGCTGAATTACCTACTTGGAGAACTGCAACATTGCGACAAGCAGATTGCAGTCACCTCCATCGGCATCGACGGAGAAGGCATCGACCAAGTGACGGCAACAGCAAAACCAGAGATTATCCTTTACGAAGGGATGATGTTCGTCACCTCGGAGAAGCACTATATCTCCCGACAACTGACATCAGAGATCATGCACCTCAGCAACCATCGCACCTCTTTAGGGCGATTGGTAACAGCCAAAACACAAGTGACTGGCAAAGTGCTACTGTCTGGTCCGGCAGATACCGCTACATTACAACAGCTGATTGCCCACAACAAGACAATGGGCGTGGATCTGACTATTGTGGATGGAGCATTATCCAGGCTAAGCCTTGCATCGCCAAGTGTGACCGAGGCAACCATTCTTGCAACAGGCGCAGCTATTTCTGCAAAAATAGCGCACTTGGTGAAACAGACAAAGCATCAGTGTGACATCGTTCAACTCGAACAAGTTGACAGCGATATCGTCAACAAACTCACACTGCTCCACTCTGGTGTCTGGATTATCAACAAAGAAGGAGAAGTTCGTGACCTCGGTGTACGTTCGGCTTTGATGGCAGGACGATTGATTACAGAGCAACTGCTGAACGATACATTATATATATATATAGCAGGTGCGCTGAGTGATTCGTTTCTCGATCATCTACGAATGCAGAAAAGCATGGACAAGGTGACCTTGGTTGTACAAGACTTCACAAAGGTGTTTGCCTCACCAGAAAGCATTACGGCATTTTTCCGTAAGGGCGGCAAACTGAAAGTATTGTACAAAACCAGTCTTTTGGCCATCACAGTAAACCCGACATCGCCCGAAGGCTATGTCCTCAACAGCAAAGACGTATGTACAGCATTGGAAGACGCTTTGGAACTTCCGGTGTACGACGTAAGACAAATACACAATTGAAATTGAATACTGAATCATCACATACAATGGTTTATTCCAAATCACCGCTGAAGTTTCTCGAGGATTTGGGATTGGAGGTCCGTTCATCTGTTGGACGTGCCTATCTCAACAATCTCCCATTCCTTAAAGATGCATCTGCCTTGACACAGGAATACCAGCAGATAGCCAAGACTATTTCCATACTCAATAACACGGAAAACAACAAGGTTGTCAATCATGTGATGCACCAACTTTCAGAAGTTCAAGACATTCACGGTACCTTGACAAACCTCAAGCAGTATTCTACACTGAATGACATCGAACTTTTTGAAATCAAACACTTCGCACTCATCGTTGAAGACTTGAGACAATACGACATCATTTCCACTCTGGTAGAATTGCCAGACACGATGGATGCCGTTGACGTACTTGACCCAGAAAAAGAACGTATCGACACGTTCTTCATCTACGACAGTTATTCTACACAGTTGGCTGAAATCCGCAAGAAGATGAAAGCATCCGAGGAAATCGACGCCGAGTTATTCCATCAAGGTACAGAGTTGGAAGATAAAATACGCGAAGAACTGTCGACAAAACTACGACCCTACGCAGACCAGCTTCAACAGGCCCTGAACCAAATGGCCTATCTGGACGTCTTGTTTGCCAAGTCGGTTTTGGCAATCAAATTAGGATTGACCCAACCGACAATCCTCATAGATTCCGATGCGACCTCTGATTACAAAGGCATTTTCCATCCACAAATCAAAGCGTTGCTGAAAGAACAAGGCAAAGAATACCAGCCTATCAATGTTGACATACCTAATGCGCCGACATTGATAACCGGTATCAATATGGGCGGCAAGACCGTCATACTCCGCACACTGGCTCTGGCTCAGTACATGTGCCAGTTCGGATTCTTCGTTCCTGCAGTCTCGGCGCAGATTGCTCTTGTTGACGATATCATGATGTGTATCGACGACGACCAGAACCACCTGCAAGGTCTCTCCTCATTTGCCGCCGAGATGAAAAACATCAATCTTGTGCTGAGCGCATTGAGTGAAGGAAAACGTCCGTTGGTACTCATCGACGAATTGGCGAGAACAACCAACCCGACAGAAGGAAGCGCTATTGTGAGCGCTGTGCTCGAGATATTCCGCGAACAGAATGTCCGTGCATTTGTAACATCACATTATGACCACATTAAGGCAACATGCAGAAGGAAACGTGTCAAAGGACTCACCAACCTTCAAGACATAGATGCCAACCATATAGAGCGACACATCGATTACTCGTTGGTTGATGATGCTGCAGGAGAAGTTCCTCACGAGGCTTTGCGTATTGCAGAACTTTTGGGCACCAATCCAACCCTTATTCAACGAGCAAACACATTTCTGAATGAATAGTTCAGAGATTAACAAAGTAACAAACAACAACTTGATATGCAACAATCAAAAGTAGGACTTGATTTTGCCAAAGTGGCTCACGCCAAACAAGTGGCAAAAAACATTGCTGATGATGTACAGCAATTTGTAGAGAATTATACCACCGTTGCTGTGGAACGTACCATCTGCCGTCTTCTCGGTATCGACGGCATCGATGCTAACGATGTTCCACTGCCTAACGTAGTGGTTGATCAAATCAAAGACAAAGGCGTTTTGGGCGAAGGCGTCATCTTCTTCCTTGGCAATGCTATGATTGAGACAGGCCTTAGCGCACAGGCTATCGCTGAGCAAGTAGCAGAGGGCAAATTGGACATTACCCAATGCAAGGCTCACTCACAAGAAGAAATCAACGCAATTCTTCAACCAACTATCGATGCCAACGTAGCTCGTATCCGCGAACGTCGTGCACGTCGCGAACACTACCTTGAGACCATCGGTGAAGGCAACAAGCCTTACCTCTATATCATCGTAGCTACCGGTAACATCTACGAAGACGTAGTTCAAGCTCAAGCAGGTGCCCGCCAAGGTGCAGATATCATCGCTGTAATCCGTACCACAGGTCAAAGTCTTTTGGACTATGTTCCTTATGGCGCAACAACCGAAGGCTTCGGCGGTACATTCGCAACACAGGAGAACTTCCGTATCATGCGTAAAGCACTCGATGAGGTAGGCGAAGAAGTTGGCAGATATATTCGTCTCTGTAACTACTGCTCAGGTCTCTGTATGCCAGAGATTGCTGCAATGGGTGCATTGGAAGGCCTTGACGTTATGTTGAACGACGCCCTCTACGGCATTCTCTTCCGTGATATCAACATGCAGCGTACCCTCGTTGACCAATACTTCTCACGTATCATCAACGGTTTCGCTGGCGTTATCATCAATACCGGTGAGGACAACTACCTCACAACAGCCGATGCTTACGAGCAGGCTCACACCGTTTTGGCTTCCGACCTCATCAACGAACAATTGGCAGCATTGGCAGGTCTGCCAGAAGAACAGATGGGTCTCGGCCATGCCTTCGAAATGGATCCAGAACTTGAGAACGGCTTCCTCTATGAGTTGGCTCAGGCTCAAATGACTCGCGAAATCTTCCCTAACGCACCACTGAAATACATGCCTCCTACCAAGTTTATGACTGGTAACATCTTCCGTGGTCATATTCAGGACGCCCTCTTCAACATCATCGGCAACTGGACACACCAAGGTCTCCAATTGCTCGGTATGCCAACAGAGGCTATCCATACACCTTTTATGAGCGACCGTTACCTCTCAATTGAAAACGCCAAATATATCTTCAACAATATGAAGAGCATCGGCGAAGAAGTTGAGTTCCGCGAAGGCGGTATCGTGAAATCACGCGCTCAAAAAGTATTGAACGACGCTATCGAACTCCTCGAAACCATGCAGAAAGAAGGTCTCTTCAATGCATTGGAGAAAGGCATCTTCGGCGACGTAAAACGTCCAAAGAATGGCGGTAAAGGTTTGGCTGGTGTTGCTCCTAAAGCAAGCCACTACTCTAACCCATTCGTAGAATTGCTCAAAGGCAAGAAATAACCCATTTATTAACTCAGTATTCGAAAGACTACATAAAACTTACTTACTATGAGTGAAGGATTGTATTCAATGGAGGCGAAGGATTATGATAAAACCCTCGACCTTAAAAAGATAAAGCCTTACGGCGACACAATGAACGATGGTAAAGTTCAACTCAGTTTCACCTTGCCTGTTCCAGCAGGCGCAGAAGCCATCGAAGCAGCCAAACAGATGCTCTTGAAGATGGGCTTCACCAACCCATTGGTTGTTTACAGCAAGGAGTTGACACCAGGCTTTACCTTCTTCAACTGCTACGGCAGCACCACACACACCGTCGACTACACCACCATCCACGTACCAAAGGTAGACTCTAAAGTCATGAGCATGGAAGCTTGCGACGAATATATCAAAGAGCACATCGGTCGTAAAATCGTTGTTGTTGGCGCAAGTACAGGTACTGACGCTCACACCGTAGGCATCGACGCTATCATGAACATGAAAGGTTATGCTGGCCACTACGGTATCGAACGTTACGAAATGTTCGAGGCTCTCAACATGGGTTCACAGGTTACCAACGAAGAGTTCATCGCCAAAGCCATCGAGATGAGGGCTGACGCTCTCCTCGTTTCACAAACCGTGACACAGAAAGACGTACACATCCACAATATGATCAACCTCGTTGAATTGCTTGAGGCTGAGGGATTGCGCGACAAAGTCATTCTCTGCTGCGGTGGTGCACGTATCACCCACGAGTTGGCAAAAGAGTTGGGTTACGATGCTGGTTTCGGTATGAATACCTATGCTGACGACGTAGCTTCCTACATTGCCGAGGAACTCAATCGCAGAATGCACAAATAAGAAATAAATTCTAAAGACATACAGTTATGGATAAAAATCAAATCAGAGAGGTGATAGCTAAACGCTGTGCCCTCGAACTTCAAGATGGTTATGTCGTAAACCTTGGTATCGGTTTGCCAACCATCATTCCTAACTACCTTCCAGAAGGTGTAAACGTAACACTCCAATGCGAGAACGGTTTGCTCGGCATGGGTGGCACACCAGCAGAAGGCGAAGAAGACAAATACATGACCAACGCCGGCGGTGCCTACATGACAGCCATCCCAGGTGCATCAGCATTCGACAGCGCAACTTCATTCGGTTACATCCGTGGTGGTCACGTTGACGTAACATTCCTCGGCGCTCTCCAGGTAGACGAACAAGGCAACTTGGCTAACTGGATGATTCCTGGCAAAAAAACTCCAGGTATGGGTGGTGCTATGGACTTGTTGGTTGGTGCTAACCGTGTTATCCTTGCTATGGAGCACACCGCTAAAGGCAACCACAAGATTTTGAAAGAGTGCACATTGCCTCTCACCGCTGCTCACGAGGTAGACATGATCGTAACAGAGATGGGCGTGATGATGATTACTCCAGAAGGTATCGAACTCACCGAAATCAACCCAGAATTCACCGTTGAACAGGTTCAAGAGGCTACAGGCGCTAAGCTCATCATCTCTAAGAACCTCAAACCAATGGCTATCTAATATAACATTGTGTTATCTATGGAATATCAATTCTTGAAAATCAGTCAACCAATGCCACAGGTAGAGATGGTCACCATCTCTGCTCCAAAATCTCTCAACGCCTTGAATCGTAGCATTCTTGAAGAGTTGATGAACTATGTGGACAATGTAGACAAAGCACTCCGTGTGATTATCATCACAGGCGATGGCGAGAAATCATTCGTTGCCGGTGCAGATATCTCTCAAATGCAAAACTTCAACGAAGCCGAGGCATTGGCTTTCTCACAGTACGGAGCAGAAGTCTTCCGTAAAATCGAAGACCTTCCTATGCCAGTCATTGCTGCTGTCAACGGTTTTGCCCTTGGTGGTGGTTGCGAATTGGCTATGTCTTGCGACATCCGTATTGCTGCAGAGAATGCGCTCTTCGGTCAACCAGAAGTAAAACTTGGTATCATTCCAGGTTTCTCCGGCACTTATCGTTTGAGCAAACTCGTCGGACAAGGTTTTGCCAAAGAATTGATTTACACAGGTCGCAATATCAAGGCTGACATGGCACTCAACATCGGATTGGTCAATGCCGTTGTTCCTCAGGCAGAACTGATGAACTATGTACTCAAGACCGCCAAGATGATTGTTGCCAACGCTCCAATCGCAGTGAACTACGCAAAACGTGCAATCAACGAGAACTACGATCTTGACCGCACCGAGTCACTCGCTTTGGAAAACCGTTATTTCGCCGACTGCTTCAACAGTGCCGACCAAAAAGAAGGCATGACAGCATTCCTCGAGAAACGTGCAGCCACCTTCAATAACAAATAAAAAACAAACCCTATAAACATCATTTACACGATGAAAATTTGCGTTATCGGAACAGGCACCATGGGTGCTGGTATCGTTCAAGCATTTGCTCAGGCTGGTATGCCAGTCTTGATGAAAAGCCGTAGCGAATCAAGCATTGAAAAAGCTTTAGGTCGCATCAAGAAATCATTGGCTAAATTGGTTGAAAAGGGCAAAGTTACCCAAGAATACATGGATGCAACTTTGGCCAACATCACAACAACCACCAATTATAACGATTGTGCAGACTCTGATCTCCTCATCGAAGCAGCAGTTGAAACAATGGATATGAAGAAAGAACTCTTCAAACAACTTGATGAGCTCTGCAAACCAGAAACCATCCTTGCTTCAAACACCTCTTCACTCTCAATCACTGAGATCGCTTCAAGCACCAACCGTCCAGACAAAGTGATTGGTATGCACTTCTTCAACCCTGCTCCTGTGATGAAACTCGTTGAGCTCATCAAAGGCCAGAAAACCTCTGACGAAGTTTGCAACACCATCAGCGAGTTGGTAAAATCAATCGGTAAAGTGCCTGTAATGGTTAACGAGGCTCCTGGTTTCGTTGTAAACCGTATCCTCATCCCATTGGTAAACGAAGGTATCGGCATCTATGCTGACGGCGTAGCTACAGCTGCTGAAATCGACGAAGCCATGAAACTCGGTGCAAACCACCCAATGGGTCCTTTGGCACTCGGCGACCTCATCGGTCTCGACGTTTGCTTGGCAATCATGGAAGTGCTCCACGCTGAGTTCGGCGACAAATATCGTCCACATCCACTGCTCCGCAAGATGGTACGTGCCAACCTCCTCGGTCGCAAGACTGGCGAAGGCTTCTACAAATACTAATCGTCTCATTGCATATTAAAATCAACAATAAGATATGAATTTCAATCTCACCAAAAAACAAGAACTCTTCAGGCAGATGATTCGTGAGTTTGCCGAGAAAGAGGTAAAGCCACTTGCAGTCGAAATCGACGAGCAAGAGCGTTTTCCAATGGAGACCATTGAAAAAATGGCAAAAATTGGTCTGATGGGTATTCCTGTTCCAACACAATATGGCGGTGCAGGTGGCGACCACATCATGTACACCATCGCTGTTGAGGAACTCTCACGCTGCTGCGCTACCACCGGTGTAGCACTCTCAGCTCACACCTCACTCGGCATGGGTCCTATCCTTGAAAACGGTACAGAAGAACAGAAAATGAAATATTTGCCAAAGATGGCAAGCGGCGAATGGATTGGCGCATTCGGTTTGACCGAGCCAAACGCAGGTACTGATGCAGCTATGCAACAGACCACCGCTGTTCTCGAAGGCGATCACTATGTTCTCAACGGCAGCAAAATCTTCATCACAAACGCTGGCTACGCTCACGTTTATGTAGTATTTGCTATGACCGACAAATCAAAAGGCAACAAAGGTATCTCAGCATTCATCGTTGAACAAGGCATGCCTGGTTTCTCAATCGGTAAGAAAGAGAAAAAACTCGGTATCCGTGGCTCTGCTACCTGCGAGTTGATTTTTGAAAACTGCATCGTTCCAAAAGAGAACCTCCTCGGTGCTGAAGGCAAAGGCTTTGCTATCGCCATGAAGACTCTCGACGGCGGTCGTATCGGTATCGCTTCACAAGCTCTTGGTATCGCTCAAGGTGCTATGGACGAAACCGTTAAATACACCAAAGAACGTAAACAGTTCGGTCGTTCAATCGCTCAATTCCAAAACACACAGTTCCAAATGGCTGACCTCGAGACACGCATCCAAGCTGCTCGTCTCCTCGTTCGCTCTGCTGCCTTCAAGAAAGACAACGGCATTCCTTACTCAGCCGACGCTGCTATGTGCAAACTCTTTGCTGCAGAAACAGCCATGGAAATGACCACAAAAGCTGTACAATTCCACGGCGGTTACGGCTACACACGCGAATATCCAGTTGAACGTATGATGCGCGACGCTAAGATTACCGAAATCTACGAAGGTACATCAGAAGTACAACGCATGGTTATCGCAGCCAAATTGTTCAAATAAAACATATCCCCACATATTAAAATAGAAAGAATATGAAAATCGTTGTTTGCATAAAACAAGTGCCAGATACCACTGAGGTAAAAATCAACCCAGTAACAGGCACCATCATTCGTGAGGGTATTCCAAGCATCATGAACCCAGACGACAAGGGCGGTCTTGAGCTTGCTCTCCGTTTGAAAGATGAATTTGATGCACATGTAACAGTCATCACAATGGGTCCTCCTCAAGCCGACGCTATCCTCCGCGAAGCTTACGCTATGGGCGTTGACCGTGCTATCTTGTTGACCGACCGTGCTTTTGCAGGTGCTGATACATTGGCTACCTCACACGCTTTGGCTGCTGCTATCAAAAACCTCGACTACGACCTCGTTATCACCGGTCGTCAGGCTATCGACGGCGACACAGCCCAAGTTGGTCCACAAATCGCAGAACACCTCGACTTGCCACAAGTATCATACGTTGCTGACGCAAAATATGACGGCAAAGAGACCATCCGCGTGAAGAAAGAGACTGAAGACGGCTATCAAATCCTTGAAGCAACCACACCATGCGTCTTCACCGTTTTGGCATCTGCTATCAAACCACGTTACATGAGCGTTCGTGGCATCGTTGAAGCTTTCGACAAAGAAGTTGAAACTTGGACAGTTCAAAACATCACCATCGAGCCAGAGAAACTCGGCGGCAAAGGTTCACCTACCCGTGTGAAGAAATCATTTGCCAAAGAACTCAAACAACCAGGTGCTGTTTACGAAGTTACACCAGAAGAGTCAGTTGATCTCATCATCGCTAAACTCAAAGAGAAATTCATTATCTAAAACTTGCACACAATTATGGATAAATCAGCATATAAAAATGTCTATGTATTCATCGAGCAACGTGGTGGTGTTATACAACCAGTAGCTCTTGAATTGCTTGGCAAAGCCAGCGAGTTGGCAGCTACTCTCGGCGAAAAGGTAGTGGCTCTCTTCCCAGGTAACAACATCGCATCACAAGCACAAACTCTCATCGAGTACGGTGCTGATCAAGTTGTTGTGATGGATTGCCCAGAGTTGAACGACTATCTCACAGAGCAATACGCTCAGGCTATGTATCAGGCTATCATGAAATTCCAACCAAGCATCGTTCTCTTCGGTGCTACAACCATCGGTCGTGACCTCGCTCCACGTCTCTCTGCTCGTCTCGAGACAGGTTTGACAGCCGACTGCACAAAGTTGGAAATCTCAGAAGATGGTCAACTCATGATGACTCGTCCTGCATTCGGTGGTAACCTCATGGCAACCATCATGTGCACCGAGCACCGTCCACAAATGTCAACCGTTCGTCCAGGCGTTATGCGTCGTCTCTCTGCCGACAAATCACGCAAAGGCGAAGTCATCACATTCCAACCAGAGTTCAACACAGCAAAATTCCGTGTTAAACTCGTTGAGACTGTGAAAAACGACAAAGGCAAAATCGACATCACCGAAGCCAAGATTCTTGTATCTGGCGGTCGTGGCGTTGGCAACAAAGAAGGTTTCGACAAACTTCAAGCTCTTGCTGACGTATTTGGCGATAAAGCCGTTGTTTCATCATCACGTGCTATGGTTGACGCAGGTATCATGGAAGCAGACCGTCAGGTTGGTCAAACAGGTAAAACTGTTCGTCCTGACCTCTATCTCGCTTGCGGTATCTCAGGTGCTATCCAACACTTGGCAGGTATGGAGGAATCAGACCTTATCATTGCTATCAACAAAGATAAGTTCGCTCCTATCTTCAACGTTGCTGACCTCGGCATTGTAGGCGATGTTCACAAAATCATCCCAATGCTCACCGAGCGTTTGAAAAAGTAATCTGTAATCAATCAGATAACTCTCTGCCTCATGGTTTCGGCCATGAGGCTTTTTTTATTTAAGAAATCAAAATGCCAGTCGTTTTCTGTAACTTGTCAACATTATTCCCAAAATTACAGCTACTTGTAACACACTCTCACACTTATATTTGCAAATTGCATTAAGTCATTCCCACCCTTCATACCTCCGACTGCATTTTGCAATTCTTCATATCACACCTTCACACGAACAATTGCAAAATGTAATTACTCATTTCCACTTCTCACACACTCTACTGCATTTTGCAATTCTACGTATCGCACCTTCACACGAGCAATTGCAAAATGTAATTACTCGTTTCCACTTCTCAAACGCCCTACTGCATTTTGCAATTTGTTATATGAAATCTTATTATGAGTATGCGCAAAAAGTTTTTGGAATAATTCGGACATACATTTTGAACACAAAAAAAGCTGCAACGATAAATTGTTTCGTTACAGCCTTTTCTCTTTCTGAATCAAATAACTGAGAAACGATTCAGCAAGGATGTCGTTTTGATTTTTATATTGGCCGAAAGCTATTCATTCAGAATCGCAGCTGTATGCGTAGCAACTACAGCGGCTGTTTCTGTTCTCAATCTGCTGTTTCCTAAACTGATCGGAAGAAATTGGTTTGTCAAAGCAAGTTTCACTTCTTCTTCACTGAAATCGCCTTCCGGACCAATGAGAATGGTGTAGTTTCCTTTTGGCAGAAGGCTCTTCGAAAGCAAATGACGTTCTTCGCCTTCGTAACAATGGGCAATAAATCGGGAACCCTCTTGCAGATTTGAGACAAACTGATTGAAAGGTGTAAGAGGATTGATGACCGGAACTTTGCCTTTAAGCGATTGTTTGGCAGCAGAGATAGCTATCTTTTCCAAACGTTCCAACTTCACGACTTTACGCTCAGAATAACGACATAGCAATGGTGTGATGGAATCGACACCAATCTCCGTGGCTTTCTCAATAAACCATTCGAAACGGTCGATATTCTTGGTAGGAGCTACTGCCATGTGCAGTTCGTAAGGGTGACTACCGAAGTCTGGATGTTTGGCAATCAGTTCCACCTCTACCCTTTTGGCAGAAGGTGTCACGATGCGTGCATCAAAAAGGTTGCCAATGCCGTCAATGATCTGCAATTCATCGCCTGCAGTCAGACGAAGCACCCTTATACAATGCAAAGACTCCTCTTCGTTAAGAAAAGGAGTCTCTGTTATTTCTGGAGAATAAAACAGTGCCATTAGGGGCAACTATCTTATTTGTTTTGTTGAGCAGCGATAGCAGCTTTTTTACCACCAGCAGTTACAGTTACTTTGCCTGCTGTGTTGAGTTGCTCGTTTTTAACTTCAACTTGAGTGCCTTTACCTGGGGTGATAACAGCCTCGGTGTTGCCAGCTTGAAGTTTGATAGCGCCGTGTGCAGGAGCTTCTTCTTTCTTCTCTTCAACTGCTGGTTTTGTTGTAGTTTTCTTAGCAGTAGCTTTTTTAACTACTGGTTTAGCTTCTTCTACAACTTCTTCTACGATTTCCTCAACTACGGTGTCAGCTTCTGCGATTGTGTCGAGAACTTCAACCTCTACTGAGTCCATTTCTTCTACTTCAGCCTCTTCAGCTTGTTTTTTGCCGCATGAGCAGAACATTACAGCTGCGAGACCGCATGCGAAAAGAGCAATTTTTTTCATGATTCTTCGTTTATTTAGTTTGTTAAAGTATTGTCTTACAATTTTATATAAACGTCATCAACCATCATCAGCACCACTTGGTGCTTTGTCTGGAAAATGATGGCGCAAAGGTATAACTTTTCTCAGTTATGTTGTATGCTTTTGAGTTGAAATTTTTCAGTCTTACGTCATTTTTTTATCATGGTAACAAGATTAGAATGAGGGGTGTTAGGCAAGAAAAGATGTTTGCAACATAAGATGAAGGCAACAGTATGTGCGTCTTTTTATTAGGCAAAACAAGCACCGATATTTATTTGGTAAAGTCTATTGTTTTCGCTAATTTTGTAGTTTAAAATTATTAGATTTCGGTCTATAGTATCCATAAGATTTTTATGCTATGAATCTACTTGATTTAGTGAAACAAACAAGAAGTTATCGCAAGTTCAATGAGGCAAAAAAAGTGTCTCGCGAGACCTTGCTGGAACTTGTGGAGTTGGCACGTTGCTCTGCTTCGGCGCGCAATCTCCAACCGTTGAAATATTATCTCTGCAATTCTGATGCAGAAAACGATGTGGTTTTCAACCATATTGCTTGGGCTGGCTATCTCAAAGACGGTGCACCGAAGGCTGGCGAACGTCCGTCTGCTTATATCGTGATGATGGTGGACCGTTCGCTCACGCAGGCTTCTCCTGAGTGGGACGAAGGCATCGCTTCGCAAAGCATTATGCTTGGCGCGACGGAGCGAGGACTGGGCGGATGTATCATCGGTGCGGTGAAGAAGCAGGCTTTGTCCACCGCATTGGGATTGCCTTCACAGTACGAAATCGCACTGGTGCTTGCCATCGGTGAGCCTGTTGAGACGGTGGTTTTTGAGCCGGTTGTGAATGGCGACATCAAATATTTCCGCGACGAGAACGGCATTCATCACGTGCCCAAAAGAAGTCTGGACGATTTAATCATAAACAAATAAGCAATCATGCATTTCGATTTACTCAATACAGCGAAAGAGAGCAAGGCGCGTGCGGGCGTGCTGCACACTGACCACGGCGACATCGAGACGCCGATATTTATGCCGGTCGGAACGGTGGGTTCGGTCAAGGGCGTGCATTTGCGCGAGTTACGCGACGACATCAAGGCGCAAATCATTCTTGGTAACACGTACCATCTGTTCCTGCGTCCCGGTTTGGAGACATTGGAGAGCGTCGGAGGTCTGCACAAGTTCAACGGCTGGCAAAAGCCGATACTCACTGACAGCGGCGGCTTCCAGGTGTTTTCATTGGCGGGCATGCGTAAGATGAAAGAGGAGGGCGTCACGTTTCAGTCGCACATCGACGGTTCGAAACTGATGTTCACCCCGGAAAATGTCATCGACAAACAGCGCTCCATCGGCGCCGACATCATGATGGCGTTCGACGAATGCACCCCGGGCACGGCGGACCGTGTATATGCGCAGCAAAGTATGGAGCGCACGCACCGCTGGCTTGAAAGGTGCATGGTACATTATCACAAAACCGAGCCGAAGTATGGATATCACCAGGCACTTTTCCCCATCGTGCAGGGCTGCGTTTATCCCGACTTGCGCAGGAAGTCCGCCGAGACGGTGTGCAGCTATGATGCCGAAGGCTATGCTATCGGCGGTTTGGCGGTGGGCGAGCCGACCGACGTGATGTACGAGATGATTGACGTGGTGAATGAAATTCTCCCGACCGATCGTCCGCGATACCTCATGGGGGTAGGAACGCCGGCGAACATTCTTGAGGCCATCGGCAGAGGCGTGGATATGTTCGACTGCGTTATGCCGACGCGCAACGGACGCAACGGAATGCTGTTCACCAGAAACGGCATCATCAACATCCGCAACCAAAAGTGGAAGAACGACTTCTCCCCGATTGACGCCGAGAGCGAATGTTTCGTCGACAATCAGTACACGCTCGGCTATTTGCGCCATTTGTTCATCGCCGGCGAGCTGCTGGGCATGCAGATTGCGTCAATCCACAACCTTGCATTCTACCTTTGGTTAGTTGGGGAGGCAAGGAAACACATACTCGACAACACTTTCGCCCAGTGGCAGCCAATGATGCTGGAGCGAGTAACCCGCAGACTGTAAAATCAACATTATGCTTAAGAGATTAGATTGGTATATCATCAAAAAGTATCTGGGCACGTTCGGCTTAGCTATCGTTTTGATCATCAGCATATCGGTGGTGTTCGACGTTGCGGAGAAGATTGACAAATTCCACGACAATAACGCGCCGTTGAATGCGATTATCTTCGATTACTACATGAATTTCATCCCGTATTTCACCAATTTGTTTGCGCCGCTGTTTTCGTTGATCAGCGTTATCTTCTTCACGTCGAAGATGGCGTATAACACCGAAATCATTGCGTGCCTTGCGGGCGGAATCAGTTTTCATCGGCTGTGCAGACCCTATATGCTCGCGTCGGCGGCCATAGCGCTGATGGTATTTATCCTGTCGGGCTTCGTCATCCCGCATAGCAACAAGACGCGTCTGGCGTTTGAGGACCAGTACGTTAAAAAGTTCAAGGCGGAAATGGCCCTCAACCTCCAATTCGAGGTAGAGCCGGGCACCATTGCCTATATCGAGCGCTACGAGCAGGCGAGGAACCGCGGCTATCATTTCCTTTTGGAGAGCTTCGAAGGAAAGACGCTGAAATCCCGTATGACCGCGCAGTACGTGGTGTTTGACAGCACCGACCATTGGCATGTCACGGAGTATCTCATCCGAGATTTCGACGGACTTTATGAGAAAGTGCGCACGGGCAATGAGTTGGACACCGTCATTCACATGGACCCGGAGGATTTCTTCCTGACGAGCGACGAGGCTCCACAGATGACGACGACGGAGCTATATCGGTACTTGCGCAAACAGAAGTCGCGTGGCGTTGGCAACATACAAGCGTTTGAAGATGAGTTCCTCAAGCGTTTCTCCATGCCAATCAGCGTGTTCATTCTTACGATTATCGGCTTGTCGCTCTCGTCGCGCAAGGTGCGTGGCGGCACGGGCTTGCACGTGGGCATAGGCATCGCGCTCAGCGCCATCTTCATTCTGTTCAGCACTGTGAGCACCACGTTCGCCGTATCGGGCGTGATGAGCACGGCTATGGCGGTGTGGTTGCCGAACATGATTTTTGGCGCCATCGCAATATATCTTTACATCAAAGCACCTAAATAAATGAAAATCACCCTAAAGAACATGCGATTTTATGCCTACCACGGCTTCTACGAAGTGGAGCAGAAGGTGGGCGGATGGTACAGCGTCGACGTGGTGGCAGAGCCCGCAAACGAATGGTCGGGCTGCGACGACGACCTCGCCAACACCGTGAACTACGAGACCATATATAATATTGTACGCGAAGAGATGAGCATCAAAAGCCGTCTCATCGAGCACGTGGCAGTGCGGATACTGCGAAAGCTGGAGACGGCGATTGCAGACACCGCGTTCACCGTGCGCGTACACAAGCACAACCCACCGTTGGGCGGAGAGGTCTCGGAGGCTGAAGTGGAAATAAGCAACAATTAACAATAAAACTTTTTCATCATGAAAAAACTCTTATCAATCGTAGCCATGATTGCGTTCATGGCATGCATGACCTCATGCGACGACACACAAAACTATTACACACATAGCTTTGTGGGAATGACGGGCACATCGTCCGAAGTAGTTCAAGCCGAAATGGCAATAATCCAAACAGCGATGAACAACGAGTTCGGCACCGACGCTGCATTCATCGTAGAGGGCAAGACCGACAAGTGCGACAAGGACCTCACCAAGCGTTTCAACAAAGTGGTTGAGGCCATCGACGAGGTGAACACCTTCTCGGGCACTATGCCTTTGACCTACGCCATCCGTCGCGGCAATGCCACCGTGGTAGAACACACCTGGGGCAACTAAACGGATGCGTCGAAGCAAGTTGCCGTTGCCAAGCCGAAAGGCGCGGTGACGGCAACAAGCGACGACACTTAGTTTGCGACAATCGTAAATAGATTGAAGAAGAACGTTGGAATGAACTCCGAAGAAAGCAATATGTTGAACAAGTTCAACGATATTATCACGAAGGTTAATCAACTATCGAACTTGTTCGATGGCGTAAGCACAAGTGTATATAGACTATCGAACTTGTTCGATGGTGCAAACACAAGTGTATATAGACCATCGAACTTGTTCGATGGTATGTTTTCCGCAGAAAATGGGCAATTGAACTTGTTCGATGGTATGTTTCCCAACAGATATTAACAATCGAACTTGTTCGATAGACCAATTCTTAAGGAGTTTTAACAACCGAACTTGTTCGATAGTGCAATTCCCAAAGATTTACCGCAATCGAACTTGTTCGTTGGTATATTTCCAAAGGTTTTTTAACAATCGAACATTTTCAACTATATATTTCATATTGAAATAACGAAAAGGAATAGCTTCAATCTAAACGAAGAAATCGCAAATACGGAAAATATCTTAATCTATAATTAAACAAATCAATTTATGGCAACAAAATTAGTAAGATTGTACGTGTCAAAAGTTCATTACGAGGAATTGTTTGGACTTGCACAAAACATTGTGAAACTTTTTCCGCTATTGGCAAGTGCCACGGAAGTGAAACCGGTGGTTGACGACTATATCGCCAACTTCAATGCACTCGATTTGGTAATTTCTCCCGTAAGGAAGAGCAGCTGGACCAATGATGTTGTGGAAGCCAATAAAGCGAGGGATGTAGCCGTCAGTGGTTTGAGATTTTTCCTCAAATCGCTTTTGTGCGATGCAACGCTGAGCAAGAAAGATTTGGAAGTGGCTGAGAACTTGAATAATATCTTCAAGGCTTACGGCAATCCGAACAAGGCTTCAAACTTGAAAAAGTCCGGTATCATCAAAAATATGTTGGACGATTTGACCGCAGTGGTCGGCTTTGATACCATCGGTGCAAAGCATTGGACTGACCAATTGGAGAGCGCTCAGAAACATTTCAATGATTTGTATCTCCAACGCATTGATGATGTTGCCGTAGGAAAACTTCCGAAAGGGGCAACGAGGGCTGCGATGAACGCACTGACTGATTCGCACCGACAACTGACGAATGTCGTCAACGGCTTGGTGGAATTGAATCCTACCGTCTATGAGCCTTTCATCAAACAGGCCAACGAGGCTATCGTAAAGGTGAACAATGATATCAAGGCTCGTATCACCCGCTCAAAACAACGCCGAGAGACTGACGCTGTGGAGGAATAGCGCCACGGCAAGACGACTGCTTGTAAATTCTTAGGAAAAGATGCAGAAATATCGCAGTTACGTTTTTCCTACCGCCATCGTTCTGGGCGCACTGCTTCACGGGGTGTGCTCGGAGCTGATGGTTGTGGTGCCGTACGCCATTTTCACTATCATGCTGCTCAACTTCTGCGCCGTAAGGTTGCGTTCGCTGCGGTTGACGGCGATGGATGTTCCCATCATGCTGTTTCAGGCGCTGGTGCCGCTGTTGGTCTACTTGCCGCTGAGGGTGTTGGCGTCGGAGGATGTGGCGCAGAGTGCCATGGTGTGCGTGTTGTGCCCAGTGGCGTCGAGCGTTGTGGTGGTGGCGGTCATGTTGGGGGCAAATCGCGAGACCTGCACGATGTACACCGTGCTCGGCAACCTTCTGATTGTGGCCATTGCTCCGCTCTACTTCTCGTTCATCGGAACGAACCAAAGCATGCCTTTAGGCGCGTCGATGTGGAATGTGTTTGCCAAGATAACTCCCGTCATCGGCATCCCGTTGGTGGTGGCGGCGCTGTTGCAATGGCTGCTGCCGAGGGTCAACGAGGTGTTGGCGAAGGGCAAGAACCTGACGTTCTACATCTGGGCTTTCACGCTGCTGGTGGTTCTGGGCAATACGTTCCACAAGGTGATAACGCAGTGGGACGGACGTTGGACGGCGTTGCTGGCGGTGGTAATGACGTCGATGGTTGTGTGCTTTGCGCAGTTTTTCATCGGAAAAATGATAGGCAAAAGATATAACGACCCGATGGCGGCAGGACAGCTGCTCGGACAGAAGAATACGGGCATCGGCATCTGGATGGCGGCGTTCTACCTCTCGCCGCTCGCCGCCGTTGGCCTTGCGTTTTACTCCGTCTGGCAGAATGTTTTCAACAGTTTCCAGATGTGGTGGCAAGACAATCGCACCAAGAAATGATACATTATATAATTGTATAGATTAAACAACTCAAAAACATAAACAAGATGAAAGAATATGTATATCAAACCGTCGGCACTTGCTCGCAAGAGATAATCGTACGCGTTGAAGACGACGAAACCGTGGTTGGCGTGGAGTTCGTAGGCGGCTGCAGCGGCAATACACAAGGAATTGCCAGTCTCGTCAAAGGTATGAAGGCCGATGAGGTAATCAATAGGCTCGCCGGCATTCGCTGCGGATACAAAAACACTTCGTGTCCTGACCAATTAGCCTGCGCATTGAAACAAATCATCGCAAAATAACGTATCGCCTTGCTACAAATAGACAAAAACATACTCAAGGGCTTCGTCAAAGAGGAACGAGAGGTCGTCGGCGCTTGGTACCGTGGTCTCGCAGAGGGTTTTGAGGGATTCGACTTCAGTGTTGATAACATCGTAACGCTTATCGACTACCTCCTTCTGCTCGACCATCCTGAAGGCAACGTTGAAGCATGCAAACTGCTGCAGCGAGGACTGGAAATAGCGCCTGATGACGTAGATCTACAACTTTTTCAGGCTCAAATCAGTCTGCTTTTCTTCCGCCCGGATGAAGCGGTGCGTATCGCAGACAAGCTGATAGCCGAAAACGTGAGCGAGGCGCTTGTCATCAAGGCTCAAACGCTTGCGCAAATGCGTAGGCATGAGACCAACGTAGAAGTTATCAACCTTCTAAAACAGTATCTTCGCATCGAAACAGATGGACGCGACACCGTTTGCCTCGATGTGATAAACTACCGCCCCGATCGCATAGATTACGAGCTCTATATCACTGTGCTCCGCTATGTTATCAAGGAAAACATGGACAGCGGACGTTCTCTCAACAGTATTGCCATACTCTGCAGTACGTTTTTCGACGAAGAATCAATTCTAAACGATGTCATCGAGCTCTATCAGCTTTATCTACAGCATCAACCCTACCATCTCAATGCGTTGGTAGGTTACGCCGAAGCGCTTCACATGAAAGGATTTAACGGGCGAGCTGCCGAAGTGG
Source organism: Paludibacteraceae bacterium (assembly GCA_024405895.1). Lineage (GTDB taxonomy): Bacteria > Bacteroidota > Bacteroidia > Bacteroidales > Paludibacteraceae > HGM05398. Next base: position 56,688 of record JAKSNW010000006.1, read on the forward strand.
CTGAACTCTACGTCGACCTGATGAAGGATGATGCAGAACGGCTTCCACCGCTCCTCCTCGATGCTGCCGATTATCTCATCCAAGACGATCAGATAGACAAAGCATTGGAGCATATAATGCACTATGTTGCTCTACGCCCCGACGCCGGAATGGAGGAATCGCGCGAGTTGCTTAGCGACAATGCCTACATCTGCGGCATAAAGACGTCGTTCAACATGATGTATGCCATCTGTTTGCTGCATCAGGAGATGTACGAACAGGCGATTAAGGCGTTCAGCAAAGTGGTGGAGCGCGACGATATCGAGAAATGCCGCGCATTGCGCTTTATGAGCCAGACTTATAGTCTGATGAACAACGAGGAGCAGGCGTTGATGTTCGCTTATAGTGCCGTGACAGCCAGCAGCGGCGCACCGCTCGAGACAGCCACCTCCTACCGCTTTCTCGGGCAGTATCTGATTACGCTCGCCATGATAGACAGAAAGAATATGGACGAATATCTCCGCGACGCCGAAAACGCGGTGAACATGGCGGAGGAAATTCTTCACGACGGTAATACCTATGTGAGCTTGGCGATGATAAAGCTGCTGAAAAATGATTGCAACGAGGCAGAAATGCTGCTGACGCATGCACTCGACGAACAGCCCGACAACCCGATGGCGCTGTCTGCGCTGACCGCTCTGCACATCAAAAGACAGGAGTTCGATGAAGCGGAGCGCGTCTTCCGCTTGCTCGACGGATTCTACGATACATCGCGCAGCACTATCATGCGGCTGGCTCCAAACGCCAAAGATTTCTTCGAACATTTATCACTGTAAACATAAATCATGAAAAAAACTCTGTTCACCATAATACTCAGCCTCTCATTGCTGCCACTGATGGCCAACGAGACCGCCCCAACGGAACAAATCGACACGTTGGACAACTCCATCATCGCGAAAATAGACCGCGCCTACACCGAGAACATGAGCTACGGCTTCGTTGCCACGCTGATGGCTGTGGAGAGCTCGTTCATTCCGTTCCCGTCGGAAATCGTGGTGCCTCCGGCTGCCTACGTAGCAAGCAAACCGGAAAGCAACATGACAGTGTGGGGCGTTGTTCTTGCCGCCACGCTCGGCGCGTTGCTTGGCGCCATCATCAACTATCTGCTCGCCATCTGGCTCGGACGATTGGTCATCTACCGCTTCGTGGAAACAAAGTGGGGCCATGCGTTGCTCCTCTCCAAGGAAAAGGTGGAGCGTGCAGAGGCATACTTCGTGGAGCACGGCGCCATCTCTACGCTCATCGGCCGACTGGTGCCCGTGGTCAGGCAGCTGATTTCCATCCCGGCGGGCCTTGCCAAGATGCGCATCCTCCCCTTCGTGTGCTACACCACGCTCGGCGCCATGGTATGGAACACCATTCTTGCTGTGATTGGATACATTGCACAAGGTCAAGAGGAACTCATACATCGTTATAGCCACGAACTCTCCGTTGTACTGCTTGCCGCAGTAGGCGTTGGTGCTGTCGTTCTCGTTGTACGTCATCTCAGAAAAAAGAAACAATGATTCGTCTGGCGCTTATCGGTCATCCCGTAGGTCATTCCTTATCAAAGACTTACTTCGACACTATGTTTCAACAGAAAAACATAGAAGGCAACTACGAACTTCACGACCTCACAACCATCGACCAGCTTCCGGCGCTGTTGGAGAGGGAGAATCTGAACGGTTTCAATGTGACGCTGCCGTACAAACTGGCGGTCATCCCCTTCTGCAACCAATTGACCGAAACCGCCAGAAGCATCGGCGCGGTAAACGCCGTGCGCATCGACGGCGACAGGCTGACGGGACACAACACCGATGCAGAGGGCTTTGCCGATGCTATCAAACCGCTCCTGTTGCCGCATCATGACCGCGTATTGATTATCGGCAACGGCGGAGCGGCTCGTGCGGTGGCATTCGCTTGCACCAATCTGTTGCATTTGCCTTACGAAATCATCTGCGAACACAGGAACACAAACGATTTCGAACGAAGCACGCAACTCATTCCTACGCATACGGTTATCGTCAACTGTACGCCGCTCGGCATGCATCCGAACGAAGAGACTTTGCCACAAATTAACTACAACGAAGTAACCTCGCAACATCTGTTGTTCGACTTGGTCTACGCCCCAGCCACCACGCAGTTCATGAAGCAAGGAATGAAGCATGGCGCCACCGTGGCGAACGGCCTGAAGATGCTGCATGCTCAAGCCGATGCCGCCTGGCGCTTCTGGAACCACAAATCGACGACGATACTATAATATATTGTATCGCCAATCATTCTTACGCACTAATTCACAAATCAGCACAACGGGAAAATCACTCGTTCGCTTGATAACTTGCAACCGATCAGCAACAAAAACAATCAAGCGAACTGATTCGAAAAGACGTTTTTTAGCAAAAACATGTCATCGTATGTGATTTTATCCTCAAACTACTACCGTATATCTCTCGAAAGCATTATCTTTGCCTTCGTTTTTTAGTTTCTCAGTGTAACGATGGAAAACGAACATAAAAGCCGCTTCGCCAAGCTAATTGAGTGGAGGGAAGAACATATAAAAGACAATCATTTCCTTGTGATTCTCAGCCTCATTATCGGCATCGCCACGGCATTCGCCGCGTGGGTGCTGAAGGGCATCGTACATATCATCCAGACCCTTGTGATGAACATCTCCGATGGCGCGTTCAACATCTGGTACCTCATTTTCCCGACCGTCGGCATCACGATTGCAAGCCTCTTCGTACGCTATGTCGTACGCGATGACATCAGTCACGGCGTAACCAAGATTCTGGCTGCGATTTCACAACATAAATCCATCATAAAGGCACATAACATGTGGAGCAGCGTGGTGGCGAGTGCCGTAACCATCGGATTCGGCGGCTCCGTAGGTGCCGAGGCGCCTATCGTCCTCACAGGCTCCGCCATCGGTTCTAACCTCGGACGCTTGTTCCGTCTCGACCAGAAGACCTTAATGCTGCTCGTCGGCTGCGGCGCTGCAGGAGCCATCGGCGGTATCTTCAAAGCACCTATCGCGGGCATGGCGTTCACGCTCGAAGTGTTGCTTCTCGACCTCACCATGACCTCGCTCCTGCCACTTCTTATAACCTCGGTCACAGCCACCAGTATGGCTTACCTCTTGATGGGCAGCGAGTCGATGTTCAAGTTTGAGAGCTACGCGCCTTTCGAGGTTAGCCGCATTCCCTTCATAATTCTCCTCGGATTAGTATGCGGATTCGTTTCGTTGTACTTCACGCGCGGAACCATTGCCATCGAGAAAGTGTTCAAGGGCATAAAGAAGCCAATCGGCAAGATACTTCTTGGTGCAGTGATACTTAGCGTGCTGATCTTTTTCTTCCCGCCGCTCTATGGCGAGGGCTACGAGGCCATCGAAGCATTGCTTTCCAATCAGCCCGATAGTTTGTTTGAACAAACCCTCCTCTCCCCGCTCGGAACCAATGTTTGGGGCGTGGTATTATATTTGTCGCTGATTGTTTTGTTCAAAGTGTTGGCAACCACTGCTACCAACGGCGCCGGCGGCACTGGCGGTATCTTCGCGCCAAGTCTGTTTGTGGGCTGTCTCACCGGTTTTGCCCTTGCAGAGACATTGAATATTCTCGGAATCAATATCCCGATGTCAAACTTCGCATTCGCCGGCATGGCAGGACTGATGGCGGGCGTGCTCCATGCTCCGCTTACTGCCACATTCCTCATTGCGGAGCTGACCGGCGGATACGACCTCTTCATAACGCTGATTATCACCAGCGTCGTTTCATATCTTACAATCGTTGCTTTTGAACCGCACAGCCTATATGCCATGCGATTGGCTCAAAAGGGCGAACTGCTTACGCACCACAAGGACCGCAGCGTATTGACATTGATGAAGATGGAAAGCGTCATCGAGACAGACCTCGACGTGGTAGCTCCGGACATCTCCCTTGGCGAGTTGGTAAAGGTGATAGCACAATCCAAGCGCAACATTTTCCCCGTAGTCAACGCAAAGACAGGCGTGCTGATGGGCATTATTCCGCTCGATGAGGTGAGGAATATCATGTTCCAGCCGCGACTTTACAATCGCTTCACAGCGGAACGATTGATGATAAGCGCACCTGCAAAAATCAATTCAAACATGCCGATGGAGAAAGTGATGGATGTGTTTGAGAGCACCGGCGCATGGAATCTGCCAGTGGTAGATGATGAAGGACGTTATTTGGGATTTGTATCTAAATCAAAGATATTCAATTCATACCGCAAGGTACTTGTGCACTTCTCCGACGAATAGACTCGTCAGCACGACATCGGCTTAACGAACTACGCCGACTGGTTTCACCGTAAATCCCTTCTTGCGCAATAAGGCGAGCACACTACGCTTGCCGCAAAGATGCAATGCTCCAACTGCAACAAAGCAAGCGTTTGACTTAAAGTATGTTGGAAGCTTTGCAGCCCAATTCTTATTGCGTTCATACAACAAATCACTGGATTGTTGCTTAGACATTTGTTTCGTAGCACCCTCCAGTGAGTCGAGTTGCTGATGTTTATAATAGCTGGCAAGCGTTTCAAACTCAGCGCAAACATCTTCCGTATTCAAAAGCAGCTTCAAATCGTGTACTTGCTCCTCAATACTTTGCGAAGTTAATGCTGACATCTGTTGCTCGGCAGTCTCCAATCCGAAAACAGGCATTTCAAGCTCTGCAGCCAACTGTTGGAAAAACGAATCAATCATGATAGGCTCTGCAGCGGCATCATTTGTATGACATTGCGAATAAAACAACTGAAGCAAAAGACTCTGAACAAATACAGGCTGAAGATTAGCTAAATAATACAGATAAACCTGCATGTTTTTCATACAAATAGAGTCCAACTTTTCCGTCTCCGGAACCGAAAGCATCTGAGTCCACGAAACATCAACAGGCTTCTTCATTGCCTCCAACACACCGTTCATGTTGCCAGCACTGATAACCATCTCACCGATTACGCAATCGCAGGAATTAAGGGCATGAAAGACACCGTCGATAGAATCCAAGACGGAGACTTCTATTAAATGATGCGTGCCGAACACATAAGACGTTGGACAACCATGCTTTGTAACCTCCCACAATAACTGTGCGCGACTAAATGAGCCACAAAATATCAGCAAGAAGCCGAGAACAATCAATTTTTGTTTCATCGCATTTTCTTTAATAACGCATAAGCCTCGCTGATACCTTTTTCGCCAGCACGGCTTAAGTCTTCAATACCTTCTTGAACCTCTCCGAGATAAATATGGGTTAAACCACGATTGAAATAAGCTTCCGCCATATTTGGAGCCAATCGCAGAGCCTCGTCGTAGTTAGAAATTGCCCTTCGGTAATCACCACTCTCAGCAACGACATTGGCACGATTGAACCAGGCATAAGCAAACGACGGAGCCAACTTAATCGCCATATCATAATCGCGGATAATCATTTCATATTCGTAAGCATACACGGTATTTTTATTCTCCGCGTCTGGATTTCCTTTATTATACTCCAACTGTTTGTATCTCACATTCGCTCTGCCAAAGTAAGCCAAAGCGTCATTCGTATGCAGAAGCAATCGTGAAAAATCAGCCAGCGAAGAAGTAAAATCTTGAAGCAATGCATAGTCAACCGCACGCTCAAAAAGCAGCAACAAACTATCTGGAGAAGTTGACAACTTATTTGTTGCCGCATCGATTGCAGAGAAATGAAAATCCGCAAGCGAACGGCTCAAAGGAATCTCTCCATTGACAAGTTTCAAAGGTAAGCGTTTCGTATGGACACGGTTATAGGCATCCAAGAGATCATCATAAGCGACCAATCCATCAACGAGATTTGCTCGCTCATAATATGACAGTTGGAAATTCGGTTGCGTAGCCACCAGAACCTCATTGTTTTGAACTGTTCCTCGAAGCGATAATGTCTGAGCATTATTAGGCATTTGGTTTCCTTTTCCTGCCGACACATCAAACAATCGGCTGCGAGCCCTTGCCTGCGAATCCGATTTTGCTACATGAATCTCCGTATCAGGCTCTTCCTCTGTATTTTTTCCTTTATTCTTCTTTCTGGCTTCAGTGAGATTAAATGCTAACTGCATATCACGATACGCCATTTGACGACGTCCCATCGACTCGTAAGCTTCTGCTCTACCATACAAGGCAGGAATAAACGTAGGATATTGTTTCAAGACCGCAGAAAAATCCGTCAAAGCCTCCATATTATTACCACATCGCATCTGAACTGTAGCACGTTGGAAGATAGCATCAAAAGCATCCGGATCGTTTTTGATAATGCGGTCTAAATCCTTTACTGCATTGTTATAGTCGCCGACTTCAGCACGAATCAAAGCACGATTGAACAATGCTGCCTCATAATCAGGAGCCATCTGAACTGCCTTATCACAATCGGCAAGAGCACCACGATAATCCTGTTTACGATAACGAAGGATTCCTCGGTTGACATAATTCATCGGATTTGAGGTATGCATAGCAATAGTACGAGAATAATCAGCCATCGCACCATCGATATCATCCACAAGTAATCGGGCGTAAGCACGAGCACCCAAGATATCTACATTTCCGCTATCGCGAGCAGCAAGTGACTCGAAATGATTAACCGCTGCCGCCGTATCATTAGTCATCAAAAGCAGACGTCCTTTATCCAACATCAAATCAATGTTATTGGTTTTCTTGATAAGGAAATCTATATCACGAAGTGCTTCATCATATTTTTTGTCGTGCTCCAGAATCTCCAGACGTGTCATAAGATACGTCGGTGTTTCTGGACTTAAAGTTAAAGCCTGCTCAATATCAGCAGCAGCTTCTTCCCAACGGTCTTGCTGCAAACGAACAAAACAGCGGGCATAATATAAGTTTGAGGCAAAAGGATTCATCTCCAATGCTGTATTCAAATCGTTTTCTGCACCTACATAATCTTCCAGATTAATTTTTGCAGCAGCACGATAATAATAAGGTTCAGAGAGATATGGTTTTGCCTTGATTACCTGATTGAAATATTGAATAGAAAGCACATAATCCTGGAAATAAAGTGCACTACGGCCAACCGAGAGAATACGGTCTGTATTCAGTTGCGCACCCATATTCGCAGCCAAACATAAGCCCAGCAGCAGAACGAGAAGTCTATGATTATGTATTTTCTTCATTCTTAAAAAATCTAATCCAAATCAGCCTCAGTCCAATTCATACGAATTCGCCAGGCATTTGGATAAAGGTTATTGCACCTGGAACCTATGTTCTTCACAAATCCCAAAGGAGCAGATTTATATGTCAGCAACACAAAACCTTTCGGAGCATCGTTCAACACGATGGCTTCTGCAGAAAGAAAATGTAATGCTGTTATTCTATCCACTTCAGCAGAAGGGAATGCCTCACGATTAAGGGCAAAACTCGTGGCCAATCCTTGCTGAGGAATGAAACTTTTTCCCTTTTCTTCCATTACATCAACACCCCAATGCACTACTTTAGTACATTGAAGAAGCGAGTCGACGAGCCAAGAAAAACTCTTTGGGACAGCTCGCCAAACACCATTATGAACTGCGAACTCGAATGTATCGCCGCTCAAAACAGTCTGCACCTCTTTCGGTGCTTTTGTAAAAATAGACTTACGAACCTTCAATGGTTTACTCTTTCTATCCGCATCGCCCATTTTTCGAAGAACAGCCATGAACAAGCCCTCGCCTTTTACCCGATGAGGCCAGAAGTGATAGCCGTTGGTTTCTTCGATGTTCCAAGTGTCGTCAATCTTTACCTTGAGCAATTCACATCCTTGCTCCATAAGCCATTCCACCTGTTGTTCATCTTCCTGTTCGTTGAAGGTACAAGTTGAATATATCAACAAGCCACCATCCCGTAAAGTGACAAGGGCAGATTCCAGAATCTCACGTCCACGAGTCACACAGTTTGCCACATTGGCTTCCGACCATTCATCAACAGCAGTATCATCCTTACGGAACATTCCCTCACCGGAACAAGGTACATCCACCAAGACAGCATCAAAGAGTTGAGGCAGTTTTTCAAATGCCACAGGTGCATTATTCGTAACGGCAGAACGTATATTACCCCATTTAGTCAGATTCTCTGACAAGATAGCACACCGCGAAGGAATGATTTCGTTACTCACTAGGAAGCCTTCGCTAAGCCAATCGCTGAGAACGATGGATTTTCCGCCAGGAGCGGCACAAAGGTCCAACGTGATGGCATCGTGAGGAAGATATTGTTCCACCACATTTTGTAGAAACATGGAAGAAGCCTCTTGCACATAATAAGCACCAGCATGCAATAGCGGGTCGAGAGTGAACAAGGGACGACGGTTCAAATACCTGCCCATATTACACCAAGGCACAACAGAGGTATTGACGGGAGCAAATTTCTCGTCTTTGTCCGTTGCGTTAGACTTTCTGCCATTCAGTCTTACGCTGACAGGCGGTTCGGTAAACAACGAAGCCTCGAACAGGGCATACTCGCTCTGCAACCGAGGCTTCATTTGTTCTACAAAAGAAATTGGAAGTTCTTTTGCCATTAGTAACTACGTGCAAAGAGCACTCTGCGTTTTGAAGGCTTGCCTGTTACCATGCAGAAACCTGGCTCTTCCGGAGCATCCAAAGGAATGCAGCGGATAGTGGCTTTGGTCTCTTCCTTGATTCTTTCCTCTGTTTCTGGAGTTCCATCCCAGTGGCAAGCAAGGAAACCGCCTTTTTCAATCTCCACTTTGAACTCTTCGTATGAGTTAACCTCACGGGTTACGCTCTGACGGAATTTCAAAGCCTTTTGATAGATATTCTCTTGGATATCGTCGAGGAGGTTCTTGATATAATTCTCAATGCCATCGATAGAAACGGTCTCTTTGGTGAGAGTATCACGACGCATTACCTCAATGGTGTTGTTCTCGAGGTCGCGAGCACCGATAGCCAAACGAACAGGAACACCTTTCAACTCATATTGAGCAAATTTCCAGCCTGGTTTGCGGTTGTCGGCATCATCATATTTCACAGAGATATTCAAAGCCTTCAAGCCAGCGCGGATAGCGTCAACTTTCTCGGTGATGGCAGCCAACTGTTCTGCATTCTTATAGATAGGCACGATGACAACCTGATATGGAGCCAATTTTGGAGGCAAAACGAGACCGTTGTTGTCTGAGTGTGACATGATCAAAGCACCCATCAAACGGGTTGAAACGCCCCAAGAGGTAGCCCAAACATATTCTGGCTGATTGTCTTTGTTCATGAACTGTACGTCAAATGCTTTGGCGAAGTTCTGACCAAGGAAGTGTGAAGTACCAGCCTGAAGAGCCTTACCATCCTGCATCATTGCTTCGATACAGAAGGTTTCCAACGCACCAGCGAAACGCTCGTTAGGTGATTTGATACCTTTCACAACAGGCACAGCCATATATTTCTCTGCGAACTCAGCATAGACGTCAAGCATCTTGCGAGCCTCTTCCAAAGCCTCCTCACGGGTAGCGTGAGCAGTGTGACCCTCTTGCCAGAGGAACTCGGCAGTGCGGAGGAAGAGACGTGTACGCATCTCCCAACGAACTACGTTAGCCCATTGGTTGCAGAGGATAGGAAGATCGCGATAGGAGTGAATCCAGTTTTTATAAGTGCTCCAGATGATAGTCTCGGAAGTAGGACGAACGATGAGTTCCTCTTCAAGTTTTGCAGCTGGATCAACCACTACGCCATTGCCTTCAGCATTTGTTTTAAGGCGGTAGTGAGTCACTACGGCGCACTCTTTTGCGAAGCCTTCTACGTGGTCGGCCTCACGGCTGAGGTATGATTTAGGAATAAACAAAGGGAAATAGGCGTTGACGTGACCTGTTTCCTTGAACATATCGTCGAGTTGACGTTGAATTTTTTCCCAGATAGCGTATCCGTATGGTTTGATGACCATACAACCTCTAACGGCTGAATTTTCAGCCAAGTCTGCCTTTACTACAAGGTCGTTGTACCACTGCGAATAATTCTCTTCGCGTGATGTAAGTTCTTTCAATTCTGCCATATTTGCATTCTGATATTTTACGTGCGCAAAATTACTTCAAATCATAGAAAATGCCAAATTTTTCAACACCTAATAACCACTATTTATTTAAGTAGTAGATTCGGTAGTACAGACAGCCATTTCAGACACCCAAAAACAGCTTATGAAAATGGTGTCTGAGAAAAGGATTTGACCATTTGAAAAACAAAAACAACGGTAGCGTTTTTGCATGCATAAATTGTGATTTTTGGAAAACAACATGCGTTTTCGCAGCCACAATTTTTCCATCCAAAAATCTTGACGAAAAGTTGACATTCTCAAATCCCATGCAAAACTGTCTCCCGTGAAAAATCATCCTTCGTTTCCACAATATGAACCAATGATTTTTCTTACAGAAGCCATTCTATTTATAGCGCTCAACACTTCAAAACAACATTAGTAATCAATGATTTGAAAAAACATTGGTTCAAAAACAAAACCACTACTAAAATAACCTTTCAGAAACACCAAAACAGAAAAGCAAAAAGTGCCGCATTCTCTATATAAAAATATCAAGGAAAAGTTGTACTTTTGCAGTTCAATTATATTGGCATAAATATGAGCAAAAAGAACATCATAGTCACAGCATCAGTATTTGTAGTGTTTGTGGCACTATTCTTTCTCTACTCTAAAAATAACACTTTGAGAAAGAACGACTACATCACCATTCAGGGTTCCGCTTTCGGCACACTCTATCACGTAATTTACGAGCCAGTGGACGAGGAACAGATGGACAATGTAGTATCCAATGCACTTAAAGAAATTGACGACGCGCTCTCTATGTTTAACCGCAAGTCAATTATCTCCCGAATAAATGCAGGAGACACAACCGCTACAACCAACGACCTGTTCGAAACCGTCTACAAAAAAAGTAACGAGATTTCAGAAATGACCAACGGCGCATTCGATATCACAATCACTCCTGTTGTCAATCTCTGGGGCTTCGGTTTCAAGAAAGGTATGATTCCTACCGACACCAATATTGACGAACTGATGGCAAGTGTAGGTTACGACAAGATTCATCTCGTTAATCATCATATTATCAAGGATAATCCAAACACAATGCTCGATGCCAGCGCTATCGCTAAAGGCTATGCCTGCGACTATGTGGCAGAAAAGCTGAAAGAGCACGGCATCAGCAATTTCCTTGTTGAGATTGGTGGTGAAGTTCACGCCGAAGGCAAAAACAAACAGAACAATGAATGGAAAGTTGGCATCAACAAACCTGTTCAAGATAGCACATGCACCAACCAGGAGATTGAGCGTGTGGTTGCCCTTTCTGGACGTTCATTGGCAACATCAGGCAACTACCGCAATTTCTATACACGCGAAGGCAAACGCTATGCTCACACCATCGACCCAAAAACAGGCAGACCGGTTGAGCACAATCTGCTCAGTGCCACAATCATCGCTGACGACTGTATGACTGCCGACGCCATCGCAACAGCTTGTATGGTAATGGGTCTTAAAGAAAGCATGAAACTGTGTAGTCAATACAATATCCCAGGTTTCTTCATCACCTCTGAAGATGACGATTCCTTCCAATGTCACTATACAGACTCATTTGAGCCATACCTGGTTATCTCAAAAGACTAACAGAATCACACTATTCAAAAACGGCAAACAATGAAGAAAACAACACTGATACTAATGGCTGTAGCACTGATGACAATGGTCTCAAGTTGCACATCCTATCAGAAAATGCTGAAATCGGACGATGCTGATGCTCGTTTTCAAGCAGCAAAAAACTATTACCTTCAGAAAAACTACAGCAAGGCAGCCGTATTGTTCGAGAGTCTTACAGGAGCCTATCGTGGACAACGCTCTGCAGAAGAGGTGCTCTATTTGTTGGCTAAATCACGCCTTGGACAGAAGGATTATTATTCCGCTTCTCAAGATTTTGCCAATTATGTAAAGAACTTCCCTCGTGGAGAATATTCCGAAGAGGCACGTTATAATATTGGATATTGCCTCTATCTCGATTTGCCAGAAGTTGAACTCGACCAAGAAGCCACCTATGCAGCCGTATCAGCCTTGAGCGACTTTGTCGATTACTTCCCTGAGAGTCAACTCACACCACAAGCCCAAGAGTGTCTCAACAGCATCAACGAGCACCTTGCCTATAAGGAACTCAGAAATGCACAGTTGTACTATAAGTTAGGCCTTTACCTTGGCAACAACTACCGCAGTGCTATTGTTACAGCAGAGAATGCACTTAAGGATTATCCCGACACAAAATATAAAGAGGAGTTTTCTTTCATCATCCTTCAAGCGAAGTATAAAGAAGCCTCTCTCAGTGTGGCAGAACGTCAGCAGGAGCGCTATAGCGAACTCGTTGACGAATGCTATCGCTACACCATAGAATTCCCAAACAGCAAGAATTCAGCCGCTGCTTTGAGAATCATGAAGGAAGCTAAAGCAAAAGCTGCCGTAAAAACAAACAAATCAACAACAAAACAACAAGAGAAAAATTAATACATTCAATATAATGGAAAAGAAAAATATTGTACCAACCAACACCATCACACGCGATATGAATCAGTTGTGTGCAGAAGTGGGCAACCGTTACGAAGCAGTAGCTATCATTGCAAAACGTTCTAACCAGATTGCTGCTGATGTTAAAGTTGAGCTCCAAAAGAAACTTCAGGAGTTTGCTACCACATCAGACACCGAAGAAGAAGGTGTTGGAAACCAAGAGCAAATCGAAATCTCAAAACACTACGAGCGTCTTGCAAAACCAACCTTGAAAGCTATCAAAGAGTTGGAAGACGGCAAGATTCACTATCACAAAAACATGCCTCAATAAGAAGTGCTACAAGCTTTCTAACAGACAAAACCATAGGGAACTGCCGTCACTCCGACAGCATGTTCCCTATATTATTTATGTACAAAACCGTCGGAAAGAGCCAAACTCTTGTTCGCACACTATAATAGGACAATCACATGCCGAAAGGGATAGAAATAGAGAACCTTCCTTATAAAATTGGTTCCAACTACATGCGCAAACTCTTCTCTTCTGCCTACTACCGTCAGGAATATGTAGACACCGAGAAGATTCCACAAGACGCAGCCATCATCTTTGGACCAAACCACTCCAACGCAGCCATCGACGCCATCTCCGTGATGATGATTCTTCACGGCCCTGCTGTCTTCGTTGCCCGAGCCGATATCTTCAAATCCAAGTTCTTGGCCTTCTTGCTCAACTTCTGCAAGATTATGCCTATCATGCGAATGCGCGACGGCTACGAGAATCTATCCAAGAACAAGGAGATTATGGACGAGAGCGTTCGCATCCTCAACTGCAACGTTCCATTCTGCATCTTCTCCGAAGGCACTCACCGCACTATGCGCAACCAACTCCCTATCGTCAAGGGAATGTTCCGCATCGCTCTCCAAGCCAGCGAGTCGCTCAAAGGCAAAAAGGATGTCTATATCCTCCCCTACGGCATCGAATACGGCAGTTACAACAACTACCGAACCTCCATCCTCACACAGATTGGCGAGCCTCTCAATGTGTCTGCCTTCGTCAGGGAACACCCCGAGATGTCTGATGTTGAGCATATCAACGAACTCCGCAAAGAGTTTGAACAGCGCTTGCGTAAGGTGCATCTCATCGTGCCTAACAACGGCTGCTACGACGAACTGTATGAATGCTGCCTGATTGAAGGCGAGGATTTGGCAGAGAGACGTCACGGCAAGAAATTCTCTTTGCTTCAACGCCGCGAAGCCAACCAGCACATCGCCAACGCGATGGAACAGGCACGTTTGGAACATGAAGATGCCCAACAGTGCCTCGAACAGGTCAAAGCATTTGAGAAGGCACGCAAAGAACAGAAAATCAGCGCCCGTTCGTTCAACAAGAAGAATCGCATGCTCAGCATCCTCACCAAGGTTCTCATGCTGATCATCACCCTCCCCTACGCTATCTACTCAACGATAGCCTCGTCACTCATCTTGATTGTGAACGGTTTGTTGGTCAAAAAGATGAAAGACATCGCATTCCACAACTCGGCACGTTTTGTCATCGAATGGCTCCTGATGCCGCTCTCTGCCATCATCATTGCTATTATAGCATTCTGCAATTTTGCTTGGTGGATTGCACTGCCTCTCGTGTTGCTCGTTCCTCCTGCACACGCATTCATTCATAGCTACGCCAAGACAGCCCGTCTGTTGCGCAGCGACATCAGATTGTATCGCAACAAGACTCTCCTCAACCAGTTGGAGTCTATCCGTAAGACCATCGTCAAATACTGCGGATAATCAAATAGAATACTATGGGTACGGGAAAACGTCTCCTCGTGATTTGCGACATGTTCACACCGCCGGCTTTTCTGCCACGAGTGAGATTTTTCTGCGACTACCTCTTGCAACAAGGATGGCAACTTGACATACTCACCGAGACACCGCGTGAGTCTGTTGAGTTGCCATACAATATATATAATGTCTCCTTCTCCCACGGCAAACGGTGGGAATGGAGAGTAAAGAGTCTGCTCAACCTCTTCTACGATTTCAAGTCGCAAAGCATTGTGCATGAATCCAAGAGACTCAACCAACGGTACGATGCCGTCTTTTGCAGCACCTTTTTCTCCTTTCCACTCCCTGCCGCAGCCAAAATAGCCCGCAAGCAAAGAATTCCGCTCATCGTCGATCTTCGCGACATCCCAGAGCAAGCACCACGATTCACTTATCTGGAGCACCGTCCCAACGGATTACTCGGACGTTGCGCTATGGAACTCTACACCCGCTGCAATATCCGCCGACGAAACAAAACGCTGAAGCAAGCAGACATCGTCACCACGGTTTCCCCGTGGCATAAAGAGTTTCTGAAACGATGGAATCCACAGACACAACTCATCTACAACGGCTACGACGCCGAACTCTTCGTGCCGTCACGCAAAAAAATAGAGAAGTTCACCATCTCCTACACAGGTAAGTTCTATGGGCTGCCGCTGCAAGACCCGACACTGTTCTTTGAGTCGCTCTCACTGCTAATCAAAGCACAGGAGATTGATGCCGAGAAGATTTCTCTCCAATGGTACATGGACGAGCAGTCAACACGACTCATCCAAAGATTCATGCACGAAGAGACGCTCCGCAACATCTCGACATTCCATTCGCTCGTTCCTCACACAGAGATTCCTACGATTCTCAACCAAAGTGCATTGTCGTTGGTCTTCAGCAATCGTGCCAAGGAGAACGGCAACCATGGCATCATGACCACGAAATTCTTTGAAGCCCTGGGGAGTGAGTGCCCCGTGTTGTGTGTGCAAAGCGACGAGGAGTGTTTGGCTCAGACCATCAGCGAAACCCGTTCTGGCTGTGCTGCTTCCAACCTCGACACCTGCCAAGCCTTCCTCCTCGAGAGATACCAGGAGTGGCTTTGCAACGGCATGACACACGCCAACACCCCTGCCGACATCAAGACGATCTATTCACGACAATACCAGGCTGCACGATTGGAGGAGCTACTGCTCGACTGTATCAACAAAAACAAACAGAACCATTTATGATTAAAGCACTCAACATCGTAGCATTCGACATCCCATACCCTGCCAATTATGGTGGAGCCATCGACGTGTTCTACCGACTGAAAGCGCTTCATGAGGAGGGCATCCGCATCATCTTCCATTGTTTCCAGTACTGGCGAAATCCTTCAAAAGAGTTGGAAGCCCTGTGCGACGAAGTTCACTACTATAAACGCAAAACAGGACTGCTGACACAGCTCCATTGGCTCCCCTACACGGTCGTAGGACGCATGCACCCTCAGCTGCTGGAGAACCTGAAAAGCAACGACTACCCTATTCTCTTTGAAGGACTTGTCTCATGCGGATTCCTCAACCATCCCGATCTGAAGAACCGCATCAAACTATTCCGTGAGTGCAACATTGAGCACGACTACTACAACGCACTCAGCGAAGCCTCCAACATACTGTGGAAGAAACTCTTCTATAAGTTGGAAGCCAAGCGTCTCGAGCGCTTTGAAAAGGTGCTTCATCATGCCCAGCACATCATTGCCTTGTCACACAACGACGAAGAATATTTCAAGACACACTACCCAGACACAGAGGTTGATTTCGTACCGTGTTTCCACCAATACAACGATGTCTGCTCTCGCCCTTCCAGCGACAAGACCCCTTTTGTTCTCTATCACGGCAACCTCATGCTGGCAGAGAACGAGAAGGCGGCGAGTTACCTCTGCGACAACGTGTTCTCCAAACTCAACTGCCGCTGCGTGGTGGCGGGCATGAACCCAAGCCGACGACTCCGCAATCTCATCAGCCAGTACCGAAACATCGAACTGGTAGCCAATCCAACAGACATAGAAATCAATCAGTTGATTCAAGAAGCGCACATCACAGTCCTCATCACCTTCCAAGCCACGGGAATGAAACTGAAACTTCTCAACACACTCTTCTCAGGCAAATACATCGTTGCCAACGACAAGATGTTGACAGGAAGTGGTTTGGAAAGTCTCTGCAACATAGCCAACGATGCTGAGGAGCAGATTCACGAATGCCAGGAACTGCTGAAGGAAGATTTCACAGAAGCCGACATCGAGATGCGTAAGGCTGTGCTCAACCCACAGTACTACAACAAAGCTCAAGCAAAGCATCTGCTTGAAATCATCGGATAATATCAGCAACAGGATCTACGTCATACCCTCAGCCTCGCTCTCATACAGCGGGGTTGTTTTTATTGCCTTATCGCCAAAACTTTATTATCGTTGAACTCTATTTTCAGAA
>JAKSNW010000007.1 GCA_024405895.1 Paludibacteraceae bacterium
GACCTTATCACAACGAATTGCAGTTAGAATAACCCCTCAGCCTCGCTCACACAGCAGGGCTGTTTTCGTTTGAATGGGGAAGAGAGACTAAAACCATAGTTGGAGAAGCACAGTTTTCGGGAGAAAAACGTTATCTTTGCGTCGTTTTTACAACGAAGCAAGCAGCATGCACAAACTCCTGAAAATAATCGTTCTACTGTCATTGGCAATCGTAGGATTCGCACCAATCAAGGGACAAAACCCGGTGGTGAAGAAAGACACGTTGGCAATGGATAGCGTTGATGTCTATATGATCAAAGACGTGACGGTGACTTCGGCAGCCGCAATCACGAAACGGGAGGTGTTTCCTGTTCAGATGCTTACAGGAGATGCACTTAAAGGATTCTCCGCCTACAGCGTGGCAGATGCCCTTCGCTATTTCTCTGGTATTCAGATTAAAGACTATGGCGGAACAGGCGGTTTGAAAACAGTGAACATCAGAAGCATGGGCACCAACCACGTGGGAATCTGCTACGACGGCATTGAGTTGGGCAACGCCCAAAACGGCACGATAGACCTCGGCAAATTCTCACTTGACAACATGGAGTCTGTTGCCCTCTACAATGGCCAGAAAAGCGACCTCCTACAGTCGGCAAAAGACTACGGCAGTGCGGGCAATGTCTATCTCCAGTCGCGTACGCCGCGCTTTGCCTTCGGCTCCAACAACCGACTCTCCATCACGATGAAAGGGGGATCGTTCTGGACTTTCAACCCTTCCGTACTTTGGGAACACAAAATCAACGAGAAACTATCCTTCTCCGCTTCGGCAGAATATCTCTACACATCAGGCAAATATAAGTTTACCTATACCAACCCATACGGCTACGACACAACAGCCGTACGTCAGAATGGCGATGTGCAATCCGTTCGTGCTGAGATGGGACTGTTCGGCAAAATCAACAACGGCAATTGGCGCATCAAGGCATACTTCTACGCTTCGGAACGCGGTTATCCGGGAGCTGTCGTTCGCGGCAAATTCGTACACCAAGACCGTCAGTGGGACGACAATTTCTTCCTTCAAGGTCAGTGGCAGAAGACCATGAAGTTCTACACGCTCATTCTCAAAGGAAAGTATGCTTACGACTATCTCCACTACCTCTCCGACCCGAATCTCGACGTCAGCACCATGTACGTGGAGAACCGATACAAACAGCAAGAGGCATATTTCTCTTGTATCAACCATTTCAACATCAAACCGTTTTGGGAGGCGGCTGCCAGTGTAGATGTTCAGTACAACAGTCTTGATGCCGATCTCCTTGACTTTGTCTATCCAGTGCGCGTCTCTGTTTACGGAGCAGCCAGTACGGCACTGAAGTTTGCTCATGTAAGAACGCAAGTAGGTGTGATGGGACACTATGTTCACGACCATCTGCGAGCCTCCGACTCTCTCGTTTCCGATCGTTGGGTTTGTCGCCCATCGTTCTTCCTCTCCTACCGTCCATGGCTTCGCGAAGATCTCACACTGAGAGCCTTTGCCAAGGGATCGGTGAGAATGCCAACGTTCAACGACCTCTATTACACCTCACTGAGCATAGCAAGCAGCAAACTGAAACCGGAATCAACTACACAGTATGACCTCGGCATCCACTTCAACAAACCGATGAAGGGATGGTGTGAGTTGGTCAGCATCCAGGTGGACGGCTACTTCAATCAGGTAAGAAACAAGATTATCGCCATTCCAACCTCCAACTTCTTCCGTTGGTCGATGGTCAACCTCGGCTATGTGGAGATTCTCGGTGTTGATGTGGCAGGACAAGTGAATTTTGCTTGGGGCAAAGCATTCACGGCTCAACTGCGAGCCACCTACACCTATCAGTCGGCTCGCGACCTCACCGACCCCAACGACCCTTTCTACGGCGGACAGATTCCTTACATTCCATGGCACAGCACATCTGCAACTGTCAACCTCGGCTATAAATCGTGGCAACTGCATTATAGTTTCATCTACACAGGTCATCGCTATGACTCACAGGCAAATAGAGTAGAAGATTATGTTTTGCCATGGTACACCCACGACCTCTCGCTTTCCAAACAGTTTGTCTGGACTAAGACAGCCCTCAACCTCACACTCGACATCAACAATCTCTTCAACCAACAGTACGAAGTGGTGAGAAACTACCCAATGCCAGGCACAAATTTCAAACTTACTGCCCAAGTAACATTTCAATAGCCGAATCTGTTGGGAAAACCAAAGAAAAAATGTATCTTTGTGCCCTATTGTTCCCCAATAGCAGGAACAAGGAAAGCACAATGGAAAAGTTTATCGGCGCACACGTAAGTAGCTCAGGCGGAGTGGAGAACGCTCCTAAAAATGCACATGCCATCGGAGCAACGGCTTTTGCTTTGTTTACAAAAAACCAAAAGCAATGGTTTGCCTCTCCGTTGACGGAATCGTCTATCGAGGCTTTCAAGGCCAACTGTAAGGAGTTGGGCTTTACTGCCGCACAGATTCTGCCACACGACAGCTATCTCATCAACCTCGGTGCTCCCGAAGAAGATAAACTCGAGAAGTCAAGAAACTCGTTCATCGACGAGTTGAACCGTTGCGCCCAACTGGGACTCGACCGTCTGAACTTCCACCCAGGCGCTCACTTGAAACTGATGTCGGAAGACGACTGTCTGCAACGTGTGGCTGAATCCATCAATCTCGCACTCCAGAAAACCCAAGGTGTCACTGCCGTCATAGAGAATACTGCCGGTCAGGGCTCCAACATAGGCTATCGTTTTGAACATCTTGCCCGCATCATCGAACTGGTAGATGACAAGAATCGTGTCGGTGTCTGCATTGATACGTGTCACGCTTTTGCCGGAGGCTATGACTTTGCCACAGCAGAAGGCTTCAATAGTCTTTGGGCAGATTTCGACAGCATCATCGGTTTCCAATACCTCAAAGGCATGCACCTCAACGACTCCAAGAATCCACTGTCGAAACGTGTGGACCGTCACGAATCGTTAGGACTGGGCACCATCGGTATGGAGCCATTCGTCCGTATCATGAAAGACGCACGTTTCAACAACATTCCGCTCATCTTGGAAACACCTGATGAAACCAAATGGGCCGAAGAGATTGCTTTCTTAAAATCACAAATCTGTTGACAATGAAATTCCCACGTATCTTTAAGTTCCGTCAGGTTTACAACGTATTGTACCGTTTTTGGGGCAATCCGAAAGTTGCATGGCAACAGGTGGCAGAGACACGCGACGAAGAAGACGACTCCTTGAATTCCGTGCTCTATACCATGATGTTTGTGTGTGGCGTGGTGGCCATGCTGAGCAAACTCGTTGAACAACAGAATATCGTCAATGCCATCCTTTGGGGATTGGTAGAGTTTGGCATATTGTTAGTGTCTTATAACATCTGTCTATATGTCTGCAGAAAGGAACGTACCTATCAGAATCAAAACATCTCCAATGCACTGTGCAATAAAATAGTGCTCTATCCGTTTACAATAGTGATGGGTGTGAACATGGCTCACAACTTGCTCCCTGGCGGTTTCTTCATCTACTTCCTCTTGGGCTACGTGCTTTATGAGGTATGGATTGCTTCGGAGAGTCTGTTTGAACCGCATGAATCCCGCGATTGGTTTCTTGGTATCAATGCCGGTGCCATCATCGTGGTTCCTCTCTTTATGGAGATGATAATGAAAAAAATGCTTGTAAATATTTAAGCAACAAAATAATATGAAAATGAAACAATATATTCTCGCTGCGTTGCTGTGCTGCTTGATGGTGGCAATGGCTGGTTGCGATAGTCAGTTTAACCATTGGCGCGACCTCAACGAAGTCTGGATTGAGGCGCATGCTGCTGAATTGGGCAAAGATACCAATGTCGTTGATTATGGTATTACCCACACGGGTCTTCAGTATGAAGTGTATCACCGTGGATACGGCAAATTGCCAAAATCAACCTCACAGATTAAAGTGAACTATAAACTCTGGCTCTACGACGGCACTTTGGTTCAGGCCAGCGAAGATGCTGTTTTAACATTGAGCAACTGTGTGCCAGCATGGAAGGAGTTCCTTCCACAAATGCCTGCCGGCTCTCATTTCAAACTCTATGCACCTGCTGATATTTGCTACGGTGCCGACGGCAGCAAGTCGATAGAGGAGTTCCGTGTTCCACCATATTCAGCGTTGGAGTTTGAAATCGAACTCGTTGACGTATGGCAACAACTTCCTGATAACGAATAAAATTACCACACGATGAAAAGAATCTCCACAATCATACTCCTGTTGACAATCGTGTTGAGTGTGTCAGCTCAACGTCTTGGTATCATGGGTGGTTTCCAGATGACCAATGCCTATGTGCTTGCAGGTAAATGCGACTTTAATGCAAAACCGGGTCCTGGTTTCAACTTCGGTGCAATCTATGAGATGAACTTGTCGCATCGTCTTGGCTTTGACGTAGCTGTGCTTTATAACATGCGCCATACATCCTATGACATTGACTATGAGTTCCACTCTGATACCACCGTTCATCTCTCCAGCACTCACTTCTTTCTTGATCTTCCAGTGCATCTTGATGTGAACTTCCCAATCAAGAACTCTACAACCATGACCTTCTTCTTTGGTCCTTCATTCAACGTGGCTCTTCACGGTCAAGATATTGCATGGGAAAATACCGATCAGAAAAAACCTGTAGGCTATGACACCGAAAACCTTTACGGCAAAGACAAAGGCACAGAGAACCGCTACAGCCGTTTCCAAGTGTCTGGCGAATTAGGCTTTGCAGTCAAATATAAAGCCTTTGAGTGGCGTGCAAGCTATAACACAAGCATTAACAACATGACAAACAAAAGCTACCTCTGGTATGTCGGTCTCCGTCAAGGACAGTACAAATACCTTCGCGATGGTAACTTCAAAGTGTCATTCGCCTATATGTTCGACCTCAGAAAATAATCTCGATGGCAGATAATTATCTCGAAAAACATCGGGAAGACTATGAGAAGCGCAAACAAGAATGGTTGCGTAAAAAGAAACATCTCTCTAAGAAACAAACCGTTGCTCCTCCAGCAAAACCTAATGATGAGGCTTTGTAAGTCTGGAAGCAACAAACCGACTCAAATTTTTACTTCATCATGAATAAGAAACTCTTAATTCTGGCTATTGCTGCCGTTCTTTTTTGCGCATGTAAAAAAGAAAAACGCGAAGCCAAAATCGACAATATCGCTCTCGACCTCAATATCGAACGTTTCGATCGCGATTTCTGGAACTTGCGCGAAGATACCCTTCATCTTGCAACTCAACTGGATGCCCTCAATGAGAAATATCCTTTCTGGACAGAAGACTATCTCTGCCGTGTGCTTCAGTTGGGACGTACTTACAACGATTCCTCTGTGCTTTTCATCTTGCCTAAATTCCTCAACGATACCAACGTAAGCGCATTGTATGTGGATGCCATGAAGCATTATGAGGATGTTACTGATATTGAGAAACCGCTTGGCGAAGCATTCAAACGTGCGAAATATTTCTTCCCTGACATTGAAACACCTGCTGTCTATATGCATATCTCTGGTTTGAACCAAAGCATCTGTGTCGGTCAGGGTTATTTGAGTATTAGCATTGACAACTATCTTGGTGCTGATTATCCTATCTATCAAGGTCACATCTATGACTATCTCTTGCCTAACATGCGTCGCGAGATGATTGTTCCTGATGTACTTCGTGCGTGGATGGAGAGCGAGTTCCCATTCTATCCTCAGGAAGGCGAGTTGCTTGAAGACCTTATCTACGAAGGCAAGTTAGTTTATCTTACTTCCGTACTTGCTCCTGAATTGCCAGATACAATCCTGATGGGTTACAGCGCAGAGCAACTTTTCTGGTGCGAACAGAGCGAGCCTGCCATGTGGGACAAGATTCGTGAAGAGGGTCACTTGTTCTCTCATGAGAGTGTTTGGCGTGCAAAATATCTTCACAATGCGCCATTTACTTCACCGTTCACTCAGAACTCTCCTGGCCGTGGTGGCGTTTATCTCGGCTGGAAGATTGTGGAGTGCTACATGAACCGCAACAAAGACATCACTCCGCTTCAACTGATGGAGAACACCAACTACCGTCAGATTCTCGAGCAGTCGGAATACAATCCAAAATAAACTTGTTTGGCATGCCAATTGCAAAGAGTGACAGCGAACTCCAGCATGCTCTCAGCACACTGAACGCATACATCGACTCGCACAACCTGCGACATACTGCAGAACGCGAGGAGATTGTTGCATTTCTCCACACACATCCCGGTCATTTCGATGCCGACGAGTTGTTTGCCATGATGAAAGACGAGGGGCTGAGCATCAGCCGCATGTCGGTTTACAATACGTTGGAACTGTTGGTAAAGTGTCAGCTTGCTGTTCGTCATCATTTTGGTGGCGGTGCTGCCAAATATGAGAAACAATCCCCTTCGGGACAGCATTTCCATCGCATCTGTACACAGTGTGGAGCTGTTAAGGAGTTCACCGACAAGAAACTGCTTCGTGCCTTGATGAAGAAAGAGTTTACAGCATTTACACCAAGTGCTTTCTCATTCTACGTTTATGGCACATGTAAGAATTGCATGAAGAAACAACAGAACAATCAACCCACAAAAACAAATAAAGACAAATCGTAAACATCATGCTGTATCTTATTCTAACGATTGTAATTGCAGTGGTCAGCTATCTCGTTCAGCATTCACTGCAAAAGAAATTCGAAAAATATTCACGCATGCCGCTCAACAACGGCATGACCGGAGCACAAGTAGCGCAAAAAATGCTTCAGGACCACGGCATCTACGACGTGACAGTGAAGTGTGTGAATGGTTCTCTCACCGATCATTACAACCCAATTGACAAAACATTGAATCTCAGTGAGACTGTCTATGGCGTCAATAGCGTTGCGGCTGCCGCAGTCGCAGCACACGAATGTGGACATGCTGTTCAACATGCCACCAGTTATGCTTGGTTGACACTGAGAAGCAAGATGGTGCCTATCACCAACTTCGCTTCACGTTCCATGAGCATCTTGTTTCTTGTAGGTATTCTTTGTTCTGCCTTTTTCAATAGTTTGATTTTTATTGAGATAGCTGTAGGCCTCTATGCCATCACCACTTTGTTCACTTTCGTAACGCTCCCAGTGGAAATCAACGCCAGCCAACGTGCCTTGTCTTGGCTCGACGAGTCTGGCATCACCAATGTCTACAATCACGAATACGCAGCCGATGCCTTGCGTTCTGCCGCATACACCTACGTGGTCAGCGCATTGGCCTCTTTGGCTACACTTCTCTATTATATCTATATCTTCTTAGGAAGACGAGACTAATTCAAACGCTTAATAATCATGCTTTCAATCATCGTTGCAATAGCCAATCAGAATGTTATCGGTGGCAACAACACGTTGCTTTGGCATATCTCTGCCGATCTCAAACGTTTCAAAGCACTCACTACAGGTCATGCTGTGGTAATGGGCAGAAAAACCTACGAGTCATTGCCTTTCAAACCATTGAAAGGTCGCACGAATATCGTAATCTCCCGTGATGCTACCTTTGACGGAACCGTTGCCGCGAAGAATATCAATGAGGCTTTGGAAGAAGCCAGAAAGACCGGCGACAACGAGGTATTCGTGATTGGAGGTGCTGAGATTTACAAACAGATTCTTCCTTATGCCGATAAACTGTACATCACGAAAGTAATGCACGACTTTGATGGTGATGTATTCTTCCCTGAGATTGGTGACGAATGGAAAGTAGAGGAGGAGAGCGAGGTATTCCACGACGAACAGTCGGGATTGGACTATCAGTTCATCAACTACGTGAAGTAAGTTATACATTATTATATATAAAGAAATCCTTGGGACAGATGTCTCAAGGATTTCTTTTTTTTCGGGATATTGTGATTTGCTATACCAATTCACCAATCAGTGTGGCAGCAGTAGCCGATGTGACCTTCACACGAACGAAATCACCGATCTTTTTGCCTGACTTAGGGAAGATAACGACTTTGTTCTGTGAGGTGCGACCAAAGAAATCGTCATGTGAGCGTTTTGAATAGCCCTCAATCAACACTTCGAATTCCTTGCCTATATCTTTAAGATTGGAAGCATTGGAAAGCTCCAGCTGCGTGTCAATCAGTTCGTTCAAACGACGAAGCTTCACTTCCTCAGGCACGTTGTCTTCCAAATGTTTCGATGCGTATGTACCAGGACGTTCGCTGTATTTGAACGTGAAGGCAGAGTCGAAAGCACACTCTCTCATCAGCGACAATGTCTGCTGATGGTCTTCTTCTGTCTCGTTGTGGAAACCACAGAAGATATCTGTGGAGATGGCGGCCTCAGGAAGGATACGGCGGATGGCAGCGATACGGTCGAGATACCATTCGCGTGTATATTTTCTGTTCATTGCTTTCAAGACGGTGTTGCTGCCGCTTTGAACAGGCAAGTGAATCATCTTGCAGAGATTATCATGAGCCGCAATCACTTCCAATGTCTTGTCGCTCATATCCTTTGGATGAGAGGTTGTGAAACGGATGCGCATGTCTGGCACGGCTTCTGCAACCAAGGCAAGCAATTCTGGGAAACCACATTCCGTATCACCTTGAACGAAACGGTAGGAGTTGACGTTCTGACCCAAAAGGGTGACTTCTTTGTAGCCTTTCTGTTGGAGATCACGAACCTCGTTCAAGATGCTTTGCACATCACGACTACGTTCTCTGCCGCGTGTGTAAGGCACGATGCAATAGGTGCAGAAATTGTTGCAACCGCGCATGATGGAAACGAAACCGGATATACTTTTGCCAATACGGGCAGGAATGACATCTTTATAAGTCTCTGTAGTTGAGAGATTCACATTGATTGCTTTCTCACCTTTCTCCACAGCGCCAACAAGATTCGGAAGGTCGAGATAGCTGTCTGGACCTGCTACAAAATCAACACCATGTTCGTTGATTAACTCATCCTGCATGCGTTCTGCCATACAGCCGATAACACCAACAGCCATTGGGTGTTTTTTCTTCAGAGACGAGAGATACTGCAGACGGCCCAACACCTTCTGCTCAGCATTGTCGCGCACAGAACATGTGTTCAGCAACACAGCATCTGCTTCATTCAGATTCTCTGTCAACTCGTAACCATCGCTTGCCAGCACGGCGGCCACTACCTCGCTGTCTGCTACATTCATCTGACAGCCATAGGTTTCGATATAAAGTTTCTTCGTCATTGCATGCTTTGTTTTGAAGCACAAAGGTAGTAAATCTGCCCGACACCGACACGTTAATTTGGGAAAAAGTGTTGATTCTGCAATTTATTCACCGTCAGGATGTCAATTTAGAGCAAAGAGGAAGTGTACGCTGTTCTAAAAATAGCATTGTTGTGCGTCTGATTTCATGCTGCAGGCGCAATAATGGAGAATTCTGGGGTGCGGCTATGGTTGGCTTACTGATTGAAAGCAAACATACAAAATTCATCGTGTCAGCGTTTTTTCTGCTAATTTCTTTGCCCAATTGCCCTGTAGGGGCAAAAGTAAAAACGGCTACTTGCGAAGAACAACATCTGTTCCGTTTGGGCAACTCTGCGAATAACTCTGTCTGCTAACTAAATGCGAGAGTAAACCGTTCGACTTACTCCTATTGCTAATTCGACGTAAGGGCAAATCTCACTTGATAACACTTACTGCAAAGTAGACGTAAGAATAATTTCTGTTACTTACTCCTATTGCAATTTGATGTAAGGACAAACCTCACTTGATTACAGTTACTGCAAAGTTGACGCGAGCATAATCTCTTTTACTTACTCTTATTGCAATTTGATGTGAGGGCAAATCTCACTTGATTACAGTTACTGCAAAGTAGACGTAAGCGTAATTTCTGTTACTTACTCCTATTGCAATTTGACGTAAGGACAAACCTCACTTGATAACAGCTACCGCAAAGTTGACTTGAGCATAATTTCTTTTACTTACTCTTATTGCAAGTTGACATAAGGACAAAACTCACTTGATTACAGTTATTGCAAAGTTGACGTAAGAAAAAACTGAAGTGTTCAGAGTTATTGCGAAGTGACATTCGTTTGGTTCTGTTAACATCATAGAAATTGCAAGGTGACATTCATTTGGTTCTGTTAACATCATGGAAATTGCGAGATGACATTCATTTAGTTCTGTTAACATTATAGAAATTGCGAGGTAACAATTACACCAGACAAGACTTTTTTCTCCAATTGCAAAGTGACATTCATTTAGTTCTGTTAACATTATAGAAATTGCGAGGTAACAATTACACCAGACAAGACTTTTTTCTCCAATTGCAAAGTGACATTCATTTAGTTCTGTTAACATTATAGAAATTGCGAGGTAACAATTACACCAGACAAGACTTTTTTCTCCAATTGCAAGGTGACATTCGTTTAGTTCTGTTAACATTATAGAAATTGCGAATTAGCAATAACACCAAGCAAGACTTTTTTCTTCAATTGCAAAGTGACATTCGTTTGGTTCTGTTAACACTATAGAAATTGCGAGTTAGCAATAACAATGTTTTGTTCAGTTTGAAGCTACTGCAACCTTGCAATAACAGTAGAAAAGCCAGAAAAACGGCATATTTCACCTCATTTAACATTGTTTGTGTTGTATTATGCCCAATTGTCAGGCTGTATGGTGCGTAGGGGATAAATGATTGGTAAAACGGAACACGACAATTGTAGAGACGTGTCATGTCTCTATGGTGCGGAGGATAGAAGAAAAGATTGTCCCTGTTAATCTGACATATTTCATAGTATCAGCGGTTTTTCGGATTAAAAGTTTTGCCATTTGGTTTTATTGAATTATCTTTACGGCGTCAATTTACCAAAACAAATATGAAAAACAAATCATCATGATTATGAAGACACTGCGTTATTCAATAATGGCTAAACTGACTCTTGCTGTTTCAATGACAATAATATTATTTGTTTCTTGTTCTCCAGAAATGGAGATTTCTGGAGTTGACTATTACTATAGAGCTAACAAGGCTGTTGTTTATAACGATCATTTAGAACGACCAACTGAAGATTTGGGAGGAATAACCGATTGCTATTTTGCAAACGGCAATATTTATTACATTGGTACTCATGTCTCGAAAGAAACACGAGAGAGCCAGGCATTTATTGAAGTAAATGGCTCTCGAAAATGGTATCGGTTGAACAACAACGACACCAAAGGAGCGATGATTGTTCCTGATGATAAAGACATCTATTATATCTTAGAGGAAACCTACGAGACTGGTGATAAAAACCAATTAGGAGACCCTCATGTTGGCCATTCTTATTATGCCTCAAAAAATGGGGGCGAACCAGAATTTATTGGCCATTCTCCAGAACTAATCCATGATACGAAATTACCATATATTACTACCATAAAAAGAATAGACGGTCAGTTCTATTTCACTGGCATTAAAGATGATGTTGGATTCTATAGCCCTGCAGAAAATCTCGTCCTTCCGTTTTATGTCTCGGGACATGGTGGCGCTGCATTTGACATTATAAAGAAAGATAGCGTTATTTATTGTTGTGGTCGCCATAACAATACGGCCTATCTTTTCAACAAGACGGAACTGATAGAATTGGAAATACCAGAACGTTCAGAATATTCTGAAGCAAGATGTATGAAAGTAGTAGGTGACGATCTTTACGTCGGAGGTATGATAGACGAGGTTCCTGTAATATGGAAAAATGGAGAGATTTGGGGAAGGTATGACGATTTTCCTCCGCACTATCTACATTATTATCTTAAAGATGTTGACAAATCATTATCTCCTGCAGTTCCAAACAACGGCACTCCACCAAACTTAGATCCAGCATTACCTATGAACTACCGCGCTGGTTCTGTCATTAATATGGAGATATTTGGTGACACAATCTATTCCATGATAATAACACGCTCAAACAGTACTTCTCAAATATCTGGGAAACACTATGATTGTAGGTACTTTGCACTCGAATGGTATAAGTCTGGTGACAAAGTTGTTTGTAAAGATAAATATGATATAGTAGAAATGATGAAACTTCATACTATTGAGTTTGACAGAGCGTATTATGGAACAAGTGATGCTGGAGAAGAAACATGGACCGTTTGGATCTCTGACGAATCCGCTTCACGTTGGGACTTATCTTATAGCCGTCCACGTATAGCGCCTCGTTACGTGAAAGCCAAACGCAAGAAATAATTTTCTTCACACGGCATAACATCATTCAGGCAGATTCCGTTCGGGGTCTGCCTGGTTTCATATTGCAAGTCAGCCAGAACAAGATATGGTGTTTTTGGAAAAAATCGATTTATATATGGTGTGGATACAATAATAGCGTAGCCGTGTTGGCTACGCTATTATATTGCTTGCTGTAAATTTATCTGTGAGTTTGCTGTTCGGTAACTAACGGAAACACAGCTTATGTAGTACCCCCGAAGGGAATCGAACCCTTATCAAAAGTTTAGGAAACTTCCGTTCTATCCGTTGAACTACAAGGGCATTTTTTTGTATTGCAAAGATAGCATGTTTTCGTGAGTTGACGAAATTCTTTGCCTACAAATAGAATAAGGTAGGTTCTATAAATTACTAAATTCTCTATGAATTATCTTGGACGCTTTAGGTCTCTCTCTTGTATCTTTCTTTTCATCTTCTTGAATCATAGCTCGCTATGCTTCTGCGAAGCCGAGAAGAAATCTGCGGCGAGATAGAATCCGAAATCATCTCAAGCTAATTTATAGAACCTACCATAAGAAAAAGGTCTGCTCATGAAGAACAGACCTTTTTATATAGGAATCTTATTTGCCTTTGATAGCAGCAATGCCTGGGAGCACTTTGCCTTCGATGGCTTCGAGCAATGCACCACCACCTGTTGAGATGTATGATACTTGGTCGGCCATGCCGAATTTGTTGATGCAGGCTACTGAGTCGCCACCACCGATGAGTGAGAATGCACCGTTGGCTGTTGCTTTGGCAATAGACTCAGCGATAGCACGTGAGCCATCAGCAAAACGGTCGAACTCGAATACGCCGGCAGGACCGTTCCAGAGCACTGTCTTAGCGCCTTCGATAGCTTCTGCAAATGCTTTGCGTGTGTCTGGACCAGCATCGAGACCCATCCAACCGTCAGGAACGTTGTCGAAAGGAACGACTTGGGTGTTGGCGTCAGCAGCGAAAGCATCGGCAGCAACGCAGTCGGTGCCGAGCACGAGGTTCACACCTTTGGCTTTGGCTTGAGCCATGATGTCGAGAGCCAACTGGAGTTTGTCTTCTTCAACGAGGCTGTTGCCTGTCTTGCCACCCATAGCTTTAGCAAAGGTATATACCATGCCGCCGCAGAGGATGAGGTTGTCCACCTTGTTCATGAGGTTCTCGATGATGCCAATCTTTGAACTTACCTTGGCACCGCCCATGATGGCAGTGAATGGACGTTTGATATTTGAGAGCACGTTGTCTACGGCTTTTACTTCTTGTTCCATGAGGAAACCGAGCATCTTGTTGTCAGCATCGAAATAGTCGGCAACAACAGCAGTGCTGGCGTGTTTGCGGTGAGCAGTACCGAAAGCATCGTTTACATAGCAGTCGGCATAACTTGCGAGATGTTTTGCAAAGTCTTTCTGTTTGCCCTTCATCTCTTTCTTGGCTGCTTCGTAGGCTGGATCTTCTTTCTCAATGCCTACAGGTTTGCCTTCTTCCTCTGCGTAGAAACGGAGGTTTTCAAGCAAGAGCACTTCGCCTGGTTTGAGGTTGCGTGCTGCCTCGTCGGCTTGCATGCAGTCGTTGATGAACTTCACTTCTGTGCCGAGCGCTTTGGCTACAGCCTCTGTGATTTGTGAGAGTGAGAGTTCTGGTTTTACCTTACCTTTGGCTTTGCCCATGTGTGACATGAGGATGAGTGAACCGCCATTGTCAAGGATATGACGGAGGGTAGGCAGTGCGCCACGGATACGGGTGTCGTCGGTGATGACGCCATCGGCCAATGGCACATTGAAGTCCACGCGCACAAGAGCACGTTTGCCTTGGAAGTTGTATTGATTGATTTGCATATTGATGTGTGATTTGATTTACGTTGAAAAAAATTACCAGTCTACTTCGATATCGCCAGATTCGTCGTCGATGTCTTCGCTGTCGAACTCAAACTCTTCGTCGTTGTTGGCGTTGAGGTATTCGGCATCCAAAGGACGCTCTGTGATATTCTTCACGATGTTGGAAGGGTCGTTGATGGTTTCCCATAACATATCCTTCAGTCGGTCGAGATTGAGACGTGATACGGAGGAGAAGAAGATATGAGGCACGTCGGCAGGAAGCAGAGGCTCCATCTGGGCAATGAGTGTCTCGTCGAGCATGTCGCATTTGCTGATGGCAAGGATGCGGCGTTTTTCGGCAAGTTCTGGGTTGTACTTCGTTACCTCGTTGAGCAAGACCTCGTATTCATGTGCAGGATCTTCGCTGTCGGCAGGAACAAGGAACAGCAGGATAGAGTTGCGCTCGATGTGGCGAAGGAAACGGAGACCGAGACCTTTGCCTTCGGCAGCACCTTCGATGATGCCAGGGATGTCTGCCATGCAGAAGGACTTGCCGTCGCGATATTCCACAATGCCGAGGTTAGGCACGAGAGTAGTGAAAGGGTAGTCGGCAATCTCTGGCTTGGCGGCAGAAACGCTGCTGAGCAAGGTGGATTTGCCAGCGTTAGGGAATCCTACCAGACCGACATCGCCCAAGACTTTCAATTCCAGAACCACTTGTCTCTCGATGCGTGGCTCGCCTGGTTGGGCATAGCGTGGTGTCTGATTGGTAGAGGTGCGGAAATGCCAGTTGCCCAAGCCACCGCGACCGCCTTTCAGCAGTATGACTTCCTGACCATCTTCCGTGATGTCGCAGAGATATTCGCCAGTGTTTGCGTCGTGAACAACAGTGCCGCAAGGAACGTCGATGTATTTGTCAACGCCGTTCTTGCCGGTAGATTTGTTCTCTGTGCCGTTGCCACCGTCGCCAGCGAAGACGTGACGCTCGTACTTCAGGTGGATGAGTGTCCAGAACTGCTTGTTGCCACGCAGGATGATATGACCGCCACGGCCACCATCGCCACCGTCGGGACCACCCTTCGGAACATATTTGGCACGATGGAGGTGCGCACTTCCTGCGCCGCCTTTGCCACTGCGACACGTAATCTTTACATAGTCAACGAAATTGGTTTCAGCCATAGATTGTCGATGAGTTTTTGTGTATGATTAAGCTTTTGCTGCGTCGATTGCTTTGCAAACCTGAGCGAAACATTCTTCAACGGTGGTGTCGTTGGAGATGGCGCGAAGCAGACCTTTCTGTTCGTAGTATTTCATAACAGGGGCTGTCTGCTCGTTGTATACGGTGATACGTTTGCGGATGGTTTCGAGGTTGTCGTCGGCACGACCAGAGGTGGCGCCACGGTTGAGCAAGCGTTTGATGAGTTCGTTCTCTTCTACAGAGAGTGCAAGCATGATGCTTACTTTCTCGCCATGTTTTGCCAACATCTCATCCAATGCACCTGCTTGTACTTGGGTACGTGGGAAACCGTCGAAGATGAAGCCGTTGGCATCAGCATGACGTGAGATTTCCTGCTCAAGCAAGGCGATGATGAGTTCGTCGCTTACGAGTTGACCTTTAGAGATGACGGCTTCCACTTGTTTGCCAAGTTCTGAACCGTTTTTGATTTCGGCACGGAGGATATCACCTGTTGAGAGGTGAATGAGGTTGTAGCGTTTCTCAATGAGTTCGCTTTGTGTGCCTTTTCCGGCGCCTGGAGCACCGAACATTACAATGTTCAACATAAGTTTATTGTGTATTAAATTATTTTCAGAGTTATTCCTCGTCTTTACACAAAGTGTAGATGTGAGGGAGATTGCGTCCGAAACCGTCGTAGTCAAGACCATAGCCTACGATGAAACGGTTAGGAATCTCGATGGCAACGTAGTCAAGTTTGACCTCGTGACGACGTGCTTCCGGTTTGGAAATCAGTGTGGCAATCTTGATGTCTTTAGCACCTTTCTCCTTGAGTTGGCTGACAAGGTTGACCATGGTGAATCCGGTGTCAACGATATCCTCAACGACAACAACGGTGCGTCCTTCAACGCTTTGGTTCAAACCGATGAGTTGTTTCACCTTGCCGGTGGTCTGCATGCCTTCGTAGGAAGCCATCTTCACGAAAGAGATTTCGGCAGGAATGGTGACACGTTTCATCAAATCGGCTGCAAACATGAACGAGCCGTTGAGCACACCGAGAAAGAGTGGTTTCTCGTGAGCCAGTTCGGTGTTGATGCGGTCAGCGATTCGTTGTACTTGAGCCAGAATCTCGCTCTCTGGGATTGAGAGTTCGAAGAGTTTATCTTTTACTTTTACTGTTTCCATTGTGTGAACGCTTTTGAGTTAGAGAATGCTTTGTGCCAAGGCCTTGAAATAGGCAGCAGCAGGATGTTCTGGCTGCATGGCAACAGGGAGACCGTTGTCGCCGCCTTCGCGGATGCCTTGAACCAAAGGAATCTGGGCGAGTAGGCGAGTGCCGCATTCTTCTGCAAGTGCTTTGCCGCCGTCTTTGCCGAAGATATAATATTTATTGTTTGGCAACTCCTCTGGAGTAAACCAAGCCATATTCTCTACAATACCGAGTACAGGAACGCCGACGTGGTCGTTGGTGAACATGTCGATACCTTTGCGTGCATCAGCCAATGCCACTGGTTGTGGTGTTGTGACTACGATAGCACCTGTGAGTTTCAACTGCTGAACGAGTGAGAGGTGGATATCGCCAGTTCCTGGTGGCATGTCAACGATGAAATAATCAAGTTCGCCCCAGAGAGCATCGCTGATAAGTTGCTTCAAAGCATTGACAGCCATAGCACCACGCCATACAAGTGCTTTGTCTGGATCCACGAAGAAACCGATGGACAAGACTTTGATGCCGTTCCAATCGATTGGGAGGATATAATCCTTACCGTCGATGTTCTCACCTTCAGGACGTGCCTCTTCCAAACCTAACATCTTAGGTACGGAAGGACCGTAGATGTCGGCATCCAACAGACCGACGCGTTTGCCTTCGTTGGCGAGAGCAACGGCAAGGTTGACTGCCACGCTGCTCTTGCCCACACCACCTTTGCCAGATGAAACGGCGATGATATTCTTCACGTCTTTCAGTGGCTCATCTTTTGGTGTCGGAGGAGGTGCAATGGTCTTGATGGCGATGTTGCCTTTGATGTCAGCCTCTTTGTCAACATAGGTCAGAATAGCCTGTTCGCAAGCCTTTACCAATGATTTGGCAAATGGATCGTTGGCACGTTTGAAGATGAGCGAGAAGGAGATTTTCTTGCCATCGATACGGATGTCGTCTTCCAACATGCCTGCAGACACAACGTCCTCACCTGTGCCTGGATAGCGCACATGTGAGAGGGCGTCTTTTATAAGTTGTGGATAGTATGTCATAATATTTTATTATAGATTTGAGGGGATGGCATCAAAGAATGCGCGGTTGGCTTCAATGGTGCGACATGCTTCCTCATATCCTATTTTATAGATTGTATTTATTTTCGATTTATCAAAAGTGGTGTAGTTGCGTGCTTTAACCGGTTCAATCATTAGGTCGCAGATGTGCTTCTCGATAACTGTGTTTGATTGAATCATCAGGGTATAGATGCGCTCTGCTACATCTTTTATGTTGTTGATTGTGCGTTGTGTCATGATTGGATTCACGTGTACGCCAAGCAATACGTCACAACGTTCGCGAATGATACTCGCCGGAAGATTGCAAAAGATGCCGCCGTCAACATACATCTTATCGCCGATGGTTGTCGGGGTGAGGGCGATAGGGAAACTGGACGAAGCAACGAGTTTGTCAACCAGAGGTCCTCTGAAGAAATAGGTGTTTTTGCCTTCGTAGAGTTCTGTGGCATTGACGACTAACGGAATCTGAAGTTCTTCAAATGTCTTAGCAGTCAAAAAACTATCCAATAACGTATGCAACCGGTCGTTGGAGGCAATGCCTAACTTCGTTTTTAGTCCAATGCTTACGTATTGGAAATAACTGGAGTCGTTTAGGAAATCGCGACATTCCTCTGGCTTGTGGCCATCTGCATAGAGAGCACCGACGATAGCGCCTGCGCTAACGCCTGAGATAATCTCAGGACGGAGACCTATCTCTTCCAAAGCCTTAAATATGCCCAAGTGGGCAACGCCTTTGACGCCGCCTCCGCTTAGGGCTATACCTAATCTTTTCTTCTCTATGAGTGAGTTTTGCATCGTTTTCTTAGTTGATGAAATGTGTCACCTCGTTAACCAAAATAATCATATAACTGATATAGGCCACGACGAGGAAGATGCCTTCCCATCGTGTAACACTACGATTCTTGCTGTTGACAATGAAGAGGAGCATCAGGATGCTTGCGATTGTTCCGATGAGGGCATCACGCAACAGATTGTCGTAGGCTGGCAGTGGGAAGATGGATGAGGTTATGCCTAAAACAAAGAAGATATTGAACACATTGCTGCCGACAACATTGCCGATAGCTAATTCCGTATGTCCCTTGAGTGCTGCTATGATAGAGGTTGCCAACTCCGGCAATGAGGTGCCGATGGCAACGATAGTTACTCCGATGACAGAAGCAGGAATCTGATGGCGAGTGGCAATGGCAATGGCACCTTCCACAGTGGCTTGTCCGCCGCATGCCAAACCGACCAATCCCACAATGATGAGAAGCAGAGTCTTTGGCAGTGGCATCAACGCTATCTCGTTGTCTTCTTCCTCTACCAATGTTCCTTCTGCCAACTGTTTGGCACGTAGTTTCTTTGTGCCGGTCAAGGTCAGATAGATGTAGGTAATGAAACAGAACACGAGAACGAGTCCTTCGTATCTGTTGAGGTCGTTTTTCAAGGCGAAGATCATGACGAGCACGCTGGCAATGATGCTGACGATGACCTCGGGTGTGGTGCCTTTGCTGCAGAACACCGGTCTGATGGCAGCGGTGCAACCGAGTATCAACAAGATATTGGCGATGTTGCTTCCCAGCACGTTGGTGATAGCCAAATCGGTCTCGTGGTCAATGGCTGAGGCTAAGTTTACAACCATCTCAGGCATAGAGGTACCCATCGCCACAACGGTCAGACCAATCACGAGGTCGGACATGTGGAAACGTTTTGCCAGGCTGCTGGCTCCGTCAACCAACCAGTCCGCTGCCACTGTCAGTAGCACGAAACCGATGACAAGCAGAAGGTAACTGGTGAGTTCGGCACCAAGGAAACCGGATAGAAAATCTGTAAACAAAAGCAACATAACTTAATTCTTATTTCTTTCGGAACAACTCAACAGCCTTCAGCACCGTCTCATCGTATGTGTTGGTGTAGGAGAAGAAGGCGTTCTCGTCGAGAATGTTTCTGATGATATAGCCAATGACTGCATGCTCCAACAGCAGTCGTGACTTGGCGTACTGTACTTTATCTATTTTCAAACCATTGTGAGCGCAATAGGTCTGGAATTCGTTCATGATTCCATGACTTTGCAGATAGCGTTCCATCTCCTTCCAAGTCTTGAGATTGGTGAATTCCTTACGATGAGCCATTGTATAGGTGATGGCGAATTTGTAAGGCAATGACTTGTCGATAGCAGAACGGAAGAATGGTGTGAAATCGGATGTGTCTCGTGGAACGAATACATCCGGCATGATGCCGCCGCCGCCATAGACTTGACGTCCGCTCACGGTATAGTAAGTGGTGGTGTCATTCTGGTGGATGCTGTCGGCATGGAAAAACTCGCCGTGAATGTAACGGTTGTAGATATCTGCCTCGTAGTCCTCGGCATTGCCTCGGGTATAAGGTTTTTGAATGCAGCGACCGGATGGTGTATAATAACGGGCTACTGTCATGCGAACGGCAGAACCATCGCGGAATGGCATCTGAGTTTGCACGAGACCCTTGCCGAAAGAACGGCGACCGACAATCAGACCACGGTCGTTGTCTTGAACGGCACCTGCGAAGATTTCGCTGGCTGAGGCAGAGAACTCATCAATCAAGACAATCAGTTTGAGGTCTGTAGCAGAACCTGCACCGTTGGCTAACCACTCACGACGTGGCTGACGGTAGCCCTCCATATAGACAAGCATGGAGTTGTTCTTGATCAATTCGTTGAGCATGTTGACAGCAGCTTCAAGGAAACCGCCAGTGTTGCCACGGAGGTCGATGATGATTTTTCTAACATGCTCTTTTTTCAGTTTTGCCAATGCATTCAGGAACTCCGAGTAGGTGTTTTCTGCGAATTTTGAAACTGAGATATAGCCGATTTCCGAGTCTATCATGTAGGCAGCGTCGACGCTATAGGTTGGAATCTCGGCACGTTTGATGGTGAAGTGGAGCAGAGAGTCAACGTATGGACGTTTGACTGTCAGTCTTACCTTTGTTCCGCGTTCGCCTTTCAGCGTATGCATGATTTTCTGCGTAGTGACTTCTTTGCCTGTCAGTTTTACGGTGTCTGCTTTCAGAATCTGGTCATCAGGCAGCAAGCCGGCGGCTTCGCATGGACCATCCTTCACTACTTTTACCACATTGACGGTGTCGTTGAAGTAATTGAACTGGATGCCGATACCTACGAAGCTGGCACTCAACTCGTCATTTACGGTCTGCAACTCCTCGGCAGGGATGTAGGAGGAGTGAGGGTCGAGTTGTGACATGATGATAGGCACTACATTCTCCGCGATGCTGTCGAGATTGATGCTGTCTACATACGACTGGTTCATCATCTCGAACAGTTCAGATACTTTGTTGCCTACGGCACGATTAGCCTTGCTTGGCACCACCATGGCATATCTGAATGCGTTGCGGGTGATGAGGCTGCCGAGCAGAATGCCAATGGCCATTGCCAAGGCGATAATCAAAGGAACAAAGGCTTTCTTCATTCTTTTTTGTCTTCTAATAACATCACTTCAATACCTGCACGTTTCAGCAGTTCGAGACCATCCATGATACGATAGTTCTCACCGTAGACCACACGTTTGATGCCGGCTTGAATGATTAGTTTGGCGCATTCGATGCAGGGCGAAGCAGTGACGTAAAGTGTGGCACCATTGCTGCTGTTGTTGGAACGTGCCACTTTGGTGATGGCGTTGGCTTCGGCATGCAGAACGTAGGGTTTCGATACGTTGTTTTCGTCTTCGCATACGTTCTCGAAACCTGATGGTGTGCCGTTGAAACCGTCGGAGATAATCATCTGGTTGTTCACCAGCAAGGCTCCAACTTTACGGCGTGTGCAATAGGAATTCTCTGCCCAGATGCGTGCCATACGCATGTATCTGTGGTCGAGAGCCAACTTCTTTTCTTCTTTCTCCATGTTGAAGATTGTTTGTCGCTGACAGAAAATCAACGTCAGAGATTAGTGTTTCTTTTTCTTGAGGGTGTTAGGGTTGCCACCTTTCATGATGAACTCGTTCATCTCGTAGTTGAGCTTGTCGATATAGTCGATGTGAAGCTTGAGGTAGCCGTCGCCTTCTGGGTTGTCAATACGATAGATGTCGATACGGCCCATGCTGCGTGATGGACGGTAGCGTTTGTCTTCTGGGAATTTCTTGATGTAGATAGAGTGGTTAGGGTGACCATTCTGTTCGCCTTCGTCGGAGAAGTTGTTGCCGTTTTCGTCGCGAATCAGTTGAACCATGTTGGTATAGAGTTTCTCCAT
Organism: Paludibacteraceae bacterium; assembly: GCA_024405895.1. Classification (GTDB taxonomy): domain Bacteria; phylum Bacteroidota; class Bacteroidia; order Bacteroidales; family Paludibacteraceae; genus HGM05398. The sequence goes on from JAKSNW010000007.1 coordinate 21,682, forward strand.
CTCTTCCTCGTCGAGGGTCTCAAGCACAACTTTGGCTTGATAGACTTTCTTGTTCTTGGCGTTAAAATAGACGAAGATGGTAGCATCCTGACCCATAAATTGACCGTAGAAACGGTGGGCTGTCACTGTTTTCTGGGCGTTGTAGTCTACGTCGGCTACAAGGCCTTTTGCAATGAGCTTTTTCTCGAATGTTGAGGCCACGCCATTCATTGGCAAGCCCATAAATTTTACATGAGGTTCTTGGGCAGCACGGATACTGAGTGAGAGTAGGAGTGCGGCAAGCAGAAATACTACTTTTTTCATTGTTTCTTTGGTATTTGAGTTGTTTGTTTTTGTCGTTGTTTTATAGCTATTTAACACGTTGATTCTGCTGCTTTGCAGTAGGCAAGGCGCTATTTCGCTATATCGGGCAAAGATACGATTTTTCTTTGGATTAGGTGGTATTCCTATGTGAAAATAGTTAGGCTGTCGGCATGGAGCAAAATGGTTGGGATTTTTCTGATTTTGAGAATGGAAAAAAACATTTGGTAGGACGGAAAAACATGTTGTAAAAAGGAGAAACAAAATGGCTTTTTATCGTCTCATTTTGTAGTCGGACAGTTGCAAAATGGTTGTGTGTTGTGAGATTTGCAGAATGTTGGAATCCAAGTGGTTTGAGATTTTTGCACTTTGAGTTTTCAGTGATACGTTATGACTTTTTTCGTGGACAATATGTGGCGCATAAAAACGGTTTAGCTACGGCTTTTTTCATGTTGAAAACAAGGAATTCAAAATGGCAAAAACGACCAAAGGTCAGCTTCTGATGAAACTGACCTTTGATATCGTGGGTTTGATTCCCGTCTTAGAACTTCTGAACTAAGCGAACGGAGTATCCGTTGATGCGTGAATTGGCATTTTTAACGGTGATTTCGCCAGAACCGAAATAGAGGCAATAGGCACAATGTGAGCCTTCGGCAGTGGTGCTCCAATAGAAGCCGTATGAGCCGACGTTCATGGTCTGCTGGGCATGACGATAGCCTGCTGCTGGGAGGAATACGGCACCATTGGCTTCCATGTGTTGCCATTCCAAATCGGTGTAGTTGTTTTTGGCGTAACTGGTGCCTTTGGTGAATTCGCAGTCATAAGGAATCTCCCAATCCTCAGGGAGAATGATGAGACCTAAGACATCTTCCACTTTGCCTAAGCCAGTGGTATGATGCTTAAGCAGATAAGCCCATTCTTCTTGGCTCAGTGTGAACCAGTCGCCAGCCTTGCCGGCGCCGTAGATGGCGTTGTTTTGGCCCCAATCGTAGAGGGTAGAGGCGATGTTCTCCTCTGTGCCGATATAGTCACTGTAGACGGTGGAAATGGTGTAAGGGTTCAATCCTTCGTTGCCTGATGTTGCCCAACCGAAGAGGTCAATCCAACCCTCATTGGCAGATGAAATATTGTTGTTTTGTTCGCCTACCATGCGGTATTGTACTTCTGCAAAACGCCATGAGTTGGTTGAGGCTTGGTATTGAAGGTTGCCTGGTGAGAAACGAACGTAGACGCCGTCGGCAATGGCAAAACGGCCTGGCAGTTGCTTTGCTTGGAACTCTGGCTCTTTGTTTCCGCAGGAACAAAGGCATGAGATGATTGCCAGAACGAAAAGAGGGATAAAGGTCTTTTTCATCGGTATGAATATCTAAACTCGGCAGAACGGAATGTCCTGCCGGGTTGTTTGTGTTAGACTGATTTAGTAGTTGATGTCGTTGATTTCTGTCTGCAAGGCACCGATGTTGGTCTCGGTGTCGATAGGACCGCGATAGTGAACGTAGAGGTTGCCGGCATCGCCAGTGAACTCAACCTCAAAGGTGTTGTCGTCAATCTTTTGGATGTCGAGAGTGCCGTTATAACAGAACTTCAAACCAGCGCCGTCGCGATACCATTTCAAAACCTGTGTGTCGACGGTCAATGGGAAGTAGAGCACACGCATTGGCTTGTCGGTGAGTTCTGAATCGGTGAAGTATTTGCGATCGTAGAAGTCGGCATTTGGGCTGTGGAGATTGAAGAAGACGGTGAAAGCAGGTGCTTTGGTCATGACGGAACCAGCGTTGTCGCGGTTGTCGATAACGCGTTGAAGTTCATCTTCAATATTCACTGTTGACATGGCGAGGTTGAAGAGGATGTCGTCTTCATCAACGATACCCATGCCTTGGATACTTACATAGTTGATTTGGAGGCTGTCGAATGTACCGTCTGTTGTCTGATAACTCATATAGTTATCTTTAACGGTGGTCTCGCCTTCACCTTCACCATTGCCGTTACCGCCGTTGTTGTTCGGCTCGTCTGGGTGGCATGCCACGAGTGCGAAAGTTGCTACGAAAGCAAGAAAGAGGTATTTTACGTATTTCATATTCTTATGTATTGTGCAGAATTATTACATACCGAATTGTCCGAGAAGGTCTTGGAGTTTCTCCATGAGGCTGATGATTCTCTGACCATCTTTGAACTCGCCTTTGTAGTAGATCTCTACGACGCCTTTGTTGCTGTTGCCGCTGAAGTCGAGGGAGCGAACGCCCTTCTTGTCGGTTCTGATGGTGAACTTGCCGTTGGTGCCTTGGAGCATTTCAGCCATGTCGGAAGCGCCGCCGGAAATGATGTTGGCGATGTTGAGGTCTTTCTCCAAATAGAGGTAGTTGAAGTAGTTGTTGATGTCGTCAACGCTCTTGATTTCGTATTCGCCGTCGGCAATGGTAGCCTCCTTGTCGGTATAGCCGAGGGTGAACATGATGGTAGGAGCAGGGATGGTGAGACCCATGATAGACATAGGGTTGGATATGATAGATGACAGCGTGGTCTCGAAATCATAGTTTGAGATGATGAAGTCGTGACTGATGGTGCCGTCTTCGTTGTCAATGTCGGCATAATAGACGAACTCTGGCTTCATACCGTTGAAGCCGTGGACGCTGATGCTGTTTTCCTTGTTTTTAGGCTCGTTGTTGCATGAGGTCAACGATACCAGGACTGACAAAACGAGTGCCAGTGAGAAAATGAGTTTCTTCATTTTGTATAGTATGATTAAGATTTGTACGTGTCGGGTGAAGGCATACGCTTTCACGTGGCAAAGGTAAGGAAAATTTTTGGATTTCGGGGCTTTGCTCCTTTATTTGTTTGAAAAGTGGAAAACGTACATACTATATAAAAAAATATGCTTATCTTTGTGCAATGTTTCCCAACGGGGAGCGTAATGCGTAAATAATTACTAAACAAATATCTATATATGGAAAAGAAACTTATTGAGTGCGTTCCTAACTTTAGTGAAGGACGTGATCTCGCAGTTATCAAACAAATCACAGACGTGATTGAGGCTGTAGAAGGTGTAAAACTTCTTGACGTGGATCCAGGCGAGGCTACCAACCGTACCGTTGTAACCTTCGTCGGCGAACCAGAACCAGTGATGGAAGCAGCCTTCTTGGCAGTAAGAAAGGCTTCTGAACTCATCGACATGAGCAAACACCACGGTGCTCACCCACGTATGGGCGCTACCGACGTTTGCCCTCTCGTTCCTGTTGCAAATATCACCCTCGAAGAATGCGCAGAACTCGCTCGCACACTCGGCAAACGCATCGGCGACGAACTCGGCATCCCAGTATATGCCTACGAGGCTGCAGCCCTCACCCCAGAGCGCCGCAACTTGGCCATCTGCCGTAAAGGCGAATACGAGGCTTTGTCAAAACGCTTCAACGAAGAAGGCGAGAAACCAGACTTCGGTCCATCCGTATGGAACGAGTTCACCTCACGCTCTGGTGCTACCGCTGTAGGTGCCCGCGACTTCCTCATCGCTGTCAACTACAACCTCAACAGCACCTCAACCCGTCGTGCCAACGCTATCGCATTCGACGTACGCGAAAAAGGTCGTCCACAACGCGAGGGCGGCAAGCCAAACGGTAAACCAATGAAAGATGAGAACGGCGAGGTTATCATGCTCCCAGGTACTTTGAAGGGTACAAAGGCCATCGGCTGGTACATCGACGAGTACGGCATCGCTCAGGTTTCAATGAACATCACCAACATCCGTGAGACTCCACTCCACGTCGCTTTCGACGAGGTATGCCGCTGTGCTGCCAACCGTGGTCTCCGCGTAACCGGCACCGAGATCGTAGGCTTGATTCCAAAGAGCACCCTCATCGACGCAGGAAAACACTTCCTCCGCAAACAACAACGCTCTGTTGGTATCCATGAAAGCGAAATCATCAAGATTGCCGTTAAATCAATGGGTCTTGACGACTTGAAACCATTCGACCCAAGCGAGAAAGTTATCGAGTACATGCTCGAGGACAAAAATAAGAAACGCCTCATCGACCTCACCTGCAAAGGCTTCGCTGAGGAGACCGCAAGCGAATCACCTGCTCCAGGCGGTGGCTCAATCTCTGCTTACATGGGCTCATTGGCTGCAGCCCTCGGCACCATGGTAGGCAACCTCTCAAGCCACAAACCAGGCTGGGACGACCGCTGGGACTTCTTCTCAAACTGGGCAGAACAGGGTCAGGAACTCATGGCTCGCCTCCTCCACCTCGTTGACGAAGACACAGAGGCCTTCAACAAGATCATGGCCGTATTCTCAATGCCTAAATCAACCGACGAAGAGAAAGCAGCCCGCTCAAAGGCTATGCAAGAGGCAACCCTCTACGCAACCCAAGTGCCTCTCGAGACCATGAAGGCTTCTTTCGCAACCTTCCCATTGGTTAAGATGATGGCCGAAGAGGGCAACCCTAACTCAGTGTCTGACGCTGGCGTAGGCGCTTTGGCTGCCCGCGCTGCCGTGCTCGGTGCCCACCTCAACGTGAAGATCAACGCTGCCGGCCTCAAAGACCGTGCCGTTGCCGACGCTCTCGTTGCAGAGGCCGACAAGATCGCTGCTGAGGCTTGCAAGATGGAGGAAGAAATCCTCGTTATCGTAAACCAAAAGATTAACGGTTAATACTTCAACAATATGACACTTCAAGAATTTCAGGCAGACATTCTGGGCGGCATCCCTGCGAAACTCCCAGAGTTGAAGCCTTACGATACCAAAATCAACCACGCCCCAAAGCGTAAGGAGATCCTCACCGCCGACGAGAAGAAGTTGGCTCTGAAAAACGCACTCCGCTACTTCCCAGAGGAGTTGCATGCACAACTCGCTCCTGAGTTTGCCGAGGAATTGCGCAAATACGGCCGCATCTACATGTACCGTTTCCGTCCTGACTACGACATGTATGCACGCCCAATCAGCGACTACCCAGCAAAATCACGTCAGGCTGCTGCCATCATGCTCATGATCCAGAACAACCTCGACCCAGCCGTAGCCCAACACCCACACGAGTTGATCACCTACGGCGGCAACGGTGCCGTGTTCCAGAACTGGGCTCAATACCGCCTCGTGATGCAATACCTCGCCAACATGACCGACGAGCAGACCCTCGTGATGTACTCTGGCCACCCACTCGGCCTCTTCCCATCACACAAAGATGCTCCACGCGTCATCGTCACCAACGGTATGGTCATCCCTAACTACTCCAAACCAGACGACTGGGAGCGCATGAACGCCCTCGGCGTATCACAATACGGCCAGATGACTGCCGGTTCCTACATGTACATCGGCCCTCAAGGCATCGTACACGGCACCACCATCACCGTACTCAACGCTGCACGCAAACAAGGCGGCGACACCGCTGGCAAACTCTTCATCACCGCCGGTCTCGGCGGCATGTCAGGCGCTCAGCCTAAAGCCGGCAACATCGCAGGTGTCGTTTCCATCACCGCCGAAATCAACCCATCAGCCACACAGAAACGCTACTCACAAGGCTGGGTTGACGAAGTATACGACAACCTCGACGAACTCTTCGCACACGTCAACGCCTCCATCGCCAAGAAAGAGGCTCGCTCATACGCCTACCAAGGCAACGTCGTTGACCTCTGGGAATACTGTGCTGCCAAGAACATCCATGTCGACCTCGGCTCCGACCAGACCTCACTCCACAACCCATGGGCTGGCGGCTACTATCCAGTAGGCGTAAGTTTCGAAGACGCCAAGGACATGATGGCCAACAACCCAGAACTCTTCAAAGAGAAAGTAGAGGAGTCACTCCGTCGTCAGGTAGCAGCCATCAACAAACTCTCTGCTGCAGGCATGTACTTCTTCGACTACGGCAACGCCTTCCTCCTCCAGAGTTCACGCGCCGGCGCCGACATCATGGCAGCCGACGGCAAGAAGTTCCGCTACCCATCCTACGTACAGGACATCATGGGCCCAATGTACTTCGACTACGGCTTCGGCCCATTCCGTTGGGTCTGCACCTCAGGCAAAGAGGAAGACCTCGCCATCACCGACGAGATCGCATGCAAGGTGCTTGAGCAGAACGCTTCAGTTGCTCCAGCAGAGATCCGTCAGCAGATGCACGACAACATCCAATGGATCAAAGGCGCACGTGCCAACCACCTCGTTGTAGGCTCACAAGCCCGTATCCTCTACGCCGACTGCGAAGGCCGCACCAAGATCGCCGCTGAATTCAACCGCGCCATCAAGGACGGTCGCCTCAGTGCACCAGTCGTACTCGGCCGCGACCACCACGACGTATCAGGTACCGACTCACCATTCCGTGAGACCTCCAACATCTACGACGGCTCAAGTTTCTGTGCCGACATGGCTGTCCACAACGTCATCGGCGACTCCTTCCGTGGCGCTACCTGGGTCAGCATCCACAACGGCGGTGGTGTAGGTTGGGGTGAAGTGATGAACGGTGGCTTCGGCATGGTCATCGACGGCAGCGAAGACTCACACCGTCACCTCACCGAGATGCTTCTCTGGGACGTCAACAACGGTATCGCCCGTCGTTCATGGGCACGCAACGAAGGTGCTATGTTCGCCATCAAACGCGAGATGGAGCGCACCCCAGGCCTCAAAGTGACTATCCCAAACATCGCTTCCGACGAACTCATCGAGAAAACACTCGGATAATAGGCGATAAGGCATAAGGCGACAAGCCTTCGTCTTTCGTTCATACAACAGGACCGTTCCACCCCGGAGCGGTCTTGTTTTCGTATATATAAATATAGTATAGGAAAAACGGCCGTCATTCCCACGTTTTTGTCTATCGAATCTGGTCACCTTCGGTCACCTCCTTGTCCATGTTTCTGTTCTTGGAGTTCAGTTTTTCCTTTTGCTTCTTTCTCTCGATCAAACCCCAACTTCTAAATAAAAACACCAAACACCCCTCCTCCCATCAGTTCACCTCGCCCAACAAAAAAGCCGCCCCTCAGCAAAGAGAAGCGGCTTGAATGACCTGTGGAACAGCCGTCGCATCAAGGCAACGTATCGGTCAACTCGTCGACGAAAGCCTCGTAATCCTCAGGAAAATCGGTGTTGGTCAACACATCCAGCGGATTCTCATTCTCCTTCATGCGAGTCTTCTCGTTGTCGCGGCGTTCAGCCTCCGTAGCCATCGAGAATTTTGATTGATCTATCATAATCTTGAAACTTATTTTTCTGGTTGAGTATTCTCCTCTGTGAGCACTATCTCGGCAAACTTATTCGCCTTCGACGCATCGTACGGACTGATGCAGCGCACGTAGTTCTCCGTGAAACCGTGCATCATGCCCCCCTTGCGTGACGACTCCCAAAGCACCGTCCGCCTGCTGCCCCATTGCGAAGCATAGAACGCCTCCGTCTTCTGCTCCGACAGTTCATGCAGTCGCTCGCTTCTCCGCTTGCGCTCCTCCATCGGCACGATAGGGGTGATCTCCAGCGCCTTCGTCTTGGCGCGCTCGGAGTAGGTGAACACATGGAGTTGCGACACCGGCAGACTCTCAATGAACCTGTAGCCCGCCTCAAACTCCTCCGCCGTCTCTCCGCGGCAGCCTGCCATCACGTCCACGCCGATGAACGCCTCCGGCATCACCGCCTTGATGTGGTGGATGCGCTCGGCAAATAGGGCAGTGTCGTAGTGGCGGTGCATCAGTTTCAGCACCACATCGCTGCCCGACTGCAGAGGAATATGGAAGTGCGGCGCAAAATGGCGCGACGAAGCCACGAAATCGATGATTTCGTCAGACAGCAGATTGGGCTCGATGGAAGAGATGCGGTAGCGCACCTCCCCCTCCAGTGCGTCCAGCGCACGGATGAGGTCGAAGAACGTCTCGCCCGTCGACTTGCCGAAATCGCCCGTATTCACGCCCGTCAGCACGATCTCGTGAGCCCCCTCTTCGATGGCCTTGCGTGCCACCCCGATGGTCTCGGCAATCGTCGCGTTGCGGCTGCGTCCGCGTGCAAACGGAATCGTGCAGTAGGTACAATAGTAGTCGCATCCGTCCTGCACCTTGAGGAAATGGCGTGTGCGGTCGTCGGCAGAGCAGGTAGGGCAGAAATTGCGGATGTCGGCCGTGCGGGTCGTATGCACCTCTGCCTGGCGTTTCTTCTCCACTGCGCCGAGGAACTCGGCAACGGAGAACTTGTCGTTGGCGCCAATCACGAGGTCCACACCTTCAAACGTGCCGATCTCCTCCGCCTTCAGTTGGGCATAGCAGCCCGTCACCACCGTAAACGCCTTCGGGTGCTGTCGCACGGCGCGGTGTATGGCCTGTCGGCACTTGCGGTCGGCAGTGTCGGTCACCGTACAGGTGTTGATGAGCACCACATCGGCCTGCTCGCCGCTCTTGCAGCGCATCATGCCTGCCTGCATCAGCATGCGTCCGATGGCACTCGTCTCGGCAAAGTTCAATTTGCAGCCCAACGTATAGGTTGCCAGTCGTTTGCCAGCGAGTGTCTCTGTGTGCTCTATCATGATGATGAAATTATTTGCAATTAAAATCGAACATTGTCTTGCCTTCCATCTTGCCTACCAGACGGTCGCCTGGCACTACAGGACCAACGCCTGCTGGTGTGCCTGTGTAGATGAGGTCACCGGTCTTCAGTGTGAAGAAACGGCTGCAGTAAGAAACCAGGAAGTCGAAGGTGAAGAGCATATCCTTAGTGTTGCCCACTTGAACGGTCTCGCCATTCTTCTCGAGTGTGAAGTTGATGGCGTTGCGGTCTGGCAATTCGCTGATATTGATGAAGTCACCCAATACGGCGCTGCCGTCGAAACCTTTTGCTATGGCCCAAGGTTTGCCTTTCTCCTTTGCTACGTTCTGAAGGTCGCGTGCTGTGAAATCGACGCCGAGAGCCACTTGGTCGTAGTAGCGGTGAGCAAATTTCTCATCTATGCACTTGCCGAGTTTGCTGATGCAGAGTACTACTTCAGTCTCGTATTGCACGTCGCTTGAGAACTCAGGCACAAAGAATGGCTTGTTGCCTTTCAGCAGGGCTGAGTCAGGCATAAGGAAGATAGTTGGTTCTGATGGCACGAAGTTGCGTCCCATCTCATTATTATGTTTTGGATAATTCCAACCGATACCAATGATTTTCATATTATCGTAGATGATGAATTAGCGTTTGTTGTTCTCCTTCTTTTCGCTCAAACGGTTGTAGATGACAGCCAGGTGCGCGTAAATAGAGGTGTTTTGCAGCACTATTTCCTGTGGCACGGTGATACGGTAAGGCGTGAAGTTCCAAATAGCCTTGATGCCTCCAGCCACCATGAGGTCTGCCACCGACTGAGCTTGCCATGCCGGAACGGTCAGCACGCCGACAGTGGCAGGCGACTCGCGCTGAATCTCTGCAAACTTCGATGTGTGCTGAATAGGAATGTGGTTGATGTGCGTGCCGATGAGTTCGTATTTGATGTCAAAAGCCGCCACGATGTCCAGACCGTATTGCAGCAGACCATTGTCGTGCAGCAATGAGCCGCCGAGGCTGCCGGCACCAAACAGGAAGGCTTTGTGAACATGGGAGAATCCGAGGAACTCCTCCAATGTGGCAATCAACTCGTCGACATTATAACCCACGCGTGTCTTGCCTGGCACTTGGGCATAGGAGAAGTCCTTAGCCACTTGCGAAGCGTCAACGCCAATCTGGTTGGCTATCTGGGTTGAAGAGAGTGTCACCTCGCCGTTCTGCTTGGCAATCTTGGCGTAGGAGAGATACCAAGGAAGGCGTCCCAACGTAGGTTCTGGCACTTTGATGAACGTATCTGGCATTTTATTGTCGGAGATTTTTATTTTCGGGTGCAAAGTTACTAAACAATACGCTTTTTCTCTGCTTTTGTGGCTCGAAAAATCAAGCCTAATCTGTTTCTTCTGCATTTATTTGTCGGGAAACGAAAGATGATTTCATTGTAATTTTGTAATGCGAGAAAAAAGGCATACTTTTGCATTGTAAATTACAAAATGTTAAACGTTGGCGGAGCATTGATGTTCCGCATTGCAAATCAGACAAGAAACGGTTCGCCTTTCTGCTTTGCTTCTCAAAAATCAAACCTTAGCGAACCATTGGGATAAAATGAAAAAACTCTTTACTTTAGTCTTCTCTGTACTTGTGGCTGCAATGGTGTTCACGAGTTGCAAGCCACAGCCTAACGAACCTCAGTTTGGCCCTGCAGAAACTCTCTATGTGGATTATGCAATGAACTATTGTGACTGGTACAATGCAAATACCACATTCTTTTATGTTACACTTGACGACGAATCAAAGTCAGACGGTAACAATGGCCGCGAGTACACACTTCAGTTCTTTGCTCCTGCAAATGTGACATTCCCACCTGCTGGCGAATATCCTTTCACCGATTCGCAAACAGCCATGAATGCTTTGATTGGCACTGTGTCTGACAACGGCGAGATTGTGATGGGCAGCTCTTATGTGGAATATGTAAGAGGCGTGGCTGATATTGACACGCGCGAACTTATCACCGATGGTAAAATCATCATCGAGGAAGGTACCGAATGCCGCGTTATCCGTTTCCAGGCAACTGTTGACGGAGCCATGAAATACTTTGAGGCTACCATTCCAGATTCAAAATGGAAGGTAGAGCAGTGGTAAACCAAACTACAGAATAAATACTATTATTAATATAATGAAAAAGAATCTATTCAAATCGATGCTCGCAATCTTTGCGATGCTCGCACTCGTAGCTTGTGGCAACACCCCTGAGGAGCCACAAGACGACTACACTGTAATCACTGTTGACCAAGCCCTCAACTATCTTGACGACTACGGCGAGGGAACCACCGACTTCTTTTTTGCCGGCATGGACGACGGTATGGCTGCCAGCATGAATGGCCGCAACTTCTATTTCGATGTTGTTTGCGAAGGCGAGTGCTCTGTGCCAAAGGCCGGTCATTACGTCATCGCTACCACCAAAGAAGCCAACACCATGGTGGCTGCATTCCAAGACCCTTACATCGGCGTTTGGCAGGGTTGCTATTGCGAAACCTGGGAGAACGGCGAGAAGGTGGAAGGTGCCGAGATTGGCTACACCGAAGGCTATATGGATGTCACCGAGGAGGCCGATCAGGTGGTCTGCATCATCTGCGTCAAAGAGAACGGTGTGGATAAAACCTACAAAGCCGTTATTTTGAACTCACAGTGGACCGAAGTACAATTTTAAAATCAGATGATACAATGAAAAAAGCACTCCTTTCAATCTGGATGATTGCCATGGCATTGTGTTTTGCTGCCTGCAACCACAACGAGCCTAAGCCAGACGATGATCCAAACAACAACAACGACCCTAAAGAACCCGCCGTTGAGGTGACTTTCACCAGCGTCAACCCAACATCGATTACAGCCAAATTCGAGCCTAACGAGGCTTGTGTCAAATATGTCTTCATCATCGATGAACCAGGCAGCAGCGAGAACCTCGCCTACTGGGCTCAGATGTTCGGCTTCACCCTTGAGCAGATGGTCGAAGAACTCGGCGTTGAGACCGTGGGCGACACCACCTTCACCTTCAAGGACCTCCCACCAAAGACCGAGCACATCCTCTATACCATGGCCTACGACGCAGAGGGCAACAAGGTGTTCCATGGCGACACAATTTACACCGAGACCCAAGGCGGCTCAGGCCAAAGCGTAATCACCGTGACCGTGACCAACATCACCAGCACCTCTGCTTACGTGACTGCTACTCCTAATGACCAGACATGTTATTTCTACGACGGCTTGATTGTACGCAGCTATGCCGACTCAATCGGCACTGACTCTATGGCCATCGTCTTGAAAGAGCAGCCTTATGTCATGTACAAAACCGACGAATGGGAATGGCAAGAACTGCTCCCTGGCACCGAGTACTACGCTTGCGGTATCGGCGCCAACGCCAACGACGAATGGGGACCACTGGAGATGGTGCTCTTCTCCACCACCTCCGAGGCCAGCACCATGGCACGTAGCCGTCAGTTGAAAGCCAACGTTCGTGGCGGAATGCTCGAACTCAACGGCATGCCTGAGGACGGCGCCATCGTGACCCTCTACAACGGCAACGGCGTACCAGTCATGCGTCAAAGAGTTGTTGAAACGCACGCCGCAATCTCAGTGCGCAACCTTGCACACGGCACCTACACACTCCGCGTGATGGGCGGCCGCAGCTTGGCTCACAAGAAGATTCAGCTCTAAGTCGCTCAGCCGACCATACCTTATAGAAATACACCGACCCTCGGGCCGGTGTATTTTTTTCCCCCATCTCTGTGGCAGACCACTGAGGGCAGTCAAAGGCTTCGAGCAAAGCTTGCGGAAGGAATCTGCACTGCAATTCCTTTCTCTCCGTTCGTCGGGAAGGAAAAGTTGTCGACTTTTTGGCCTCGCCGACCGTCGGGACGGTTTTGCCTGCAGGATTTTCCTTCTCGCCGACCGTCGGGACGGTTTTGCCTGCAGGATTTTCCTTCTCGCCGACCGTCGGGGCGGTTTTGCCTGCAGGATTTTCCTTCTCGCCGTTCGTCGGGGAGTTTTTCGTTAGCAAAGATACGAAGATTTTGCGAATCTACGGGTTTTGTGGCCGGAAGATGTCGCGGTCGGCATTAAAAGTGAAAAGTGAAGTCTGCGATTAAGCGAGAGCAGAACCAAGCTTGCTTGGTATGCCGAGCGTGAGCAGACTCTTTGTGAAACAAAGAAAAGTGAAAAGTTCGCCCTATCGCCTTATCGCCTCATCGCCTTATCGCCGAATTATACATTGCGCCGCAGGCAAAAGGGGGTCTATTGCTTCGCAAGAAATTTTAATAAGAAATTTTAATAAGAAATTCCTGATAGTCGGCCTATGAGCAAACAAAATAATTTCTAAAAATTAAATTTTCCCAACTCCAATTTCTCAAAATCAATTTCTTGCCTAAGCAATAAACAAATCCTCTAACGTAACTGCCAAATTATACGGTTAATTATACGTTGCGCCGCAGGCAAAAAGTCTCCCGTTGATTTCTTTTTTAACGCGAATGACCGTTGAATTATCCGTGAACTAGCGTAGCGTAGTCGCGACCGATAGGGAGTCCCGAAGGGATGCGAAGCACAATTATCCGTTAATTAATTATCGTTTCCGCAGTACAACAAGAATGTGTTTTAAAATTTACGGAATAATTTACGGATAATTTTCGCCTAATTATACGTTGCGCCGCAGGCAAAGTCTCCCGTTGATTTCTTTTTTAACGCGAATGACCGTTGAATTACCCGTGAATTATCCATTAATCACATGAATTGTTGAATTATACGGATTAATTTACGGATAATTTTCGCCTAATTATACGTTGCGCCGCAGGCAAAAAGAAGTTTCTCAACGTTAACGTTAACCTTAACCTTAACCTCCTCGTTCCCGTTCTCGTTCCCGTTCCCGTTCCCTCATCGCCTAATTTTTGGTTCCACAAAAAAGAAACCGGCTGCCTCAAGCGAGACAGCCGGTTGGTTTATCTGGTAAATGGGAGATTATTTACCGTTGATGATTTCCATCATTACTTTAGCTGAGTGAGCCACTGGGGTACCAGGACCGAAGATGGCAGCAACGCCGGCTTTGTAGAGGAAGTCGTAGTCCTGTGCTGGGATAACGCCACCAGCAACTACGATGATGTCCTCGCGACCGAGACGTTTCAACTCTGCGATAACTTGTGGAATCAAGGTCTTGTGACCTGCTGCCAATGAGCTTACGCCGAGGAAGTGTACGTCGTTCTCTACAGCTTGTTTTGCTGCCTCTTCTGGAGTTTGGAACAATGGACCCATGTCGACGTCGTAGCCGCAGTCGGCATAACCGGTAGCGCATACTTTAGCGCCGCGGTCGTGACCGTCCTGACCCATCTTGGCGATCATGATACGTGGTTGACGACCTTCTTGTTTTGCGAACTCAGCGGTCAAGCGGCAAGCCTCCTGGAACTCTTCGTCGTTCTTGGTGCCGGCGCTGTAAACGCCAGAGATGGTGCGGATGGTTGCTTTGTAACGACCAACAACGGCTTCGCAAGCGTCGGAGATCTCACCGAGTGTAGCGCGGAGACCGGCAGCTTTGACAGCGAGGTTGAGGAGGTTGTAGCGCAATGGATCGTCGGCAGGACGGATGTCTTTGCCGTCAGCCCAAGCCTGAACTGCGTAGGTGATTTCTTTCAAAGCAGCTTGAACGGCAGCCTCGTCGCGGTTAGCGCGGAGTTGTTTCAAGCGCTCAACTTGCTCGGTACGAACTGCGGTGTTGTCGATTTCGAGGATATCGATTGGATCTTCGTGGTCGAGACGGTACTCGTTCACGCCGATAATCTTTTGTGAACCTGAGTCGATGCGAGCCTGTGTGCGTGCAGCAGCCTCTTCGATACGCATCTTAGGTACACCGGTCTCGATAGCGGCAGCCATACCACCGAGTTTCTCTACCTCTTGGATGTGAGCCCAAGCTTTCTCTGCGAGTTCGTTGGTCAAGCTCTCAACATAGTATGAACCTGCCCATGGGTCGATCTCTTTGCAGACTTTGGTTTCCTCCTGGATGTAGATCTGGGTGTTACGAGCGATACGAGCTGAGAAGTCGGTAGGCAATGCGATGGCCTCGTCCAATGCGTTGGTGTGCAATGACTGTGTGTGACCGAGAGCGGCACCCATAGCCTCGATGCAAGTACGGCCAACGTTGTTGAATGGGTCTTGCTCGGTGAGTGACCAACCAGAGGTTTGTGAGTGAGTACGCAAAGCCAAAGATTTTGGGTTCTTTGGGTTGAATTGTTTAACGATCTTAGCCCACAACATACGACCGGCACGCATCTTGGCGATCTCCATGAAGTGGTTCATGCCGATAGCCCAGAAGAATGACAGACGTGGAGCGAAGGCGTCGATGTCCATGCCGGCGTTGACACCAGCGCGGAGGTATTCGAGACCGTCGGCCAAGGTGTAACCCAACTCGATGTCAGCGGTAGCACCTGCTTCCTGCATGTGGTAGCCAGAGATAGAGATTGAGTTGAACTTAGGCATGCGTTGTGAAGTGAACTCGAAGATATCAGCGATGATCTTCATTGAGAACTTAGGTGGGTAGATGTAGGTGTTACGCACCATGAACTCTTTCAAGATATCGTTTTGGATGGTACCGGCCATCTCTTCAAGTTTAGCACCTTGCTCAAGACCTGCGTTGATATAGAATGCGAGTACTGGGAGTACGCCGCCGTTCATGGTCATAGATACAGACATTTTGTTCAATGGAATACCGTCGAACAAAACTTTCATATCCTCAACAGAGCAGATAGATACACCAGCTTTACCAACGTCACCAACTACGCGAACGTGGTCGGCATCGTAGCCGCGGTGTGTAGGAAGGTCGAATGCAACAGACAAACCTTTCTGACCTGAAGCGAGGTTACGGCGATAGAATGCGTTTGACTCGGCAGCGGTTGAGAAACCTGCGTACTGACGGATTGTCCAAGGACGCATTGGATACATGCCGCTGTAAGGGCCACGCAAGAATGGTGGGATACCAGAAGCGTAATCCAAGTGGTCGAAACCGGCGATGTCTTCTTTGGTGTAGATTGGTTTTACAGTGATTTGCTCAGGGGTCAACCATGTCTCACCTTTATAATCAGTGGTGCTTGGCACTACTTGTTTGATGTCAATCTTATTAAAATCTGGTTTCATGATTATTTCAGGAGTTGAGCGTTAAACGATTTCAAGGTATCCAATACGTTAACCTTAACGTGGATGAAGTTTTGGATGCCTTCTTTCTGGAGGTCTTCCATGCAAGCAGGAGCACCAGCAACAACGAAGATTTCTTTGCCGCCGATAGCTTTGTTTGCTGCAGGAGCGAGTTCTGCATATTCGTCGTCGCTTGAGCAGAGAACGATGATGTCAGCACCTGCTTTTCTTGCAGCCTCAACGCCAGCCTCAACAGTCTCGAAGCCGAGGTTGTCGATTACTTGGTAGCCAGCGCAAGCGAAGAAGTTGCAGCTGAATTGAGCGCGAGCGAGACGCATTGCCAAGTTGCCGATGGTGAGCATGAATGCTTTTGGACGTTTGGCTGAGTGTTCGGTCTCGAGGCGGAGAGCTTCGAACTCTTGAGCAGCGCGAACTGTTGGGAGGGCAGCCAAGCCTTCTTCGCCGCAACCGCATTTGCAAGCGCACTCGTTGCCGAGCACGATCTTGTCGCCAGCGATTTCGTTGAAGTTAGGGAATTGGTTGGTGCCGAGGAGCACTTCCTTGCGTTGTGAAACGTTCTTCAGACGTTTTGCTGCTGTTGCAGCCATGTCTGCCTGAACTTTGCCTGTAGCCACTGCCTCGTAGAAGCCGCCGTTGTTCTCGATGTCGAGGAAACGTTTCCAAGCTTCGTTGGCGATGTTGGCTGTGAGGTTTTCAATATAGTATGAACCAGCTGATGGGTCGGTTACTTTGTCGAAGTGAGCCTCTTCCTTGAGGAGTTGTTGTTGGTTGCGGGCGATACGCTCTGAGAAGTCGTCTGAAGCCTTGAAGTCAACGTCGAATGGGTTAACTACGATTGAGTTCACACCTGCGATGGCAGCACTCATGGCCTCGGTCTGAGTACGGAGGAGGTTAACGTGTGCGTCGAAGATGGTGGTGTTGAACAATGAGGTCTCAGCGTGAACGTGCATCTTGGCTGCGCATTGGCATTTTGGTGCATAAGCGTCAACGATTTTAGCCCAGAGCAAACGAGCTGCACGGAATTTTGCGATTTCCATGAAGTAGTTGCCGCCGATACCGAGGTTGAATTTGATGGCTTTGGCAGCGGTGTCAACGTCGAGACCTGCTTCGGTCATCATCTCGAGGTATTGGTTGCCCCAAGCGAGAGCGTAGCCGAGTTCTTGTGAGCTTGCTGCGCCGCAGTTGTTGAGTTCGATAGCGTTAACGGCTACAACGCGGTATTTAGGCATTTTCTCGCCTGCTTTGACAGCAGCAACGATTTTTTCTGCCACCATGGCTTTCTCCATCTTCTTGCCTTTGAGCATGCGGCGGATAGGGTCGCAGTTGACAGAGCCTTGCATTTCTGCGAGGTTGTATCCTTTCTCTGTGTAGTAAGCGGTGAGGATGTTGAGGAGGTCTGCTGCTTTGCTGATGCAGATGTTGAAGTTCAACTCGATGCAGTCAGCGCAGATGTCTTTCAACAAAGTAGCGATGAAGTCGGCGCTGAGTTTGTCGGCGTCGATACAGAAACCGAGGGAGTCCACACCCTTGTTCAGTACGTCGAGCGCTTTAGCGTTAGCTTCTTTTGGGCAGCACACTTCGATGTTTTGGCGGATAAACCATGTGTTGTCGGCTTTGGTGCCGCGAACGAATGGGAATTCACCTGGTGCTGAGTTTGTGGTCTCGATGTTAGCCAAGTCCTCTCTACGATAGAACGGCATGACATTGAAACCTTCGTCGGTTCTCCAAACGAGCTTCTTTGTGAAATCGGCTCCTTTGAGGTCGGTTGTGATTTTTGCCATCCACTCATCGGTGGTGATAGCAGGGAAATCGGCCAACCAATTTAAATTCTTTTCTGCCATAATATTGTTTGATTGTTTGAATTATGTTATTCTTTATCAGTTGTTTCGCGGCGGTTCCCATCGTGTCGGTCGGAATGGACGGCGCATAGTTCACCCCACGAAATAACATGGTGCAAAAGTACGTCTTTTTTTTGTATTGTGTCTTTTATTCTCTCTCTTTTTGATATAAAATCAAAGGTTGTTTTTTGCTGTTGAAAAGCGGTTGAATGTCAGTCTTTTGTTGTTTTAGTCGAAAATGCTCGTTTTTTTTGCGCCAATCCCAGACTTCGGACAAATAGAGTGGGGTGGCATGTTAATGACTTTTACGTAGATTCTTGCAGAAAAATGTAAATTTAAGGAATAATACGGGCGATAGAGGCGCTGTATGTGGCTTTATTTGTTAAATTTTTGAGCTTAAAACTGATGATTTTAGTATTGCAGCTGGGTTAATCTTGGTTAAAGTTTTAACTAATGAAATTATGTAACGAACAGAAAAATAGTGTGTAGGGATTTTTGTAAGTTGTTAATTTTGGTTCATGAGAAGATTTCTCTTTGCTAATTAACAAAATAATTCTACTTTTGCACCGTTAAGATAATGGCACGGCAAAAGTGGTTTGAAGGTTTTGAAATTAACAAAACAAATCAAGTTCGGCGGACGGACACTTTTGACTGCTTCAATCAAATAGAAATAGTTTGGATAGTTAGTTTATATTATTGTATGAGAGCGTGTGTTTTTTCAAGCATACGCTCTCGTTCAAAAACAACAAAATCCAAGATTTTTTTTGACGCTAAGACAATCTCCTCAATGAATAAGGCCGATTAGTGGGTTAACGGGTTCTGCTCACTTTGAAAGCCATAAAAAATGAATTACCAGAACCTACCTTAAGAATATAGTTTATGACAAACAAAGTAGTCACGTTATTTGCAGTAATAGCAACAGCATTCGTTTTGGTTAGTTGCGATATGGCTCCAATGCCTACTGGTTGTTGGTATGTTCAAAATGCCTTGGATGAAGATATTACCATCACGAAGGAACAAAGCAACGCATTGGGAGATATATCAGAACACTCCTTTGTCTTGCATCCGTATGACATTCATACAATTGCTTCATCAATGGCAGTTTACTATAATAAAGATGGTGAAATTCTTAGCGAAATAATAGACCCTTTCATATCACGCACAAACAAGGTTATCATCACCTACAAAGGTGTTGATTATGTCGAGACTTCTTCGGAAGGCAAATCCATCATCAATTTGGGGTCGTATGTTTTCTTCCCCGTCAACGACAATACCGGCGATCAAAAATTCCTTTTTGTGATTGATGAGGAATATCTCAATTCTCTCACCGTGGAAGATTCGGAAGAGTAAACAATGCGCATACTAAATTAGAACAAATCTCTAAATAACTCAAGTATATGAAAAAGTTTGTTCCTTTCATTGCTCTGGCAATGTGTCTGTTGGCTGCGTCTTGCCAGCATGTGAAGTTCGTGACAGTGTGTTACGAGCAGAAATCCGATTTCAATCAAGCAATAAAGAAACATGCCGATCTCAAGGCCGTAACGGTTGACGAGATGGGTGCTTTGCTCAAGAAGGACAGCGGCATCAAGGTGGTGGTGGAATACGAGCCTTGCCAGCAATCTTCCTACAGCCTCATCAAACGTGTGGACAACTATCGCAAGGCCAACAAGGAGAAACTCCACACCTATTATATTGCCGACAACTGCGGTCGTCTCCAAGACGTCAATCCGATGTTTGCCTCTTTGGGCGTGGACGCCGTGAAATACTACTATCGCGACAACTCCGCCCCTTACCTCAGCTACGGCAAGGACGCTCCTCTTTATACTGAACGCATTGCTGGCATGTTGAAAGCCCATTTCATCAATGGCAAGGAAATCACCCCATACACTAATCCAGATATCCGTTGCTATATCGTGAACGGCGAAGGCAAGGTGAAGCTCGCCCGCTACACCTATGTCAACGAGAAAGGTATGACTTTCTCCGTTGTTGGTCCGCTCAGCTTCGACCACGCCACCTTCCCATTGAACGACATGGATTTCAACGTCATCGATGAGATTACGGTGAAGAAGAACGCCAAAGACCCTATCTACAATGGCTATTTCCGTATCTTCGAGTAATTGTCAGAATAATGAGCTCTATTTTCCAAAAACAAATAAACACATAAAACAAATCGCAAATGAAAAAGTTTTTGTTTCTATTGCCAATTTTGGCATTGTTGTGTACCAGTTGCTCAGATAGGGATTATGCTGTTATACACAATTATATCGTGGTCAACGGAACCAGTGATAGTATAGTTCTATATCCAAACTTTATTCATCCTGTGTCTGGTGTTGACCCAGATAGTGTAGAGTTAGCTCCTAACCAGGGTTTCAAGATGGGTCGTGGATTTGAAATCACCCATCTTCCTGTGGCCAACCCAAACGACTCAAATTTTTATAGCCACTCTTCTATCTCTGTAGAATCGATTGCTTATAAGTTTGGGGAAGAAAAATTTTTTGAAGAATCTCATGAGGTCGGTTCTCCGTTAAATATATTCTCTTATGCTTATGTCGGAAGTACAGAATGGGGCGGCGGTGGTGTAAAGTCAAGACCACGTGACAAAGACGATTATGATATACTTGTCAATACTTTTACATTGACATATATCTTCGTCTTGACGGAAGACTATATTACTTCGTGTGAAAGAGTTGGCGAAGAATAGTATTGTACTCTGAAGTCAATGCCTACTTCATTCATATTAGCAATATCCAGCAAAGGCGTATGCTCTCGGGCGTACGCCTTTGGCTTTTAGGAGAGGGAAATGAGGTTTGAAAACCATTCGGCAGAGGCTTTTCTACCAATCTTACAGACAAAATGAAGTTGGCAGCAACTCGGAAGCAAATGGAAACGGATTCTGCAAAATGATGGTTGAGACTCTGGAAACAATAATAGCAGAAACGAAATGGCAACGGAGACTTTTGCTGCAAAATCCTCTGCTGCCAAATTGCAGTGGATAATCATAAAGTATGAAACGTAGAAACGAAATACTTGTCGGCTGATAGGAAGATAAATGTCTCATCTACAAAATGGCAGCAATACATCTGAAGTGGAAAATTCTTGTCGGAAAAATGTTGCTGTTGAAATCGTCGTTGTTTGGCATGTTTAGCAGAATGAGAACGGAGTGATTGCAGACGACTGATTGTACTGACAGTAGGGTGGAGTAGCTCCTGTCAGAACTTTTTAACAGTATGGAAAACAGCCTCGTTATGTGCGATTTTCAGCTTTGGAGAAACAATATTGATATGTCGGCAAAAAATCGTAACTTTGTCCCCCATTATGGAAAATAGAATCTTCGAACATATAGACCCCGAGAAACTGCAGCAAGTGAAGGCTTTGGTGGCTGGTACAGACAAAGTTGCCATCACTGCCCACATGTCGCCAGACGGTGATGCAATAGGCTCATCGCTTGCTCTTTACTGGTGGTTACGCAATATCGGCAAACACCCAGTGGTGGTGATGCCTAACATGTTTCCTGATTTCCTCGGCTGGCTGAAGGGTAGCGAGGATATACTCATCTATGAAACACAAACCGAGGTGGCTCATCGTGCCATCGTGGAGGCTGAACTCCTGTTCTGTCTTGATTACAATGGATTGAACCGTATCAGCAGAGTCAAGGATGCCGTCACGGAATCAAAGGCAAAACGTGTGCTCATTGACCATCACCTCGACCCAGATATCGAATGCGATGTCATCATCTCGCATCCGGAGGCTTCTGCAGCCAGCCAGTTGGTTTATCATGTCATCAACGGCATCGACGGTTTGCAGCACATCGACCTCAACTGTGCTGAGGCTCTCTACACCGGACTGATGACCGATACGGGCAATTTCTCCTACAACTCGCAGAACCCCGACCTTTATATCATCGTCAGCGAATTGCTTAAGAAGGGAATCAACAAGGACGTTATCTACAACAACGTATTCAACGTCTACTCTGTCTCACGTCTCCGCCTCATCGGCTACTGCCTCTACCAGAAGATGCGCATCTATCTGGAGTTCAAGACAGCCGTCATCGCGATGAGCAAGGAGGAGTGCCAGCGCTTCAACTACGAGAAGGGCGACACTGAGGGATTGGTCAACATGCCTTTGCAGATCAAGGAGATTGACGTCTCCATCTTCGTTCGCGAGGACGAAGACAAGATCAAGATCTCGTTCCGCTCACAAGGCGAGGTGCATGTCAACAAGATGGCAGAACTCTTCAAGGGTGGCGGCCACAAGAATGCTGCCGGTGGCGAGAGCTATTGCTCACTGCGCCGCACACTCCATCAGATAGAGAATGTGGTGCGACGCCGCGAAGAATTTGACTTCAACAACAAAACAGAATAAAACAGCAAACTATATACAATGGAACTCTCAGAACAAGAACTGTTCAGACGCGAAAGTCTGAACAAACTGCGTGAAATGGGCATCGACCCTTATCCTGCAGCCGAATTTCCAACCAACGCTTTCTCAACCGACATCAAAGCCGAATTCAGCGACGACGCCGAGCCACGCGAGGTGTGCATCGCCGGTCGTATGATGAGCCGCCGTATCATGGGCAAGGCTGCCTTTGCCGAGTTGCAAGACTCCAAAGGACGCATCCAGATCTATATCTCTCGCGACGACATCAACACCGAGGCTCAGCCAGAGATGTACAACACCGTGTTCAAGAAACTCCTCGACATCGGCGACTTCATCGGTATCCGCGGCTTCGTGTTCCGCACCCAAATGGGCGAAATCAGCGTTCACGCCAAAGAACTCACCGTGCTCTCAAAAGCATTGAAACCACTCCCTATCGTAAAATATAAAGATGGTGTTGCCTACGACAAATTCGACGACCCTGAGCTCCGCTACCGTCAGCGCTACGTCGATCTCGTGGTCAACGAAGGGGTCAAAGATACCTTCCTCAAACGCGCAACCATCCTCCGCACGATGCGTAACATCCTCGACGAGGCTGGCTACACCGAGGTGGAGACTCCAACCTTGCAGAGCATCGCTGGTGGCGCAAGTGCACGTCCTTTCATCACCCACTTCAACGCCCTGAACATCGATATGTATATGCGTATCGCCACAGAGCTCTATCTGAAACGTCTCATCGTAGGCGGTTTCGAGGGTGTGTACGAGATCGGCAAGAACTTCCGCAACGAGGGCATGGACAAGACCCACAACCCTGAGTTCACCTGCATGGAACTCTATATCTCCTACAAAGACCTCAACTGGGGTATGACTTTCTTCGAGAATATGCTCGAGAAGATCTGTACCGCTGTCAACGGCAAGCCAGAGGTTGAGATTGATGGTAAGATTATCTCTTTCAAGGCTCCTTTCCGCCGTCTCCCTATCCTCGACGCTATCAAGGAGAAGACCGGCTACGACCTCTATCCTATGTCGGAGGACGAGATTCGCGAGACAGCCAAGAAGCTCGGCATCGAGGTGGACGAGACGATGGGCAAGGGCAAACTCATCGACGAGATTTTCGGCGAGACCTGCGAGGGCGATTTCATCCAACCTACCTATATCATCGACTACCCTATCGAGATGTCGCCTCTCACCAAGAAGCACCGCTCAAAACCGGGTCTCACAGAGCGCTTCGAACTCATGGTGAACGGCAAGGAGTTGGCCAACGCCTATTCCGAGCTCAACGACCCAATCGACCAAGAGGAACGCTTCGTTGAGCAGATGCGTCTTGCCGACAAAGGCGACGACGAGGCGATGATTATCGACCACGATTTCCTCCGCGCCCTCCAGTATGGCATGCCTCCAACCTTCGGCGTAGGCATCGGCATCGACCGTCTCACCATGCTCCTTACAGGCAAGTTCACCATCGGCGAGGTGATGCTCTTCCCACAGATGAAACCAGAGAAGGTCATCAAGAAAGACACTGCCGAAAAATACGTCGCTCTCGGCATTCCAGAGGAGTGGGTTGAGCCATTGCAGAAACTTGGCTACGATATGGTAAGCAAACTGCAAGGCGTAAGTGCAGGCAAACTGCACCAAGATCTCTGCGGTTACAATAAGAAGAATAAACTCGGACTCACAAATCCAGTCAAAGACGATGTAGAGAATTGGGTAAAGCAAGAGGCTTAACACCCGTTCCCTTTATCGTATAAACACAAGAGCCTCACGCAGCCAGACGGTTGCATGGGGCTCTTTGCTAATAGACTTCAAAACACAAACACTTTACAACAATGAAAAAGACACTCCTTACCCTCCTTGCCCTCGTGCCACTCATGCTCTGGGCAGAAGAGGAGACACCACGCACATTGGCGAAACTCAATGAGGCTACGGTCTATCCTTCCGGCGCTACGCTGACTCTCACCGCAACAGCCAACGTGACACAAGGCAGCAACGACATCGTCATCGAGGGACTCAGTCCGTTCAT
Organism: Paludibacteraceae bacterium; assembly: GCA_024405895.1. Taxonomy (GTDB): domain Bacteria; phylum Bacteroidota; class Bacteroidia; order Bacteroidales; family Paludibacteraceae; genus HGM05398. The sequence goes on from JAKSNW010000007.1 coordinate 45,875, forward strand.
CGACCTCAACAGCTTGAAGATCTCCGCTTCCAATGGCGTGGTCATCGCCAGCAGCGAGTTCTCCACCGACTATCTCAAAGCTTCCGTTGAGGCCAAAGACCTCGCCGTTCTCCGCGATTCTCTGAAGTATTATCAGAACAAGCAGAAGGCACTCGACCGCGACCTCAAGGTGCAGCAGCAACTGCTCAGTCTCCTCGTGAGCGGCACTTCCAACAATATGACCTCAAAGGAGAAAGCCACTGCCACAACGGAGATCTCCTCCAACATGGAACTCTACCGTACCAAGGCACCCGGCATCCTCTCCGCCATCGCCAACGTGGAGCAGGCCATCAAGGATAACAACGAACGCATCACAGCACTCACCAAACAGATTCAGCAAGACGAACGTAAGGTCGGACAAAAACGCTCAGGCATCGTGACACTCGCCATGACCAGTCCGATGGCCACGAAGACCACCTTCACCATTCAGTATTTCACGGACTATGCCAACTGGACACCTTGCTACGACATCAACATCGCCGACATGAAGGGCGACGTGGCTATCAATGCGAAGGCTAAGGTATCGCAGCAGACCGGTCTCGATTGGGAACACGTTCGTCTCACCCTCTCCAACGCCACCCCTAACCGCAACGTGAAAGCCCCTGTGCTCAATGCCTGGATGCTCGACTACTACAGAGCTCGCGCTTACGGTCAGCCGGGTGCGTCGAACACGATTGCCTATGCCAAGGCCGCCCCGATGATGGAAGAGGTAGCGGGTGTAGCTTATGAGGATGCAGATGTCGACTACGCTGTGAAAATCCGTGGCGTGAGCTCCGTGAACGCTTCGACGACGCCGCTCTACGTAGTGAACGGTCAAGTCTTCGACGGCGACATCAGCACCCTCGACCCTAACATGATTGCCTCAACCACCGTGTTGAAAGACGCGACAGCCACAAGTCTCTACGGAGCACGCGGAGCCAACGGCGTGGTGGTCATCACCCTCAAGACGATGGACGACTACGTGGAGATGAAGGAGACGGAGATGAACGTGACCTACGACATCAGTCTCCCCTACACCATCCCGGGCAACGGCAAGCAGCAGACCATCGACCTCAAGCGTCACAACGTGAAGGCCGACTACTACTTCTATACCGCACCACGTCTCGACAATCAGGTTTACCGCATGGCGAAAATCTCCGATTGGGAACGCCTCAACCTCCTCGACGGTGAGGCCACCATCAACTACCAAGGCACCTTCCTCGGCTCTACCTACCTCAGCACGAAGAGCAGCGTGGAGAAGGAAATCAACCTCAGCCTGACCCAAGAGAAACAGATCACCGTGAAGCGCGAAATCAACCCGACACTCAGTTCCACCAAGACGACGGGCAACACGACGACGGCGGTGCGCAGCTACACGATTAAGGTGAAGAACAACCGCTCGACGGCTGCCACCGTGATGGTGAAAGACCAATATCCAGTCTCCGTCCGCAAGGAGATTGAGGTGAAGGTGCTCACACTGACCCCAGCACCAACCACCAACGTCGAGAACACCGGCATCGTGACGTGGCAGACCACCTTGGCACCGGGCGAGACCAAAGAGTTTGTCATCACCTACAGTGCCAAATATCCAAAAGAACATAGCGTAGACCTCGGCTACTAAGTCTCAAGCAGCCCCAGTTTGGGGATAAAGCACAAGCCGCTTCTCTTCATCGAGGAGCGGCTTTTTTCTGCCATTTTTGCCCAATCCGACCGTCGGGGCGGAAATTTGTATAATCGAAAACTCAAAGATGAGAAAATTCAACAATATGATGCCTTGGCCTGAATGCTAAAACTTCGATTTCTGTGTTAAACTATTTAACTCGCCATTTATAAGTGATTTCTATCAACAAAAATCGTTTTATACCAAAAGTTTTGGTATCTTTGCGACCCAATTGCAACGGATGCCTCAAAGGCTACCGATGCACCGAATAGACTAAAACAAAAAACACAAATATCATGAGTAATTTTTCAATGACATTGAACCCTCTGGTTGCCTTCCTCCAGAAAGCACCTAAGGAGTTTACCAAAGACGACATCATCCGCTTCGTGGAAGAGAATGAGATTAAGATGATCGATTTCCGCTACATCGCTGGCGACGGCCGTCTCAAAGTGCTGAGTTTCATCCTCAGCGACAAGGCTTATCTCGAACAGATTCTCTCAACCGGCGAGCGCGTTGACGGCTCAAGCCTCTTCCCTGACTTCATGCACGCAGGCTCAAGCGACCTCTACGTCATCCCACGCTTCTCAACCGCCTTCGTCGACCCATTCAACGAGATTCCTACACTCTCTATGCTCTGCTCCTTCTTCAACAAAGACGGCGAACCAATGGAGAACTCTCCAGAATATATCCTCCGCAAAGCCACCGAGGTGTTCACCGAGAAAACCGGCATGAGATACCAGACCATGGGCGAGTTGGAGTTCTACGTCATCGGCGAGAAAGACGAGACTTTCCCAACACCAGACCAACGCGGTTATCACGAGGCTGCTCCATTCTCTAAGTTCGAGCAGTTCCGTCGCGAGTGCATGCTCTACATCGCACAGGCTGGTGGTATGATCAAATACGGTCACTCTGAGGTGGGCAACTTCACCGAAGGCAACAAGGTTTATGAGCAGAACGAAATCGAGTTCCTCGTAACCGATGCCTGCGATGCTGCCGACCAACTCGTTATCGCCAAATGGATTATCCGCAACGTGGCTCATAACTACGGACTCGAAGTAACCTTCGCTCCTAAAATCACTGTCGGCAAAGCTGGCAGCGGCTTGCATATCCACACACGCATCGTGAAAGACGGTGTGAACCAATATGTGGAGAACGGCAAGTTGAGCGATGTAGCCAAACGTGCTATTGCAGGCTACATGACTTGTGCAACCTCTCTCACCGCATTCGGCAACATGAACCCAACTTCATACTTCCGTCTCGTGCCACACCAGGAGGCTCCAACCTCTGTCTGCTGGGGCGACCGCAACCGCTCTGTCCTCGTTCGCGTGCCTCTCGGCTGGACTGGCAATACCGACATGGTGGCCAAGGTGAACCCTAACGAGACCTACAACCCTGCCGACCACTCCGACAAGCAGACCGTAGAGTTCCGCTGCCCAGACTGCAGTGCTGATATCTACCTCTTGATGGCTGGTCTCTGCGTGGCTGCACGCTATGGTCTCGAACAAGCCAACAGTCTTGAAATCGCAGCCAAGACCTATTCCGACGTCAACATCCACCTCGAGGAGAACCGCGCTAAGATGGAGTCGTTCGACCAACTGCCAACCTCATGCTGGGAGTCTGCCGAAGCCCTTGAAGCTCACCGCGACATCTTCGAGCAGTACGGTGTTTTCGGCACACAGATTGTCAACGATGTGATTCGCCGTCTGAAGAAATTCAACGACCAGAACATCCGCGAGGAGATTGCCAAAGACAGCAACAAGATGACCGAATTGGTGGAGACCTATTTCCACTGCGGCTAATCCGACGATACGCATAAAAACAAAGAAAGGTTGTCCGTCCGGACAACCTTTCTTTTTGTCTATGCCTAATCTATTGAATCGTATCCCCCTCTTCAGGTTTGACCCTGACGAAGCTCAACGACACTCGAGGAGAGGAGTAGTATATATTGTCCCAGAAACCAGACGGCACCTCTATCATCATGGAGAGCCAGAGGTCGAAGAGCTCGTATTTGCTTTCGCAGCGAACCGTGTCTCCGGAGAAATCCCACTCGGCATACATCACATCTTTGACATCGACCGAGCCATCGGAGGTAATCACTGTGTACGCCTTGTTGCCGAACACCTCCAATGCTACCACCGCCGAACTTTGCATCTGCTTGTAAGTGAAGTTGGTATATTGGCCGAGGAGTTTCTGGTTTTTCCATATTGCAGGGAAATCGCCGAGACGGCCACCCACGTAGATATCATCGCCCACCTGTTTGATGACACGCGCCTCGGAAGCAACTGTGCCATCGGCACCTTCCAGCGCAACCTCATCAAACGAGTTGCCATTGAAGCGCCATAGTGTCGCACGGGTCTCGTTGGTGCCGCACACCCAGAAAGTGTCGGTATCGGTCTTGATGAAATCGTAGGCAGCACTCACATACATGGAGAGGATAATAAGGCATCGAAAGGTTGGAGGCATCGCAGAATATCGCTCCGCCTCTGTCGCGGGTTCCAACCAGATAGTATTTACCGTCGTACTCCTTGATGCTGTTGACGGTAGATGCACGATTGGTTTCGGTGTCCTCCTGATTGGCAACAATCCTTGGAGTGCCACCTATAGGCATCACCATGTAGTTTTGACCAAACATAGGATTGTTGTTGTGGTCCACCTCTCCATTGGGATATTTCTCGCAATAAAGGACAGACACACCTTCGGAAGTCATGATAAAACGTGGCCAACGGGCCAATGGACCAATCTTGTCGTAGTACTGCCCCCTGCCGTTGACTTTGACGTAAGGTCTGTATTCCGTATCTTTATAATTGAAGAGATCGCCATCGTAGTCTTCATATCCCGGCGGATTCACTTTCTTCATCAACTGGAAGACGCCTGTTTCATAGGTGTTGCCGTTGTCAAGAAGGTAGTCTGTGATGGCCAAGACTCTCAACACTGTATCTCCATCGGCATCAACCCATTTGTCTTCTATCGCGCCGCCCAAGAGACTCAGATTATTATTGTCCAACACCCACACTCCACTGACAACGGTGGTATAGTGCACATCGGAGACTACCAACACGCCCAATTCTTCTGGCTCTGGTTCTTGAGGATGACAACTTGTAAACAAAACACCAAGCAACATTGCCGGCCAAAGCCACAACGAGCGTTGTAATACTGAGTTTGATTTCATAGCAATATAGATTATACATTTACGCAGCAAATTTAACGACAATTTTTTAATTCTCCAAATATTTACACAACCAACAACCCTATTTCAGTGTAATTTCTCCGTTTGCTTACAGTCTTTAAGCAAACCATAGTCGCACCCCCGACTTCCCGCAGTGCAACGCTTGCAATATGAAACCAGACGCTCTGAAATGCTGTTTTTAGATTTTCTAAAACGATCATGCAGGCCTTGCACGGTCGCCAAACTTTTGGATTCTGTCAATCAATTATTCGAAAATTTATTTCTTCACAAGATAGAAGTGGTTGGTAAATTCGCGACGATTAGGACATGTGCTATAATCTGCCCAATTGACCTCTGTCCTAACCTCACCATATTCTGTTATTTTTTCTAAGTTTTTCCATATTGCAAATGGCTGATAGTAATCGTACATTTCAACGGCAGAGTAGTAGCAATCGCCGTTTATTACATGTAAATCTCGAGGATTTCTTACCTCATCGTTTTCATAAATCAGTTTCCCATCTTTATAAATATAGGCGTTTTTATAGTACTCAAATCTGCGAAATCCTTCAGGCTCATGACTTTCTTGTATTATTGTATATGCAGATAAGACATATATACTACCTTGATAACTTACTATACTTCTTATTATTTCCTCGGGATTTTGCAAATAATATCGATGCCCATTATACCAATAAGACCCCATGCCACCAAAAACTGGATTGTTATGGTGTAATGTCATACCTTCTACTAATTCAGATGCGCGGTAAAAATCATTTGGTGTGTCATAATAATTGTTTGGCATGATAAACTCTTCTGTGTTTTTCCAATAGGTGTCAAAATGCTGACCTGTTTCTGTATTAATATCTGTTTGTGGCAAAATTACCATACCTGCGAAATAGTTGTCCCCAGTTTTATTATCATGATAAAATCCTGTGATATAAAACTTTTTTATCAGTTCCTGTGGGTTGTCTAATATGCAAAATTCGGAATCATCTTGACCAAATTGCCATATCGTAATTTTTTCGGGAGAAAAATATTTGTAATAATAACCAGATGTATTAGGTTCATGATGGCAATAGATGTAGTGCTCGTTGAGGAAACCAAGTATTAAGAGTGGTGCACTTATTGAATTATCAGGAAAAATCAGAGGTGAAAACAATTCAAAGTCTTTGTACATCTGCCGGTTGTATTTCCTTGTGACCTCATCGTAGGTAACTTTGAGGAAATAGAGGTGTCCGTTCTCCACTTCGAAGTTGGAGTAGGTGATGTTTTTATCATGCTCCCCCTCAAAGAGTAACGTATGGTTTTTGTAAATCTTTGCTACAGGAATCTGGGTCTCCTCGTCAATCTCATGCACCATCACATACATATCATAGTCGTCAATGGTTGGCTCAATGTTGCTGCAAGCAGCAAGAGATGCTGCTATGACGGCAAGCAATACGAAAACAGAAACTTTGCTGTAGGTCATGATATTACGTTACTTTTTCTACGGTGTTATTTTTTCGCTACAAAGTTAACAACCTTTTCTCAATTCACCAAACGTTTTTCCGACAAAAATCGCTGATACAATGAAATTTGCTTATTTGCTTACAATCTTTAAGTAAACCATAGTCGCACACTCGACTTCCCGCAGTGCAATGCTTGCAATCTAAAACCAGATGCTCTGAAATGATGGTTTCTTGAACTATAATAAACAAAAACAGCCCCGCTGTGAGTAGCAGGGCTATGGATACTAAATAATATATTAATTATTTTACATATTGCAATTCGATTCTTGGGGTAGTGTAGCTCAATGCGCCCCAATATGTCTCATGAGGCACTATTATATTCAGAGTTGAGTGGTCAAGGTTGTGATAAAAGGATTCATAAAGATAAAGCGAACCGTCTCGAAGCATTTCGACCAGATCGTATTTGTATCGACAACTTGCTGGTTCTTTAGAAAAATCCCATTCTACTGCCATAAGTTTGTTGTCAATATAATCAAATGAATTTGGTGCATTTGTTGTTACAACAATTGAATATGCTTTGTCTCCTACAACTCGAAGCGCTCTGACGAATCCAGAATGATAGTAGAAACGAACATCTGGACGTGCTTCCAGATAGTATGGGTCTTGGTGCGGAGGAAACTCTTCGTAGATTGCAAAAATCTCCCCATTCTTCCATATGGCAGGTTTCGTTCCGATTCTGCCGCCGATATAAATGTCATCGCCAACAAGGTCTATAACGCCAGCATAAGATTCTGTGGCGTCTTCTGTTATGGGCAGCTCAAACTCTTCAATGTTTGTTCCGTCAAATGTCCAATAACGGGCTAAATTATTATAGTGTCCGCAAATGAGAAATTTGTTGCCTATTTTGCAAAAATCAGTTGACTCTCCGATTTCCATAGACAAGATAAAAGGCGTAGAAAGGTGTTCTGCATCACTAAAATAAGGACATTGTTCTCTTGCTCCTACAAAGTAGAAATTGCCATCATATTTCTTAATGTTTTTTATTGCAGATACCCTACCCCCAAGCTCGGAATTTTCTTGATTGGCAATTGTAATGGGTCTTTCTCCATTTTTTGCTATTTTATAGTTGTGGCCATACATCGTTCTGCCAAGTCTGTCGAGTTCTCCTGTAGGGTAAGTTTCGCTATAAAAAATATACAATCCGTCATCGGCTGGAACAAATCGAGGCCAGGCTCCTACTGCTGGCTCCGTTTCATAGTGTATGTATTCTCCATTGATTTTGATGTATGGTCTTCTTTCTTCTACTAGTAATTGAGCATATTCTCCCTTTTTCGTGACAATCTGATAAAATCCAGTTTCATAATGATTGTTGCCTTCAATATAGTAATCTGTTGGTCCGTAAACATTGGCAATGGTATCCCCATCTTCATTGATTATCCAATCATTTTGTATATAAGCGATAAACTTTGCATGGTCGTTTACTAGTAAATACTTGTTGTTAAGAATGGTATAATACTGAACATCAGACACCTGCAAGTCTGGTTTGCAACCGCAGAATAATGCTGCAACAAATAGCATTGTCGATAGTATAGAAAGTGTGTTCCTTGTTTTCATAATGATGATTTTTTGGTGAGACTATTTTGGGCAACAAAGGTAGGTTTTTTTTTGAATCCACCAAACGTTTCTCCGACAAAAAACGCTGATATTGTGAATTTTGCTGGTTTGCTTACAGTCTTTAAGCAAACCGTAGCTTCACCCCCGACTTCCCGCAGTGCAATGCTTGCAATCTGAAACCAGATGCTCTGAAATGCTGTTTTTAGATTTTCTAAAACGATCATGCAAGCCTTGCACGGTCTCCGACAATTTTTGCGAACCATCGTGCAAGCCTTGCATGGTCTCCGACAATTTTTGCGAATCATCGTGCAGGTCTTGCACGGTTACGAAATATTTTCTGAAAATAGAGTTCAACGATAATAAAGTTTTGGCGATAAGGCAATAAAAACAGCCCCGCTGTGTGAGAGCGGGGCTGAGAGCATATTGTATGTTTAGGTTGGCTCTATTGAACGCGTAGTTTGAAGACAATCTTCTTCCAGGTGCCTTGTCCGATGCAAGGGGCATGTGCCTCGCCAGGAAGGAGCCAGAGGAAGTCGCCGTAGGAGAACTCAATGTAGGTGGCAGGGAGGTCGTTGAAAAACTCGATGTCGCGCTGTTCGTCGTAAGGCTCCGCCACTTTCTTGCAGTATTCTGCCGTCTCCAAGCCCACGAACTCATGTCCCATGGTGATCTGGAGATCGATGTAACGATGGTGGTTTTCCAACTTGGCAACGGATGCATCCTTGCCAGTCACCTCCTCGACATTGCAGTAGATATCGGGTGTAAACTCGTAGCGGCCGCAAGGAGGATTGCCCTGATGCTCGGCGAGAAAGGTGTGAAGTATCTCAACGAGTGCCGTTGGAATCTCTGTGTAACGGCTGATGTCGGCTATTCGTCCTTGAATCATAACTCTTGAAGACGCTCTTGCAGAAGCACAAGGCGTTTGGCATTGTTGTCTTTACGAACCTGAAGTTCGTGAATCTCTTTCAACAGTTGCGAGAGACGATAGGTCTCGATGAAAGCCTGAAGGTCGGCACTGCTCATAGTGTATGAGTAGTCGGTATCACCCTTATAGACAACGGTAACCTTGGTCTCCTTCGTGCAGTTGTCGGCAACGACAGCAGGGAGGTTGTTCATCATCTCGGCATCAAACAACACTGTCTCACAGTTGGAGCCTCCGTCGCGAGAGAAGACATTGCAACTGCTCTCGTCAACCGTCTCTGTCTCCAGACGTGCTTTGTCGAACTCAACGACAACGGCACGGAAGTTGATAGGTTTGCCAACATATTGCGCCATGAGTGAGAACTTGCCATGCTCATCGGTAGAGGCATGAAGGTAGGAGCGGCTGGTGTTGTTGGTTGTAGCAAGACGTGTATGCTCATAAATGCCTAAGTCTTGATACTGTTCGTCTTTCTCGTACTTGAAGTTCTTTGCCATGGTCTCAGCCTCAGCACAACGTACTTCCAAGAGGGAGTCATTGACTGGCGACTGCTGTTTGATGTTGAGCAAGTCCATGCGCCAGGCAATGGTGTCGGCACTACGGCGAAGATCGACACGAGTCACATAGGTACGATGGAGTGAGTCGATCAACTGTTGGGCTGTGGCATAGTCCTGACTGTTGTATGCCTCCACGGCATGTTGATACAATACATCAGCCTCGGTGTCTTTCTTTGCAGCGCAAGAGGAGAGGAGCAGAAGCACCACCAAAGCAGAGAGAAGAAGATTCTGTTTCATGTTGAAACTGTTATAGTAGCCTTATTTTATATAGATATATTTCAAGACATTGTTGCCTGTGGCCATGGTCAATCTAACGAGATAGAGACCTGTTGGGAGGTTGGGCAAAGTGATGGAAGTTTCTGTTGTTTCCATTGGGTATGCTGCCAGTTCTATGCCTGTAGCGTTGTAGACCTTGACGGTATTGATAACTTCGGATGATACTACTGTCAATATGTTGGCAGATGCTGCAACGACGATGTCGGCATTAGCCATTTCGAGTGCACTGATGGTGCTGACGGTGACGGATTGTGAGGTCACGTCTCTTTCGCAGTGATTCTTGGCTGTACATGTGATGACGTAGGCACCGGTGTTGGCATATTTGTTTGATACATCATTGCCTGTTGCTGTGTTGCCGTCGCCGAAGTCCCACTCGTAGGTGATGCCTACGGTAGCAGGTGCGTGACAGTTGACGATATTGTCTGTGACTTCGTAGGTGAAGGTTGCCTCGGCTGGATGGCGTTGCCACTGTGGGAGGTTGTCGTATACAACGGCCTTGGCTGCTGCGCGAATCTGTGCAGCCTCGGTTGGGTCTATGGCATAAGGCACATAGGTTACAAGTGTAGGATCGATGCTCCAGATGGCTGCAAGAAACGAGCATGCAGCAGCGTAGGTGCCAGCCAGTGTCGGGTGGCTGTTGTCGCCTTGGTAGAGTTCGATGTTAGGGTGATTATTGCGTAAATAACGCCACACACGGCCAACTGGTGACACGGCAGCGTTATTTGTTTCTTTCATATACATGTAGCGCTCATAGAGCAGACTGTCCATGCCTTCGTAGGTTCCGAGAGGAGGAAACTCAGCGGCATTACCAGCATCGCCGTACTTTCTGCCCCATGTCATGTAGAACATTGGGATTGCGCAGTCATTATATTTATAGATGCTGTCAACGAGACGCTTTGCAAAAGGGAATACTTCTGCTTGTACTTGATAGTCTGGGAATGAAGGGTATTGGCTTTGTTCCTGCAAGACCACGATGTCCCAACCACCTTGTTTGATGAGGGTCATTGACTGGTTGTTGCAGTGTTGCATGAATGTGCAGCCGCCCGGAGTGTTGCGTTCGGAAGTCATTTCAATATTGACAGAGGCTGCTACGTTGGAAAGAACATTAGGGAGGTCGTTCACTTCGGTATAACTGTTACCGATGAACAGAATGTTCTTTTTTGTGGTTGTCTGGGCAGCGCAAACGATAGCTGCGCAGACAAAAAGTAGGGTGAAAAGAATTTTTTTCATTAAATTGCCTGAGACTTATTCGTTAGGTAATTCTTCGCCGTTGTTTTTCATGAGTGCCAATGCAGTCTCGACGTCTTCGGCATTGACATTGAGTCGGACACCGTTGACAGGGCCGAAGATGTTGCCGAACACCATGGTGCTCTCGTTGCTAAGGAAGGCTGCGATGCCGTAGGCTTGCAACATGTTGCAGCAGACAGCTGCTTCGCTGTATGTGCTGAAGGTCTTCAGTACTACCACGGAACTGTTCTTTTTGACTGTCATTGTGTAAGAGGAATAGCGACTGTGTTGTAAAAAATGAAATAGAGGCCGACCGAAGTCAGCCTCTATTATATGGGGAGATTCGATTAGTCGGCGAGTTTGTGAACTACGAGACCAGAGCGAAGTTTTGGTTCGAACCAAGTGGTCTTAGGAGGCATGATGTTGCCGGTGTCAGCGATGTCGATGAGCTGTTTCATTGAAACAGGATAGAGAGCCAAAGCAACTTTCATCTCACCGTTGTCAACGCGACGTTTCAACTCGCCGAGGCCACGGATACCACCAACGAAGTCGATACGTTTGTCGCTGCGGAGGTCTTTGATGCCGAGGATTTCGTCGAGGATGAGGTTTGAAGAGATGGTTACGTCGAGAACGCCGATTGGGTCGTTGTCGTCGTAGGTGCCTTTCTTAGCTTCGAGGCTGTACCATTCGCCTTCGAGGTAGAGAGAGAAGTTGTGGAGGTGATCTGGTTTGTAGATATCAGCACCCATCTTCTTAACGTCGAAGTTCTTCTCGAGTTTAGCGATGAACTCAGCAGCTGAGAGGCCGTTGAGGTCTTTAACTACGCGGTTGTAGTCGATGATCTTCAATTGGTTGTCTGGGAAGCAAACAGCCAAGAAGTAGTTGTACTCTTCGTCGCCGCGGTGGTTAGGGTTTTGGTTTTTCTTCTCGTTGCCAACCAAAGCAGCAGCAGCGCTACGGTGGTGACCGTCGGCGATGTAGAATGCTGGCATAGCGCCGAAGATTTCGGTGATGCGGTTGTTGATAGCCTCATCGCGGATTACCCAGAAGTGGTGACCGAAGCCGTCTGGAGCAACGTAGTCGTACTCAGGAGCACCTTCGCACACTTTCTTCACGATAGCGTCGATTTCGTCGTTGTGTGGATAAGCGAAGAATACTGGTTCCATGTTAGCGTTGTTAACGCGAACGTGTTTCATACGATCTTCTTCTTTATCGCGACGGGTGAGCTCGTGTTTTTTGATTTTGCCGGTCATGTAGTCCTCAAAGTGAGCAGCTACGCAAAGACCATATTGAGTTCTGCCTTCCATGGTTTGAGCATAGACATAGTAGCATGGTTTTTCGTCTTGAACCAACCAGCCTTTGTCTTGGAACATCTGGAAGTTAGCAGCAGCTTTGTCGTAAACTTTTGGATCGTGCTCGTCGGTGCCTACTGGGAAGTCAATCTCTGGTTTGATGATGTGGTAGAGAGATTTCTCGTTACCCTCGGCTTCTTTGCGAGCCTCTTCTGAGTTCAACACGTCGTAAGGGCGTGAAGCAACTTGTTCTACAAGGTCTTTTGGTGGACGGAGACCTTTGAAAGGTTTTACAATCATGATTGTTTGTTTTTATGATTTATATATTAAGTTTTTTCCTTATCCATCAGTCACTAACGTTTAGGACCAATTTCGGTGCAAAGGTAAGATTTTTCTTTTGTTGCAAGAAATAAACAACGGACAAAAAAACGGGGTTTTGGTGGTTTATTTGCAGAAAAATGATGTTTCTCAAAAAAGAAGGCTCCAAACGCCATATAAGCATTTGGAGCCCTTGAGGTTTATGTTGGGAAACTAACCTTTCGATTATTTGTTAACCACAACTTTCTGAGTCTCGTAGCGTGTACCGTCGAAGATTTTTACGAAGTAGGTACCGTTTTCGAGGTCGTTGCAGTTTACAGTAGTGATGTTGGTGTGGTGTGAGTTGTCTGTTTTTACCAATTTACCATCAACGCTGTAGATTTCTACGCCACAGATTTTGTGGTTTTGAATGTTGAAGCTGGTGGTTGCAGGGTTAGGGAATACTACAGATTGGTTGTCAGCAGCTACGTTCTCAACGCCTGTTGGGTCACCGAACAAGTAGTGGTAGCAGCAGATGTATTGGAGTACGTCGTTGTCATCGATTGACCACCATGTGTACCAGCGTGGTTTGTTGGTGAAGTTAGGGAATTGTAGGAAGATTGGTTCTGGGTGAACTGGGAGGATGTAGTCAGAAACCAATTCGTCGTCGAAGTAGGTGTAGAGGTATTTGTTTACTTCGGTGTTGCCACGATAGGTGATGTCTGACAAGCAGTTGCCAGCAGCATCGTAGGTGTAACGACGGGTGTTGGTGAGTGACCAACCAGTGTTGCTCCAACCGTAGCTCTCGATGCTTGTTACGTGGTTGTTGGCATCGTAGGCGTAAACAACTTTGAATGAGTTCTCCCAGCCGCTGCCGTCCCAGTATGAGTTCTGTTGAGCTTCTTCTTTGATGAGGTTGCCGTTAGCGTCGTATTCGTAGGTGCAACGTTCGAAATCGTTGCCCACCAATGTCATGGTGTGTGAGGTCATGCGACCGTTGGCATCATAAACATAGGTGTAAACGCCTTGAATTTCCATACCAGAACCGAAGTTGTTGTAGTTGGTACGGGTCAAACGGTTGCCATTTGCGTCGTAGGTGTACATTACATCGCTGACGTGACGGCATTCACGGTTGATGTATTGGAAGGTTGAGATTTTGCTGATGTTGCCAGCTTCATCGTAGAACAATGAGTCCATAGCGTGGATAATACCATCAACGTCGAGGAGATACATGTCTACCATGTTCACGCGGTTTTGCTCGTCGTAGAAGAAGTAGTGACGCTCCAAATCGTCGTCTGACTTCAAGGTGTGCAGACGGTTAGGCAAGTAGTCTTGCGCTGAAACAGAGAATACTGCTGCGATAGCAAACAGTACTGTGAGTAATTGTTTCTTCATTCTATTAAGATTTTATTAAGTTAGTATTTTTCTCTTGTTTGCTGTTTTTCCTAATTAGTGCAACTTGGGAAAAATCGGTGGCAAAAGTAGCGTTTTTTTTGTTAACTTGATGCCTTTGATGTAAATTTTTTATCTACAATTCCACCGTAACAAGAAACGTCTGTCTTCTCTTACGTGAAAACAGACGTTTCTTATTGATTGACAGTTACTTTATTTAAGTACAACTACATCTTTGATTTCCCAGGTTGGGGCAGCAGAAGAAGTGCTGACGTATTTGAAGGCGATTTGAACAGACTGACCTTTGTAAGCAGCCAATGAGAGGGCGCCAGAGTTCACGAAAGAGAAGTTGGAACCGTCAGAATAGTTGGTGAGGTTGAGGTTGGTCCAATCGCTGGTAGCGGTCTTCACCCAAACGGTGAGTTCGTTGGCAGCAACGCTGAAGAAACGCTCAGCATGTGAGAAAGAGAGTGAGCAGTCTGCGTCAGCTGGGAGTTCGATAGCAGGAGAAATCAACCAGCTCTCGGCTGCATGGTTGGTACCGCTTACGAATGCAGAAGCCTTCATACATTTGTAGTCGGATGAGTGAGCCCAGACATAACTGAGGCCCTCAGAGAGGTTGACGTCTTGGATGGTGAAGGCACCCATACCGCTGAGGAATGACTCTTGGAATACAACGCGGCTTGGGTCGGCTGGTTCGTCACCGTATTTGTTACCGTTCAATACGGCATAGGTTACGTTTTTCAAGCCAGGCTGTGAGAAGTAGGTAGTCAACTGACCATAGAGGAGCACCTCTTTGCCGAGATTCTCGGTGTGGTCTTTGACGTTCAAGGCATTGCGGATATCACCTGTTGGGAGTTGAACAGGGATGCATCTTGCAACATTCTTTTCGTTGGCAGCATCAGCAATGAGGATATTGGTAGTCAAACTGTCGGAAGCACCGAAGAAAGGAGTGTTCTGGTTGCCGGTCTGGATGTAACCAACGATGATGCCTTTCACGAAAGCCATGTTGTTGGTTTGGTTGGCAATAGCAGCAGCTACATTGTATGGATCGGCAGCAGTGCCAGCGCCTTCGCCTTCAGCAGGTTGGTCGCCACCACCGTTTTCAGATACTACGATGACAAACTCCTGGCTTTTGCGCTCGCCATTGTTGGTGGCAGTGATAGCAACAGGGTATTCGCCTTCCTCTGCAGGAACACCAGTGATAGTGGCTGTATTGTTGCCGTTGTCGGTCAAGGTGAGCCATTCTGGCAATACTTCTGCTTCGAAGGTAGTTTTACCGTCAGGATTCTCCACGCGAACGGTGGCTGTGTAGGTGTATACTTCGTTCAGTTTGGCAGAAGTAATACCGTTGGTTGTGAATGTGATTGCGGTTGGATCGTTCACATTGTTACATGCAGCCATGAACAACAAAGCCACAGCAGCAAAAAACAGTTGAATCTTTTTCATATCGTTATAAATTTGTGATTGTTATTTTAGAATGGATAGACAGGCACCCATGGTGTGCCGTCGTCTTGAGAAATCAAGTGGAGGTCGGACATGCCACGAAGCACGAGTTGTACGTTGCCGTTGTATTGACTCTTGTCGCGATACCAACTGACAATAGCCACGATGTCGCCATGATACTCTTCCGTTGGAATCGTAACGCCGGCAAAACGTGCATATTCACTTGTCGCAATGGAAACATAGCCGCCAGTGCCGTCTTCGATGTCTCGGCTTTGAGGATAGCCGATGCCGTTGGTGCCAGGGGCAAAGATTTTCTCACTTGCGTCAAGTGCCTTTCCTTGCGATTTCTGGTTGAACCATGCGTGACGGATGCAGATGAGTCGTGAGTGCATGCTACGGTCGTTGCCAACGTCTTGAAGGTCGGCAATCGTCAAGGTGTCAATTTTGATTGCATGGATATCTGGCAATCCGTTGCAATGGGCGTTCTGGCTCCATAAGGCCAAAGGCATGCGACCTGGTTCGTAGCCACGTTTTGCAGCCGCTTCGTTGTTGTTGAAATAGACGGTGCCCAATTGATACATATCGGCATATTTGCCAAGTGCCATGCCATTGCAACGAACGGTGACAACCTGTCCCATAGGATAAAGGGCAGAGATGCCTGAAGCATCAATGGATACTTTCAGTCCGATGTTTGGGTCCTGGAGGTCTTGGAGTACAATATATTTATATATGTTGCCTTCGTTGTCGTCGCTGACAACTCGACCTACAATTATGATATCGTCACCATTGGCTGGAATAGTGTCGATGCTGTACAATCCGGCATCGCCACTGTTAGGACGCACAGGGAAGAGGTCGCCTTCAAACGAGCCATATTCCTCAATGAATTGTGCAATGGTATGTGTAGGCATTGGAGCCTCGCTGTTGTCAGGGGCAATAGGTTCGAAACGATAGCATGAGCCCATCGTTACCATCACAGCAAGCAGCAGAATGCTGAAAAAACAATTCTTTCTCATAGCTTAAAACTTATATCCAAGGTTCAAGAAGAAGTTTACACCTTGATTGTAGTAGTATTTGTTTGGATATTTGTTGTAGTTGTTTTGAAGTACGCCTTCTGAGTCAACTGGTACGCGACCTTGCTGGTAGCCGCCTGTTACCAAACGGGTGTTGAGCAGGTTGTTTACACTGAGGTTGATGCTGAGCGACTGGCTGTTCTTGAAGTAGATGAGATGGCCGACAGAGCAGTCAAGAAGGAATCCACCTTTCAGACGTTCCTGTGTGCCGAGAGCTTCAAGAGCAGGGTATTTGGTGCGAACGTAGTTGCCGTCGTTGTCAACCACATCAAATAAACGCTCGCGGTATTTGTCCATATTGCTCTGCATGAAGCGTGATGGTGCAATGCTGAGGAAGTTTTTCGAGAGGTATGACAGAGTTACATCGGCAAACCACATTTTAGGATGGAAGAACTTCAAACCGGCACAAACGGCAGCTTGAGGACCAGTGGAGAGGTGAACGTCTTTCAACTCAACCACATCTTTGATGTCATCAAAAGAGCCGTTCTCTGGACTCAATACGCCAACGGCATTGTCGGTGTATCGGTTGTCAGCGTAAGTACCGGCAGCTACAACGGTGAAGTACTGACCTGCCTTGACAGACAAGCCAACCTCAACACCGCGATAGATTTTGTCGATGCCTGACATTGAGACATTGGTGAAGGTGCGGTATTCGTCATTGTAGAATCCGCTGAGTTCAACGGCATTCTGTACGTGTGTCTGGTAGAGTGCAATACGACCGCGAACTTTAGGGAATGAGAAGTTGTAGGAGAGGTCGTAGGAGAGAATACGCTCCTGGTCAAGTCCACTTACGCGGATGTCTTTGATGCGTGGAGAGACGTAGGCGTTGTAGGCTTGTGGAGCAGCTTGCTTAGCGAGAATGTTGGCTTGGATGATGTTGCGGCCGTTGATACGCCAGGTGATACCAGCCTTAACACCAGGGTCAAGGAATTTGTAGACAGAACCTTTGCCTTTGGAGGTGACGCCAAGAACATGGGCACGACCGTTCTCCATGTGTCCGTAGCGGTAGAACTGTGTGTAGTCGGCCATCAGGGCATAGAAGAAAGAGACGTGGTTGAAGTTCCATTCGTTCTGCAACCATGCACCTGCACGGAATGAGTGAATAGTGTAGTCGTAGCCGAAACGGTCGCCAACGCCAACCACAGAGTCTTCTCCCATATTGTTGAGAATGATAGTGCTGCTTGCCTCTGGCAGAGAACCGCCAGTGAGGTCGCGTTCGGCGAATTGGTCGATGTCAATCCATTGGTTGGCTCCGAGAAGATCGTCCACAGTTTTGTAGTGCTTGCCGGCACTTTGCTTGAGGTGAATGCCAGCCTGGAGTTTCAGTTTCTCGTCAACGAAGCGGCCGTTGTAGTTTACGTTAAACATGCTTTCCTGAAGGTCGTTGTGGCGACGCTCAAGCATATATTTGGCAGAACCGGTAGGGTTGACTTCGTTGTTGCGGTAGTTGGCTTGATACATCTGTTCCCAGTTCACTTGGGTGACGTCAGGGTTGCGGCAGCTCCACCATTCTGTCATCTGGTCTTGCAGACCAACGTTGACTTGTGAAGGGTCGAGTGTGCCTGTCTCGTCGTAATGTCCGTCGTTGAGATAGCTTGGGAGGAAACGGTAGTAATCAGGACGAGGGTCTGGTGCGTTGTAGAAATTGAGGGCAGAGTTGCTGTAGAGGCTATAGTGGAAACCGAGTCCCATACGCAACAGGTGGTCTTTGTTGATGTTGAAGTCGTAGTTCAAGATGGCAACAGGATCGAAACTCTTCACAATGCGTGAGTTACGTTTTCTGCCGTTCTGATAGCCCCAGTAAGAATTGTAATAACGTGTGCCGATGAGGTCGGTTACTTCTGAGGTTACGGCGCTTTGTTGTCCACGAAGTGTTGGCGCACCAAACGTGGTGAGTGCCAATATGTGACGGCCGTTCTGGAATTGTTTCTCTATGGAAGCGAAGTAGCCGATTGATTGGTATGGTGAACCTTGTACCATCGATTCGTGTGCGTAGCGAGCTGAGAGGGCGAACATGAAGGCCCAACCTTTTGCATTCAATCCTGTGGCATAGCTGGCTTGCAGACGAAGATAGTAAGATGTATTTGCGGCTGAGAGCGACACGGCTCCACCGCGAGCGTAGCCAGATGCGCGAGTCGTGATATCGTTGGTAGTGCCAACGGAACCAAAACTGTAGTTGCAAGACTCCATGCTTCGGGTCACTTCGCGATTTCGTGTAGCATAATTCAGACCACCAAGCATAGAGTAGTTGAATGAGCCTCGCTCAAGTCCGTTGAAGTGAACGCCGTTGATATATGTGTTGTGATACCACTGCTCGTAACCACGCAATTGGAAGCGGGCAGGGGAGAAGGCGTAGTTAGCTTGCTGAGCATAGACATCGCCACGGGCAAAAAGCAGACCTGATACGCTTTGGTTGGATTGACCGTAATCATCGTCGATGGCATTGTCCAAATCGTAGTCGAAGGCAAACTCATCCTTCATGTTATCAAAGGTGCCATCATCTGCAAATTCCGGTTCGGTGCTAAGGCTATTGTCTGCGTTGTTGGTCACGGCAGGTGTTGTCGTTGTGCCATTCAGATTCAGACTCTCAAGATAGTCTTTGTAAGCAATCTCGGTCTCAGGACCCCACATGGCATCCCAGTCAACCTTGAAGCCTTTGGCGGTAAGCATCTTCTGCACACGCAAGACCTCCAGGCCCATTTCCGAGTAGTGTTCGGAGTTGGCGTCTGTCTTGTTTTTTACCAATTGAGTAACATAGCCTTTCAGCGGCATCTTTCCAGGCTCCATCTCACTGACATGACGTTGATAGGCGGCTTCGGTCCTATCGTCCCAGTTGCCGTTGAGAACCAACAATTCGCCATGCTGATTGAGCCATTCCTGCATTTTCAGCACGTAGTAGCCGCTGATGCCGTAAAACTCGGAGCGGGCTGTCTCGCCTAAGAACACCGAGTGTGGCTTTTCGGCAGGCGCCAAGCGGAATGGAACGCCCGCAGAGGCATTTACTGCGAAAGCCAAGCAGGCGATAGCAGTTAATATGCCATTTCTTATCGTTTTGTAATTCATAGTGTTATAGTAATGCTCGCCTTGTATGACGCGTTGGCATACACGCTCTGCAATTTGACTGCAATATTACGAAAAATTCAATGTTCTACCAAATATTTATAACTTACGTTATACCTTGTGTAAATGATAGGTGCAATAATGAGCCTTACAGACCAATAGCACACGAGAGCAGACGAATGTTTTGATATCACCAAACAAAAACTGTTTCGAAACGCAAAATAATCGTGTTTTATTCATTTGGTAGTCTCTTCAATTTTCTTTACCTTTGCATCTACGTACGCACCTTCGTATCGTGCGGCATAATACATACTTAACAACAACAGCCTGAGGAGGATAACCTATAGTTGTACGTAGGATTGAACCCTCAAGCACAAACGACAAAAGCAATGAAAATTACTTTCCCTGACGGAAGTGTCCGCGAATACGCTGCCGGCACAACCGCCCTGGCTATCGCTGAGAGCATCAGCCCACGCCTTGCAGCCGATGTCTTGGCTGCCACTGTCAACGGTGAGGTTCGCGACCTCCTCCGCCCTATCAATGAGGACTCTACACTCGTTCTCCACAAATGGGACGACAAAGAGGCAAAACACACCTACTGGCACACCTCTGCCCACCTCTTGGCAGAAGCACTCACCGAACTCTACCCTGGCACACGCTTCGGTATCGGTCCTGCCATCGAGAACGGTTTCTACTACGACGTTCAGCCACCACAAGGCACCGTAATCAAGGAGACTGACCTCGAGAAGATTGAGAAGAAGATGATGGAACTCGCAGCCAAGAACGAATGTCTCACTCGTAAGGACATCTCCAAGGCTGACGCAATGAAGTTCTTTGGCGACAAAGGCGAGAACTACAAGACCGAACTGATCAGCGAACTTGCCGACGGCACCATCACCCTCTACGAACAAGGCTCATTCACCGACCTCTGCCGCGGTCCTCACCTCCCAAGCACCGGCGCCATCAAAGCCATCAAACTGACCAGCGTAGCAGGTGCTTACTGGCGTGGCGACGAACACCGCGACCAATTGACACGTATCTATGGCATCACCTTCCCTAAGAAGAAGATGCTCGACGAATACATCACCCTCATGGAGGAAGCCAAGAAACGCGACCACCGCAAGATTGGCAAGGAGTTGGAACTCTTCATGTTCACCGAAATGGTGGGCAAGGGTCTCCCAATCTGGCTGCCAAAAGGCACCGCACTCCGCCTCCGCCTCGAGGAGTTCCTGAAGAAGATTCAGAAACAATACGGCTACCAACAGGTGATGACACCTCACATCGGCAACAAGAACCTCTACGTCACCTCAGGACACTGGGATCACTACGGCAAAGACTCATTCCAGCCTATCACCACCCCAGAGGAAGGCGAGGTCTACCTCCTCAAGCCAATGAACTGCCCTCACCACTGTATGATCTTCAAAAACAGCCCACGCTCATACAAGGATCTTCCTTTGCGTATCGCCGAGTTCGGCACCGTCTACCGCTATGAGCAGTCGGGCGAGCTCCACGGCTTGACACGCGTTCGCTCATTCACCCAAGACGACGCACACATCTACTGCCGTCCAGACCAAGTGAAAGAGGAGTTCATCAAGGTGATGGAAATCATCGAAATCATCTTCAAGGCTCTTGACTTCAAGAACGTTGAGGCACAAATCTCTCTCCGCGACCCTAACAACCACGAGAAATACGTGGGCAGCGACGAGGTTTGGGAGAAAGCCGAAAACGCCATCATCGAAGCTTGCAAGGAGAAGAACATGAACGCTGTCGTAGAATATGGCGAAGCTGCCTTCTATGGTCCTAAACTCGACTTCATGGTTCGCGATGCTATCGGTCGCCGCTGGCAGTTGGGCACCATCCAGGTGGACTACAACTTGCCACAACGCTTCGAACTCGAATACACCGGCGAGGACAACCAGAAGCATCGTCCTGTGATGATCCACCGCGCCCCATTCGGTTCTATGGAACGTTTCGTAGCCGTTCTCATCGAGCACACCGCAGGTAAGTTCCCATTGTGGTTGACTCCAGACCAGTGCGTCGTTCTCCCAATCAGTGAGAAATTCAACGACTACGCTATGGAAGTGGCTCAGAAACTCGACATGGCAGACGTTCGCTGCATCGGCGACTACCGCAACGAGAAAATCGGCCGTAAGATCCGCGACAACGAGTTGAAACGCATCCCTTACCTCCTCATCGTAGGCGAGAAAGAGATGGCAGAAGGCACAATCTCCGTACGCAAACAAGGCGAAGGCGATAAAGGCGCTATGTCACCAGAGGCATTTGCCGAGATGATCAACGCCGAAGTACACGACCAGATGTACGCTTACTTGAAGAAGTAATCACATTTCTACTTCATAACCCAAAGACACGCTTCATGATGGAGCGTGTCTTTTTTTGTCTATGGAATATCGTTTCGAAATACACCGACCATAAAACAAAAAGCCATCGGGAAGATTCCGATGGCTTCGCTATATATTATATAATGTATAGGCTGTTGGTTAGAACAGACTCATCTGTCCTGTTTCGTCTGTAGTATCAGGCTCGTTGTTGTCGGTTTCCGGTGTCTCGTTATTGGCTGGTGCAGGTTCGGTTGGTTCTGCTGGTGGCTCTGGTTGACGGAGCGGCTCCAATTCGATGACACGTTCTACATTAAGTTTCGACAAACGCTTGCCTTTTGCCTTGTGGCTCTTCACAGCAATGAACTCTTCAGCGTCCACTTTGAACTCTGGCTTGTCGGCATCCTCACCGCCAAATTCCACTTGCAGATAAGGGAATGGTGTGTCGGTCAGCAACAGTTGCTTCGACTTCGCATTCTCTCCAAGGTATGATTGTGGCTTAGCTGTTGCAGCCATTGGGAAACGCTTGAGATAAGCAAATCCGCCTTCGTCGGCATCGAGCAGTGCTACGGTCCAAATCTTGTTTTCGTCATATTTCTCCAGACGTTGCAAGTCGGAATCATAGTGGTTGGTAAGGTCGTAGCTTGTTACGTAGAACTCACCGCGACTGTTGACTACCAAAATCTGATCTTCGCCAGTGAACTCACCGATATAACGACCATGTCCATCCATATTCAGGCGGGCAACATCCTCGTCGAACCAGATTTTAGTGCCGCCAAGTGTTGAACCGCCACGATGTTTCAGTACGATGCGATAGACTGGATATTTAGTGAGTAAGTTACCACGCGACTGACGACCTTTGATTGCCAACTCTTCGAAGTTTTGGTCGAAGGTCATGTTGCGCAGGCGCTTATTGGTTTGCTTCAAGGCTACACGAACCGTTTCTGCTTCGCCGTTAGGGTTGGCAGAGAAATAGGTAACGCGTGAACCTGGCTTCTCTTGCGTGAGGTTGTATATCTTGTCGCGTGATACGGAGTTGACGTGGAAACGCTTCATGTAATAGAAGCCGTCCTTGCCGTCGCGATAGATGGCGTTGTATACTGTGCGCTGGTCGTTCTTGTGGAATATGCCAACGTGGATGATATCCTTGCCAATATATTGCTTCTCGCTGATTTTCGTTATGCGATACTCACCATTGCGGAGGAATACGATGATATCGTCGATATCCGAACAGTCGCAGACAAACTCCACGCCTTCGTCTTTCTTCAAACCGA
This sequence comes from Paludibacteraceae bacterium, assembly GCA_024405895.1. GTDB lineage: Bacteria > Bacteroidota > Bacteroidia > Bacteroidales > Paludibacteraceae > HGM05398. The sequence goes on from JAKSNW010000007.1 coordinate 68,927, forward strand.
TACCCACGTAGCCTTCTGCTTTGTTCACATAGAGTTTTGCATTGTTTGCTACCACTTTCGTTGCTACGATATTCTCGAAGTTGCGAATCTCTGTGTGGCGTGGATGCGCTGCACCGTAAGTCTTCTTCAAATGCTCGTACCATTCGATAGTATATTCTACGATATGCTCAAGGTGGTAGTTGATTTGTTCCAAACGCTTCTGCCATTCGTTCAACTGACGGTCTGCCTCGTCGGCGTTGAACTTCAGAATACGTGCCATCTTGATGTCCAACAGACGGCGAAGGTCGTCGTGAGTGACAGGACGAACGAAATCCTTGAAATAAGGCTTCAGTCGTTTCTCAATATGTGCGATAGCTTCGTCGTTGCTGTTGGCTTGTTCAAATTCCGCATCTTTATAGACGCGTCTCTCAATGAATAGCTTCTCCAACGAAGCATACAACATCTTGTCTTGCAGTTCACCCGCTTCAATCTTCAACTCCTTAGCTAACAAATCGCGTGTCTGGTCTGTGTTGGTACGAAGGAGGTCGGAAACAGTGAGGAAACAAGGCTTGTTATTATAGACTACGCAGCAGTTAGGCGAGTAGTTGTGCTCGCACTCCGTAAAGGCATACAGTGCGTCAATCGTTTTGTCAGGCGAATTCTTTGGCTCGAGGTGCAACACAACTTCTGCTGTGGCAGCGGTGTTATCGTCGATTCGGCGGATACTGATTTTGCCTTTTGCATTGGCCTCCATGATGGAATCGCAGAGGGTAGCGACACTCAGTCCGTAAGGTATCTCAGTGATGACGAGTGAGTGTGAATCGCGTTTCTCAATCTTGGCGCGAATCTTCACCTTGCCACCGCGGGCACCATCTTTATAGTTGGAAACATCGATAAGACCACCAGTGACAAAGTCTGGGAATAGTTGGAACTCCTCGCCACGAAGATAGGCGATGGCGGCATCAGCCAACTCATTGAAGTTGTGAGGCAGAATCTTGGTGTTCAAACCCAGACCGATGCCCTCGCTACCTTGTGCTAACAGCAATGGGAACTTTGAAGGCAGACAGATTGGCTCTTGGTTGCGGCCATCGTATGATGGTTTCCAGTCTGTTGTCTTAGGGTTGAATACGACTTCAAGGGCAAATTTTGACAAACGGGCCTCAATGTAACGGGCAGCAGCGGCACCGTCACCGGTGAGTATGTTACCCCAGTTACCTTGGCAGTCCACCAACAAGTCTTTCTGTCCCAACACCACGAGGGCTTCGTAGATAGACGCATCGCCATGAGGGTGGAACTTCATGGTCTCACCCACAATGTTGGCTACCTTATTATATCGTCCGTCCTCCATGCGACGCATGGCATGCAGCACGCGGCGTTGAACAGGTTTCAAACCGTCAAAGAGATAAGGCACTGCACGTTCCAGGTTGACATACGAGGCGTACTCAAGGAACCATGTGCGATACATGCCAGGCAGATGGCGCAGTTCTTCCTCGTCATCACCAGATGTTGGCACATAGCCAGAAGTGGAAACAGCGTCTTCTCCGCTTTCTTCCATAGGGTCGAAGGTGTCTTCTTCCACCAATTCGTTGTCGTCGTTGTATTCTTCGTCTTTCATTTATAATGTCACGGGTTTATCGCGTAGCAAAATTAGTGAATTTTCGGCATATTACCAAGAGAAACGTGGCAGATTTTGTTTGCGCACGCTGATTTTCAACACAACGGACGCTTAGAAACATTTTTTATTCTTAAACGATAAAAATAATCAGGTTTTTATTTTGGTAGTTCGCCAGCCATTGCGTAATTTTGCCACACGTGCGACGAAAAACTTGTTCGCTGATTTTTACGGCGTACTGTTTTGAAGCACATGTATTTACATCGCAAGAAAGTAAATTATTTATACAAAAATGAGTAAAAAAATTGTTGGTGCTGCTGTACTTTCAGCAGCCATGCTCGCAGCTGTTTGTACTGGTTGCGGCAAAAAAGCAGCAACAGAAGAGAACGTGTTGACCTCAGGTATCAACCTCGAGAACCTCGACACCACTGTCTCTCCTGCTGAAGATTTCTATCAGTATGCCTGCGGCGGTTGGATGAAAAATCACCCACTCTCAGGCGAGTATTCACGCTACGGTTCTTTCGATGAACTCGCTGAGAACAACCAAGAGCAACTCAAAACCCTCATCACCGAGATTGCTGGTCAGCAACAGGAGAAAGGCTCTGTAGCTCAGAAAATCGGCACACTCTACAACCTCGGTATGGACACCGTTAAGATTGAAGAGCAAGGTGCTGCTCCATTGCAGAAAGACCTTGAGACCATCAACGGCATCAAGACTCTCAACGACCTCACCCCAGTACTCGTAGAGTTCGCTAAAGGTGGCAACATGCCTCTCTTTGGCATCTTCGGCGAGGCTGACCCAGAAAACAGCGACAACTGCATCGCATGGGTATGGCAAACTGGTCTCGGCATCGGCGCAGAGGACTACTACCTCGAGGCTGGCATGCAAGACAAACGCGACGCTTATGCCGTTCTCTCTTCAAAAATGCTTGCCATGTCAGGCTACTCTAAGATGGCTGGCTTCGAAGGCAAAGAAGACGAGATGGCTAAGAAAGTTTTGGATTTCGAGGTAAAACTCGCCAAAATCTTCATGAACAAAGAAGAAGCTCGCAACCCATTCAAGACTACCAACAAAGTATCTGTTGACGACTGGGCTAAGATGATTCCTGTTATCGACGTAAAAGCTTACCTCGAAGGTCTTGGCCTCGCTGAGCGCGTTCAGGTTGTCAACATGGGCATGCCTAAATACATCACCGCTTTGAATGGTCTCTTGAAATCAACCGACATCAACGTTATCAAAGCATACCTCGCTAACGACGTAGCTCGTAGCGCTGCTCCATATCTCAGCAGCAATTTCGTTAACGCTAACTTCGACTTCTACGGTCGCGTACTCAGCGGCAAAACCGAACAGAAACCACGTTGGAAACGCGTCGTTTCTACCGTTGACGGTTGCCTCGGCGAAGCTGTAGGTCAGATGTATGTTGAGAAATACTTCCCACAGGAAGCAAAAGACAAGATGCTCCAACTCATCGCCAACGAGCAGGAAGCATTCCGTCAGATCATCAGCGAGAGCGCTTGGATGAGCGACAGCACCAAAGCAAAAGCTATTGACAAACTCAACAGCTTCACCGTTAAAGTGGGCTTCCCTGACAAATGGCGCGACTACTCATCACTCGCTATCGAGGATGACAGCTACTTCGTTAACATCGAGCGTGCTTCACGTTTTGAAATCGAATACAGCTTCTCTAAAATCGGCAAACCAGTCGACAAAGCAGAGTGGGGCATGACTCCTCAAACAGTCAACGCTTACTACAACCCTTCAACCAACGAAATCTGCTTCCCAGCAGGTATCCTCCAACCACCATTCTTCCAGCAAGACGCTGACGCTGCTGCCAACTACGGTGCTATCGGCGTTGTTATCGCTCACGAGATGACTCACGGCTTCGACGACCAAGGTCACAACTACGACAAGAACGGTAACCTCAACCCTTGGTGGAGCGAAGAAGAATCAGCAAGCTTCGAGCAACGCGCTCAAGTACTTGTTGACTGGTTCAACAACGTTGAAGTACTCGACGGTCTCTATGCCAACGGTGCTTACACTCTCGGTGAGAACATCGCCGACAACGGTGGCAACAACATCTCATTCCGCGCTATGAACATCGCTTTGGAGAAAGGCGAAATCAACAAAGAAGAGATGGACGGCTTCACACCAGCACAACGCTTCTTCTTGGCTTATGCTAACGTATGGGCTGCCAACATTACCAACGACGAAATCGTGAACCGCACCAAGACCGACGTTCACAGCCTCGGTCGCTGGCGTGTTAACGCAACTCTTCCACACATCAACGGCTTCGCTGAGGCATTCGGCATCAAAGAAGGCGATAAGATGTACCTCGCTCCAGAGAAACGTGCCGAAATCTGGTCACGCAACAAATAAGTCTGAACCTATTCAGATATAACATAACCGACCGTCTCATCGAGGCGGTCGGTTTTTTGTTGCCTTGAATTCTTATTTGTTAAATTCATTCACATTTCACTTTTTGAAAAAGTAGTGACAGCACTCGTCACGTGTTTTTCACTTTTTGAAAAAGTAGTAACGGCACTCGTCACGTGTTTTTCACTTTTTGAAAAAGTAGTAACCGCACTCGTCACGTGTTTTTCACTTTTTGCAAAAGTAGTAACCGCACTCGTCACGCGTTTTTCACTTTTTGAAAAAGTAGTGACCGCACTCGTCACGTGTTTTCACTTTTTGCAAAAGTAGTAACCGCACTCGTTACACGTTTTTCACTTTTTGCAAAAGTAGTAACGGCACTCGTCACGTGTTTTTCACTTTTTGAAAAAGTCGTAACCGCACTCGTCACGTGTTTTTCACTTTTTGAAAAAGTAGTAACCGCACTCG
>JAKSNW010000008.1 GCA_024405895.1 Paludibacteraceae bacterium
CGGCATAATAAAACCCCGAAAGTTTTTTGTCTAACTTTCGGGGTTCATATCAAAAAGGACGGGGCTTATTTATTGGCAACTATCTTTTCCAAAAAAAAGTTGTAACTTTGGCAGCGTAATTCAATCGTTTTCACCGATGAGACTCTTACGACTTACGACACTGTTTCTACTAATCTCTATCTCGGCTATGGCTTCTTCTAAAGGACATATCTACAAGGACAAATATGCCCGTTTCGGCGATATCCTCTTCACCTGGGACGGCGAACACCTCTACAGCGGCGCCTACGACCGCTTCGGCGATATCCTCTACACCTGGGACGGCGAACACCTCTACAAGGGGGCTTACAAACGCTTCGGCGACATACTCTATACCTTCGACGGCGAACACCTCTACAAGGGGGCTTACAAACGCTTCGGCGACATACTCTACACCTTCGACAAGGAGCATATCTACAAAGGCGCCTACGCCCGCTGGGGCGACATCATCTACACCTTCGACAAGGAACACCTCTACAAAGGGGAATACGCCCGTTGGGGCGACATTCTGCTCACCACCGACACCACCTTCCCCGCCTTCCTGTTCCTGCTGGCACTCTAACCCAAGACTACCGACATGGCTCCTGATGCGTCAACGCAAGAGCCACAACCCATAGCCCCAAGCATCTTGCCTCGGGGCTTTTTTTTGACTCATCACCTGAGACCTCGTTTCCGCTGCAAAAGCACTGTTTTACCCCCGTTTTTTGCAAAAAAGTGAGAGAAAAACGCCTTTTTTGGCAGCCATCATGGGGAGAAACAGCGACTAAACCACCCAAGACGGCCCGATTTTCGGCATTTTTCAAAGGCTCACGACGGCTCCCATTGAGTTGAATAACTGAGACGTTGGGCAATTCTTCGTCAGTTGATGGGTCGCTTCTTGGTGGAGTGAGAAATATCTTGTACTTTTGCGGCTCATTTGCGGCAGAGAATTGATGGCAGCTTTTTTCTGCGTTGGACTCGTAGATGATAGATCCGTATTCCCATACGTGCGGTTCGTATTACGTGTGAAAACTCATAATACAAACTTATCAATCATTTATGTTCAAATCAATTCTCACCATGAGCCTCTGCGCCCTCCTTTCCATCGGCGTGATGCAGGCTCAATCGTCCGACTGCGGCCGCCTTCAGTTGCCGTACGCAGAAGGCTTTGATGCCGTGGCTGAGTACTCACAGCCTAACTGCTGGACTACCCTCGGCACCGAGGGTTATCCTCGCGTGAGCGCCATCCGTGGCTCCAACGGCACCTCACAAAGCCTCTATTACTCTATCTACAACCCTTCCTGGGGCGTCATGCCTGAGTTCGCCATCAATTCGATGCGAACAGCGACTCTCACATTCGATTTCTACACTCAAAACATGGGTGTAATCCGTGTGGGCGTGATGACCGACCCTACCGACACCACCACCTTCACCCTGGTGCAGACCATCAATGCCAACCAACTCAGTTGGGTAAGCGTTACGGTGCCTTTTGAGAGTTATACCGGTAGCGGCAAACACATCGCCATCACTACCAACTGCTCGGTCTATATTGACAACATCGCTGTCAGCACCACCGAAGAGACCCCTGGCACTCCAGACACTCCGGGTACGACAACAATCCCTGACCTCCCGCTGATCACCGGCTTTGAGGACGCTGCCGACAACGCTCTCTGGCAGACCACTACCACTACCACCGGTGTCAACCTCTTTGCCATCGGCTCTGCCGTGAACCACGGCGGCAACAACGCCCTCTATATCTCCAACGACGGCGGCGTATCTGCAGCCTACACCAACACCAATGCGACAGTAACCTTCATACACCGTCCTTTCCACCTCCAGAACGACAACACCGTGATGATCTCCTACGACTGGGCTTGCCACGGTGAGAGCGGCTACGACAAGGGTCGTGTCTTCGTGGCTCCTGCCAATGCCGACATCTCTGCCTTGACCTCTACGGAACTCTCCAACCTCATGAGCAACTACACTACCAACCCAACTGGCTGGCTCAATGCCGACGGCGGTTCCAACCTCAGCGGTGTAGACAACTGGACTACCAAGTCGGTGGAACTCAACCTCACCGCAGGCGATTATCTCCTGGTCATCGGCTGGAAAGATGACAGTTCTGGCGGCAACAACCCTACCTTCATGCTCGACAACCTCTCTGTTCGCGAGAAGGTGTGCTACCTTCAGGAGATGACTGCAGCTGCCGGCGCTACCGATGTGACTGTCAACGCCTCAACCGACTGTCCTACCGTTCAGGTTCAAATTGCTGACTCTGCTAACGTGGTTCTCTTTGACACCGTGGCTACCTTGCCATACACCTACAGCAACCTCAACCCAAGCACTGCCTATACCGTCAAGATGCGCGGTTTCTGCCTCAGCGGCGACACTACCGACTGGGCAACTGCCTCTATCATCACCCTCTGCGCCGACCTCTTCGTCGATGCTCAGAACCACTACACCGACAACTTCGAAGGCTACGTGGCAGGCACCGACAACTATCTCGGCTGCTGGTTGAAAACCATTGACAATACCTCTGGCACACTCCCTTACGTCACTACTTCATCTTACACTGGTGGCGGACAGTCGGTGGCATTCACTGGCTCATCAACCCGCAACGGCTACCTCGCTACTCCTAACATCACCGGCACTCCAATCAATCAGTTGCGTGTGAAGTTCAAAGCCAGCCTCCTCTATGCTTCTTATATGATGGAAGTGGGCGTGATGACCGACCCTCTCGACTACACGACTTTCACTCCAGTGAAACGTATCACTCCAACACTGACTGGCTGGGCTGACTATATCGTTGACCTTGGCAACTACACCGGTACTGGTCGCAGCATCGCTTTCCGTGCCGTCGGCAACAACTTCAATATCGACGATGTGGAGATTCTCCCAACGCCTTCATGCCTCGAGCCTACTTTCAATCTCACCACCTCTGTAGGCAGCGTCAACATTGAAATCACCCCTGCATTCCCTACCGACAGGAACTGGGATGTTGTTGTAAAGACTACTGCCAACATCAACGACACGGTGGCTCCTCTGTTGAGTCAGACCATCAATGATTCCAACTTCGTGGTCAACGGTCTTGACAACCTCACTACCTATTATGTCTTCGTTCGCACCCATTGCTCCGCTACCGAACAGAGCGAGTGGATCATGAAGAATATCACTACCCCTTGCGGCTACTACACCGTTCCTTATACCCACGACTTCGCCACCTTCCCAGGCAACTGTTGGTATCGTTACACCGGTCGCTACGAGGATGTGGCTGCCGGCACCACACCATTGGCTTCTTCTTCCAACGGTTGGTATCAATGCACCAACGGCAAAGGCATCTCTGCTACTCACGCCAAGGTTAACCTCTGGGACAACAACCAACGCTACTGGATTGCTACGCCAGAGTTCATGATTGCTGGTCCTGCCGAACTCAGCTTCGACCTTGCCCTCACTACCTACAACAGCAACAACGCTTGCACTCCAGGCAATCAGCCTACACACCGCTTCGGCGTTGTGGCTTCTGTTGACGGCGGCGCTACCTGGAGCAATATCCCTGTGGCTATGTGGGACAACGTGGGCTCTTCTCGTGTCTACGACAGCATCCCTGCCACTGCCACCCATGTCACTTTGTCACTCAACGACTTCGTTGGCGGCTCTGTGAAGGTTGCCTTCTATGCTGAATCAAGCGGAGGCAGTGCCGACCTCGACCTCCACATCGGCAATATCTCTATCGATCTCGTAGGCAGTCAGGAACCTGACACTGTGATGTTGACCGACCAGATTTGCCAAGGCAACGGCTATAATGCCAACGGATTCTCATTCATCTCTTTGCCTGTGGCTGGCGAGTATGTCTTCAACCGCACTTCTAACGACACGGTCTACAACCTCACGCTCACCGTTCTCCCAACTGCGGCTGCTACTGAGGAAATCACCATCTGCGACACCGACCTTCCTTACGCTTGGAACGGTCAGAGCCTAACCGCTGCCGGTGAATATACCTTCAATACTACTGCTGCCAACGGCTGCGATTCTGTGGTGACATTGACTCTTACTGTCAACAACGCTGTTGCTGCTACCGAGGAAATCTCCGTCTGCGACACCGACCTTCCTTACGCTTGGAATGGTCAGGATCTCACTGCTGCCGGTGAATATACCTTCAATACTACCGCTGCCAACGGCTGTGATTCTGTAGTAACATTGATCCTTACTGTCAACGCTTCATTTGCTCAGACCGACAGCCTCTCTATCCTCGACACAGAACTTCCTTATCAATGGAATGGTCAGGAGATCACTGCTGCCGGTGAATACACCTTCAACGGTACCACAGCCGAAGGTTGCGACTCCATCATCACCCTCGTGCTTGATGTTCAGGTAGGTCTTGACTACGCTGAGGACGGCATGTTTGCCATCACTCCTAACCCAGTAGAGCGTGGCGGTAACGTCCGCATCGACGCCAACGTAGAGGAGAAAGCCGTAGTTGAACTCTACACCGCCAACGGCAAACTCATCTCACGCAGCGAACACCAGGCTAAACCTATCTACGTAACGATGCCACAGGAAGCCGGCCTCTACATGGTTCGCCTTACCACGGCATCTGGTCGCGTACTCTACGGCAAAGTCATCGTGAAATAAGTAACACGAAAACCTTAACGAAAACTGTTTCTGGTTCCCGTTATCGTTATCGTTGAAAATACCCCAGCCCTCGCTTAACCACAGCGGGGGCTTTTTGTTTTTATGAAGCTGTTTCCATTCGAATGCTTCCTTGAAATGTTGAAACATCAGCAGCCATCAATGATGAATGGTCAAAGAATATAATTTCATGCCATCCGCGTTTCTGGCGGCAAAACATTTGGCATTTGCAAAATATTCGTTACCTTTGCATCTTAGTTAAAAAACAGATGCTATGCGTAGAATCACCCTTTGCCTTCTGCTCTTGATGGTGTGCATCTTTGCCGGTGCGCAAGATTTGGAGTTTGAGGTAAACAAGATAACATTCAAGATGATAAGAGTAGAAGGTGGCTCATTCAAGATGGGTGCCACCAAGGAGCAGCTCTCGGAAGCCAATGCCGACGAGTATCCTGTGCAGAAGGTTACGCTTGAGACTTACTATATCGGCGAGACCGAAGTGACGCAGGAACTGTGGACAGCTGTGATGGGCAAGAATCCAAGCTTTTTCATCGGCAATGAGAAACGTCCTGTAGAGAATGTCAGTTGGGGCGATTGTCAACAGTTTATAGAGAAACTCAATGCTATGTTGCATAAAAATAAACAGTTGGCACCGAATCTTCATTTTGCCTTGCCTACGGAAGCGCAGTGGGAGTATGCCGCTCGTGGTGGCCGTCAAAGCAAAGGATGCAAATATTCGGGCAGCAGTGCCGTGGGTAGTGTTTCATGGTTCTACTACAGCAAGGGTGTGACCCACATGGTAGGCAAGAAACTGGCCAACGAACTCGGCATCTACGACATGAGCGGCAACGTCTTCGAATGGTGCGCCGACTGGTACCACCCTCACGAGTTCGCCGAAGGAGAGGTGCCGATGGACACCGCCCGCGTTCTCCGCGGAGGCAGCTGGAGCAGCCCATCCAAGAACTGCCGCGTCTCCAACCGCTTCTGCCAAAAACCCGACACACGCGCCGGCAACTTCGGATTCCGACTCGCCATCATCGAAAACTAACACCACAAAAAACCCATACACTTATATATATACACAATGAAAAAGAACCTCGTTGACATCCACTGCCGCAACCTCAACAAGAGCCTCTCCATCGAGATGGGCTCCACACTGATGGACATCTATCAGCAAAGCGGCGCGACGCTCCCCTATAGAGTCATCGGCGCACTGGTCAACAACAAACTCGAAGACCTCAACTACCCCGTCTACCGTCCGAAACAGATAGAATTCGTCGACATCCACCACCCCAAAGGACGCAGCATCTACCTCCGAACCATCTCCATGGTGCTCGCCAAAGCGGTAGCAGAGCTCTACCCTGACCACCACCTCCGCATCGAGCACCCCATCTCCAAAGGATACTACTGCACCCTCAACGGACGCAACGGCATCGTGACCACCGAGATGACCAACGCCATCCGACAACGCATGCAAGAGATAGTGGCTGCCGACACACCCATCGAGACCATCGAGGCACCGATGGAAGAGGTGAAGGAACTGTTCCGCCAACAGGGACAACTCGACCGCGTGGAACTCCTCACCACCCTCGGCACCTGCTACGCCCGATACTTCAAAATCGACCATTTCATCGACTTCTTCACCGGAGTGCTCGCCCCATCAACAGGCTACGTACCGGTCTTCGACGTCGAGAAATACGAGAACGGATTCCTCCTCCGCGTGCCTTACGTCGAGAACCCCGAGACACTCGCACCCGTCGTGCCACAACCCAAGATGTTCCGCGCCTTCGACCAATTCGTAGAGTGGAACAATATCATGCACCTCGACAACATCGGCGACTTCGACCGCTTGATGCACGAGAACCACGGCAGCGAACTCCTCAAGATCTACGAGGCACTCCACGAGAAATTCATCGCCTCCATCGCCGACAAGGTCCACGAACGCGGCAACGTCAAGATCATCATGATCTCTGGCCCATCCTCCTCCGGCAAGACCACCTTCAGCAAACGCCTCTCCGTGCAACTCTCCGTGCTCGGCATCCGCCCCGTGGTCCTCTCCATGGACGACTACTTCGTCAACCGCGAAGACACCCCTAAGGACGAGAACGGCGAGTGGGACTTCGAGCATCTCCACGCCATTGACCTCGAACTCTTCAACACCCAGCTCAACCAACTGCTGGCAGGCGAGGAGGTGAATCTCCCAACCTTCAACTTCGAAGACGGCCACCGCCACTACTACGGTCAGACCATGAAGATGACCGACGACATGGTATTGGTCATCGAAGGCATCCACGCCCTCAACCCCGAGCTCCTCGCCAAGGTCGACCAAAGCCGCGTCTTCAAACTCTACGTCTCGGCCCTCACCACCATCTCGTTGGACGACCACACCTGGATCTCCACCTCCGACACCCGTCTGCTCCGCCGCATCGTGCGCGACTACAACTTCCGTGGCTTCTCGGCGCGCGACACCATCTCTCGTTGGCCCTCCGTCCGTCGTGGCGAAGACCGCTGGATCTTCCCTTATCAAGAGAACGCCGACATCATGTTCAACTCCTCCTTGCTCTTTGAGCTCGCCATCCTCCGTCGTTATGCCGAGCCCATCCTCTCCCAGGTGCCAGAATACTGCAATGAATACACCGAGGCCCACCGCCTGCTGAAATTCCTCCGATTCTTTGCCCCCATGGACGCCGGCGAGCTACCTCCAACCTCCCTCCTCCGCGAATTCCTTGGCGGCAGCAGCTTCCGCTACTAACGCCTCCCCTCTTTCAAACCAACTGATGGCACAGCATCAGATTATGTGATTGTTTGCTGTGAATTTTCTTTTGGGTTCATAACCCCTTAGGCAGGCTCCTTGCGGAGTCTGCCTTTTCTGTGCCAAGGACTGATTGTGGTTTTTTTTCGACTGATGGCGAGGCGAGATGGGACTCCCTTTCCACACTTTTTTCTGACACTGGCGGGTTGAGAAAAAAGGGAAAGGAGCCGTAGAGGCACAGAAGAAAATACACATTACCAACTCACTGACAGCACGTTGACACCATTACACAGGAGAAGCTACGAGGTTTCCAGAAAAAGATGTAACTTTGCGGAGAATCCTACAGCAATAAGGAGACCAAGAAAAAGATGTAACTTTGCAGACCGTCGTAAAGCAATATATCTTAATTTAGTTCGCAAATAAATCTTAGTTAAAACAATAGACTCTTATGAAAAAATTCCTTTTCGCAATCATGGCTTTTGCAGCTGTCACATTCGTAAGCTGCGGCAAAGAGCCTAACGAACCACAACCAGATCAACCTGGCGACAACCCCGACACTACAACAGTGGAAGACCTCGCAGCAGGTTTCTACATGTCAGCTGCCAGCGAACAGCTCCAATGCGAGGCTGTTTCAGAAAACGGCGTTTGGGCTGTTGGTAAAAACTTCGATGCTAACGTAGCAGCTCTCTGGAACCTCAGCACCAACGAAGTCATCACCTTTGACGGTGAAGGCGGCGCTCTCCACGCTGTTACCAGCAGAGGCGTAGCCGTAGGCGACAACAACGGTTTCGCTGTCGTTGTTAGAGACGGCAAGATGACCACTCTCCAAGGCAATGCCAACGAAGCTGGCAGCTCAGCTTATGGCATCAGCGAGGACGGCAAGGTGATCGTAGGTTTCTACTTCGACGAGGCTTGGCAAACAAAAGCTTGTATCTGGGATGCCAACGGCAACCGCACAGAACTCCCTCTCCCTGCAGCAGCAGACGTACCATTTGATTTCAGCGGTGCAGAAGCTCGCTGGATCAGCGCTGACGGCAGCGTGATCGCAGGTTTCCTCATGGACGACTTCTCAACATGGCCAGCAGTAATCTGGCGCAAGAGCGGTTCTTCTTACGTTTGCGACCCTATCTGCAAAGACTACTTCGAGGCTAACTACCAAGAAGGCAAGCCATACATGCAGTTCGGCACCGACGCTATGGCTCTCAGCAAAAACGGCGAATGGCTCACCCTCGTAACTCAAGCAGAGTACGATCCAGACAACTGGGACGTTCCAGCTCCTGTAAGCAAGGCTGCCCGTTTCAACCTCAAGAGCAAGACCCTTGAAGTATTCGAAGGCGTTGACTACCTCTTCGGCATTGCCAACGACGGCACCGCACTCGGTTGCACTACAGACATGATGTCTGGCGACCGTCAGGGCTTCGTTGTAAAAGCCAACGAGAGCACACCAACTCCATTCCTCAACGTTTACACCAATGAAGAGCTTACTACTCTCGCTTCAGTAACTCCTTCTGCTATCAACGGCAAAGGTAACGTTGTTTTGGGTGTAGGTTTCGGCGACGACGGCATGTTCAGCTTCGTCATCGTGAAATAAGCAACCCATAGCTTAAAAATAAAAGCCCCGGAAGTAACACACTTTCGGGGCTTTCTTGTTCTGATAAGTCGTTCATTGATTATAGGTATGGACGCTGTATCGCGCCGAGGGGAGGTAGTTGACCCCGTACCATGTGACCTGCATGAATGCGAAGGCGACGACTACGGTGAGAGCAGCAATCCATCGGTGGGAAGAAGACTTGGGGATATGCGACCCCATGACGGTGACAAACCAGGTGACGGCAGCCCAACACTCTTTGGCATCCCAGGTCCAATACTGTCCCCATGCCTCTTTGGCCCAGACAGCCCCGCAGAGCATTCCGATGAGGAGGAGTGCCGAGGTTGTTTGCAGCAATCCATGTCCCAACGTGGCAGTCCGTTTTGCCGACGCTCTTGAAGTAAGGGCCCACAGACACAGCACCAAGGAGATAGCCATCAGCGAATAGGCAAGCATATAGACCATGACATGAGGGAAGAACCAGATGCTGCGTAATGCCGGAACCAGTGTCTTGAGTTCAATGCGTAGAAGGGAAACACAGGTAAACGCCACAGCCACAGCCAAGGCAACGGGAATGACACGCCAGCTATGCCATGTCCGAACCAGTTGAAACAAGGCAGAGACAACCATCAACACGAAGCCCAAATAGACAAGGGGAAGCCAGGGATCCCGCACCAGTTGCAGCACTACGAAATCACCGTTGGCACGGTCGTAATCCGACTGATAGATCCACCACCCTTTGTAGTGAGCAGGATGGTTGACACTCGTTGGCATGTCGATGGTCTTGCCTTGTTGCTTCAGCATGATATACGATGTGTATTGCTTCGGGCTGACGCTATCGTCATAGTAATCGATTTGAAAATCACGCAATTGGAGCGAGAACGGCAATACAACGGGTTTATTGTCTGGAGTATAGGCCACCCGTTCTGTGGCGTGAGTGTCTATCACTATCTTGCAGTTGGTTTCCACCACAGCCCCCAACATGGCACCGGTCATCACTAAGGCGAGTCCGAGATGCGAACCACAAGCCACCATCCGTCTCGCCTTGAAATCACGAACAGCACAAAGCAACAACAGCGCATCCGCAACCAACGAAGTGATGACAAACGGCCAGGAGTGATAGAGCCGAACAGCCCATGTGCCTTCAATGATAAGCATAACGACGAGCAGGAGCATCGCAATGACTCCTGCCCATCGTAGCATTTTTGAACTCTTAGATGGCGTTGACGAAAGCGACGATTGCATCTCTGTCTTTCTTAAGCAGATTATAGAATTTCTTTACAGACTCGAGTGCATCCGACTGCTCGCTGTATCCGTGCCACATGATGGCTTCCACCACATTGCGCGCTCTGGTATCGTGCATACGTGCTTCGTAGGGGTCGCCAGTCACTTTCTTATGCAGACCTCGTCCCCACAGAGGTGTCGTACGACACCAGCCTGTGCGGATATCACTCTCCATATAGAGTTTGTGCTGCACGAAGTCGCTATAGGGCCAAATGGTTTGATAGCGGTAGCGTGGAAGACTATTGTAGGCATCGGTGAAGAATCCCGCAGGATCCTGAATCTCGTCGTTGCCCGTTGTCCACGAAGGACGGTGACACTCGGCGCATCCTATCTCCATGAAGAGTTGGCGACCACGCAACACATTCTCGTCGTGTACGTTTCTCACAGCAGGCACAGCCAGTCCGCGATGCCACACCATGAAATCCTTATATTCCTTGTCGGTCATCTCGGCAGGGAGATTCTTGTCGGTGAGATAGGCATAGATATCAGCCTCAACATTGCCGGTCTTGAATCGGGCATAATCGGGATTGACAGCAATCAGACGGTCGATATAATTGTTCCAACCCGCCTGTACGTCGGGATCTTTCGATGAGATCTGGGCATAGAACTTACCGCTGAGGTCAAGATAGTGGGCACGACGGTCGGAGCGGGTGACATTGGTGATATTCCATATTGCATTGGCACCAGCAGCATCCTGAAGCGGACCACGCGACATGGCATAGGTGTAACGGCGCACATATTCTCGGCCGTCGCTATTGACTGCCGTCGACTTGTATTTCGCATTTGGCATCCATGTGCCTCCGCTGAACCACTCCGACTTCCAGTTCTTGAGATAGCCCTTACTGTAGGCCTGCTCCTCCTTAGCCCATTGGGCCGTGATGGAGTCGTCGGGGATGGCGTCGGTGAGACCGGTGCCGTAGATGCCGATGGTGTTTTCCAGTTTCACGCCATAGTTGGTGATGCCCTTTGCACCGGCAGCCAGCAATTCGTCGTAGCCGTAGATGGCTGAGGTAGGAAGCGTCACCTCCGGGTAGCGGAGTTCGAATGGTTCGCCGTCGGGAAACTGCATCTGATTGTTGGAGGCGGCGCAAGTGGCCACGGTCTTCCAAGTCACCGTGACCTGACTCTCATCAATCGGCGCCTTGAACGGAGCCACAGCATGCAACTGCGGCATGCCAGCCACCCAAGGCACATAAGCCTCATCGCTCTTGTCGTAGACGACGAGCAGGGTACCATTGCCGACATAATCGGTGTTGTAGGTCCCCTCTTCAACCGATTTGCCGTGACCATAGCCCGGGTGACAGTGGAGACAGGAGGAACGGACGTAGACCGGTCCGAGTCCGGAACGGGTGCCTGTGGCGCCGCTGTTGAATTTCTTTTCAAAGAGTGCCTCGCCATTCATGAAAGCCTCCAACCAAGAGCCGAACTCCACGGAAGGGGTTGGCTGTTCGTAGGCAACTGATGAAGTGACCGTCGTAGTGCCGTCCTTGCCGCCGGCATAGTACCAGTCGGGAAGAAGGTCGCTCTCTAAGTTTTCCGGTTCGTCATGCGGAACGCAAGCGACCAAAGCAAACATCAAAAGGGGAAGTAGATAGATCTTTTTCATAGCTGTAGGATATTAAAGTAATGCTTTGACAGCCGCGATGGCTTCGGTGAGAATCGTGCCAGCCTCAACCATTGCCTGTTTGGAGGCATTGTCGCCAGCTGTGGTGAAGAAAGGCTCTTGCATCTGTTCGATGGCGGCGATGGTGTTCTCAATCTGAAGACGGAGTGCTTCTGCCGCCTCTTCGTCAATGTCCTTGATATAGTTATAGAGCGAAGCATCTCCCGTACGACTTCCCATGTAGGCATTGCGGATAGAGCGGATATTGTTGGCAAAGTCTTCAACGGAGTTCAGACTGTAAGGACTTTCAATATAGTTGCGGTCGCCCTCTTCTGCGCCACTGCCTGCTCCGCGAACAGGACGTCCGATTTTCGTGTTGCCCACCTCGTCGGCAATGGCATCGCAGCCATCAAGGAGTTCGTCCATCACGTTGCGATAAGAGGCATACTCGCCGATAAGACTTTGGAGATGTGAGGCAAAGCCGTCTGTCATACCGCTATAGTTGCGAACGGTGGCAGGAGCGTTGGCAATGATCTGTTGCTTGCGTTCCGACACCTTGCTGAGTCCCTTCCAACAAGCCTCCAGCGCTACAACCTGCTCCACGAGGTCTTTGGCGATGGCACGGAAATAGACCATCTCGTTGGCAGAATAGGCGTTGAAGTCGTTGTATCTGATGTCGTTCGGGTGCTGATAGTTATCTACGTCATAGATCATATACTCCAACGCATGATAACCCATCAGACCCTCGTCGCCCAATACGGAGAGGCCTTCGTCAGCCACCCTCTGCATCTTGGCGTCATCGGCCATGAGGTCGAGTTGCGCAGTGAGGTCGTGTGGCCAGGTGTCGATGTGGGGGTCGATATTGTTGGATTCCACAGGACCAAAAAGGAACGCTTCGCTCAACTCCCATTGGCATCGAGACTGTTTCCAGAGGCGTCCGAGGTTTTGGATTTCCGAGGCATCGATAGTTTGTCCCGACTGGTATTTGCCGTAGACCGCCTCACAGGCATCATAGAGTTCGATGGTAGCATCTGCCAAGGCAGTGTAGGTTGCTTCGACAGTGTTCACCACATAGTCGTTGGTGATGGCTTGATACTGTTTTTCTTTGTCGGAGGTGATGTTGTTGTTGGTCTCGCAACTGAAAAGCACGACACTCATCAGTGCAGAGAGTAGGATAGAAATATTCTTTTTCATAGAGTTGAATGATTTGATTACAGTTTGAACATACCACAATAGGCAATACTTAACGCCAGATAAGGCTCGTCGTTGTACCGAACGGTAGGACTCTTGTTGATCCATGCGTGGGCATACTCGGCTTTGACAATGATTTCCGGGATAGGGAAATAGTTGATGCCGAGGCTCAGTTTCTGTCGGCCAGCCCAGTATTTGCGAACCGTCTCCGTGCGTGCCATGGCATCGTAGATGTCGTAGCGTGCAAAGAGAAAGAGTTGCTGTTGCTTCTTGTGGAGTTTGTTGTTTAGAGTGAAAAAGTCATAGCCCAGCTCTGCGCCACAGCTGTAGGCATCGCTTGCCACGTGTTCGCGGCGTGAGTTGGAGTTCTTGGGCATTGAGCGGTTGAAGGTGGAGATGGCAGCAGCATCGCCAAGATGTCCGTAGAGTGCGCTACCCCGGAAAACGAGACCGTGACCACGGTAGTTCCAATCGAAGGCACCGAGGCTGACCAATCCGCGCACATGCTGATAGTCTGTGCCGTTGACCGGTTCTGCGGTGTTGCGGAAACTGGTGCCGCAGTAACCACTGAGTGAGAGGCGCAGCGATGAGGCCTTAGGGCTTTCGTAGAGTGGGAAGAAGTCGAGGCGGGCAAGTCCGGCATAGGTAGTGGCGGGTCTGTACTCAAACATGCTGGCACTGCCGTAGTGGATCCAGTTTGCCGAGCCGAACTGATTGCTTTGCAGTCCGGGCAGAAGTTGAGCCGTATAGCTTAGCCATCGGTAGGTTCCGGAGAACTGGACACCGATTTCATGCCAGGTGCACGGCAGGATGGTGTTGTCGCCTTCGGGACGGAAAGCGCCGAAGAACTGATTCGGCTCGTGATGGGCATTGACACCTCCCAAAGGGACAACGAGCATGCCTGCACGAATGGCTGCCAAGGGAGAGAAGCGCTTCTCAACCCACAGCTGCTCCAGTGCCACTTCGCCGCCGCGTTCCACCTCGGTCTCGTACTCGAGGCCTTCGTCGCCCTCCGTCTCCATGGCAGCCTCCGTGCCGCCATGCTCAAACTCTATCTCGCTGCCGATGCGCCATCCGTGGCCGAAGTCGTAGCTGAGATAGAAACAGACATGCGGGAGGTCAAACTCCCCGTATTGCTGTCCACGGTACTGCTCAGGCAGTTTGTAGCGTCCGGGATTGGAGGAGTAGAAATTGCGACGGAAGGTAGCCTCTCCGTAGCCGCCGATGGTCAAACGATGCTGTTTGCCGACGTTCTTGGGCTGTGAGGCGAGGACCACAGGATCTGCCTGTAGGGTCTGTTCCAGATGCTCCACCCGTTCGTTCAGTCGCAGCCAGTCGCTTTGACTGATGCGTACGGTGTCTTCTGCCCAAGCCGAGAGGCAGAACACGGAGAGGAGAACCATGGAAACGATTTTGAATAAAGGTTTCATAGTCATAGTCATTATGGACTTCTGCAAGGGCAAAAGTCAAGTTACGGAAATTCACAGATTGCCAAGGGCAATTTGTAGAGAAGTAAAAAGGGAAGGTGCTCAGAGAAAGAGCGAAGGAGGGGCTCGAAGCGAAATGACGACGAGGTGGAGTGCAACGGCGTTTTGGGTCGGCACTACGTTATAGATGAGAGGTTTGCCTTCGTCTACAATCTGTTCAGTGTCAGGAGTATCTCCCGTAGCCAGAAACTGATTGGTCAGTTGGGCAATGAGGATGATTTCTGATGTGGAATGGTGTCCGTCGGGGGTGTCACCGTGGTGACGGCCGTGAAAGTGTGAGTGGACAATGGTAGAACCGTTGATGACATGAGGGTGACAGAAGAAGTTGACATCGACATAATAGAACACGAAGTGACACAGCATGACCGCTATCACACTGTTTCTAAAAATCGGATTCCTGAGCCCCTTGTTCATCGGTGCAAAGGTAGAACGACGGGGAGGGTCTCGCAATACCTAATAATAGTGATATTTTCTCCTCCCACTACCCTCAAGGGATGAAAAAAGCCCCTATTCGTGGGAGTATCAAAAACAACGGAGCAACCTTTTTTGGGACTGCTCCGTCTTTTTTCAGTGATGAATTAAGTAAGTGTTTGGATAGTTTATCTTGTGAATTGGCGATATTTGGTCAAGGCTACACGGTAGGCGATGCGGTAGTCGTTGGATTGGTCAACGGCCTGACGATAGAGTACCTGTGCCTCAAGTAATTCGCTGATGCTGATGAGACCTGCCATGTAATTGTGGTGGCAGACGGTCATATTGTCGCGAGCAGTTTCCACAGCCTTGTCGGCAAGAAGTGTCTGGTGGTACGATTCCTGAAGTTCGTTCCATGCCTGCTGGGTCTGCAGTGCCATCTTCTCTGTGAGGTCGCGGCGTGAGTTGGCTGCTTCCTGTTGCTTGAGTTTCTGCTCTTTCAGTTTATGTGAAGTCTCGCCCCACTGACTGATTGGTACGGTGATTGTGGCCATGACGGCGCCGTTCCAGGTGTCTTTTTCCAGCAGGTTACCGTAACCATAGGTAGCACCCACCAGGATATGTGGCAATGTCTCACCGATAATCATCTTACGCTTCAGTTCTTCAGCGCGGTCGTTGAGTTCGAGCAGTTTTGATTCCGTACGTCCGTTGACTGCCTCGGTACTCTCACGATGCAGCGACATCAACTCGTCGGTTTGAGTTGACAGGGTGTCAGCCGGCATGAGGTTCGGATTGTATGGAATGCCGATGCTTTGGCATAGAGCCATGGTGGCAAGGGTGATGCTGTTGTTAACCTTGAGGAGGTTCTGCTCCATCTCGTTTTGTTTGAGTGTAACTTTCAAGAGGTCGTTGCGGGTGATGAGTCCGGCAGCACATGCCCCCTTGACGTCGCGGTAGAGCGTGTCAAGCAGTCCCTGCACCTCGAGAATGGTTCTGCGTTTCTCTCGCAGTGAAACAATGAGCCAGTAGCTTTCCTCTGTTTGCAACAACAGTTCGTCTTCTGCCAACTGTTGTTTATATTCTGCAGCCTCGACGCCGAGTTGAGCCAAACGGTTACCATTGACAATCTGTCCACCCATAAAAACTGGCTGCATGGCTGTTACACCAGCCACTACGCCTTTGTGAAGGAAGGTGACTTTGGAGTCAAGACCGAGGTCCTGACCATAGAGTCCATAGAGCGTGCTGAGCAAACCACGAATGGACGGGTTGTCGATATCGTTGATGGTCAATTCAATCAGTGGATCGAAGGCATAGTAGCCAGCGGCATTGGCACTCACCTGAGGAAAATACTTGGTAAATACCTGTTTTTTCACTTCCTTTGCTGCCTCCACTTCAAGTGCGGCATTGGCAAGCGTGGTGTTGTTGTTGCGGGCAAGTGCTAGGCATGAATCGAGAGTCAGTTGCTGCGCATTCAGACCGACGGCAACGGTTGCAAGAAGCAATATTATTATTGTGTGACGTTTCATAAGTCTAATGAGAGTTGTGAGAAAAGTCGTGGTTTCTTGTTGTCAAATATCTTCCAGTATGCCACAGGCAAGACTGTGACAATGAGGAATATGGAGAATATAGTGCCGAAGCAGATGATAACGCCCATAGGCATCCAGAGGGTGCTGCGGCTGATGATCATAGGCAACACGCCAAGTGCTGTAGTGGCAGACGTGAGGAAGATAGGACGCATGCGGCGACGGCCTGCTTCGAAGGCGGCGTCGTGAGCAGACATACCTTTGCCCTCGCGCAACTCCTCGGCATATTCGAACATGATGATACCGTTGCGTACGATAATACCTATGAGGCTGACGATACCAAGCACTGAGGTAATGCCAAAGTCGAGACCGAAGATCTTCAATCCGAGGAATGCTCCGAAGAAGCATAGGGTGCAAGCCATCAGTGAGAGTACGGCGATGGTGACACGTCGGAAGTTGAGGAGCAGGAAGATGAAAATCACTGCCAAGGCTGCCAAGATTACGGCGATAAGTTGAGGAATCAGCTTGTCGTTGGATTCGGTAAGTCCGCCATAGGCAACCTCCACACCTTCTGGAAGATTAGGAATAATCTCTTTGTCAACAAATGCTTTGAGCTTTGCCATTGAGGCAGGCTGTGAACCTCCGAACGGCATGTCGGCACCTACTGAGAGGCATTTCTGTCCGTTGCGGTGAACTATGCGACTTGGCTCCCATGATGGCGTGATGTCGGCCACCTGACGCAAAGGTACCCAAGTGCCAAACTGCGTTGGAATGAGTTGGTTGGAGATATATTCGTAGTTGATTTCTCCGGTAGGGATGGCACTCTGTGTGTAGAGCTTGACTGGGATGTCGTAGTCGTTTTCCCACAAGGTGGTGAGTGGCTGATGGCCCATTGTGGTGGCAAGGTGTGTCTCGAGCGTAGCCTTGGTCACACCGAGTCGGCGTGCCTCGTCGGTCTTGAGTTGGATGTTGACATAAGGACGGGAGCCTCCGAAGTCGGAGTGTATCCATGTGAAATAGTCTGGCTCCTGGCGCATGAAGTCGAGCACCTTGTCGGCTTCTTGCTTCAGCAGTTCGGTGTCTTTGCCTTTGAAACGTACTTCAATAGGACAAGGAACGGCTTGATAGTCCATCTGTTTGAAACGAACTAATGCTGAGGCAAACTCGCCTTGCAGCGGAGCATATTTCTTCAGCAACTCCTCTGTAGCCTTGTTGCCTTTGGTGTTGACAATGAATTGTGCATAGTTCTCACCCGGGATGTTTGGCGCATAGGTGGCCTGGAAGCGTGGTGACGAACTGCCTACAAAGGCTGTTACCGATGTTACTTTCTTATCTTTCAACAAAATCTGTTGCAGACTGTCGCTCACGGCTGCTGTTTCCTGAAGCGTTGAACCGATAGGAAGTGTGATTTCTACAGCGAAGCATGGGCGCTCGGCTTTAGGCATCATCTGCACGTTGAGAGTGGTGAAGATGAAGATGCCTATGACAACGGAGCCAATGCCGATGAGCAAGGTCCATTTAGGGAAACGGAAACACCACTCGAGCACATGCTCAAAGGTTGTCTGCAGCCAAAGGAAGAAGCGCTCCTGCAACTCGGTCACTTTCGATTGCTTGACATTGGTTCCTTGCGGCTTGATATAGAGATACTCAAAGTAAGGCACGATGGCAACGGCATAAACCAGTGAGATCATCAGTGAGATGGTTACGGTGATAGGGAACAACTTGATGAAGTCGCCCATTACACCAGTGAAGATGAACTGTGATGGGAAGAACATACCGCAGATAGCGACGGTGGCAAGCAACAGAGGAGCAATCAACTCCTTGGCACTCTTGACAGCGGCGTGCCAACGGCTCATACCTCGGTTGATATATTCAATGTATCCGTCAATCATGACGATGGAGTTGTCCACCATCATACCCAATACCAGGATAAGTGCAGCAAGTGTTACGGTGTTCAACTCGATGTCAAGGAAGTACATCAGAGCCAATGTAACAGCGGTGCAGATAGGAATGCCGCTGCCAGCTACCAAGGCTGATCTGACCGGGAAGAGCATCAACATGACCAAGATGACAACGATGATGGAAATGACGAGGTCGCGAAGGAACGACCACACAGAGTCGCCCACCACTTTAGGCTGGTTGCTGATTTTGCTTAGGTGTACCGACGGCGGCAACTCGTTTTCGAACTCGTTGAGCACTTTCTCTACCTCACTGCCGAAAGCTACGATGTTATTTCCCGGACGCATCTCCAAAGAGAGCACGAGGGCACGTGAACCATTGTGGTTGACATAGCTTGATGGAGAAGAGTAGCGACGCTCTACCTTAGCCACGTCCTTCAGACGGACTGCATGTCCTGAAGGGTCGGAATAGATAATCTGGTCGGCTACTTCATACTCGCTTTTCATGGCTGAGGCTACGTGAAGCGGATGGATTACACCGTTGATTTCTGACGAACCGGACGATGTGATGAATCCCTGCGAGAGAAGGTTGGCAAACAGGGTCTCTGAACTGAGACCATAGGTTGCAAGTTTCTCTGGCTCGATGGTAACGGCAATCTCTTCGTTCTCCTTACCGCTTATCTTGATGTTGCCCATGGTTGGAATGGTGCGGAGACGGGTGCAGAGATCGTCGAGATACTGCTCGAGTTCACGTTGGGTTTTGTCTTCCGATTCTATGGTGACAAGCAAGGACGACGTATTGCCGAAATCATCTTGAACCACAACGGCAAGTACGCCGCTAGGCAAGGTCATCTTGAAGTCCTTCAGACCGTGACGGATTTTACTCCATACTTCGTTTTTATTGTTGACTGATTCTTCCAACTCGACGAACATATATACAATGCCGTCTTGCGAGAATGAGTAGGTGTTGGCTTTGTTGACCTCAGGATAGGTGAACAGAAAATTCTCCAGAGGTTTCGTGAGTTGTTGCTCCACCTCTTCGGTGCTTGCACCAGGATAGACGCCCACAACCACACCTTGACGGATAGTGAACTGTGGAAACTCGTCTTTGTTCATCTGCTTCAGTCCATAGATGCCGATGATAGTCAGTGCGCCCACCAGCAGGAATGTGATGCTGTGGTTGCGCATCAGACTGTTTACGAAATTCTTTTCGCTGTTAGTTTTCATTTTATCTCTACTTCTGTACCTTCGCCAATTTTCAGATAACCCGAGGTGACAACGAGGTCGCCAGGGTTGATGCCAGTGACAGCCACGCCGTTGCCGACATAGTGTGCCACTTCAACATTCTTGCGTGTAGACTTGCCGTCTTTCACTACCCAGACATAAGTGCCGGTGGTGCTGGTTTGCACGGCTTGTGCTGGGATGACATAGCCGCCGTCGCTCTCTTTGTTGGTGGTGAGCACACGACCTACCATGCCAGGAAGAAGCGCGTGGTCTTTGTTGTCAATCTCAATCTTTACGTTATAACTGTGAGCCAATGCATCGGCAACAACACCACGTTCAATGACTTGACCCTTGAATACCTTGTCGTTCAGGGCTGCCACTACGATTGTGCCGGTGTCACCGATGGCAAGCGATGCAATCTCATTTTCTGGCACGGTGAATGATACGTTCACTTTCTCAACATCATGGAGTTGAACGGCAGGTGCCATAGGCAACATGTTCATGCCATTTTCTGCTGTCACGGCACCAACGTAACCATTGAATGGCGCTTTGAGATTGCAGTCGGCAAGGTTCTTCGCTGCAATTCGTTGAGTGGCTTTAGCCTGTTGCAGCTTAGTTTCCATCTCCACCCATTTAACTTCTGCCAGACTGCCTTGGTCATAGACTTGTTTCAAACGGCGATAACCGTCTTCTGCTTGTGAGAGTGTGGCATTGGCTGCTTGAAGCGCACTTGATGCCGTTGTGGTCTCGAGTGAGATCAGAACTTGTCCCTTGCGAACATAGTCGCCTTCATGCACGCGAACCTGCTCTACGTAGCCTCCTTGTGGGAAACTCAATGTAGTCATCACGGTGCCCTCTATGGTGCCGACGTAGTTGCGTACCTCTGATTGTGTGGTGTCTGAAGTGGCAAAAACCTCCACCACCACTGGTTTCTTTTCAGTTGTCTTGTGTTTCTTGCTGCATGCACAGAACAATGTGGTACCAATGCAAAGTGCGAATACCAACGCAGCAAAAACTCTGGTTGACTTTTTCATCTCTTGTATCTTTTATATTGTATGTGAGTTATTATTCGAATTGATTACTTGAACCATGCCGTGCGTGATGGTTTGTACCATTAGATTGAGCGTGTCTTTGTACTCGGCATAGCGTCCCTGAACGAAAAATGTGATGTCAAGGCTCTTGGTGAGCATCAGCAGCATGGAGGTAAGGGCACGAGGGTTATAGTCGTCGCGTTCCTTGATGGTGGAACAGAGCTTCAGGTAGTGCTCATACTCCCATTCTTCAAACTCGCGGAGCACGGTGTGGAAACCGTCGAGAGGGAAGGTGCTTTTATCTTGTTGCAATTCGTAGCCAAGCATAATCTTATAGACCTTCGATTTCGAAAGTATTTCCATGCGTTTGATGAAATAGGTGTTGAAAATCTCAGGCGCTGGCTTCGTGGTGTCGTTGAATAGGTCGCCTAACTGCTCTTCCAGTTGCTGAATTTCCTGCTGAACGGCAGTTTGGAAAATTTCTTCCTTACTGGTAAAGTGATAGTAGAGCGAGCGCTTCGCCTTGTTGGCAAATCGTGCGATATCGTCCATCGACGTCTTGTCGTACCCAAGGGTGTTGAACAACTTTATCGCCACGTTGACAATGGCTTTTTTTGTCTCTTCTGTCTTCTTTATAATTACTTTTGCACTATTTCCGTGCGGGAGTGCAAAAATAGATACTTCAGTTGAATTGACAATCGCTGTTGCAAAATTTTTTTTAGAAAAAATATTCGTTCGTAATTGTGTGTAAATAAATAGAATAGATGCTTCTCTTTGTTCGAGAGGTTACGTTGTTGCGGCAGATAATCGAAAAATAGTAAATTTTAAGTTGCACTTTATGGCGAGAAAAGTGCAAAAACTTGCAGAAGTTGCGCGAAAAAGAAAAGCGTACCCCCTTTGAAAAGGATACGCCTTGAAATATGTAGGGTTGTGAATGAACGCTACAATAGACCGAGCTCGAGTTTGGCTTCGTCGCTCATCATGTCTTGGTCCCACATAGGGTCGAAGACAAGATTGACGTTTACGGATGTGACACCCTCCACCGCCTCAACCTTCATTTTCACATCTTCAGTGATGAAATCGGCAGCAGGACAACCCGGAGCGGTGAGTGTCATGTCAATCTTTACGGCTCCGTCGTCTTCGGTTTCTATCTTATATATCATGCCGAGGTCCCAGATGTTAACCGGAATCTCAGGGTCGAAGACAGTCTTAAGTGCTTCAACAATACGCTCTTCGATAGGCAAAAATTCGTTCATTTTGTCTTTGTGTTTCGCTTGATTTTTACGATTGCAAAGATAACGCTTTTTTTGTACTTTTGTACTCTTGTTTCTCCACTATGAAAATAGGTAATATATCATTCCCTTCGCAACCCCTCTTCCTGGCTCCGATGGAAGACGTGACAGACCCAGCGTTTCGCTTGCTTTGCAAACGATTCGGCGCTGATATGGTTTATACTGAGTTCGTTTCAGCCGATGCGTTGATTCGTTCCATTCCCCGTACATCACAAAAACTGACGCTGAACGAGGAAGAACGTCCCGTGGCAATTCAGATTTATGGTCGTGATGTGGATACAATGGTCGAGGCGGCTAAAATAGCCGAAGCCAGTGGCCCGGATATTCTGGACATCAACTTTGGCTGCCCTGTGAAGAAGGTGGCTCGTAAGGGTGCCGGAGCAGGCATGTTGCAGAATGTGCCATTGCTGCTGGAGATAACCCGTGCCGTGGTCAATGCCGTCAAAATTCCAGTGACGGTGAAGACGCGTCTTGGCTGGGATGAGGAGAATAAGATTATCGTCTCGTTGGCAGAAGCACTGCAGGATTGTGGCATTGCAGCCCTTTCCATTCACGGCAGAACACGTGCTCAGATGTACACGGGCGATGCCGATTGGACACTTATCGGTGAGGTGAAAAATAACCCTCGCATGCATATTCCTATCATTGGCAATGGCGATGTAACGACACCGGAACGTGCCAAGGAATGCTTCGACCGCTATGGGGTGGATGCCGTCATGGTGGGCCGTGGCTCTATCGGTCAGCCCTGGATCTTTGCTGATATGAAGAACTACCTTACTACCGGTGAGGTAAAACCTGCTTTGACTCCAGAGGAACAGTTGACTCTTTTGAAAGAACACGTACTCAAGAGCATAGAATGGTTGGGTGATGAACGTAAGGGCATTGTTCACAGCCGCCGTCATTTCGCAGCCACTCCATTGTTCAAAGGCATTCCGGATTTCCGTCAGACACGCATTGCCATGCTCCAAGCCAACGACCTTGCCACCCTCTTTCCTATCATGGATAGCGTACCACTTCATAGTTCCACTTTGCTTTAAGATATGCTATTATATATAGTATGGCATTCGCATCAGACATGGTTAGGACTTCATAGCTATGCCTTGTTGTTCGTGCTTGCCATGCTGGGTGGTGCCATGGTGGTATATCGTGGTTTCCGTAGTCGCGGACTTACACAAGAAGACTATAACCTCATCGTGCCGATGGCGTTGGCGGGCATTTTGCTTGGTGCCCGTCTTACACATTGCTTCTGTTATGAGTGGGGCTATTATTCCCAACATCCGCTTGAGGTCTTGCTTCCGTTGGCACGGATTGACGGTCAATGGCAATGGGTAGGCTATCACGGATTGGCAAGCCATGGTGCAACCTTAGGACTGATGCTTGCTGTATGGCTGTTTGCCTGGATGAAACGTGTTGATTGGCGTATGCTGTTCGATTTCTTTGCGGTAGCCACACCGGTAGCCGGTTTCTTTATCCGCTTGGGCAATCTCTGCAACAGTGAGATACTGGGCACTCCTTGCTCCATGCCGTGGGCTTTTCTGTTTGCCGATGTAGACCCTCTGCCACGACATCCGGTTCAACTGTATGAGGCACTTGCCTATGCTTTGATTTTCGTAGGAAGCGTGCTGATTTGGAAACGCAACAAACATGGCCACGGCTTCTTGTTGGGCTATAACCTGACGGCCGTTTCGGTCTGTCGACTGCTGATAGAGATGTTCAAGGAAGAACAAGCCGATTATATTCCACAGCTGCTAACCATGGGACAATGGCTCACACTGCCATTCTTTGCGTTTGGCATTGTGATGATGTGCGTATCGAAACAAAAGGAAATTTAATCCTTCTTCTTGTCGTTGAACAGACAGTACTTTCTGATAAAGAAAGTGGAGAAGAAAACCACCACGATAGAGATAATCTTGGCAACACGGGCGTTCATGCCGATGAAGTCGGCGAAGATTTTCAGCGTCACGATGTTGAGAACCAATCCGATGCCACCGATAAGTGTAAAGAATAGGAACTCCATCAATCGGTTGCTCATCTTCGACTGGTTGAATACCCAGCGTTTGCTCATGACATAGTTCACTATGCCGCCGAGAAGCGATGATATGGTGGTGAAGTAGAATTTGAACTGAATGCCGAGGAAACGGTCTGTTTCGCCGAAAATCCAAGTGCATGCAGCAAAGACGAGCCAGTCGACAGCGGCAGCGGCAAGACTTACCACCACATAGCGAAGCATTTGTAGGGCAGTGTTGCTTGTAGGAGCGAGTGCGGCAGCTTTTGCTTTCTCGCTACGGTTCTTTATGTTTTCTTTAATTTGCTGACGGTCTGCCATCTGGGCGCCTTTACACGTGTAACACGCTTTTGTTCAATGATGGGTGCAAAGATAAGCGAAATCTTCTAATTGTACAAGAAAAACCGAATGGTTATTCTAAATTTGTTTAATCTTGACAACAGAACGGAAGAATCTCTTCCGGAGAATTGACAATGTGGTCTGGATTGCCGCTGGTAAGTTCAGACAGCGGACGGAATCCCCAGGTGACGGCTACGCACTCAATGCCGGCATTCTGTGCTGTTTGGATATCAACCAGCGTGTCGCCCACATAAAGTGTTTCTTGGCGTGAGAATTTGTTGCCGAGAATATCGAAGACAATAGTTGCATCGGGCTTGGTTGGCTTGCCTTCGCGGTGTCCGAGTACAGCATGGAAATCAATTTCCGGGAAATAGTGGGCAATGATGCTTGAGGTGGCAGCCTGAAACTTGTTGGAGGCAACTGCCACTTCGATACCTTTGTCACGAAGTGCCTGAAGCAACTCTGGAATCCCGGCGTAAGGACGGGTGTCAACCATGCTGTGATCCACATAGATGGCTGCAAACTCATTCTTCATCTGATCAACGAACTTATCCGACCGATAATCTTCCGGAATGGCACGTTCCATAAGTTTCTTGATTCCATTGCCCACCATCATGCGGCATTCGCTGGCAGAATGGGTTGGAAAACCGTGATGCTCGAGTACCTTGTTGGCTGCGAACGCAATATCGGCAATAGAGTCGAGCAGAGTACCGTCGAGATCGAATATGACCAGTTTTTTTCTCATAGCTTACTTATTTGGAGCGCAAAGATACAACAATCTCTTTGATTGAAACGCGTGTTTTCAAACCGATTTGCAAATTGCGAATTGCCGCAGAATTTGCGGAAAAACTCGGACAAAAAATGCTGTTGAAAACTTCGACTCGATGCTTTTTCATACCGTTTTTCGCTTTCAGGAAAATAAAAATCCATTTTGTTGACTCGGTTTCCATGACGGAAAAATTCGACACGAAAAATCTTTTCTCTCGCGCGCACGTATATTATATATAGTATAATATCAGCAAGTAAGCATTTCCGGGAAAAAAGAAATGTCGAATAAATGACCGCAGAAACATGACAAAAATGGCTGTTGAGAAAACAAAAATTCCGACGTAAAAATAAAATAATCAGCATACTTGTGTAATTGAAAATAATGTTGTAACTTTGCAGCCCAAATTATAGCATAAACTATCGTTAAACTAAACAAGAAAAAATGCCAACAATTCAGCAACTAGTTAGAAAAGGCAGATTGACTCTTGAGGATAAGAGTAAATCACCTGCGTTGGATTCATGCCCACAACGTCGTGGCGTTTGTGTTCGCGTGTACACAACTACTCCTAAAAAGCCTAACTCGGCTATGCGTAAGGTAGCTCGTGTCCGCTTGACAAACTCTAAAGAAGTGAATGCCTACATCCCAGGCGAAGGTCACAACTTGCAAGAACACTCAATCGTAATGGTTCGTGGTGGTCGTGTAAAAGACCTCCCAGGTGTTCGTTATCACATCGTTCGTGGTACATTGGATACTGCCGGTGTTACTTCACGTACTCAACGTCGCTCCAAATACGGCGCAAAACGTCCTAAGAAAAAATAATCTTAGATAACAGCGACAAACACAATCCCTTTTCAACAAAAACAACGTAACTCAGTTTTTGATTATTGGTCTTGATAAAGGTTGAGTAAATGGTCCCGATGGGGACACGTTGAAGACAGAACAGCCAAGGCAAAAACGCAATTTTAATTAACAAATGAGAAAAGCAACTCCAAAAAAACGTACGATTCTTCCAGATCCCGTTTTTAATGAAGTTATGGTTACGAAATTCGTAAACCATTTGATGTATGACGGTAAGAAGAGCATTGCTTACAGCATCTTCTATTCAGCTCTCGAAGCAGTTTCTAATAAACTCCCTAACGAGGACAAGAGCGCTTTGGAGATCTGGAAAAAAGCTCTCGAGAACGTAACACCACAAGTGGAGGTTAAATCACGTCGTATCGGCGGCGCTACCTTCCAGGTGCCAACTGAGATTCGCCCAGACCGTAAAGAGGCTATCTCAATGAAAAACCTCATCAACTTCGCTCGCAAACGCTCTGGCCGCACAATGGCTGAGAAACTTGCAGCTGAAATCGTTGATGGTTACAACAACCAAGGCGGTGCTTTCAAACGTAAAGAGGAAATCCACCGCATGGCAGAGGCTAACCGTGCTTTCGCACACTTCCGCTTCTAATCCATAATTTAATTCTCGGTTTATACATCTTTAATAAACAAAGAAAATGGCTAAGCAAGATTTGCAATATACCCGCAACTTCGGTATCATGGCCCACATCGATGCTGGTAAAACAACCACATCAGAGCGTATCCTGTTCTACACAGGTAAAACTCACAAGATCGGCGAGGTACACGAAGGTGCAGCTACCATGGACTGGATGGCTCAGGAGCAAGAGCGTGGTATCACCATCACCTCTGCTGCTACCACAGCTTACTGGACATGGAACAATAATAAATATAAGTTCAACTTGATTGACACTCCGGGTCACGTTGACTTCACCGCTGAGGTTGAACGTTCACTCCGTGTATTGGACGGCGCCGTTGCAACATACTGCGCAGTAGGTGGTGTAGAACCACAGTCTGAGACCGTATGGCGTCAAGCTGACAAATATAACGTTCCACGTATCGGCTACGTAAACAAAATGGACCGTTCTGGCGCTGACTTCTTCGAAGTAGTTCGCCAAATGAAAGACATCCTCGGCGCTAACCCAGTGCCAGTTGTTATTCCTATCGGTTCAGAAGAAAACTTCAAAGGCGTAGTTGACCTCGTGAAAATGAAAGCTATCCTCTGGCACGACGAGACCATGGGTGCTCAATATGACGTTGAGGACATTCCTGCAGAACTCGTTGACGAGGCAGAAGAATGGCGTGGCAAAATGCTCGAGACCGTAGCAGAATATGACGACGCTTTGATGGAGAAATTCTTCGACGATCCTTCAACAATCACCGAAGAAGAAGTGCTCCGTGCTCTCCGTGCTGCTACTTGCGCTCTCGCTTGCACCCCAATGCTCTGCGGCTCTTCATTCAAAAACAAAGGTGTACAAACACTCCTTGACTACGTTTGCGCATTCTTGCCTTCACCACTTGACACTCCTTCAATCGAGGGTACAAACCCAGACTCAGAAGAAGTTGTTGTTCGTCACCCATCAGAGGACGAGCCAACAAGTGCTTTGGCATTCAAAATCGCAACCGACCCATACGTAGGCCGTTTGACATTTATCCGTGTGTACTCAGGTCACGTAGACGCTGGTTCATACGTATTCAATAGCCGCTCAGGCAAGAAAGAACGTGTATCACGTTTGTTCCAAATGCACTCAAACCACCAAAACCCTGTAGAGGTAATCGGTGCTGGTGATATCGGCGCTGTTGTTGGTTTGAAAGACGTACGCACCGGTGATACCCTCTGCGCTGAGGATGCACCAATCGTACTCGAGTCAATGGAATTCCCTGATCCAGTTATCGGTATCGCTGTTGAGCCAAAAACTCAGAGCGACCTTGATAAACTCGGCATCGGCTTGGCTAAATTGGCTGAAGAGGACCCAACCTTCACCGTTAAAACCGACGAGCAAAGCGGTCAAACCGTTATCTCAGGTATGGGTGAGCTTCACTTGGAAATCATTATCGACCGTCTGAAACGTGAGTTTAAGGTTGAATGTAACCAAGGTCGTCCTCAAGTTAACTACAAAGAGGCTATCACACGTACCGTTGATCACCGCGAGGTTTATAAGAAACAATCTGGTGGTCGTGGTAAATTCGCTGATATCATCGTTAAGATTGGTCCGAAAGACGAAAACTTCGAAGGCTCACTTCAATTCGTTGACGAAGTTAAAGGTGGTAACGTACCTAAGGAATTCATCCCTTCAGTACAAAAAGGCTTCCAAGCTGCTATGCGTAACGGCGTCTTGGCTGGCTTCCCACTCGACAGCTTGAAAGTTACTCTCGTCGATGGTTCATTCCACCCAGTTGACTCTGACCAATTGTCATTCGAAATCTGCGCACAGATCGCATTCAAGACCGCTTGTGCTAAAGCTAAACCAGTGCTTCTCGAGCCTATCATGAAACTCGAGGTTGTAACTCCAGAGGAGAGCATGGGTGACGTAATCGGCGACTTGAACAAACGTCGTGGTCAGGTAGAAGGCATGGAGTCAAGCCGTAGTGGTGCACGTATCGTAAAAGCAAAAGTTCCATTGGCTGAACTCTTCGGCTATGTAACAGCTCTTCGTACCATCACTTCAGGTCGTGCTACTTCATCAATGGAATTCAGCCACTATGCTGAGGTTTCATCAGCCATTGCAAAAGCAGTGCTGACAGAAGCTAAGGGACACGTTGAACTCCTCTAATAAGCATAACCAAACAAGCCCGCAGACCTTGCAAAATAGGTCTGTGGACTTTGTTGCGTAACAAAGAAATGTAGGTCCCTACTCAATTAGCATACGACTCTTAATTGAGTGGACATACAATAATATAAATAAACTAAAACACAATGAGTCAAAAAATTAGAATTAAACTCAAGTCTTACGACTACAACTTGGTTGACAAATCAGCCGAGAAAATCGTACGCACTGTAAAAGCTACAGGCGCTGTAGTAAGCGGTCCAATTCCACTGCCTACTCACAAACGTATTTTCACAGTAAACCGTTCAACATTCGTAAACAAAAAATCACGTGAGCAATTCCAGTTGTCATCTTACAAACGTTTGATCGACATCTATGGTTCAACCGCTCAAACCGTTGATTCTTTGATGAAACTCGAATTGCCAAGCGGTGTTGAAGTAGAAATCAAAGTGTAGTATAACTAAGAACTACTGTATTTAATTCACAATTGAACAAAATGCCCCTGCGTGAGCAGGTGGCGCAACAATACTTAAAACAATATTTGAAATGCCAGGATTAATTGGAAAAAAAATCGGAATGACTTCCGTTTTCAGTGCTGAGGGCAAAAACATGCCATGCACTGTTATTGAAGTAGGTCCTTGCGTTGTTACTCAAATCAAATCCTTGGAGAAGGACGGTTATGAGGCTGTGCAACTTGGTTTCATGGAAAAAACTGAGAAACACACCAACAAAGCTGAAAAAGGCCATTTTGAAAAGGCTGGAGTAACACCAAGAAGACACTTGGTTGAGTTCAAAGGTTTCGCACAAGAATTGAATTTGGGCGATGTAATCAACGTTGATTTCTTCACTGAAGAAGACTTCGTTGACGTAATCGGAACTTCTAAAGGTAGAGGTTTCCAAGGCGTAGTTCACCGTCATGGTTTCGGTGGTGTGGGTCAAATCACACACGGCCAATCTGACCGTCAACGCGCTCCAGGTTCACTGGGCGGATCTTCTTACCCTTCAAGGGTATTTAAAGGAATGCGCATGGCAGGTAGAATGGGCAACGACCGCGTTACCGTTCAAAACCTCCAGGTTATCAAAGTAATTCCTGAACATAATTTGTTGATGGTGAAAGGATCTGTTCCTGGAGCCAAAGGTTCAATCGTAATAATTGAGAAGTAATGGAACTGAGCGTATATAACATCAAAGGTGAAGATACCGGCAGAAAAGTTGCTTTGAATGATGCTGTATTCGGCATTGAGCCAAATCAGCACGCAATGTATCTCGACGTAAAACAATTCCTTGCTAACCAACGCCAAGGTACACACAAATCAAAACAACGTAGCGAAGTTTCTGGTTCTACTCGCAAACTTGGTCGTCAAAAAGGCGGCGGCGGTGCACGTCGTGGTGATATCAACTCACCAGTATTGGTAGGCGGTGGTCGCGTATTCGGTCCTGTACCACGTGACTATAGCTTCAAATTGAACCGCAAACTCAAACAATTGGCACGTAAATCAGCTTTCTCAGCAAAAGCTCAAGCTAACGAAATTACCGTTATCGACGCATTTGCTTTCGAAGCTCCTAAAACCAAAGAGATGGCTGCTGTAATGAACAGCCTCAAATTGGCAGAAAAAAAGTGCTTAATTGTTTTGCCAGAAGCAGATAAAAACGTATATTTGTCAGTCCGCAATATGCCAAAAGTAGACGTAATAACAGCTTCAGAATTAAATACTTATAAAATTCTGAACTGCTCTGTTTTGGTTATGTTGGAGGGTACAATTGACGCTATTAACAACCACTTTAACGCATAGGAGATCATTTTATGAGTATCATTTTGAAACCAATCGTTACCGAAAAGATGACCTCTATCACCGAGAAGTCTGGTCGTGTAGCTTTTCGTGTTGCTGCTAATGCAAACAAAGTAGAGATCAAGAAAGAAGTTGAGAAACTCTACAATGTAACAGTTGTAGCAGTGAACACAATCAACGTTCATGGTAAAAGAAAGAGTCGCTATACAAAAGCTGGCTTGATCGAAGGCCGCATGCCTTCATACAAGAAAGCTATTGTTACTTTGAAAGAAGGCGACGCTATCGATTTTTATAGTAATATTTAAGCTCTCATAAATAAATGGGTGTACGTAAATTTAGTCCTGCAACGCCAGGACAAAGGCACAAGATTATTGGCACATTTGAAGAAATTACCACAAATGTACCAGAGAAATCTCTCGTGGCTGGCTTCGGCAAAACCGGTGGTCGCAACAACACTGGTAAAATGACCATGCGCTACATCGGTGGCGGTCACAAGAGAAAATATAGGGTAATAGATTTTAAAAGAGCTAAGGCTGGCGTTCCTGCCGTAGTAAAAAGCATCGAGTACGATCCTAACCGTTCTGCTCGCATCGCTTTGCTTTACTATGTAGACGGTGAGAAAAGCTACATCTTGGCTCCGAACGGCTTGCAGGTTGGACAAACTGTAGTGTCTGGCGCAGAAGCTGCTCCTGAAGTTGGTAACGCACTCCCAATGGAAAATATTCCACTTGGTACATACGTTCACAACATGGAGCTCCATCCAGGTCAAGGCGCAACATTGGTTCGTTCTGCTGGTGTTTTCGCTCAAATTACTTCAAGAGACGGCAAGTACGTAATTGTGAAACTCCCTTCAGGTGAGACTCGCAAAATCCTTGGCACTTGCATGGCTACTGTAGGTGTAGTGAGCAACGCTGACCACTCACTTGAGAAATCAGGTAAAGCAGGTCGCTCACGCTGGTTGGGTCGTCGTCCACGTAACCGTGGTGTTGCAATGAACCCTGTTGATCACCCAATGGGTGGTGGTGAAGGTCGTGCATCAGGCGGACATCCACGTTCACGCAAAGGCTTGTTGGCAAAAGGTAAGAAGACCCGCACACCAAAGAAGCCATCAAATCAATACATCATTGAGAGAAGAAGTAAATAATTAAAGAGTAGAAATTAATATGAGTCGTTCATTAAAAAAAGGCCCGTACATCAACTTGAAACTGGAAAAGAAGGTTCTGGCCATGAATGAAAGCGGTAAGAAAGTCGCTATCAAAACTTGGGCTCGTGCTTCTATGATATCTCCAGATTTTGTGGGACATACTATCGCAGTTCATAATGGCAACAAGTTTATCCCTGTATATATCACAGAAAATATGGTAGGTCATAAACTTGGCGAATTCTCGCCCACTCGCATGTTCCGCGGTCACGCTGGTAATAAGAAGTAATGTGAGGCGTCTTATTGTTTAATGTAGAAATTTAAAGAATAAACATGGGTAAGAGAAAAACAGAGTACGCCAATCAAATGAAAGAGGCGCGCAAACATGTATATTTTGCAAAAATGAATGATGTACCCACCTCTCCTCGCAAAATGCGTCTCATCGCTGATATGATTCGCGGCGTTGAGGTAAACAAAGCGTTGGGTATGTTGAGATATTCAAAGAAAGAAGCTTCACGCACTATGGAAAAACTCCTCAGAAGCGCAATCGCTAACTGGGAAGTTAAAACCGAGAGCAAAATGGATGAGGCAACATTGTTCGTAACCAAAGTCTTCGTTGACTGCGGCCGCACATTGAAACGTCTCCGTCCAGCTCCACAAGGCCGTGGCTACCGCGTTCGTAAACGTTCTAACCACGTAACCATCTTCGTTGACACCAAAGAAGTGGTTAAGCCAGAAGCTAATGTAAAACCAGTAAACGAATAGTAGCAAGATGGGACAGAAAATTAATCCAATAGCCAATCGTCTTGGCATCATCCGCGGTTGGGATTCTAACTGGTATGGTGGCAAAAACTACGGTGACACCTTGCTCGAAGACAGCAAGATCAGAAAATATCTGAATACTCGTCTTGCCAAGGTAAGTCTCTCAAGAATCATCATTGAGAGAACCCTCAAACTCGTTACCATTACAGTATGTACTTCACGTCCAGGCCTCATCATCGGCAAAGGTGGTTCTGAAGTTGACAAACTCAAGGAAGAGTTGAAGAAAATCACCGACAAGGAAGTACAAATCAATATCTACGAAATCAAACATCCAGACTTGGATGCTAACATCGTTGGTAACAACGTTGCTAAACAGGTCGAGGGCAAAATCGCCTATCGTCGCGCTGTGAAAAAAGCTATCGCTGACACAATGAGAAGTGGTGCCGAAGGTATCAAGATTCAGTTGAGCGGTCGTTTGAATGGCGCAGAGATAGCCCGTTCAGAGATGTTTAAAGAAGGACGTACTCCACTTCACACATTCCGCGCTGACATTGACTACTGCGCTACCGAGGCTCTTACAAAAGTAGGTCTCATCGGTATCAAAGTATGGATTTGCAGAGGTGAAGTTTATGGCAAACGCGACCTTACTCCACAATTCCTTACAGAAAAAGGAAAAGGTCAGCAAAAACGCCAGGATCGCAAAGAGCGTTCAGGTCGTGGTCCTAAAGGTAGAAAAAGAAATAACTAATGTTTGAAATTTAGACTATGCTACAACCTAAGAAAACCAAATTCAGAAGACAGCAGAAAGGTCGTGCCAAAGGCGTTGCTCAACGCGGCAACCAATTGGCATACGGCTCATTTGGCATCAAGTCTCTTCAGACAAAATGGATAACAGGCCGTCAGATTGAAGCAGCTCGTATCGCTGTAACCCGTTATATGCAACGTCAAGGTCAGATTTGGATCAGAATTTTCCCTGACAAACCAATCACCAAGAAACCTCTTGATGTTCGTATGGGTAAAGGTAAAGGTAACCCAGAAGGCTTCGTTGCTCCTGTTACACCAGGTCGTATGTTGATCGAAGTAGAGGGCGTATCTTTCGAGATTGCAAAAGAAGCACTTCGTTTGGCAGCTCAGAAATTACCTGTTACAACCAAATTCGTTGTAAGACGTGATTATGATCCTAATAACACAATAGCGTAAGAGATATGAAAATTAATGAGATTAAAGAGTTAACTAACTCAGAGTTGCTCGAACGTTTGGATTCAGAAAGAGCTCAACTTACGCAAATGAAGTTGAATCATGCAATTACACCTATAGAAAACTCTTCTCTGATTAAAGAATCACGTCGTACAATCGCACGTATTCTTACAGAAATCCGTCATCGTGAACTCAACTAAAACAAACTACAATGGAAGCAAGAAATCTTAGAAAAGAAAGAGTAGGTGTAGTTTCCAGCAACAAGATGGACAAAACCATCACCGTAGCTGTGAAATGGAAAGAAAAGCATCCTATGTACGGAAAGTTCGTCAACAAGACTAAAAAATATCACGCTCACGATGAAAAGAATGAGTGCAATATCGGCGATACAGTTCGTATTATGGAGACCCGTCCTTTGAGCAAATCAAAGAGGTGGAGATTGGTAGAAATTATTGAGAGAGCTAAGTAACATATGATACAGCAAGAAACAAGACTCAGAGTAGCAGACAACAGCGGCGCAAAAGAAGTGCTCTGCATCCGCGTACTCGGTGGTACCGGCAAACGCTATGCCACTATTGGTGACGTTATCGTAGTAGCTGTGAAAAGTGCAATCCCTTCTGGCGATGTCAAGAAAGGTTCAGTTTCTAAAGCTATTGTCGTACGCACTAAGAAAGAAATCAGACGTCAGGACGGCTCTTATATCCGTTTCGACGACAACGCATGCGTACTCGTAAACAATGCAGGTGAAATCCGCGGCAGCCGTATCTTTGGCCCTGTAGCACGTGAACTCCGCGCTACAAACATGAAGATTATCTCATTGGCACCCGAAGTTCTCTAATGTAGTAAAAACCGTATTTAATTATGAGTAAATTGCACATCAGAAAGGGCGATATCGTCTTTGTGAATGCCGGTGAGGATAAAGGTAAAACCGGCAAAGTTCTTCGCGTGCTCGTGAAAGAACAGCGTGCCATCGTTGAGGGTGTTAACTTGGTTTCAAAAAGCACCAAGCCAAATGCCAAGAACCCACAAGGCGGCATTGTAAAACAAGAGGCTCCTATCCACATCTCAAACTTGAATGTGTTGGACCCAAAAGAGAAAAAACCAACTCGCATCGGTCGCAAAGTTGTAGACGGCAAGAATGTTCGCTACTGCAAGAAATCCGGTGAAGTATTAACAGAGGTAAAATAAGAAATGAATACTGCAAGTTTAAAACAAGAGTACTTGGACAGAATCGTGCCTGCCTTGATGAAGGAATTCGGTTATTCAACCGTTATGCAGGTTCCTGTTCTCGAGAAAATCGTCTTGAACCAAGGCTTGGGTATGGCTACTGCTGATAAGAAAATCATCGATACAGCCATCAACGAGATGACTGCAATCGCTGGTCAGAAAGCTGTTGCCACTTACTCAAAGAAGGATATCTCTAACTTCAAACTTCGTAAGAAAATGCCAATCGGCGTTAGAGTAACCCTTCGTCATCAACAAATGTACGAGTTCTTGGAGCGTCTCGTTCGCGTTGCCCTCCCACGTATCCGCGACTTCAAAGGTATCGAGTCTAAGATGGACGGCCGTGGTAACTACACATTGGGTATCACCGAGCAGATTATCTTCCCTGAAATCAACATTGATAGTATCGACAAATTGTTAGGTATGAACATCACTTTCGTTACAACAGCCAAGACCGATGAAGAGGGCTTTGCTTTGTTGCGTGAGTTTGGCTTACCTTTTAAGAAAAACTAATTCAGAATGGCAAAAGAGTCAATGAAAGCACGCGAGGTAAAGCGTGCAAAGTTGGTTGCTAAGTATGCAGCAAAACGTAAAGCTATGATCGAGGCTGGCGACTACGAGGGTCTCCAGAGCCTCCCAAAGAATGCTTGCTATGTTCGCTTGCACAACCGCAGCAAGATTTCTGGTCGTCCAAGAGGCTACATGCGTCAGTTCGGTCTTTCACGTATCGAGTTCCGCGAAATGGCTTCACAGGGCTTAATCCCGGGTGTAAAGAAAGCTAGTTGGTAAACTTAACATCCAATCGATATCGGGCCACCGTGTCCGAGTGGTTCGATCAATAAGAGTAAAAGATAATAATTAAATATTGCCCTATTTTAGGGGTTGATTTATTTTATGACAGATCCAATAGCAGATTATTTGACAAGACTGAGGAACGCTATCGCTGCAAACCACAGAGTGGTAGAGGTTCCTGCGTCTAATCTCAAAAAAGAAATTACCAAAGTTCTTTTTGAGAAAGGATATATCCTCAACTACAAATTCGTTGAGGAAGAGAACAATCCTCAAGGTACTATCAAAATTGCCTTGAAATACGATCCAGTCAACAAAGTGAATGCAATCAAGAAACTCATCCGTGTTTCAACTCCAGGTTTGCGCCGCTATGTTGGTTATCGTGAAATGCCACGCGTTTTGAACGGTCTCGGCATCGTTGTCCTCTCAACATCTAAAGGTGTTATGACAGACAAAGAGGCTAAAGTTCAAAAGATCGGTGGCGAAGTATTGTGTTTCATCTATTAATGGGAGGTAGAGAATTATGTCAAGAATAGGAAAATTGCCAGTTCAACTCCCAGCAGGTGTTACTGTATCAGTTAAAGATGGTGTCGTAACAGTGAAAGGCCCAAAAGGCGAACTCACCCAGAAAATCGATCCATCAATCGAAATGAAAGAAGAGGCAGGTATCCTCTCATTCACCCGTACCAACGAAGAGCGTCAGACCCGTGCTAACCATGGTCTCTACCGCACCCTCGTCAACAACATGGTAATCGGTGTGAGCGAAGGTTACAAGAAGACTCTTGAATTGGTAGGTGTAGGCTACCGTGCAAATGCAACAGGCCAAGTGCTTGAGCTTGCTCTCGGTTACACCCACACAATTTATATCAAGTTGGCTCCAGAAATCAAAGTTACTACTGTATCAGAGCGTAACCAGAATCCTCTCATTATCCTGGAGAGCTGCGACAAACAACTGCTCGGCCAAGTATGCGCAAAATTGCGTTCAATGCGTAAACCTGAACCTTACAAAGGCAAGGGTGTTAAATTCCAGGGTGAAGTTATTCGTAAGAAAGCTGGTAAAACTGCTGCTAAATAAGTTTAATTGAGAAGATTATGAATAAGATTTTGAAAAGAAGAATCAGGGTTAAAGCTCATATACGTCGTCGTGTTTTCGGAACTTCAGAAAGACCACGTTTGACCGTATTCCGTAGTAACGCCCAAATATATGCCCAAGTAGTAGACGACCGCCTCGGCAAGACATTGGCTTCAGCTTCATCATTGTCAATCAAAGACAAGATGCCAAAAAGCGAAAAAGCAGCTAAAGTAGGCGAGATGTTGGCTCAAAAGGCTAAAGAAGCCGGTATCACAGCCGTTGTTTTCGATCGTAATGGCTACCTCTATCACGGTAGAGTAAAAGAGCTCGCCGATGCAGCTCGCAAAGGTGGACTTGATTTTTAATTTTTTATTTAGTTCATTATGGCAGACAATAAAATCAAATATTCAAACGACCTCGAGTTGGAAGAGCGCTTGGT
Source organism: Paludibacteraceae bacterium (assembly GCA_024405895.1). Classification (GTDB taxonomy): domain Bacteria; phylum Bacteroidota; class Bacteroidia; order Bacteroidales; family Paludibacteraceae; genus HGM05398. Next base: position 37,058 of record JAKSNW010000008.1, read on the forward strand.
TGCAGTCAACCGCGTTGTTAAAGTAACCAAAGGTGGTCGTGCATTCACATTCGCAGCCATCGTAGTTGTCGGCAACGGCGACGGCGTTGTAGGCTACGGCTTGGGTAAAGCTGGTGAGGTTCAAGCTGCTATCAACAAAGGCGTTGAAGCTGCTAAGAAAAACCTCATCAAGGTACCTATTTACAAAGGAACTATCCCTCACGAACAGGCAATGCGTTTCGGCGGCGCCAACGTAATCATCAAACCTGCTGCTCACGGTACTGGTGTTAAGGCTGGTGGTGCTATGCGTGCCGTATTCGAAAGTGTTGGTATCACCGACGTGCTTGCTAAATCAAAGGGCTCTTCAAACCCTCACAACTTGGTTAAGGCTACATTCAAAGCCCTCGGCCAAATGCGCAACGTTTACATGGTTGCTCAGAACAGAGGTGTTTCTGTAGACAAAGTGTTCAATGGTTAATCCTTAATCGTTAATAAAATGGCTAAGATTAGAATACAGCAAGTAAAAAGCCGTATCGACTGCACAAAATTGCAGAAACGCACTTTGGATGCGCTCGGTTTGCACAAAACAAATGCTATTGTTGAGCATGAAGACAATGCCTCAATCCGTGGTATGGTCGATGCCATCAAGCATATGGTTAAAATTTTAGACTAATACCTTGACTGGTGTTCAAGGCAGAATGTAAAATTCAATAAGTAAACTGTTATGAATATTCATGATATTAAACCAGCCGCTGGTTCAAACAAAGCTAACAAGCGTTTAGGCCGTGGTGTTGCTTCTGGTAAAGGTGGTACCTCTACCCGTGGTCACAAAGGTGCTAAATCACGTTCTGGCTATTCCAGAAAGATTGGCTTCGAAGGCGGTCAAATGCCTTTGCAACGTCGCTTGCCTAAGTTTGGTTTCACTCCGCTCAACAAGGTAGAATACAAAGCTATCAACTTGTGCACACTCGAAACCATCGCTACAGAATCTAACGTTACCAACATCACACTTGACGTACTTCGTGCTGCAGGTCTCGTTGGTAAAAACCAACTTGTGAAAGTTCTTGCACAAGGCGAACTTAAGACAAAAATTGAAGTTGAGGCACATGCATTCTCTAAGGCAGCTGAAACCGCTATTACTGCTGTCGGTGGAGTTGCTAAAATCGTAGAGAAATAATGAATATTGTATCTTCCATAAAAAAATGGTGGAATAACTCGACAATCCACAATATTTTTGCCATCGAGGAACTCAAGCAAAAAGTTCTCATCACTTTGCTCTTCATCCTCATCTATCGTTTTGGCTCATTTATTGTGTTGCCGGGTATAGATACAGACGCTCTCTCCGGACTTCGTGAACAAACCAGCGGAGGCTTGATGTCTCTGCTGGATATGTTCTCGGGTGGCGCTTTCTCTAATGCTTCCATCTTCGCGCTTGGCATCATGCCATATATCTCTGCTTCTATCGTTGTTCAACTCTTGACATTGGCAATCCCATACTTCCAGAGAATGCAACGTGACGGCGAGAATGGAACACGCCGCTTGAACCAAGTGACACGTGTACTTACCGTGTTCATCCTCTTGCTCCAAGGCCCAGCTTACCTCACCAACGTGATGTATCAAATGCGTCAAGTAGGTGCTGCTGTTCCTGCAGGCTTCTGGTTCAGCTTCTCCAGCACAATCATCCTTTGTGCAGGATCAATGTTCGTAATGTGGCTTGGTGAACGTATGACCGACAAAGGCATTGGCAACGGTATCTCCATGTTGATCATGATTGGTATCATTGCCCGTCTTCCTAACGCCTTCACTCAGGAATTCATAATGAGAATGAATGAAAACGGCGGTGGCGGTCTCGTTTTCCTCTTGGCAGAAGTAGTTGTACTGCTCTTCATTGTAGCAGCCAGCATCGCTCTTGTTCAAGCTACCCGTAAAATTCCTATTCAATACGCAAGACGCATCGTCGGCAATCGCCAGATGGGTGGCGTGAGAGAATATCTCCCACTCAAGGTCAATGCCGCTGGTGTAATGCCTATCATCTTTGCTCAGGCAATCATGATGATTCCTATCGTTCTCGTTGGTTTCAACTCAGAGAACGTCAGCGGTGCCATGAGAGCCTTTATGGATAACACAGGCATCTGGTACAACCTCGTGTTCGCATTCCTTATCATCGTGTTCACATATTTCTATACTGCAATCACAGTTAACCCAACAATGATTGCTGAACACATGAAAGCAAACAACGGTTTCATTCCTGGCGTTAAACCTGGCAAAGCAAGTATTGAGTACATCGACACTATCATGTCAAGAATCGTTCTTCCTGGTTCTATCTTCCTCGCAATTGTCGCAATCCTCCCAGCAGTCGCTTCAAAATTCGGCGTTACTCGTGAGTTTGCACAATTCTACGGCGGAACCTCTTTGTTGATTCTTGTAGGTGTAATTTTGGATACTCTCCAACAAATAGAAACTCATCTCAATATGCATCATTATGATGGTGTACTGAAATCCGGTGGCCGCATCAAAGGTCGCATGGGCTCAGTTGCAGCATACTAATGAATCTTTATCTGAAATATGATATACTTGAAGACAGATGAAGAAGTAGAACTCCTTCGCGAGAGCAGCCTAATCGTAAGCCGCACATTGGCTGAAATGGCAAAAATCATCAAACCAGGAGTAACTACGGCTTATTTGGATAAAGTAGCAGAAGAATTTATGCGGGATAACGGCGCTATTCCTTCTTGTAAGGGATACTGCGGTTACCCCGCTACTTTGTGCACTTCTGTCAACGACCAAGTAGTTCACGGAATCCCTTCAGACAAAGTTGTACTTAAAGAAGGCGATATCATCTCAGTTGACACTTGCGCCGAAAAAAACGGTTTCGTCGGCGATTCAGCCTATACATTCTGTGTTGGTGAGGTTGCTCCTGAAATTAAAAAACTTCTTGAAGTGACAAAGGAATCTCTTTTCCTCGGAATCGAACAGGCAGTAGTCGGAAAGCGTATCGGTGATATCGGTAATGCCGTTCAGACTCATTGCGAACGCGCCGGCTACGGTGTAGTTCGTGAAATGATCGGTCACGGCATCGGACGCGATATGCATGAAGACCCTGAAGTGCCAAACTACGGAAGCCGTGGTCGCGGTCCTTTGCTCCGTAACGGTATGACCATCTGCATTGAGCCGATGATTACACTTGGACGCAAGGAACTGATTTTCGAACGCGATGGCTGGACAACACGTACAGTTGATGGAAAATGTGCAGCTCATTTTGAGCATGCCGTTTGCATCCGCCAAGGTAAGGCCGACATATTGTCAGATTTCAGTATCATTGAGAAAGAATTAAAATATTGATATGGCTAAACAAGCAGCTATTGAGATAGACGGCACCATCATCGAGGCATTGTCAAACGCAATGTTTCGTGTTGAGTTGTCAAACGGACACCAGATTATTGCTCATATCTCAGGTAAGATGAGAATGCACTACATCCGCATCCTTCCTGGCGATAAAGTGAGAGTCGAAATGTCACCATACGACTTAACCAAAGGTCGCATCTCTTTCCGCTACAAATAAATAACTTTAGGATCACTTTTGCTCGGAAACGAAGAAAAACTGACTTTTTCAGAACCTTGTTCACGAGCGAAATCTTTGAGAAAAGAATTTAAGTGATTGAAAACCTATAGGTTATTTTGATTTTTTGGAATAGAGAAATAGTTGTACCTTTGTGCTCCTTTTGCGTCCTTACGTAAAAGGAAAAACTGCATTCACAAAGAATCAAAATATTAGCTTACAAAAAGTCAAGGCTATGAAAGTAAGAACCTCTGTAAAAAGACGCAATGACGACTGCAAAATTGTACGTCGTAAAGGTCGTCTGTATGTAATTAACAAGAAAAACCCAAAGATGAAACTTCGTCAAGGGTAATTTATTAAACAAACAGTTATGGCAATAAGAATTGTAGGAGTAGATTTACCCCAAAACAAAATCGGGGAAGTTGGATTGACTTATATCTACGGAATAGGTCGCAGTAGTGCAAGAAAAATCTTGGCTGAAGCTGGCGTAGATCCTGCTATCAAAGTTCAAGATTGGACTGACGATCAAGCTGCTAAGATTCGTGAAGTAATTGGTGCCAACTACAAAGTAGAAGGTGAATTACGCTCAGAAATCCAATTGAACATCAAACGTTTGATGGATATCGGTTGCTACCGTGGTGTTCGTCACCGTCTCGGTCTGCCTGTAAACGGCCAGAAGACAAAGAACAACGCCCGTACACGTAAAGGTAAGAAGAAAACCGTTGCAAACAAGAAGAAAGCAACCAAGTAATTAACCTCGTAAAATAATCAGAACATGGCTAAAAAAGTAGTAGCAACCAAGAAGAAAGTTGTGAAAGTGGACGGCGTTGGACAACTGCATGTTCATTCTTCATTCAATAATATTATTGTGTCCATTGCCAATGGTGAAGGTCAGGTTATCTCTTGGTCATCAGCTGGTAAAATGGGTTTCCGTGGTTCAAAAAAGAATACTCCATACGCTGCTCAGATGGCAGCTCAAGATTGCGGTAAAGTTGCTTTTGACATGGGCTTGAGAAAAGTGAAAGCTTATGTAAAAGGTCCAGGTAACGGACGTGAGTCTGCTATCCGTACCGTACACGGTTTGGGTATCGAAGTGGTAGAAATCATTGATGTTACACCACTGCCACACAACGGATGTCGCCCAGCTAAACGTAGAAGAGTATAATCAACATTAAAAAGTAAAACACAATGGCAAGATATACAGGCCCTACCTCAAGAATCTCCCGTAAATTCGGTGAACCAATTTTTGGTAACGAGGGTACAAAAAAGATGACTGTTCCTCCAGGACAACACGGCAACAACCGTCGCCGCAAAGTTTCTGAGTATGGAACTCAATTGAAAGAGAAACAAAAAGCTAAATATACCTATGGCGTGTTGGAGAAACAATTCCACAACATGTTTAAAAAAGCTCAGGCTAAAAAAGGTATTACCGGTGAAATCCTGATCCAAATGCTTGAGTGCCGTTTGGACAACATCGTATATCGCTTGGGTATGGGTACAACACGTGCTGCTGCACGTCAGCTCGTTTCTCACAAACACATCCTTGTTAACGGCGAAGTTGTAAATATCCCTTCATACGCAGTAAAACAAGGTGACGTTATCTCAATCCGTGAGAAAGACAAATCTATGCAAGTTATCGCTGATGCATTGAGCGGTTTCAATCATAGCAAATACCCATGGTTGGAATGGAATGAGGCTGAGAAATCAGGTAAATTCCTTCATGTTCCAGAGCGTGAGGCTATTCCAGAAAATATCAAAGAACAATTAATCGTAGAGTTGTATTCTAAAGCTTAATAACATGGCGATATTAGCATTTCAAAAACCAGAAAAGGTTGTAATGGTAGAGTCTACCGACAAATTCGGCAGATTTGAATTTCGTCCGTTGGAACCTGGATTCGGTACTACTATTGGTAATGCTTTGCGTCGCATCTTGTTGTCTTCGCTTGAAGGTTATGCAATCACAAGTCTGAAAATTTCAGGTGTTGATCATGAATTTGATACAATTCCTGGTGTTATCGACGACGTGACAAGCATCATCCTCAACTTGAAACAAGTGCGTCTGAAGAGAGTAGTAGATGGCGAAGCCGACAAAGAAAAGATTGTTTTGACCGTAGCTAATCAAACGGAACTCAAAGCAGAAGATTTGAACAAATCTCTCAATGTTTTTGAGGTGCTTAATCCTGAATTGGTTATCTGCAGAATGGATGAGACTGCAAACTTCACAATGGAACTTACTATTGAGAAGGGTCGTGGTTACCTTCCAGCAGACGAAAACAAGGATGTGCCACCCGAAATTGGTATTATAGCTATTGATGCCATCTTTACTCCAATTCGCAATGTTAAATACGCTGTTGAACCTTTCCGCGTTGAACAACGTACTGACTATGACCAGTTGATTCTTGAAATCTCAACTGATGGTTCAATCCATCCAAAAACTGCGCTCAAAGAAGCTGCTAAGATTTTGATTCAACACTTCGCTCTCTTCACAGACGAAGGCATTCAGATTGAAACAAACAACTCAGCTATGGAGCCTGATTTGGATGAGTCACAATTGAAACTCCGTCAGATCTTGAAGAAGAAACTTGTTGAGTTGAACCTTTCAGTTCGTGCTCTCAACTGCTTGAAGACAGCTGAAGTTGAAACTGTAGGCGAACTTTGCGAATTCCAAAAGAGTGAACTGATGAAGTTCAGAAACTTTGGTAAGAAATCACTCAACGAACTTGAGGACATCCTCAAGGATCTTGGACTTGATTTCGGAATGGATTTATCAATGTACAAATTAGACAAGGACTAAAAAACAATGAGACATAATTGCGCAATTAATCACTTAGGTCGTACGTCTTCACACCGTCATGCTTTGCTGAAGAACTTGGCTTGCTCTCTCATTGAGCACAAACGCATCAACACAACAACAGCAAAAGCAAAGGCTTTGAAGCGTTACGTTGAACCTTTGATTACAAAATCAAAAGAGAATACCACTGCAAACCGTCGTTTGGTTTTCAGCTACCTCCAAAACAAGAGAGCTGTTACTGAATTGTTCCAAGTGGTTGCACCAAAAATCGCTAACCGTCCAGGTGGTTACACTCGTATCCTTCACACTGGCTTCCGTCTTGGTGACGCTGCTGAGATGTGTATGATGGAGTTGGTTGATTTCGGTACACAGGCAGAAACTGCTGCAACAGAAGTTAAAGCAGAGAAAAAGACTCGCCGTGGTGGTAAGAAAAAAGCTGAAACAGCTGAGTAATTTTCTTACTTCATTATATAAAAAGGTCGTTCTGAAAAGAACGGCCTTTTTTGTTGCTATAAGGCAATTATGGTTTGTGGTTGATTATTCGGATATTTAAGGCAACCTAAAGAAAAAAGCAGAACCTTTGTGTAAAGGTTCTGCTTTGTATGATAAGGTTGTGTGTGAACTACTCAGAGTAACGCATATCACGCACAATCATCTGCATCGATTCGGATGATTTGCTGTCGTGACGTGCTGTTGGGTGCGTGTTTTCTTCCAATGTATAGCAAATGTCCACGGGGTGAAGGTCTTTCATCTTGTCATGGAATTTTCCATGATGGAAGGCAATGCCAGACATCGAATACTGTTTGGTTGCATCGCAAACCTCTACTTTAAGATGAGGCGGCTCTTGCTCGCTTTCTGCCACTCTGCCGACTCGTCTGGTTCCGCCGTGGTCAATCAGTCCTTTTGTGCAGAAAACTGGGTTCGTGTTGCCAGGACCGAATGGCGCAAACTGTTTCAGCAGTCTGAAGAATTTGCCATTGAAACTACTGAAACTCATCTCGGCATCAATCTCGATTTGTGGCGTCATCTGCGCCTCTGTAATATTCTTGGAGACATATGCCTCGAATTTCTCGGTAAATTCCTTGAGGTTTTCTTCTTTCAGTGAGAGACCAGCTGCATAAAGGTGGCCGCCAAAATTCTCAAGTAAATCACGACAGCTCTCGATGGCAGCGTAGAGGTCAAAACCCTGAACAGAACGTGCTGAACCGCTAAGTAACCCATTGGTTGAACGTGTCAGTACGATTGTTGGGCGATAGTACTCTTCTGCAAGGCGAGATGCAACGATGCCAACAATACCCTTAGACCATTCCTCACCATAAACTACGATGGATTTCTTGGTTGTGAAATTCGGGTCTTTCTTAATCAACTCGATAGCTTCTTGGGTCGTGTCGTTGTCTACTTCACGGCGTTCTTCGTTGTATGAGTCGATGTTTTTGCTTAGACTTTCGGTCTCCTCAGGGTTGTTTGAAACCAGCAGTTTCACTACCTCTTCACCGCTGTAGAGTCGTCCGGATGCGTTGATACGTGGTCCGATTTTGAACACAATATCATTCATTGTAACATTGTGTCCGTCGAGTTTACAAACGCTTAAAATGCTCTTCAAACCTTGACTTGGGTTGGCGTTCAGTTGTCTCAAACCATAATAGGCGAGAACGCGGTTTTCGCCGGTGATGGGTACAATGTCTGACGCAATACTTACGGCAAGAAGATCCAGACAATTCTTGAGGTCTGTGAAATCCAGTAAGTTGCGTTGCAAGAAACCCTGCATCAGTTTGAAGCCTACGCCACAACCAGACAATTCCTTGTAAGGGTATGGGTCGTCAGAGCGTTTAGAGTCGAGCACAGCCACAGCTTCCGGCAACCTGTCGTCGGTTGTGTGGTGGTCGCAGATAATGAAATCGATGCCGTAGCTTTTGGCTAACGCCACCTTCTCTACGGCCTTAATGCCGCAGTCAAGCGCGATAATCAACTTGTAGCCGTTGTCGCGCGCATGTTCCACTCCCTTGCGGGAGATGCCGTATCCTTCGGTGTATCGGTCGGGGATATAGTAACCGATGTCAGAAGTATACTTCTTTAAAATTCTGTAAACCAAGGCTACAGCCGTTGTTCCGTCAACATCGTAGTCTCCATAGATGAGTATCCGTTCCTTGTTGGCCAATGCTTGTTCAATCCTCATTACCGCCTTATCCATATCTTTCATAAGGAAAGGGTCGTGCAGATGATTGATTTTTGGTCTAAAGAATTGACGGGCTTCATCAAAGGAGGTTACTCCGCGCTGAACAAGCAGTTGGGCGAGCACGGGGTCAATATCCAGCTGCTCAGCCAGGAGGCGACTTTTGGTCAGCTCCTCTGCACTTGGTGCGTTGAAAATCCATTGATTTGTCATGTATGTAATTTTTATTTTTTTTCATAAGTAAGTGTGTTGTTGCCTGGCATTTCGCCTTGGCAAGCATATATATAGTGTGTTTGGCGTCGGTTTGGGCCGCGCCTATGATTATGGGGTGTGACTAACCGTTTCATTAGCAAATTGTTATTTGCGCAATGAAACTATTTACCCTAAATTATTGTCAACTGCAAATATAATAATAATTTGTAGTAAAAGTCTCTGTTGTCGGATTTATTTTCTAATTTTGCAAATGAAGAAAGAAAAATATTTGCCACCATGGTAAAAGTCCTTTGATTGTGGTGTGCAATGAACCCCAAAACCAACGCATTTCTATGGTACTTATTGCAGATAGTGGCTCTACTAAAACCGATTGGCTCTTGCTCGAGGGTGAGACCGTGATGGCGCAGTCGCAAACCATTGGGCTCAATCCGGTCTTCCTGGCTCCAGAGCAGATTCTTGAAAATCTCCGTCCATTGTTCCCGCAATGGCAGTCGGCTGTTCAGTCGGTCTATTTCTACGGTGCGGGATGCATCCCGGCGAAAATTGAGGGCATGTGCCGAGTGCTAAGTCAGGTATTTACAGAAGCCAATGTAGAAGTTGCGTCGGATCTTCTTGGGGCTGCACGGGCTGCATGCGGACGTGAACGTGGCATTGCCTGCATACTTGGAACAGGCTCCAATTCTTGCCTCTATGACGGAAATGCCATCCTTTCCAATGTCTCTCCGCTTGGATTTATCCTTGGAGATGAGGGTAGTGGAGCTGTTCTTGGCAGATTGCTTGTGGCTGATTATCTGAAACACCAGATGCCGGAGGTCCTGCGTGAGGACTTCGCGGCACGTTATAAAATCGTACCTTCTGAGGTCATTGAGCGTGTCTATCGTCAGTCTGCTCCGAACCGCTATCTTGCAAATTTTGCCCGTTTTATAGCCTATCATCTTGACAACGAATATATCCAGAATCTTGTGGACACGCAGTTTATGTTGTTCTTTACTCGAAATGTAATGCAATATGAGGGTTGTCGTGAACTTCCGGTCTCTTTTGTCGGCTCTGTGGCTTACTATTTGAAGGACAACTTGATGCGTGTGGCTTCTGGTTTGGGTTTTACCGTTGGAAATATCATACAGTCGCCAATAGAAGGCTTGCGCCGTTTTCATGCGGCTAACTCCCGATAATTCAAGGAAAAAACGTTACCTTTGTGCCTTGTTCGTTCCATACACAACAATAGACTATGGCAAAAGGTATAGCAAATCTATTCAACTCTATAGCAGGTGATTATGACAAACTTAATCACCTCTTCTCCCTTAATATCGATAAACTTTGGCGTAAGCGTTCGCTGAAAAATCATCTCTCCAATGCCACCGAGCATGTCTTGGACGTGGCTTGTGGCACTGGCGACTTCTCTATTCAGCTGGTCAAGATGGGTGCGCAACGTGTTACTGGTGCCGATGTCTCAGAAGGCATGATGGCAGAAGGACGTAAGAAAGTGGAGGCGTTGGGTTTGTCTGACCGCATCGTTTTGGAATATGGCGACTGCGCAGAAATGAAATACGACTCCAATACCTTCGACCTTTGTACCTGTGCATTTGGTGTTCGCAACTTTGCTGAGCGCGCCAAGGGCTTGAAGGAAATGCATCGTGTCTTGAAACCAGGTGCAGAAGTGCTGATTCTGGAGTTCTCGCAACCTGCTCATTTCCCAATGAAGCAACTCTACCGTTTCTATTTCAAGAAGATTATGCCTACCGTTGGCGGTTGGATTTCAGGCAACAAGGCTGCCTACGAATATCTTCCTAACAGTGTCTATGCATTTCCTCAAGGCGAGGACTTCATGAATGAATTGCGTGAAGCCGGCTTTACCAATGTTCATCAGCACCGTTTCACCTTTGGCATTGCCACAGTTTATTACGGCACTAAATAATTCTGCAATGAATATCAAACCCTATATCACAAGTCTGCGACTGCGTACCCTGCCACTCTCCGTGGCTGGTGTGGTTTTAGGTGCGGCTATCGCTCCAACAGCAATTCGCTGGGGTGTCTTTGCTCTTACCGTAATCACTACGCTCTGCCTTCAGATTATTACCAATCTTGCCAACGAGATGGGCGATGCGCAGAAGGGAACTGACGAGACACAAAGCGGACGCGCTCAGTATTCCTTGCAATCAGGTGCCATCACCATGAAGCAGATGCAGCGCTATCTTACTGCCTATGTCATTGCTTCTATGGCATTTGGTACATGGCTTATCGTTGAAACATTCGGCACGCTGTTTTGTACCCAGAGTTACATCTTCCTTGCTCTCGGTGCACTGGCAATTGCGGCTGCCATTAAATATACACTCGGCAAGCATGCTTACGGCTATCATGGATTAGGCGACCTCGGTGTCTTTCTTTTCTTCGGCTTACTTGGCGTTTTAGGTAGCTGCTACATGCAATGTCAGATGGTCACCTGGCAGTCCGTTGTGGCTGCTGTTGCCATAGCTTTGCCTATCGTAGCAGTGCTCAATCTTAATAATATACGTGACATGGCGGGTGATCTTGAACACCATAAAATCACTTTTGCTTCCAAACTTGGCCTGAAGGGAGCGCGAGTTTACCAATCGTTGCTTGTGCTTTTACCGTTCGTGCTTTTCCCTTTGGCTGGTTGCTGGTGGTTGTTGCTGTTTCTCCCGCTGTTTGTCTATCACGTCTATTTCGTATGGACACGCGAAGGCTCAGCACTTGATGCCCACATGAAAGTGTTGTCGCTCTCTACGTTGGCAATGGCTCTCGTTCAGTTTATCATTAGCCTTTTTTAGGGTAGGCTGGCTTGATAAAATACCCAAATATAGGGATTGACTTTATGTAAAATCCCCGTTAATTTTGCGGTATGAACAAAGATAGAAAAATAGAAGAATTGGAAAATTCAAATACGCAATATCTCGACGAACCTCGTTTGCTCCTTTCAGAAATGAAAGAACATACGCGGTGTATGATTCTTAAGGTTCATGGTCATGGTGGATTCCGCCATCGTATCATGGAGCTCGGCTTCGTGCGTGGCGAGATTGTCGATGTGGTCAAGAACGCACCGTTGCTCGACCCTGTGGAATATCGTATCATGGGTAGCCACGTCTCACTCCGTCGTAGTGAGGCTGCCAATATCGAAGTCGTTTCCTTGGAGGCTGATGCTCACCCAGATAATCCGTTCAACGGCACCATTGAGGAGCACGTGACCCATGAAGTGGAGGAGCGTGGCAAACAGATAACCGTGGCTTTAGTGGGCAACCCTAACTGCGGCAAGACTTCATTCTTCAACTTTGCCACAGGTTTACGTGAGAAAGTGGGCAACTACTCCGGTGTTACCGTTAGCAGCAAAACGGGCACATTCCATCACGAAGGCTATACCATCAACATGGTAGACCTGCCGGGCACCTATTCCCTTACAGAATATACTCCAGAGGAACTCTATGTGCGTGAGTTTCTTACGGAGCAAAAACCAGATATCGTCCTCAATGTCGTTGATGCCGGTAATCTGGAGCGCAATCTCTTCCTGACTACACAACTCATTGACCAGAACCCGTTGATGCTGATGGCGCTGAATATGTACGATGAGTTGCAGCGAAGTGGCTCACAGCTTGATATCCAGCAGCTTTCTGCAATGCTCGGTTTCCCTATTGTGCCTACTGTTGCAAAGAATGGCACCGGAATCAACGATGTGTTAGGTGCTATTGTGAAACTCTATGAACATCAGCATCAAATAACCAAGCACATTCATATCAACTATGGCGAAGATGTGGAGCGTTGTATTCGCCAGATTCGTACGCCACTCGATTTTCATGAAGCCACACTGGCTGCCTATTGCAACCGTTACGCTGCATTGAAACTCCTGGAGGCTGATAAGAGTGTTACCGAGACTGTCTCGGCATTGCCTAACAGCGATGAGATTTTGCAGATAGCCAAACAATGTCGCGAACGACTTGAACATGAGTATCGTAATGATATTGCCACCATTATTTCAGATCTTAAATATGGCTTTATCCGAGGTGCTCTGAGTGAGACATTCAAAAATGGCGATGACCAGAAAAAACAACTTGGCTATGCCCTCGACGTCGTGCTTACGAACCGTTGGCTCGGCATTCCTGTGTTGTTGCTGTTCATGTGGCTGATGTTCCAGGCAACCTTCACTATCGGAGCATATCCGCAGCAATGGATTGAGATGGGCATCGAATGGCTCGCCAACCTCATTCACGGAATACTCCCTGCCGGCATGCTCAACGACCTCCTTACAGACGGCGTCATCTCCGGTGTGGGTGGTGTGTTGGTTTTCTTGCCGAACATCCTGATTCTCTTCTTCTTCATCTCGTTGTTGGAGGATACGGGCTACATGGCACGTGCGGCTTTCATTATGGATAAGTTCATGCATAAAATTGGTCTGCATGGCAAATCGTTCATCCCGTATATCATCGGCCTGGGTTGCGGTGTTCCTGCCATCATGGCAACACGCACACTTGAGAATCCTAAAGACAGAATCCTTACCATCCTTACCATACCGTTCATCTCCTGCTCGGCACGACTGCCGGTATATCTCCTTTTTGTAGGCGCATTCTTTCCAAAGAATCAGGGACTTGTACTGATGGGTATCTATCTCATAGGTGTGCTGGTGGCTATTGTGACCTCACTGATCATCAATAAGGTAGCATTCAAAAAGGCAACAGATCAATTCGTGATGGAATTGCCGCCATATCGTTTCCCTACATTACGTAATACACTGATTCACATGTGGGATAAAAGCGTGATGTATCTGAAGAAAATGGGTACGGTGATTTTGTTGGCATCTGTGATAATCTGGGCGTTGGGTTATTTCCCTCACAGCACTGAGAACGTAACCAAACAGCAACAGGTAGAGCAGTCGTTTATCGGTCGGTTAGGCCATACCGTTGAACCTGTGGTTCGTCCGCTCGGTTTCGATTGGAAAATGGGCGTTAGCCTATGCACAGGTTTGGCAGCCAAAGAGATAATCGTTTCAACGATGGGCGTGCTTTATGGTGCAGATGACTCGGCAGAGGGTACCGTGGCGCTGGGTACGAAGCTGCATGAGGCTACCGATAGTATGGGAACTCCATTCTTTACCCCTCTTAAAGCCTTCTGTTTCTTGCTGTTCATTCTCCTGTATTTCCCGTGTATTGCTGCTATTACGGCCATTGGTAGGGAAGCAAATTGGAAGTGGGCTGCATTTACCGTTTGTTACACTACAATGCTTGCCTGGTTGATTACTTTCTTGGTATGGCAAGTGGGTAACTTGATAATATAAAACATTATGTGGCAAGAAATTGTATCCTATATCATCGTGGCCATCGTGGTTCTCGTAATCATTTGTCGACAGATTAAACGTTTCCGTCGAACTGATGAGAACCAATGCGATACTTCTGCATGTAGCGCTTGCAAACTGAAGGATGCGTGTAATAAAAAACAATAGACTAATTCGATGTATTTCAACGGAATTATTGTAGGTGCATGCACCTTTCTCATTATCGGACTCTTCCATCCTATCGTGATAAAAACGGAGTATTATTTTGGCGTACGCTGCTGGTGGGTGTTTCTGTTGCTGGGACTTGCTGCAATGGTGTGTTCGCTGCTTTGTGCCAACACCACTATTGCCACTATTCTTGGCGTGTTCTCATTTTCTTCGTTTTGGTCTATAAAAGAATTGTTTGAGCAGCGTGAACGCGTCAGAAAAGGTTGGTTCCCGGTCAATCCAAAGAGAAAGGACGATACCAACAAATAGTGACTTGACCGATGATTTTTCACGAAAAATAGGTATTTTCTGTAAGTACAAATCACACTAATTTTGCAACGTAAAAATATGGGAGCGTCCTGCTTGATTTTGCAGGATAACAATTTTCCTCATAATAGTTGTTATTAGTTTGTGAAAGAGCGTATTGCTGTAAAAGGCGTACGCTCTTGTTGTTTTGTGTGGTATGATATGTTGTAGTTAGTGGCAGATTTGCGGTGTGAAACAAGGTGTGTGGTAAATGGAAACGGAATAACTTGGATTGGAAATTGTTGCTGTTGTTTGTGAGAATGTGTTTTGGGCATTGATTTTCCCTTCTGCAAAATGGTTTTGCTTGTTTCTGTGTGCAAAATTCTTGTTGATGAATGGCTGAAATCTTTTGGACAAGATTATTTGCTGACGGTATTTTGTGCCTTGATTTTGTCTGGGAATTTTCTCTTTAGGTATTTTGCTGCCGTTGTTGGCAAAACAAAAACGGACCACTCCGTTTGGAGCAGTCCGTTGATATGTTGCAAATAACTAAATCTTATTTGAAGTTCTTGCGGAGGAAGGTGATGCTGTCGGCAATGTGTGGGAACATCAATTCATCAACGGTGATGAATGGAACCACTTTGCGGTAGTCGGCAACGATAGCTTCGAGTTTGTCGCTTGAGCGTTTTGGACGACGGAACTCAAGAGCCTGAGCAGCATTGAACAACTCGATAGCGATGACACGCTCTGTGTTGAGGGCTACGCGAACGAGTTTTGTAGCAGCGTTGGCGCCCATGCTGACGTGGTCTTCCTGACCTTGTGATGACTCGATGCTGTCAACAGAAGCAGGCATACAGAGGCCTTTGCTTTGGCTTACGATTGAAGCTGCGGTGTATTGTGGAATCATGAAGCCTGAGTTCAAACCTGGTTTTGCAACCAAGAAACTTGGGAGACCGCGTTTGCCAGAGATGAGTTGGTTGGTGCGTTGGCAAGAGATGCTGCCCAACTCGGCAACAGCGATAGCGAGGAAGTCCATCACGATAGCCAATGGCTGACCGTGGAAGTTACCTGCTGAGATAACCATGTCTTTCTCAGGAACAACGGTTGGGTTGTCGGTAGCACTGTTGATTTCGGTCTCAACCACTGATTTAACATAGGCGATAGCGTCTTTTGAAGCGCCGTGAACCTGTGGCATGCAGCGGAATGAGTATGGGTCCTGAACGTGTTGTTTAGGTTGTTTGATGAGTTCGCTGCCTTCGAGCAAACCACGGATGTTGTCGGCAGTAGCCAACTGACCGTTGTGTGCACGGATCTCGTGAACCTCGCGATAGAATGGCTCGATACGGCCGTCGAATGCCTCGAGAGAGATAGCGCCTACGGTGTCGGCAGCGCGGCTCAACTCTTCTGCTTTGATAACTGACCATACTGCGTGAGCAGCCATGAATTGTGTGCCGTTCAAGAGAGCGAGACCTTCCTTGCTTTGGAGAGTGATAGGCTCCCAACCGAATTTCTTGTTGATTTCTTCGGCAGCATAAACGGTGCCTTCGTAGCGAACGTAGCCGAGGCCGAGCAATGGCAAGCTCGTGTGAGCCAATGGAGCCAAGTCGCCAGAAGCGCCGAGTGAACCTTGTTGGTAAACAACTGGGAGAACGCCAGCGTTGAACATGTCAACAAGACGTTGAACAGTAACAACTTGAACGCCTGAATAACCGTATTGGAGAGATTGTATCTTGAGGAACATGATGAGTTTCACGATCTCTGAATCTACCTCGTCGCCTGTGCCGCAAGCGTGGCTCATCACGAGGTTTTTCTGAAGTTGTGACAACTCGTCTTTGCTGATGCTGATGTTGCAGAGTGAGCCGAAACCGGTGCTGACGCCGTAGATAGGCTCTTTCTGTGTTTCCATTTTCTTGTCGAGGTAGTCGCGGCATGCTTGGATGCGACGGATGGACTCCTCAGAAAGTTTCAACGTGTAACCCTCTTGAAGAATGTGTTTTACATCTTCAATGGTCAAGTGTTTTGGAGAAATTTCGTGTACCATATATATATGTTTTACTACTATTTGTTTGCGTTGTGATAAATCAACTCACAAAATTACGAAAAATTCCTCGCTCTGTGTATGTTTTGACGTAGGAAAATAGCATGACGAACATTATCTCCTTAAGAAAGCATCAATTCTGCAAAAAAATCCTTACCTTTGCACCGCAAAACTACGCGATTGCGGCATTGGCGTAATTGGTAGCCGCGCCAGACTTAGGATCTGGTGTCGAGAGACGTGTAGGTTCGAGTCCTATATGCCGCACTCTTAGTGAAATAGAAAGCCCCTCGTCAGTAAATCTGATGAGGGGCTTCTCTTTTGGAGCCACATCCCGGACTCGAACCGGGGACCCACGCATTACGAATGCGTTGCTCTACCAACTGAGCCAATATGGCAACCTTAAAGTGGTGCAAAAGTACGTCTTTTTTCTCATTCTGCCACCATAGCCCCCTGAAAAACTTTATTTGGACTTGCTTTGGGCGCGAAAATAACCCTAAATACAAAAAATCTTTCCCATAACCGAAGTGACTTTCGTGCCTGTTTCATGGGTACTGGTCTACTTTTTGTAGAAGTCGTAATTTGGATGTTGACTGTCTGAATTTACAGCAGACAAAGGTTCTTACTTGAATCGTTTGTTTTTTATATAAAAAAGTTGTATCTTTGCGTTCTAAATTGCGCTTGCTGTGTTGAGCGCAGAAATATCATAAAGCTTTGAGTATTAAACAAAAACATACAGTAATGCTCACCGGTGCCACTGGCACTATGGGTTGGGCTGGCTTGCAAGAACTCTTGAAACGCACCGATAGATTCAATATCGTCGTGTTGGCAAGAGGCAGTGAAGCCAATAAAAAGAAACTCGCACCTTATCTCGACAAAATCAAAGTCGTGTGGGGCGACCTCCTGAATTACAACGATGTATTGCGTGCTGTTGAGGGTGCAGACTACGTGCTCCATGTAGGTGGTATGGTGTCGCCTAAATGCGATTACTTCCCACAACGTACACTCAAAACCAATATCACTGCTGCTGAAAATGTGGCAAAAGCGGTATTGGCGCAACCGAATGCTGACGATATCAAGGTCTGCTATATCGGCTCCGTTGCTCAGACCAGCGACCGTAGCGAACCAATCCATTGGGGACGCACCGGCGACCCTATCAGCATCAGTGTCTACGACCACTATGCCATCTCCAAGACCATTGCTGAACGCACTATCGTTGAGAGCGGCATAAAGAACTGGGTCTGCCTTCGTCAGTCAGGCATCCTCTATCCTGAGATCCTGAAGAACTACGACCCTATCATGTTCCATGTCCCATTGCGTGGTGTACTGGAATGGGCCACTGTTGATGATTCTGGTCGCGTGCTTGCTAATCTCTGCGAACAAGATGTTGACCCTAAATTCTGGAATCACTTCTACAATATCGGTAGTGGTGAGGAATATCGTCTGACCAACTACGAATTCGAATGCAAACTCCTTAATGCCATCTCATGTCCTGCACCTGAGAAAATCTTTGATCCAGAGTGGTTCGTACTTCGTAACTTCCATGGTCAGTGGTATCTCGATGCCGACAAATTGGAGGAATTCTTGCACTTCCGTGCTAATATCCCTGTTGACGAGTATTTCCGTCAAATGGGAGAGAAAGTGCCAAAATATTTCCATCTCGCTAAACTATGCCCTCCTATCTTCATCAAAATAGCGATGAAGGCGATGGCCAACAAAGAGAAATGGGGCACCCAATACTGGATTAAGAACAACGTCACCGAGCGTATCAATGCCTACTACGGCAGCAAGGAGGCTTGGGCTAATATCCCAGGTTGGGACAAACAGAAACTCGACGGACAGGAGCGCGATCCGAAGAAAGCCGTACGCATCGACCACGGCTACGACGAGAGCAAACCACGTGAGGAATGGACTATCGATGACATGCAGCAGGCTGCCAAATTCCGTGGCGGTCGTTGTCTCACCGAGATGGCACCTGGCGCTCACGTTCCTGCCGAGATGAAACTTGAGTGGGAATGTGCCCACGGACATCGCTTCACCATGTCGGCAGTCCTCGTGCTTGAAGGTGGTCACTGGTGTCCTGAGTGCTTGCCAATGCCTTGGAACTACGACGAAGAAGCTCGTGTCAACCCATTCTTTGCTCAGGTCTGGACCCCAATCCATGGCACAGAAGAACATAATGTTTATTCCGAACATATCTTTGATGGTTGGGAATAGACGTACAACTAAAACAAAAGAATAAATGAAAAAACTGAATATTACACTCTTACTGACATTTATTACAGCACTTGCGCTTCATGCTCAAGACCGTGTTGAACCAATCAAATGGGGTAACATGGAGCATTGGACAGTACGCTATGTCAAAGAGTCATCGCTTATCGGTGGTAAAACCAAGACACTCTATATCTTAGGCCCATCCGATACTATCCGAACAAGCAAGAATACAGCATATCGTCCAATGGGACGTACCCAATGGGGTATCTCCAATGCTTATGCCAACGTGGCAGGCATTGCCAAAGGTGCTTGCACCACTCAGCCAGAAAAACGTGGCAATGGTACTTGTGCCCGTCTCGATACACGTATTGAAACCGTTAAGGTTATCGGCATGATCAACATCAAAGTCTGCATTGCCGGCACCTTGTTCCTCGGTGAAACCATCGAGCCTGTTCGCTCTGCTTCTGATCCTTACGGTAAGATTGATATGGGTATTCCGTTTACCAGACGTCCGAAGGCATTGCAGCTGGACCTCAAGGCCAAGGTGAGCGATTCCCGCAAGGTAGTCAAAGCGCTTGGCACTTCCGAGTCTATCATCGATGGTCACGACGAACCAGAAGTTTATGTCTATCTGCAGAAACGCTGGGAAGACGAAGATGGTCATATCTTTGCAAAACGCGTTGGCACTGCCCGTGTTCGTTTCGATAAGTCAATTCCAGATTGGAAAAACGGTTACAGAATACCAATCCATTACGGCGATATCACCTCACGTCCAGACTTTAAGAAATATCAAGGATTGTTCCCTGATGGCGGTCAATTCAAGGCACGCAACAGCAAAGGCTCAATGGTGCCAATCACTGAGGTAGGTTGGGCTGATGAAGACGAACAGCCTACACACGTTATCCTCATGGTGACAGCAGGCTGCTATCCAGCTTTCTACGGCACACCAGGTAATGCCCTTTGGGTAGACAATATCGCTTGGGTATTTTGATGATCGTTTAAAGAAATGAACCACTACGATGTCACAATTTTAGGCGCTGGACTTGGCGGATTGGAGTGCGGATTCCTGTTGTCAAGAGTAGGCCTGAAAGTCTTGGTGGTGGAGAAAGAACCTCATGTAGGTGGTTGTCTGCAGACCTTCCAACGTGGCGGACATACCTTCGATACTGGGTTTCATTATGTAGGCGGATTGGCAGAGGGTCAAACCCTTAACCATATCTTCCGCTATTTTGGATTGCTAGACCTTCCTTGGCATCAGTTGGATACTGAATGCTTTGATGAGGTCGTTATTGGCGACAAACAATATGGCTTTGCCAATGGTCATGAGGCTTTTGTTGAACACCTGTGCCAACAGTTTCCTCATCAACGTGAAGCCTTGACACAATATGTGAAGATGCTGAAAATGGTGGGTGACAACCTTCCTAAAAGCATACTTCAACCAGGACAAGACCTTGGTGCTTCGCTCTTTGCCCGTTCTGCGCATGAGTTTCTTTGTGAAACCGTGACTGATCCGCTTTTGCGTCAGGTGCTCTCGGGCACATCGCTCAAGATGGAACTGAAAGCCGATACCTTGCCGCTGTATGTCTTTGCACAGATAAACAACTCGTTTATCCAAAGCGCATGGCGACTGAAAGGGGGAGGTCAACAGTTGGTTGATGCCTTGGCAAACGGCATTCGTAACAATGGTGGCGAGGTCCGCACTATGTCGGAAGTGACGGCTTTGCGTGAAAATAACGGCATGATTTCGGAAGTGGAGATAAACCACAACGACATTGTGACGTCCCAATGGGTGATAGGCAATATGCATCCGTCGCGCTTGCTCTCGCTGGTGGAAGAAACAAAGATGCTTCGACGAATCTACCGTCAGCGAATTGGGCGATTGGAAAACACCTTCGGCATGTTTACAGCCAATTTGCGATTGAAGGAAAACACTCTTCCTTATGCCAATCGCAATGTGTTTTGGCATAGCAACAAGGCCGATGTTTGGAACCCAAGCAACAATGGCGAAGAGTCGCTGTTGATTAGTTACCAGGTGCCTGAAAACGGAGAGTTCGCACAAAACATTGACCTGCTGACTCCTATGAGCTGGGGCGAAGTAGAGCAGTGGCAAGAAACAACCGTTGGACATCGTGGCGACGAATACAAACAATTAAAACAAATGTGGTTGGATAAAACCTTGACAATGGCTGAGCACTGCTTGCCAGGACTCTCGTCGATGGTTGACAAGGCCTTTACTTCCACACCACTTACATATAATAATTATGTGAACACTGCCCAAGGTTCTGCCTACGGAATCCGCAAGGATTACAACAATCCGCTAGGCACCATTCTTGCTCCGCAGACACCGATACCCAACCTCCTGCTGACAGGACAAAGCCTGAACCTTCATGGCGTGTTGGGCACTTCGATGACATCGTTGTTCACATGCGCATCCATCGTGGGACTTGACAAAGTGATTGACGAGTTGAAAGTTCGCGAATGGTAATGGAAACAAGAAAATAATTAGAACTAAATAAAATTATGAAATACGCATTAGTAACAGGTGGCAGCCGTGGTATCGGTCGTGCCGTTTGTGTGAAGTTGGCCTCCATGGGTTACCATGTGTTGGTGAACTATGTATCAAATGAGACTGAAGCTGACAACACGCTGACAATGATTGCCGAAGCTGGCGGAACTGGTGAAAAAATCCGTTTCGACGTAGGCAATGCTGATGAAACACTGGCAGCCGTTGAGGCTTGGCAGGAGGCTCATGAAGGTGAATATATTGAGGTGCTGGTCAACAATGCCGGTATCCGCAAAGATAACTTGATGCTCTGGATGGAATCAGATGAGTGGTTCAAAGTACTTAATGTTACGCTCAATGGTTTCTATAATGTAACCCGTCCATTGCTTAAACCTATGTTGGTCAAGAAATTCGGCCGTATCATCAATATGGCATCTGTTTCAGGCCTCATGGGCATGCAGGGACAATGCAACTACTCCGCTGCTAAGGGCGGCATCGTTGCTGCCACTAAGGCTTTGGCTAAAGAGGTAGGCGCAAAAGGTGTAACTGTCAACGCTATCGCTCCTGGCTTTATTCAGACCGATATGGTTGAGGGACTTGATGAAGCCGAGTTGAAGAAAACAATTCCTGTGAAACGCTTTGGCAAACCTGAAGAGGTGGCAGCGTTGGTTGGTTTCCTCGCATCAAAAGAGGCTGGCTACATCACAGGCGATGTTATCTCAATTAACGGTGGCCTCTATACCTAATGATAAAGAAACAATTTGATAATAAACAAAATAACAATAACGTTCAAAAACTTACAACAATGAAAAGAATCAGTTTGATTGCTATGTTGGTGCTTGCTTGTCTTGCAGTATCTGCACAAACATCAACTCTTGTGAAACTTGAAGACGCTGGCAAACAAATGAAGAATTTGACAGCAACTTTCAAAGAATCAGCTTACATCGCTGTAGCTAAGAAAACTGTAAACCTCGACGGCATGCTCTACTTCTCAAACCCAGACAAAATGGCAATGGTTTACAAGCAGGCCGACAGCAAAGCTCTTGTTATCAATGGTGCCATGTTCTATATGAAGATGGGCAAGAAATCTTTGCGCGTAAACACAGACGAGAATTATCAGATTCGTCAGCTCCGCAATACATTGGTATATTGCATGCAAGGCAAACTCCGTCAGTTGGCTCAAGATCAGGGTCTCTCTGGCAAACAAGCAGCAAATATCATCACTTCAGAAGACAATAAACACTATGTTATCTCTCTCGTTTCTAAACAGAAAGATGCATACTACAGCAAAATCGTGCTTCATTACAGCAAAGAAACCAATCGTCTCGTGATGATGCGTACAGAGAAATTGGGCGGCGACTACACCGTTTATACTCTCTCAAACCTTGACGAAGATGCTGAAGTAGATTCAGCTGTCTTCACAATCCCAGCTCAGAAAAATGCCTCAACAGCAAATAAAAGTAGGTGATAAAGTAAGGTTTCTCAATGCTGTCGGTGGTGGCAAGGTGTCTGCCTTTCAAGGCAAGGACATTGTCATCGTGCTTGAAGAAGACGGCTTCGAAACACCCGTACTTCGCCGCGATGTAGTGGTGGTGGAAGAAACTAACGAGTATAACTTCCCCGTTGCCAATGCCTCGAAAAATAAAGAAGTAGCGGTTGATACAGAAGCTGAAGCGCGTCCTTCTGCGCCAAAACACGACAACAGCGACTATACCTTCGATGAAAAAGACGAAACCCCAGAAGGAGAAAAACTGAATCTCTTTCTGGGTTTCGTTCCCGTTGACCCTAAGAAATTGCAGGTGTGTGATACCGATGTCTATTTGGTCAACGATAGCAACTATTATCTTGATTTCACACTCGTTACGGGTGAGGAAAAGGCTGTGGTGAAAGCTCACGGAACCATTGAACCACAGACAAAACTCTTCCTTGAATCAATCAAAAAAACTGATCTCAACGAATGGGAATGGGTGCGTTTTCAGGCGCTCCCGTACAAACGCCGCGATGGCTACACCATTAAACGTGCTGTTGATGTGGCGTTGAAACTGAATCAGACCAAGTTCTTCAAACTGCATGCATTCAAAGAGAATGATTATTTCGATGAGGATGCTTTGCTGTCAACCCTGTTAATCAACGACGAGCCCGATCTTACGCCCCGCTATGAGTGCCTGGAATCGCAACCTAAGGCTTTCCAACAGGCAGTGAAGGAGAAGGAACGTAAACCACAACGAACCGTTTCGAAATCATCGAAACCTAATGAAGTGGTAGAAGTGGATCTTCATATCAACGAGTTGATTGACAATACGCGTGGTTTGACCAATACTGAGATGTTGGAGTATCAGTTGAAAGCGTTCCGTGAAACAATGGACAAACATATCAAACAGAAAGGTCAGCGCATTGTTTTCATCCATGGCAATGGCGAAGGTGTTCTTCGTAAGGCTATTGAAGATGATCTCAGGCGTAATTATCCAACCTGTAAGTTCTATCCTGCTCCGTTCCAGAAATACGGACATGGTGTAAAACTCGTTATCGTCGGATAATTTCTTGTTTGATTGCAAAATAATAGCCGCTTCGATTGCTCGGAGCGGCTGTTTTTTTCTTGTATGAAGAGGAATTATGAATTCTCGGATTTAAGCAAGCCACATGCAGCAGCAATGTCTTCTCCACGTGAACGTCGAATGGTGCAGATAATGCCGTTGCGGTTCAAATAATCGCGGAATTCTATCATTTTCTGTTCGTTTGGACTGTGCATGTCCATGCCAGGGATAGCGTGCCAGCGAATGAGGTTGACACGGCACGGAATACGTTTCAGCAACTGAACCAACTGGGTAGCATGGCGTTGTGTGTCGTTCATACCTTCGAAAACGACATACTCGAATGAAAGACGGCGTTGGTGTGCAAAGTCAAATTCCTTGACAGCAGAAAGCACACGTTCCAAAGGAAAGGCTTTCTGTATTGGCATGATTTCTGCACGTTCTGTGGCGATTGGGTTGTGTAGACTGATGGCAAGATGACACTTGCTTTCCTTTAGAAAACGAACCATGCCAGGAACGACACCTACGGTGGAGACTGTTATGCGCTTTGGACTCCAGGCGGCACCCCAATCAGACGTAAGCACTTCAATGGCGCGCAAAACGTTGTCTGTGTTGTCGAATGGTTCGCCCATTCCCATGAATACAATGTTGGTCAGCAATTTGCTTTCATCTACGGAGTAGATTTGATTCAGAATTTCGGTAACGGTGAGATGTCCGCTCCAACCTTGTTTGCCTGTCATGCAGAACTTGCAGTTCATCTTGCAGCCCACTTGCGACGAAACACAAAGTGTGTGACGGTCGTCTTCTGGAATGTATACAGTCTCCACAGTGCCATGTGCTGTGGCAAACAGATACTTACGTGTGCCATCGGCAGAAGTGACGGATGAAATGGGAGCTGTGCGACCAACCTCGTATTCTTCTGCAAGTGCAGTGCGGGTATTCTTCGATATATTGGTCATCTCGTCAATGGTGGCAGCGCCTTTAACATAGAGCCACTGTGCCATTTGGTTGGCGGCAAAAGGCTTGAGCCCAACCTTTGAGGCAACCTCTTTGAGTTCATTCGGCGTCATGCCGAGAAGCGATTGTTTCATCGTGTTGTAATTATTCTAAACAGACTGCAAAGGTAAAAAAAATCTTGCAAAGCACCTTTGAAGTTGCCTATATATAATAATGTATTAAACACAAGAAAACTGCAGAAAAAATAGTAACTTTGCACACTCTAATATATTGCGCTAAATATGGGTTTTGGTAAACTTGGTGATAAGGTCAAGAACTTGTGGCAGAAGATTCCACTTAGTACTGTCAAGTCTTTTATGTCGAAAAAGAAATACTTGATAACGATAGTTATCTTTCTGATTTACATGACATTCTTTGATAGTAGTAGTTTTCTTCACTTCCTGAAGGTGAAGCGTGAGACTATGCGTTTGAACCGTGAGATTGCCACATATAAGGAAGAATATCATAATGACAGTCTCCGTTTGCACGAGCTTACCTATAACCGTGAGGCATTGGAAAGATATGCCCGCGAGCGCTATAGAATGAAAGAACCTGACGAAGTGATATATATCGTCGAATAGTTCTTGAGGGAAAGTCTATTTCTTATAACTAAACACAACGAATCAATGAGACAAAAAGTGGTGCGCGGCAAGAAGCCATTTGCACAATTTCATAAAGTTAAGCACGAAGGTCTGCTGATGGATTATCTGCAGGAAATCTTCCAAGGCAAAAGTCGTAACTCTATCAAAAGTTGGCTGGTGCATCGTCAGGTGTCTGTGAATGGTACCTGCGTAACCAATCATGACTATAAACTCAACGCTGGCGATGAAATAAAAATCAGTGTGGTTGGTGAGGAAAAACCTAATCCAAACCAGAAATGCCGCATTGTTTACGAAGACAACGACGTCATTGTAATTGATAAACGCGAAGGCGTGCTTTCTATGTCCACCGGCGTAAGCACAGAAATGACAGCTTACAGCATGATGAATGAGCATGTAAGCAAGTTCCATCGCGATGCACGTGTATTCATCGTTCACCGTCTCGACCGTTCAACATCTGGTTTGATGATGTTTGCCAAGTCGGAAGAGGTACAGGAGCGTCTGCGTACATCGTGGAACAGCATGATTCTCGAGCGTGCCTATGTGGCTGTGGTTGAGGGTTGCGTGGAAAAGGATAACGGCGTAATCAAAAGTTACCTTACCGAAGATCCAAAAACCTTTCGCATGTATTCTTCGCCAACTGACAATGGTGGCAAATTGGCAATCACGCATTATAAAGTCTTGAAACGCGGTGAACACTTTTCACTTGTTCAACTCGACCTTGAAACTGGTCGTAAGAACCAGATTCGTGTCCAGATGTCAAGCATCGGTCACCCTATTGCAGGTGATAAACGCTATGGTGCACAGACAAATCCTTTGCAACGTGTGTGCCTTCACGCTCGTAGTTTAGTGTTCCATCACCCAACCACAGGCGAAATAATGCGTTTTCAAACAGACATACCTAAGGCGTTTCTCTAACCTCATAAGATTATGGCAAGAAACAAAAAACAACTTCCGATACTTACAAACATCACCATTGAAGATGTTGCCAACGAAGGCAAGGCACTTGCCCATGTCGATGGCATCGTGGTGTTTACACAATATGCCGTGCCTGGCGACGTAGTTGACATTCAGGTAACGAAGAAAAAACATAACTATATGGAAGGCCGTGTAGTAGCGTTCCATAGTTATTCAGAAAAACGTTGCGAAGCTTTCTGTAGTCACTATGGTACATGCGGTGGCTGCAAATGGCAAATCCTTCCATACGAAGAGCAGATTAAATACAAGCAGAAACAGGTGGAGGCGGCTTTGACTCATGTAGGTAAGGTGCAACTGCCTGAGATTTCGCCAATTCTTGGCTCTGCTAAAACTATTGCCTACCGTAACAAACTGGAATTCACCTTCTCCAATAAACGTTGGCTTACACCAGACGAGATGGAGAACACACCTGCCGATGCACCAAAACAGATGAACGGTGTTGGTTTCCATATTCCTGGCATGTTTGATAAGGTGTTGGATATCAATCATTGCTCACTGCAAGATGATATCAACAACCGTCTTCGTAACGAGATTCGTCGTTATGCCCTTGAAAACGGACTCGAGTTCTTCGACCTCCGTAATCAGACCGGCTTCCTCCGTACGATGATGGTACGTACCACATCCACAGGCCAACTGATGCTCTTGCTGGTGTTCTATCAAGACCTCAAGGCTGAACGTGTGGCTTTGTTGGACCACCTGCTGAAGACCTTCCCGGAGATTACTTCGCTGCAGTATGTAATCAATAGCAAGTGCAACGATACAATCACCGACCAAGAGGTTATTCTCTACTATGGTACAGAGGCTCTCTTGGAAGAAATGGAGGGCTTGAAGTTCAAAATCAGTCCGAAATCATTCTATCAGACCAACTCCGAGCAGGCATACGAATTGTATAAAGTGGCTCGCAATTTTGCCGAACTGACTGGCAACGAGGTGGTCTACGACTTATATACTGGCACCGGAACCATTGCCAACTTCGTAAGCCGTCAGGCAAAGAAAGTGATTGGCATAGAATACGTTCCAGAAGCTATCGAGGATGCTAAAATCAACTCACAGTTCAATGGCATCGACAATACCGATTTCTATGCTGGCGACATGAAGGATATTCTTACCGACGCCTTTATCGCCAAACACGGACAACCCGATGTCATCATTACCGACCCACCTCGTGCCGGCATGCATACTGACGTTATCAACGTCATCCTTAACGCACGTCCACGTCGAATTGTGTATGTGAGCTGCAACCCTGTTACTCAGGCTCGCGATCTTGAGTTGCTTGATGTTGCCTATCGTGTTGATGCTGTGCAACCTGTGGATATGTTCCCTCATACTCACCACGTGGAAAACGTTGTGAAACTAACACTTAGAGACCTCGACGCCCAATGAATCTTTCTGAGAAAGTAGATACTCAATTATTCCACATGATTGGCGAAGCTGCCGACGAGTTGGGCTACGAATGCTATCTCATTGGTGGCTACGTTCGCGACATTCTGCTTCAACGCAAGACCAAGGATATCGATGTTGTCGTCGTTGGCGATGGCATCACCATGGCTAAACTTGTGGCAAGGAAATGGGGCAAGGGAACACATCTCGCTGTCTTCAAGACCTATGGCACTGCTCAGGTAAAGAAGCATGGGGTTGAACTGGAGTTCGTTGGTGCCCGTACCGAATCGTACACACCCGAATCGCGTAACCCTAAAGTGGGCGTTGGCACCTTGCAAGACGATCAGAACCGTCGCGACTTCACAGTCAATGCCTTGGCTATCTGCTTGAATAAGGGCCGTTTCGGCGAACTGCTTGACCCATTTGATGGCCTTGCAGATATGGAACGTGGTATCCTGAGGACACCATGTAACCCAGACATTACATTCTCCGACGACCCTCTCCGTATGATGCGTGCGGTTCGTTTTGCCACACAGCTTAACTTCCGTATCTACGACGATACATTGACTGCGATTATCCGCAACGCACACCGAATCAAGATTATCACCAAGGAACGTATCTTGGTGGAATTAAATAAAATCATGGCGGCTCCCGTTCCTTCCATTGGATTGAAATTGCTGAGCGATACAGGATTGCTCAGTTACATCTTCCCAGAGTTGGAAAACCTCAAAGGTGTGGAACGTCGTGGTGAACGTGCTCATAAAGACGTCTTCCTGCATACCCTCAAGGTCTTGGATAACGTTGCCGAACAGAGTGATGACCTTTGGTTGCGTTGGGCTGCTTTGTTGCATGATATTGGCAAACCACGTTCCAAACAATGGGATAACGCCGTTGGCTGGACTTTCCGCAATCATAACTTTATTGGCTACAAAATGATTCCTGGTATTTTCCAACGCATGAAAATGCCGTTGAAGGAACCAATGAAGTTTGTGCAGAAAATGGTGAACCTTCACATGCGTCCTATCGTATTGAGTGAAGAAGAAGTGACCGACAGTGCCGTTCGCCGATTGCTCTTTGATGCTGGCGATGATATAGATAAGCTTATGTTGCTTTGCACTTGTGATATCACATCGTCCAAACGTGAGAAAGTGGAGCGTTTCCGTAACAACTTCGAACTCGTAAAACAGAAACTTCGTGAGATAGAAGAGAAGGACCGTATCCGCAACTTCCAACCGCCTGTTGATGGCTTGGAGATTATGGAAGTGTTCGAATTGCCACCATCTGCTATTGTTGGCGAACTCAAGACGTTGATAAAAGATGCCATCCTCGACGGCACCATTTCCAATGATCACGATGAAGCATACAACTTCCTTGTTGCCGAGGCTGCTAAACGTGGCTTGACACCAAAACATCCACGTGTCGTTGCTGCCGTTGCTAAACCTCGTAAGGCTTATGGAGTCGAAGTAAAAGACGCATTGCTTGCCGAGTTCTCCAAGAGTGGCCTTACTGCCAAGGCATTCGTAGAGGCTCATGCAACAGAATGTCCATCGTATGCCACATTCATAAAGTGGGTGCGCGATTACAGAAATAACAACAAGAAATAATTAAAATAATCAAATAACACAATGAAAAAAGTATTGTTTTTTGCCGTAATGGCACTTGTATGCATGGTATCATGCAAATCTCAAAAAACTGAAAATACTGAAGAATTGAATGATTCAACAGCTGTTGCAGTAGAAGAACCAGAGTATATCACCTACGATGAACTCGCTGGTACATGGTATGTTCTCGAAGTAAACGGTGAGAATGTTGTAATGAACGACACCACACCTGAGTTTACCTTCAACCTCGACCAAATGTATATCCACGTTTATGCAGGTTGCAACCAAATCAACGGCAACATCGAGCGTAAAGGCCGTGCCATGAACTCAATTGAGTTTACCGATGGTTTGAGCACCAAGATGGCTTGTGAGGACGAGAAAGCTGAATTGGCTATCTGCAACGCATTGAAAGACGTTCGCTCATTCGCTGGCACAAAGGACCAACTCGAACTTCAGAACGAGAATGCAGAAACTATTATCTTGCTCAAACGCTAATCTGCGGTTTAGGCAACTTTAAGGCTTTGCATATCACAAAAAAATCCTACATTTGCATGGTTAAACATTTTGAACGTCACGTGGGATAATCCGCTGATTATTAGAAATGAAATAAAGAAAATAAAAAATGAAAAGAATAGCAGTAGCACTGGCAATCCTCCTCGGATGCATTTCTCTTGTGGCTCAGACTCCGGAGAATACTCAGCAACAGAAAACCGTTTCGTCGGTTGTGCTTGTTGATTCACTTCTCAACAACCAGACTTTCTCGTTCTACGTGATGTCTGTAACAATGCCAAACAGTCACCCAAAACAGGTCTATACCGGCTCTTGCATGACACTGAAAGGCAATGTTCTCAATGGCTCGCTTCCATTGTTTACACGCGACCGCAGTGCAAAAGAGTATCGCGATTTCGAGGCAGAAAACCTTACTGTTACCGATTATTCTTGCAAATTCAAGAAAGGTATCTGGACCATCAAATTCAACATTCAGAAAGGTCCTATCCCTTATTCTTTGAAATATACAATCGATGGTGATGGTGTTGCTGTTTTGGCACTTACAAACAATAAAACCAAAACCACCATTCTCTACGACGGTCGCATTCGTGCACCACGTGAAAAGAAAAACAAATCAAATAAATAATACATTATGAAATTACCTTTTGCAGAAGCGTGGAAAATCAAGATGGTTGAACCTATCAAGAAATCCACCCGCGAACAACGCGAAAAATGGCTTGAAGAAGCTCACAACAACGTATTCATGT
The DNA here is from genome assembly GCA_024405895.1 of Paludibacteraceae bacterium. Taxonomy (GTDB): domain Bacteria; phylum Bacteroidota; class Bacteroidia; order Bacteroidales; family Paludibacteraceae; genus HGM05398. Next base: position 67,597 of record JAKSNW010000008.1, read on the forward strand.
TGAGCTCTGACAAAGTTTACATTGACTGTCTTACCGACTCAGGTACCGGTGCAATGTCAGACCGTCAGTGGGCTGCTATGATGACTGGCGACGAGAGCTATGCTGGTGCTCGCTCATTCTATGAGTTGAAAGACACCATCACCCGCATCACTGGTTTCAAATACGTTATCCCTACTCACCAAGGCCGTGCTGCTGAGAACGTTCTTTTCTCTGGCATCGTAAAAGCCGGTATGGTAGTACCAGGCAACGCTCACTTCGACACCACCAAAGGTCACATCGAGTTCCGCAAAGCAACCGCTATCGACGTAACTATCGATGAGGCTAAAGATACACAACGCGAACTCCCATTCAAAGGCAACGTAAGCCTCGAGAAATTGGAGAAAGTGTTGAAAGAGAACCAAGGCAACGTTCCTTTCATGGTACTCACCGTTACCAACAACACCGTTGGTGGTCAGCCAGTATCAATGAAGAACATCCGCGAGACATGCGAACTCTGCCACAAATATGGTGTTCCAGTAAACATGGACTCTGCTCGTTTCGTTGAGAACGCTTACTTCATCAAAACACGTGAAGAAGGCTACGCCGACAAAACCATCAAAGAGATCGCCAAAGAGATGTTCTCATACGCCGACTCTATGACCATGTCTGCTAAGAAAGACGGTCTCGTAAACATGGGTGGTTTCATCGCTACCAACAAAGAAGACTGGTACGAAGCAGCCAAAGCATTCTGTATCCCATTCGAAGGCTTCTTGACATACGGTGGTATGAACGGCCGTGATATGGCTGCTCTTGCTGTTGGTCTCGAAGAGAACACAGAGTTCGACATGGTTGAGACACGTATCAAACAAGTTGAATATCTCGCTTCAAAACTCGACGAGTACGGCATCCCTTATCAACGTCCAGTAGGTGGCCACGCTATCTTCGTTGACGCTGACAAAGTGCTCTGCAACGTACCAAAAGAAGAGTTCCCTGCACAGACCCTCACCTGCGAACTCTACCTCGAGGCTGGTGTTCGTGGTTGCGAAATCGGTTACATCCTTGCTGACCGCGACCCTGTAACACGCGAAAACCGTTTCGGTGGTCTCGACCTTCTCCGTCTCTGCATCTGCCGTCGTACATACACCAACAACCACATGGACGTTATCGCAGCAGCATTGAAGAACGTATACGACCGTCGTGAGAGCATCACCCGTGGTGTGAAAATCACCTGGGAGGCTGAACTCATGCGTCACTTCACCGTTCAACTCGAGCGTTTGAAATAATCCCTGACAAATCAGGAAAACATAGGGCGATGGAACCGTTGGTTCTGTCGCCTTTTTTCGTATCTTTGTGCGTATGAAAATCGTGGTCTCTCCCAACGCCTTCAAAGGCTCACTGACTGCCGCCGTGGCTGCCAATGTCATGGCAGAAGCCATCCGTAGCGTCCGTCCTCAGGCTGATATCGTCTCGTTGCCCATTGCCGATGGTGGTGATGGCACGGCAGAGATATTGTCCTCTGTGCTCAATGGTACAGAGAGAAGATGTCTGGTTCACGACCCCTTGATGCGGCCGTTGAGTGCTTCGTATTTTTTGTTGGACGCCACCACTGCCATCGTCGGAATCTCTTCGGCATCAGGCATCGCCTTGTTGCAACCCTCGGAACGTAGTGCCATGAATACCACCACCTACGGCACCGGCGAACTCATCCGTCATGCCATTGACCACGGGGTGGAGCATGTCATCGTTGCCTTGGGCGGATCGGCCACCTGCGATGGCGGAACGGGATTGGCTCAAGCCCTTGGCGTCCGTTTCTTTGACGCCTCCGACCACGAACTCACGCAGCCTGCGTGTGGCGCCATGCTTTCGCAGATTGCTCGTTATGAGAAGCCTGATACCTTGAATCCCATCCGCTTCACCATCCTCTGCGATGCTGAGGCTACCATGTTCGGTCCTGAAGGTGCAGCCTATGTCTATGCCCCTCAAAAGGGTGCTACTCCTGAGGAAGTCAGGCTGCTGGACCAATCCTTGCGTCACTATGCCACGGTGCTGAATCGTCAAAAGTCGTTGCTTTCCATCGACACTCAGACCTATGCCGGTGCTGCCGGTGCCGCTGCTGCCACATTGAAAGGCATTCTCGGTGGTGAGTTGACCTCTGGTGCAGAATGGGTGCTCCACCGTGTCGGTTTTGAACATCATGTGGCTGATGCCGACGTTGTCATGACTGGAGAGGGGGCTGTTGACTTTCAGAGTGTGGCAGGAAAGGGATTCGGGGCTATTCTTCGACTTTGTGGCAAGCACCATCTGCCGATCGTGACTTTCGTAGGCAGAAATGCCTTAAACCAATCGTATCCCAACCTCACCGTTCGCACCATCACCCCGGCTGATATGCCGTTGGCAGAGGCTATGAAGCCGCAGACGGCAGCCGACAATCTCTACACCTCTGTGCAGCAGTATCTTCAAAAGTAGATTTGAACCTACCGCTATTCCAATTCAATATCATCTATTTCATTCAAATTGGCGTTATGCCGACAAAGGCAGATGTTCTCGAACATGCGTCTTTCTTGTTGTCTGTCCCTGACGCAAGGAAAGGGAAACCAAAAAATATTTCGTGACCATGCAAGACTTGCACGATGGTTCGCAAAAATTGTTGGAGACCATGCAAGTCCTGCACGATGTTTTCAGAAAATATTTGGTGACCGTGCAAGACCTGCACGATGTTTTCAGAAAATATTTTGTGACCGTGCAAGACCTGCACGAT
>JAKSNW010000009.1 GCA_024405895.1 Paludibacteraceae bacterium
TTTCATGTTCAAAAGTGGTTATAACACTAAAAACAATCGTCTCTCGCACCTTTAGTCTTTATTGTATGTCAAAGAACAATTTCAGTACTACGCCAAGAAATAGTTTCTTTTTCGTTCGTTGTGTTACAAAGATACGATTTGTTTAGCAGACCTAAGCGCTTATATATATAAATGTTGCACAAAGCAAATAATTCTACTTATCGCATTGTATAACAATGTTTTGTAAATCGATTTCTTGCTATTTTGGTCAAAAACCGCCACAAAACCATCATTTTCGTTGTTGCCGTTTCGTCATTTTTTCCAAGGTAAAACACAGTTCCCTCCACAATACAATAGATAATCTCAGCAACAATCGCTGTACCAACACAATATATAATATACAACAAAGCCCCACCGGGAGGTGAGGCTTGTGGAGAGGTAAGTCAAAGAGGTGTATCAACACCCGGCACTCCTCTTTTAATATCATAGACCAATATTTTCTTCTGCTGCAAGCAACTTGGCAAGACTATTATCTGGAAGTTCATATTTCTTGGGTTGGTCAAGAATCTCATATTTCTTGAAATTCTCTGCTTGCTCCAACACCTTCTTGTACACCTCGTCGTAGTTCTCGCCAACAGGTGGGTATTTATGCTTTGCCAGAATGATGATAATATCAAACTGCATCTCTGCCATAATATCATCGCGTTTGAAGCAGTCGGTATATTGACTCTTTGATGTAATCATCTCCTTGATTTCCTTGGCAATGACAATCATCTTCTCCTCTGGGTAATTGAACTTCATCGTATCGCTCACTGTCTTGAGAATATCATAGAACGCCTTTTCTTCGTAGTTATCGATACCTTCAGGAAGATTGCTTTTCTCATCTGCTACTTCTTGCATCATATCCTTGATGCCCTTGGTAACAGCGTGCATCACCTTTGAAGCAAAAACAGCATCGTCGGAACGATCGTTGTAGTCTTTGATGAGGGAGTTCAGTCGCTCAGCAAATTCTATTGCTTTCACTTTATTGACTTTGCCCAGTTCATCAATCTGCTGACGAAGCAATCTCTCAAGCAGTTTGAGTCGAATGTTAGGGAGTTGTATTTGGTCGATGCGCTCAAGATGTTTCGGGTCGAAGAGGTCGAGGTCGCCATGTTTGTTCTCTACAATCTTCACAACCTCTTCCACTCCGCTGCTTTCAAGAGCGGCTTGCATCAGTTTGCGAACATGGATATTCATCTCTTCCACATCAGGCGCATTGCCATGAGTCGTCTTGAACACCACAGCTCTTACGGCCGCAAAGAAAAGAATCAACGCACGTTCTTTTTTCGTGATGAGGTCTGACGACGAGCACATCTTATAAGCCTGATTCAAACGTTTGGCATGTGCCATGAAGAGTTTCTTACGTTCTTCTTGTTCCGTAACATAGTCTGCTGCTTTGTTGAGCGCTTGCAGTTGTTCAAGGGCTGAAGTACTGAAGAATCCGCTGTAATCAAAGCCATGAACAATACTTTGAAGCGACTCGATCTCATCTTTGGCTATCTTCGCCAACTGTTCTATCGTCTCTGTTGGGTTGTCTTCTGGTCCATCCACAAAGACACCACCACTATTGCTTGTTCCGCTGTATTGCTTCATCGCCATGTTCATCCGCTTCTTAATGCCGAGGTAGTCCACCACGAGGCCTTTCTCTTTGCCAGGGCAGACACGGTTGACACGGCTGATGGTTTGAATGAGTGTATGGCGTTGGATAGGTTTGTCAATATACATTGTGTCGAGACTCGGCACGTCGAAACCAGTCAGCCACATATCTACCACGATGACAATCTTAAAGTTTGAGTGTGGTTCTTTGAACTGTCTTGCCCACTCCTGACGGTCTGCCTTGGTGCCGAGCAACTTCGCCAACTCGGCCTTGTCATCTTTGTTGCCAGTCATCACCATCTTCACACGTTCCATCGGCAGCAGTTTCTTCTTCTCGCTGTCGGTCATAGTGGCTTCGGGTGCGCATGGCAGTTTCTTGTTCCAATCAGGACGAAGTGCGACGATTCGTTTGTAGAGGTCAAAGGCAATCTCTCTGCTCGTGCAGACTATCATCGCCTTGCCACAAACGGTAGCCCCTTCCTCTATGCGTTGCTCATAGTGTTTGACGAGGTCTTCCGCCACGGCCTGCAGTCGTTTCGGATCGCCGATGATGGCTTCCATCGTGGCTGTCTGTTGTTTGCTGGCGTTTATTTGTTCTTCGGTGCTACCAGCTTTCTCGCAGCTATCGTAGTATTTATCTATCTCTTGCAGTTTCTCATTGTCGGCAAACACCTTGGCTGCTCGTCCTTCATAGACGATGCTCACCGTGATACCATCGACCACAGAGTCCACCATCGTATATTTGTCTATTACGCCGCCAAACACCTCGATTGTCGCATCCACGGGCGTGCCTGTGAAGCCAACGTAGATGGCATTAGGCAACGATTGATGCAGATATTGTGCGAAGCCGTATGTCTTCTTGATGGCAGCAGCAGTACCGTCGGCAGCAAACGAAATCTTTGTCGATTCCTCCACATTGGTCTGCGTGCGGTGTGCCTCGTCGCTGATGCAGATGATATTCTTACGGTCGCTCAACAAGTCAATGTCTTCCGAGAATTTCTGGATGGTGGTCAGGAACACGCCACCACTCAGTCTGCCGCTGAGTTTCTTTCTCAGTTCCTCACGACTCTCAATCTGCTCGATGGTCTCATCGCCAATGAAGTGTTTGGCTCTGATGAACTGACTTGACAGCTGATCGTCGAGGTCGGAACGGTCGGTGATAAGCAGAATTGTAGGCGAACCAAGCTTTGATGAGCGCATTAGCAGACGACTGAGAAACAGCATGGCCAGACTCTTGCCGCAGCCTGTTGCACCAAAGTAAGTGCCACCCTTACCATCGCCAATCTCTTTATGCTTTAAGATGTTTTCATAAAGCAACGAGGCAGCGAAGTATTGCGGATAGCGACACACAATCTTCTCTTCTTTGGTTGAACTGTCGGGGAAATAGACATAGTCGTGAATCACCTCCAAGAGGCGCTCCTTACGGAACAGTCCTCTCACCATGGTGAACAACGAGTTGAGTCCGTCGCTCGGTTTGTCTTCGGGCTCCACACGATTCCAGGCATAGAAATATTCGTAAGGGGTGAAGAGCGTGCCGAATTTGTTTTGTGCGCCATCGCTGATGACCACGAAGGCGTTGTAGCGGAACAGACTTGGGATGTCGCGGCGGTAGCGATCGGTCAGTTGTTTGTAGGCATCTACGATGGTGCAGTGCTCCTTGACTGCCGTCTTGAACTCCATCACCACCAAAGGCAAACCGTTCACATAGACGATGGCATCAGGCCTGCGGTTGCACACCTCCACGATTTCCACCTGATTGACGATTTTGAAGTCGTTGTTGTCTACGTTCTCAAAATCCACCGGACGAATCCACAGTGGTGGTTGGGTGGCATCATCACGTTTCAGTGCGAAACCATCCACTATCATATTGAACACACGACGGTTCTCATCGTAGAGACTGCCACTGAGTGGTGTCTTGAGGATGAGGATGGCACGGTCCATCTCGCTTTGTGTGATGTCGGGATAGGCGGCGCGAAGATAGGCCTCTAAGTCTTCCAACAACAACACCTCGCTGAGGTTCTTGTGCAACTGTTCTCCTAAACGGTGTGTATAGTGTATCTCGTTCTCGAACAACTCCATGATGGCGTCTTCGAGGGTGGATTCGTTGAACATAAATAGATGTTTATTTGTTGTTCTTTTGTTGTAATTTTCTCAAGTCGGCATCCAATTCTTTGATGCTTTCAAGGTGTTGCTGTTCCAATTCCTTTGCCTTGAATTGATTGAATTCGGCTTCTGCTTTCTCTATCGCCATCTTATGCGATATCTTGCCGGCATCTTGAAGAATGGATTTCTGGTTCATCACCAGTACCATCTTCAACCGTTCTACCCAATCTTTCATATACATAGGCACGTGCGATTTTGCCTGAGCCTCAGCAAAGGCGAGGAATTGCTCAACTATCAGTTTCAATATCTCAATTTCATCCTCGTTCAAGTAGTTCTTTCCAACAGCGATGTCTGATTTCAATACCTTGCCTTCTGTTTCTGTAGAGGTCAGTCCCATCATTGGCAGAGAGGCATTTGCACGATAATAGACCAGCTCGGCGGCTGTCTTGCCACTCACTGCCCATAGCAGTTTGTTTTGCACCTCCTTGAAGAAATTGAGCGTGATCTCGTCGGAAGGATTGTAGTCGATGCTGGTGGCATAGATATCTTTGATTTGCTGATAGAACACTTTCTCAGACAGACGTATTTCCCGAATACGTTCCAGCAACTCTTTGAAATAGTTCATAGAATTGCCTTTTTTGAAACGCTCGTCGTTCAAGGCCACGCCTTTAATGATGTAATCACGCAAGCGCTGTGTTGCCCAGATGCGGAACTGTGTGCCTTGGTGCGATTTCACACGATAGCCTACAGAAATGATAACGTCGAGGTTGTAGAAATTAGTTGGTTTGGTAGAAAAATCGGAAATTCCGATTTTTCTCATTGACGACGACTCCTCCAACTCTTTTTCTTCATAGATGTGGAGAATGTGTTCGTTGATTGTTGACCGAGATTTCCCAAATAACAGGCTCATCTGGTCAATAGAAAGCCATACCGTTTCGTCCTGAAACAGCACATCTACCTTAATAGTACCGTCCTGCGACTGGTATATCAGCATCTCGTCGTTGGACGACAATTGTATATTTGTGTTGGTGTTATCCATTAGTTGCTAATTATAATTGTATATTCCCATCTTCGTTCTTGAACAGCGCCATGATGGCGTTTTCGAGGGTGGATTCGTTGAACATATTTATATCGTTTTGTTTAACTCATCTATTTGCCAGTTGGCGACATTATTTTCTACATATTCCGCTATGCGGTTCAATTCGTTTTGGTCGCGAACAATACGATCGTAAAAACGCGATTGCCATGCAAAGGTAATATTTTTTTCGTTTGCGTATCTGGTTATGGATGATTTTATTCCACCTACAACAACAGACAACCAACCCTGTAGATTGGAAATCCTAACCATTTCATTATTCTGTCTCCCCGTAGAGACGTGGCGCGCCGCGTCTCTACAATTGTCTGCGTTTGATTTTTGATTACCATAATGGTGTTCCGCATTGCAACGTTCATACGGAACATTTTCCCCATCAATAATCACGATGGCATGTATATGGTTGGGCATTACCACAAACAATGGTATTTCCGCGTAGGGATAATGCGTCTTTACGTTTACAAATTGTTCGTGCGAATATTGCCCGATAGGTGACAATTGCATTTGTGGTTCGGTGTTCATCATAGAGACGCGGCGCGCCACGTCTCTACAAGGGGTGACAACGTGCGTGATATCCCCGAAATAATGTTCACGGTTTTGGGTGCAAATGGTCACGAAATACACACCACCATCGTACCCATGCCAATTGGCACGGGCTGTTGGTATGCGATATGTATTTTTATATTGTTCTGCCATAAAATTACCCATTCCAGTAGAGACGTGGTGCACCTCGTCTCAACAATTACCTACAATACACCAATCACGAACTGACGTTAGCCTCAATCAGACCTAATATTTGACTGAATATTAGTGTATAGTTGTTGTATTTTTGTTAATCAATAGATGTGGGTATATATAAAAATCCACCAACCATTGGCGCAACAGTTGAACAGTTATAGTTGTGAAGCTATACGATCATTTAATTTCCTTACAAAATCATTATAATAACCGTCATCAATATTCTTTTCTTCAATATTTCGAAGTTCTCCTAAGGTTTCCTTGATTATTGCTTTTATGGAGTCCTTGTTGTTATCTGTGATATCTTGATTGTGTAATAAAACCCATACAATATAAAAATCTTGGTTCGAACGTCGGAAGGTCTTTACTTGCTTAAGATTAAAGAAATTATTCAACGTATCTTTGCATAAATCTTCATCAAAGAGTTTTGCGAAATTTTGAATTTTTCTGCCGGTATTTTGAATGTATTTTATAAAAGACTCTTTCTCCGTGATGTCGTCTTCTAAATGCATCAAAAATTCCGATAAGGAATTTTTATCTTTAATGCGGCATGTTATCCTATCGATTCTTTTGAATGTTCCTAACACCTTCTCATAAGATCCTTTGTCCATGGCATAATCAATATAACTCAATAATGTTATTAATTCTTCATTTTCCATTTTATCTGTTCGATGCTCAAGATCTTGGTATTCTCTAATATAAAACCAATTTGAGGACTTCTTTGTTACCTCTTTTACAGCATCTACTACATCTTTATCTACGGATGAATTCCACATTTCAAAAGAGTTCTGTTGGATAGGGTATGGTTTTTGGTTGAGTCTGATAAATAAGTCTGTTGGATCAAAATTCTTGTTGATGGATTGTTCTATAATAATTTCATCAATGACGAAATCAAGTATTTTGTCTTGGTCCGAGTCTGGCAAATCAGAAAATTTTCTTCCGTTTAAGTTTGATAGTATTTTTAGTTTTTTTAATTTAAAATTATTGTTTTTAGAATAGACTAAATTATCGTTCTCGTCGCGATACTGTTTGCCAATAAAGGCAATCATGGATAATAAGCGTTGTTGACCATCAACAACTTCTTTAACTCCATTCTCCTTTTTATAAATAAATATAGGAGGTAGGGAAATCCCTAGTAGAATGCTTTCAATAATTGCAGATGCTTTTTGTTCATTAATTTTTTCCTGACGTTGGTAAGATGGTCTTACTAGATATTTTTGGGTTATTACATCTGACAAAATTTCCTCTACAGGTTTTGATATAGGGGAAGGTTTGTTTATTCTTAATCCTTCTAACAACTGCAAGGCGCTTTTCGCTTCAGAATCACATTGCTTCATTTGTTTTATTTCATCATTAAAATTGCTGTTTTTTAAGTAAATGTCAAAGTTGATTCCATATGTGGAGGATAATAAATTTGCGGTATCTGTAAAACGTTCGATAATGTTAGAGTAATGAAAAGAATTATCTTCTGAGTACTTATCTATTGATGTGAGATAATGCTCTTTGATTTCATCATATATTGAATTAGGTTCAAATACTCCATTCTCTAAGTTTACTATCTGACCACCCCATAGAAGTGATTCATACATAAGTTTTCGTTTACAAAAGACATTGTTTTCGTTAGATAATCTTTCAAATAATAAAATAATTTGATTATATGGTCGAAGAAAATCTTCTATATTAATTTCGTCGTATGATGTCGTGTTATAAAACAGATTGAATAACTCGTTTCTGTTTTCACCTCGTGCATATTTATTAATTGGAATTTTTGTCAAAACATACGTTTTTCTAAAGAAATCAACCATTTTTTCCATTAAATAAGCATCATTTCTTTCATTTGGAAAAAAACAATGAAATATGCCATCATACAATTGTTTATCTTCTTTCAGTCTCTTCTCAATAATTTCTGAAAATGGATCTTGGTCATATTTTGCAGAGTCTACCTCGACTGAAGTTAGAGGAGTGATACCAGAATTATACCTTCTAAAAATTTCTCTTTTTATTTTGTCCTCAATTTGAGGATTGATTTGAGTGATTACCTCAAACTCAAATATTCTAATGTTTGAATCTAAGAAAATATTCTTTAACTCATCATCAAACTTGTTGAACGATTTTCTTGATAAGGCCTTTAATTCCAACAATCCCCTTTCAGACAGAGACAGCTCGTTTTCCTTAAATCGTTTTAAGGTTTCAAATCGTTGTCTGCCGTCAATAACTTCTGTATTTGTTCCCGACTTAAATAAAATAAGCGGTGGAATTTCTGTTCCCAACAAAACACTTTCAATAAAAAATGTTTGTTTTTCGACATCCCAAACATAATTTCGCTGATAATACGGTCTGTAGTTTATTCGTCTCAAATTTCTTTCACTAAGTAAAGTCTTAATAGAAAGAGTTCGAGGTGTAATTTTCAAACTGGTTTTAAAAACCTCAACAAATTGAGTATTTTGATTTGTATTCATTATTGTAATATATTTTCGATGTTGGCTGTAAATGTCAATTTTACAGAGAAAGATTCTCCTTCCGTTATTGTACTTTCTGATACTGTAAAAATACCTTCATTAAAATTAGAATTGTATTTTGAGATGAAAAGGATGTCAAATAAGGCAGTCTTAACAATATTCTTTACGAAGGAAATACTACTTGACATTTTTTCATGTTTATCATCTTGTATGAATGAGATGGAATAAGAAAAAACTCTTTCTGCTATTTCTAGTTGATACAACAATTCTTCATTGAAAAGGTACTCTTTTTCACTTATTTTTACGTCACTACCTTCTTCAATGTCGGAGTATTTATTGACATTGTTATTTATTATATTGAACAGTCTTTTAACAAATTGCGTTAATTGACCCCTAATTGAATCATCCGTGACATGATATTCGATCTTTTCTAATGGGTTTAAATGCTTTAGCAATTCATATTGTGTAACATACGATCGAGCTTTTTGACTACTCTCTGATTGATAATGGTAGAAAAGAATCAACAATTCTTCATCCGTTAACTGAGATCTTAATATTTTAGCGTACCGTATTTTTTCCGAACTACTTAATGAAGATTCGTCAACAATTGATAGTATCCGATAAATCGTTTTTAAATATTGGGATAAGAAATTACTATACTTTCCATAAACCTCCATAAAATAATCTAATGTTTTTGGAAAGGAAAAAGTTGAATCTTGTCTCTTTTGAATTAATTCTTGGTATGTTTTAGAGATTTGTTCTTTGTTTTTTTCTTTAGTTGTAACAAATACATTCAAGAGTGAAAAGAAACTTGAGTCAAATTGTTCTAATTTGGAAATGGCAGTTTGCTTTGATAATTCATCAACTTGCTTTTTGTAAAACTCTGTTTGTACTCTATACAATGTAGTCTGCTCCTCATAAACCTTACGCGTTTCTTGTAATTCTTCAGTCTGAGCCTTAAATTCTTTGATTTGATGTTCTAATGCTTGAATTTGTGTTGTCAATGCGTCTCTATTTATTTTAACATCTTCTCTCTGTGCATTTAAGGCTACATAATATAGAATAACTCCGGCAAAGGCCAAAATACTACCTACGACACCACCTATAAAATCACCAAATTGGCCAATTTTTTCCTCATCAATAGTAGATGAGAATTTCCAACTTCCACAACCAATAAACCAGAATATACTTACAATTATAATTAAGAATCCAATAACAGAAATGCAAATCGCTGTCTTCTCACTAAAGAGTTTAGTCTTGTTCTCGTTCGTAGATTCCATTTTGATAATTTCCTTTATTTACCCCATCTCCACCATGAGCAGAGACAGCATCTGTGTTAATAATTTATGTTCTTTGGTGAGCAAAGAGATTTGCTCTATGATTGTCGCGAATTTGTGTGGCACAAATCCAAGTATAATTGGTTGATTGGCTATCAACTCTTGACTTAGGTTTTCTTGTGCTCCACCATTTGCAAGTTTTTTTATTTCTTCTTGATAATAGCGCAAGTGGAAATATAGGTATGCAGCATCTTCTTTTGAATGGCATATCATATTACAACATGCTTGGTTCGTGGTTGTGGCACATTTCAAATAAGCAACCTCAGCCGCCGTAGCACCATACATAGCCATTACAACAGAATCTTCTGGGATAATCTTAGCGGAACTGTTATTTAGTCCGGCTTCACTAATATAATCCTCTGTTTCTAATATCACATTGTTGTGAACTTCTCCAGACTTTAGCCAAGCAAAATCTTTTGCATTCCAATAAGATGGATTTGTTCGACTCGGAGTTCCGCCAGACTTCATTTCTTTGCAGAAATCTTTTATCGTTCCCATTCTCCAGCCTTCGGGTAGGTTTTCGGGGTCGATGTTGTCGACGAACATTTTGCGGTAGAGGGCTTGGGCGGCTTCTTCCAGTTTGGCTATTGTCTGTTTGTTGGTCTCTATGCGATTCTTGATGGCATTGTAGCGATCTACGATGCGCTGCTGCTCATCAAGAGATGGGACTGGTAACATCATATCCATAAAATCATTCCAATCCAACGAACCTCTAACACCTCCAACAGCATAGAAGACAGCTTCTCGGTCAAATTCTGGTCGTGAAAACCACATTTGAAGATAATCCGGAAGAAGTCCTTCTTTGTAAACTTCAAACACAGGATACGCGGGCGACATAATTGCATTTTCGCCTTTGTATATAGCAATAGGCATCTTTCCATCCCTACTAACCTGCATAAGGCTACAAGCAAACTGATTTTCTTTGATTATCTTATATTTTGATAAATCAGTTCCAATTGTGTTTGCAACAGATGGAATGAATGCCTTGGCAATAGTTAGACCTACGAGCTTTGACACAGATAGGTCGCTATTCCTCACATCCACTTCGCGGATGTAGTCGCCGAGTCGTTTGTATGTAGTGGTGCTGTTATTCATTGTTTGTTTCTGTAGCATAAATGGGCAATAACGCAGGCTCCAATTCTTTCTAATTCTTACAAATTGGAAAGAATCTTATCAAAAGAGTCGCTTCTGACATAACAGTTCTTTACCTTGTTGACGGGAACTTCTCTTAATAAATCGAGATTCATCAAGCCTAAAATATCGTTTTTGGCGGTAGTTGGCGTAACACCCAAACGCACCTGAATATCTTTGACTGTCAATACGAGTTCTGGATTTACAACCATCATCCTGATGATTTGAGCCTGTCGTTCGTTGATGCCCCCCAGTCTCATGTATCTCTGTGCAGAATTATTCTTCTCCATCTGGCGCGTTAGATAAAGTTTCAATTCTTCAAAAGCTTCACGCAGTACCTTGATATTGTTTACAATGAAGTATCCGACGTCGTTGTTGCATGCCTCGGAATAAAGGAACGATTTCTCGTAGGCCGCTTTTTTCTTGTATATGATTCTGGATATAGAAAGATATTCTGTAAGCCAGTAGCCTTGGCGAAGCATATACCAGTAGAACAATGCTCTTGCTGTTCTTCCATTTCCATCAACAAATGGATGCATGTATGCAATCATATAATGCAATATCATACCCCTGATGATTGGATGTATGTATTGTTCCGATTCTGTCTGATTAAAAAACTGACACATACTTTCCACGAACTCTGGAATCTTCTCAAATGAAGGAGGCGTGTGTACCACCTCATGATTCACTGCATTTTCCACAACTACATCATCATTGCTTCTGAATCGACCTTCCGTTTGAGGATCATCGAGAGTTCCCATAGTCATCAATTGATGAATATGCAGTATTCCTTCTTCTGTCAGAGGTTCTTGCTTGTGTTCAACGATAAATCGGATAGTTTGGTAGTTGTTGAAAATCATACGTTGCGACTTATCTTTGGGCGTGAGACCTTTGCGCAACATCTCTTTCGCAACCTTTCTGGTGGTTGAGGCACCCTCCATTTGACTTGAAGAAATGGCTTCTTCCATAAGCGAACTGATAAGAAAACGCTGTCTGTCTTTCTGAGGAATGATAGAATTCGACTCCCACGAACCACCAAAGTTCATGTCAAATTCATGACAACTCTTTTGCATAAAGTTTGTCAATAAAAAATGAATGTGATAGGGCTCCCATCCCAATACATGGACACTGCTCAATTGCCTACTTCCCTCAACACATCCCCACAGTTGTTCTGGATCGTATCCTTCTGGGCAAGACTTGTATTTCACTTTGTCCCAATAAAGATAATCTTGATTTATCGCATTGACACAGTCTTTTAACGCGCGATTGCTTATCGTTTTGATAACAAATTGCATCAATTCTTCTATGGAAAATTTAGGAGCTTGTTCTATCATATTTACTTTTTCTATATCTTTCTAATTTTTGATAATTGGAAAGTATTATAAATAATATTTTTTACCCGTACAACTATCAACACGTTGAAATCATTGCCTATATTTATTCATAGTATGCAGTGGTGTTATAACTCGTAGCCCAATTCCTTGAATACTTCCATGACGGCTTTGCGGCTCTCTTCCTCTTCTTTGAAGAGTTGCTTGAGTTCGGCTTGAAGGGCAGTCATCTTCTCTTCGTAGCCGACAGTGTCGGTGCGATTGACAAACTCGATGTATTTGCTTGGCACGAGCGACGCGTCTTTGAGGTCCGCGGTCTTGACACACTTGCAGAACTCAGGCACATCCTCGTAGGCTCCCATGTCGGTGCGCTGCCAGCGGTGGAAACACTCGGCAGCTTTCTCAATGTCGTTCTGACTGAAGGTGGTGAATTTCTTCTCGAACGGCTCACCCCAAGAGCGGAGATCCATGAAGAGGATTTCGTTCTGACGCTCACGGTAGTGCCTCAGTTCGCCATTGACAGTGGCGGTGCGGGCATGTTTGTTGCGGTTCATAATCCACAACGTCACGCTGATGTCGGTGGTGTAGAACATATTGCGTGGAAGAATGACGATGGCCTCGATGGCATCATGCTCATCAATCAATGCTTTACGGATGGCTTTCTCGTCGCCGTCGCCACTCAAAGCACCATTGGCAAGCAAGAAGCCTGCAATGCCGTTGGTGGAGAGTTTGCTGAAGATATTGAGAATCCAAGCGTAGTTGGCGTTGCTGGTTGGCGGTGTCTTGAAGCCAGCCCAACGTGGGTCGTCAAGCAACTCACTGGGTTCACGCCAGTCCTTCTGGTTGAATGGAGGGTTAGCCATGATGAAGTCAAACTTCTCGGCTTTGTGTTGATCGTCCTGGAAGGTGCTTGCCGCCTTCTCGCCGAGGTTGGCAGAGATGCCACGGATGGCGAGGTTCATCTTTGCCAGTTTGTAGGTGGTGAGGGTGTACTCCTGACCATAGACAGAGATGTCGCGGCGATTGCCACCATGCGCTTCAATGAACTTGCTGCTCTGCACAAACATACCGCCAGAGCCGCAGGCAGGGTCATAGACTTTGCCTTTGTAGGGTTCAATCATCTCGGTAATGAGGTTGACGATGGCTTTTGGAGTATAGTATTCGCCCTTACCCTTGCCCTCCTGGAGCGCAAAGTTGGAAAGGCAGTATTCATAGACACGGCCGAAGAAATCGTTGGAGTCGTCCATGTGTTGCTCCATGTCGTTGATAGTGTCGATGAGCGAACCGAGTTTGGCAGGGTCGATGCCAACCTGAGAGTAGTAGTTGACAGGCATGGCACCAGTCAACTGCTTATTGCTTTTCTCTATATCTGAGAGTGCCTTGTCGATAATCTGAGGAATGTTCGGCTGTTTGGCGTTCTCCATGATATAACTCCATCGGCATTCCTCCGGAAGGTAGAACACGTTGTCTTTGGCATACGACATCGGCATGTTGCAGATGGTCTCTGCCATATCGCTGTATTGCTCTTTCAGTTTGTTGTATTGGCGCTCAAAACGTACGCCCGCATATTTCAAGAAGATAAGGCTGAGCACGACATGTTTGTACTCAGATGCTTCGATGTTGCCACGGAGTTTGTTAGCTGACTCCCAGAGCTGAGTCTCAATGGATTTCTCTATTTTAGGCTTTGCAGTTGCTTTCTTAGCCATGATGTTGTTATATCTGTTTGTTGTATAGCATATCCAATTTAGGGCACAAATATACATATTTTCAACGAGAACGACAACGACATGAATAACTATTTTACGGCGAGAAGGAGGAATACTCTCCTAAAATCTGTCCTTAAAGGGAAGGAGGTTGTTTGCGCTTTTCCTGTTGATTACTGCTTATGCTATTTGCAGAATGTACGAAAAGTTTGTTTTGCTCTCATTGCGACCTCGCAGTAAGTCCAGAACTTTTGGTTTGTGGTTATTGCGAGGTAGCAACGAGTCCAAACTTTTTGGTTTACAGTTTTTGCGAGGTGGCAATGGGTCTGAACTTTTTGGTTTACGGTTATTGCAAGGTAGCAATGAGTCCGAACTTTTTGGTTTACACTTATTGCAAGGTAGCAACGAGGCTGAACTTTTTGGTTTACTCTTATTGCGAGGTAGCAATGAGTCTGAACTTTTTGGTTTACGATTATTGCGAGGTAGCAATGAGTCTGAACTTTTTGGTTTACGGTTATTGCGAGGTAGCAATGAGTCCAAACTTTTTGGTTTACACTTATTGCAAGGTAGCAATGGGTCTGAACTTTTTGGTTGACGATTATTGCAAGGTAGCAACGAGTCTAAAACATTTGGCTTGCCTTAATTGTTATTCTGCAATTTTTACATTCTTCTTGGTTTAAGGTTACAGCCAGGTTGCAGCCAGTCCAAATCTTTTGGTTTGAGGTTACGTCTGTTTAACTTCGGAAGAAGAACGCCAGCATGAGTGTTGGTATGAAACAACGGAAACGAAAACAGCCCTATATCGCAGGTGCAATATAAGGCTGTTAGGCTGAATTACGTGGAGATTTATTCCACGTAGGTGGTATTCTCCAGTTTGAAACGGAGACGGAGTGTTCCCTCGTTGTAGTCGTGACTGATAATCTTAAACGTACCAATCTGAGCCGTATTCTCCACATGGTCGCCGGCACAGGCACAGGCATCGTAGTCGCCCACACGGACGATGCGGAGCATCTCAGACGCATTCTCCGGCAGTTTACTCAGATCCACCACCGAAGCAGCCTCAGCCTGCGTCATAAACGATATTGTCACAGGCAAGCCCATCGCAATCACCTCATTCACCTTAGCCTCCACAGCAGCAATCTCAGCCTCTGTAGGAGCCGTAGCGAGGAGATAGTCGCATTTGCTTTTCTTACGTTCGATATGGGCATTGCGGCTGCGTGGGCAACCGTAAAGCCTCACCATCGTCTGATTGAGAATATGTTCCGCCGTATGCATCGGAGGATACTCCTTCTTGTTGTGTGCATTCAGCACTGGTTCTTGTTCCATATTACATTGTTCTGATTGAGAAGGGATTCTATGGCTTGCAGTCAGTGTGCTACACTATTATTTCTTGCTGCCACCGGCAAGGGCAAGGATTAAGCCGAGGGCTACACCAAGCAAAGCGGCAAAGAGCACCTGAAGGTTGCCTGGAAGAATGAAGGTAATGGTGTGAGCAGGGAACCAGAAGAATGGGATGGTTTTCTTGATGACAAGGTTCCATTGAACGTCCCAGTTGACTTTGGTGCTGATAATCTCACGCATCTTGATTGGAGTGAAGAAGCCACGCAAAGTACCACCGTTTGACATGATATGGATATCGGTGCATTTGTGGAGAGTCATCATTACAGGTGCAAAGATAGAGTTCATGGCAACGCTGACAGCAAAGGCTACGCCAACTTTACCCCATGTAAGTTCAGGAGCTTTGAATATACTGATGATATCGGCAGGATCGACTCCGCCAACGGCAGCCAGGAACACAGGTACACCGCTCTTGAAAATCATCATTGCCATGGCGATGGCCATGCCGAGAATGCCCCAGACAATCATGCGAGGCAACACACCAAAGCCTTGCTCATACCACACGCCCTTACGGATGCGGAGTGCCCACATCTCGCCAAAGACGGCAAGGATGGCGAATTTGAAGAACGCCATGATGAATGGATGGGCTGCTGTGGTGGCATTGAACCAAGCAAAGAAGCCTGTAGCAGGAATGAAAAACGGAGCCAATACGGCCACGATGATAAGGATAACGAGAATGTCTGATTTCTTCATTTTATGTCTTATTTTAATTGGCACAAAGGTACGGCTTTTTTCCGTATCAACCAATGAAGAAAACGACGAATGCTAACGCTGGAGATAAACGGTGTAATCATTCCATGCCTCATCGAGTGAATCAGGGAGGCTATAGTTAGGGAATGGCGTGGCTGTAAGGTTCTTCTCGTATGGTTTCCAATTAGCGCAAACGACACCGTCGGAGACAATTACAGGATGGAATATGCCGCTGTTATTATGTGCTTTATGTTTCACTTCAGGAGCAAGCACGAGGTCACGACTTTTATATCCGATGAGATATTCGTCGTAAGCAGGCAAAAGAATACGCGAAGGTTTGCTGGTTTTTCGCGTACGACAGGAATCCAGCAACAGGAACTGATGGTTGTCATTGGGAAAAGGCTTCAAACAATCGGCAAGCATTGCCACCGCTTTTTTACAATCGCCCATAGTCAATCCCGACCACCAGGCAAAATCGTTGAGTGTAGCAGGAGAATGGCTTTGGAAATAACGTACGGCAAGACGCTTCAAAGCCTCATCGTGACTGATAGACATAATGCGTGGAATCTTTTGTTCAACAAGGGCATAAGTAGGTTTCATTGGGAGAAAATCGCCACTACACAACACCGCATCCAACTCTGCCCTACGGATATGGCAATTGAGACGATGTTCATCAAAGTTGAAGCCATTATCAGCAAGCGCCAAGACATAGTCCTCTTTCGTTGCACTTCGCTTTTCTTTTGTCACTTGCTCAATCACATCAAGAACAGCGAGATGTTCTTCATCTGAAAAAACAATTCCACTTGAATCTTGCCATCCTTTTATCACCTTATGAGCACGCTCGCCACAGAGGTCAAGCATCCACCAATAATCCTCTGCTGCCACCAACTGCCATGTGCCACGCATCAGATGCATGCGAATGATACGTCCTTGATTGATAGCCTCTTCGAATGATTTAGCAGATGGTTTGCGGGTACGCATGGACACAGCCCACCGCACCATACGGATATCTTGCGCTTGCATGGCACCGAAATGGGCTACAACTTCCTCTGGCTTGGAGAACTGAGGAGACAAGAGCTGCTGACTAAGCAAACGAAGGGTGATAGGATTCATGATTAAATAAAGAAACAGAGATTATTTTCTCTCCAACGACCACCCATGTTCAGCATGGTAGATCATCTGATGAGTCATGCCACCATCAATACAGATATTCTCACCAGTAATGAAGCCAGCTTTGTCGGAACATAGGAAAAGCACCATGTTGGCAATATCCAACGGATTGCCTACACGTCCAACAGGCTGTTGTTCAGCATCTGGACCTTCATAGACAGTATAGTCGGTATCTATCCATCCCGGTGAGATGGAGTTGACACGTGCCTTACCAGCAAGACTTACTGCAAGCGCATGCGTCAATGCAGCAATTCCACCTTTGGCAGCAGTATAACTCTCGGTCTGAGGCATACTCATACGATCGCGAGAAGAGGATATATTGACCACAGAGGCACCCTTGGAGAAATAGGGAGCAAGTAGTTTTACAAGATAAAAAGGAGCAGTTACGCCAACACTCAAGGCATATTGGAACTCTTCGTAAGAGCATTCGTCAATGCCTTTCATCAGCGGAAGCGCATTGTTGACAACCACGTCCACATGTCCATAGAGAGAGACAACATGGTTTGCAAAGTGTTCCAGCACATTCTGTTTGCTAATATCGCCTACGTAATGGTCACCAGGTTGTATGTCAATGACACAGACTTTTGCCCCTTCGCGACGAAACTCATCGGCAATACACTTTCCTATGCCCTGAGCACCTCCGGTAATCACAACTACTTTATCCTGAAACTGCATATATCTTTATTTATTTAATTGAGGAAGTATGAAGACAGGTGTTTCTTCTTTAGAACTGCAGTCGTGATGATTGCAAGACTCCTCGGAATCGACAATTTCACCACGGAGATAGTCTGCAACGACAGTTTCTATCTCGCCATGACATCCACGAATCACACTGATTCCATGCTCATTAAGTTTATTATATGCTCCCATTCCCATATTACCGGCAAGCATGAGAGTTATGCCCATTTGCTGCATGACAGAAGCAATGTCAGACTTGCAGCCACATCCTTGCGGCGAGTCGAGATGCTTGGAACTGAGGATATTGTTGTCATCACCAATAGTGAAAACGGTGTAGTGGTCGCAGTGACCGAAATGGTCGTCTACCTTGTTATTGCGTGTAGGAACAGCAAGTTTCATATCTGTAATAATTATCTATTCAACGTACCAATTCTTTGCCGAAGGGGGCTAATGAGAGGGTTGCCATCTTGAAATGTTGTTTACCCCAAGGAAAACCTACAACAGTGATACAGAGCAACAAACCGAAAAAGATATGCACCAGACAAGCCCATAGTCCACCGAAAATCAGCCAGATGAAGTTGAGAGGAATACGTATGCATCCAGAAGGACTTGAAGTTTTTCGCACCTCTGTACCAAATGGCCAAAGACACAGCATACCTATTTTGAATGTCTGCATAGCCACCGGCAAGCCAACAATAGTAATAGCCAATGCAACAGAGCCAGTGAAATAGCCAATGGCAGCCTCGAAGCCACCAAGCAAGAGCCAAAGAATGTTACCGATGAATTTCATGATTGATAATTGTCAGTTAGATATACTGTTTGAGTTCTTCTTCATATTGAGCAGCATTGCGGAACACAATGCCCGGCATGCCAAGGCGACGGCCACCTTCAATGTTCTCTTCACGATCGTCAGCAAAGAGACACTCTTCCGGCTTGAGTGAGAACTTCTCGAACAGGCGTTGATAAATCTCCGGTTCTGGTTTGATGACTTTTTCTTCAGAAGAAATAACATAGCCATCGAGCAGTGAGAAGATTTCGTATTGCTCCATCGTGCGATAAACCATGCTGCACCAATTTGTCAATCCGTAGAGTTTGAAACCGCGCTCCTTCAAACGAATCAGCAATTCACGCATGCCTGGCACTTCACCCGTTACGATAGAGTCGTAGTGAGTAAGGAAATGACGCATCTCTGAAGCAAAATCGGGATGACGTTCAATCAATTCGCCAATAATCTCAGCGAAAGGAATCTCCTCTTTGTCCACACGTTTCTGAACCTGCTCGTTATTAAGGATAGGTCCCAGGGCACGACGACGTTCCGGGTCGGGAATATATTGCTTGAAGAAGAGGTCGAAATCGTAATCTACCAACACTCTTCCAAAATCAAGTATAAGGTTCTTAATCATTCAGTTTTACAAGTAATTATTTATTGATATAATCGAGAATCTGCTCAGCGTGAATCTTGGTCTTGATTTCCTTTGGCGTGAAGATTTTCTCAATTATACCCTCTTCGTTTACAAGATAAGTAGTACGAAGTATGCCCATGGTTTTCTTGCCGTACATATTCTTCTCGCCCCAAGCACCAAGAGTTTGCAGAAGGGAGGTTTCAACATCAGCTATCAGCGGGAACTCCAATCCTTGCGCATCAGCAAATTTCTTCTGTGTAGTCTGTTTATCCTTGCTCACGCCAATGATTTCGTAGCCAGCGGAAGCCAATGCCTCTCTGTGCGCCTGCAACGAGCAAGCCTCAGCAGTGCAACCACTTGTATTAGCCCTTGGATAACTGTACAGCACGATTTTTCGTCCGCGATAGTCGCTGCTTTTTATTTCACGTCCATCTTGGTCTACGCCAAGAACCTCAGGAATCTTATCGCCTACTTGCATATATGATAGTGTATGATTGTTTTCAAAATTAAAAGAAGAAATAGAGTGCCGCCCACCTCATCGGTATGCCGTTGGCATGTCCAATAGTACGGTAGTTGGCATCTTTCACTGTGCCATCGTTCTGAACATGACCAATGGTACGATAATTGGCATCCTTCACTGTGCCGTCGTCTTGAATATGACCGATGGTACGATAGTTGGCATCCTTGACAGTGCCGTCGTTTTGCAGATGAGCAATAGTGCGATAGTTCGCATCTTTTACCGTTCCGTCACTTTGAATATGACCTATCGTGCGGTAATTCTCATCTTTGATAGTGCCATCGCTTTCAATATGTCCCACTGTACGGTAGTTACTATCAGTCAGACGCTGCGCCACACATGGTGTAAACGCCAACATCATGAACAAGTACAGAAGGAAAAGTTTCGCTTTCATCATCGTTTAATAAACCACGGAGTCATCTTCAACAATTTTACGCACATCTTCCGGGAAATCCTCGGTTGAGTGTTTGTCGTTGATACGCATAGCATTGATGACATAGAGTTTCACACAACGGTGTCCGATGTACTGAAATGTTTCGTTAAGTGTTGGCCAGTTCTGTTCAAGCCATGTGCCAACTTCGTTCTGTTTCTCCGAAGAGAGTTCACCGAACTTATTCACATCGTAGCCGTGCACATCCATAGCCACTTGGAAAAGTTGCGCCTTATAGATAATCATATAACCGGCACATTCCTGCGATAGGTCGCCGATAACCTTCAAAAGCGAATCCTCGACAACGGTGGCTTCTGCACGTGGTTTATAGGTATCATAAATAGAATCCAACGAGAATTTGAAACGGTCGTTGAGTTCTGCCAAGGCTTTGTCGCCATCCGCTTTCTTGCCGCATGAAGTAAGCGCCACAACAGCAAGCAGACAAAGCAATACGATGTGTTTGATTTGTTTCATTGAAATCTTTCTATATAATATGGTAGAAAAAGCCTTCGCCAGGCTGTTCACCGGGCAAAGGCTTATATTTGTTGAAAGGGAAGCTACAGATTAATGTTTGCGACCAGCTTTGATTGGGGTGTTAGGAGTTTTCTCGTAAGCCCAACCGTAAACGGTAGCAGTTACTTCGCCAGCGTTGTTAACAGCTACAGTCATTTTAATCCAACCATAGTGGGTACCGTCAGCTCTCTGTTCGCAGATGCCGACATAGCTTGTCATACCATTCCATGCGGTATATTGACCATAGGCAGAGTTTTCATAGAGTGTGCAGAAAGCAGCATCAGCCTGTGAACCGTATGTCCAGTGACCAGTAGCGTCGATGAGTTCGCCTTCGTTAACTACAACGATGTTATCGTGATAGTCGTCTGCGAGAGTAAGAATGCCGATGCCGTCTTCGAAGATAGCAATCATGGTCTCTTCGTCTGGGCTGTAGTTCTGAATCATGTATTCGCCTTCGCCGAAGATGCTGAGTGATTTCTCACCCATGGCGTTAACTACGATAGGGGTGCTCTCGTGGTCAACATATTCGATGGTAGCATCACCAGTTTGGGTTGAGTCATTGCCCTCCTCACCTGGTTTTGGTTCGTTTGGTTCGTTGCCACAAGCAGTGAAGCTGATGGTCATGACGAAGGCTACAAGAGCCATCATGTAGAATGCAATTTTTTTCATTGTGTGTTTTGTGTTTTATGTGTTTGTAATATTATTTATTCTATTGTCTTCATGCTTGCCCTGTCAATTTTCTCCTTGGCATAATCAAGTGTGATATGCAACTCGGAGGTATCGTCCGATGGGGTAAGGAACATGGCATCAGTCATCACTGTTTCCACGATGGCACGGAGACCACGTGCACCCAAGCGATATTCCACAGCCTTGTCTACGATATAGTCAAGCACCTCGTTGGAGAACGAAAGTTTGACATTGTCCATCTTAAAGAGTTTAATATACTGCTTGGTGATGGCATTCTTCGGTTTAGTAAGGATATTGCGGAGTGCCTCTTTGTCCAGTGGATCAAGATAGGTAACCATTGGGAGACGACCGATAATCTCAGGAATCAAACCAAAACTGTTGAGGTCTTGTGGAGAGATGTACTGTAAGAGATGCTGTCGATCAATTTTGGCATGATTATTGGACGATACATAGCCAACAACATGCGTATTCAGACGTTGGGCAATACGTTTCTCGATGCCATCAAATGCGCCACCGCAGATAAAGAGGATATTCTGTGTATCCACGGCTATCATCTTCTGTTCCGGATGCTTACGTCCGCCTTGTGGTGGAACATTGACCATGGAGCCCTCCAGCAGTTTCAACAAACCCTGTTGAACACCCTCGCCGCTTACGTCGCGGGTAATGCTTGGGTTGTCACCCTTTCGGGCAATCTTGTCAATCTCATCAATGAAGACAATACCACGTTGGGCAGCCTCAACATTATAGTCAGCACTCTGGAGCAAACGGGTCAGAATGCTTTCAATATCTTCGCCTACATAACCAGCCTGAGTCAATACAGTAGCATCAACGATGGCAAACGGTACGTTAAGTTTTTTGGCAATAGTCTTTGCCAAGAGAGTCTTACCTGTGCCGGTTGCACCTACGAGAAGGATATTGGATTTCTCGATTTCTACCTCATCGTCCATAGGTTGCGAAATACGTTTGTAGTGGTTGTAAACAGCCACAGACAAAGTCTTTTTCGCCTCATCCTGTCCGATAACATATTGGTCCAGAAAAGCCTTTATCTCCTTAGGTTTTGGAACATCGTTCTGCTGTGGTTTGTAGGTTTTCTTCTTGTTTAGTTCAGTAACGAGCACATCGTGTGCCATATTGACACACTCGTTACATATATTACCTTGTAAACCTGTGAGCATGATGAGTCCATCGGACTCACCGCGTCCACAGAAACTACAGCGGCGTTCTTGTTTTTTAGCCATTATTAATCGTTACGTTTTGTAAGTACCTCATCAATCATACCATAATCTTTAGCCTCCTGAGCTGTCATCCAATAGTCACGATCGGAGTCAGCAGTGATGCGCTCAATGGTATTGCCAGAGTGACGGGCAATGATTTCGTAGAGTTCTGATTTGAGTTTTTGAATCTCACGTACGGTGATTTCCATGTCGGAAGCTTGTCCCTGCATACCGCCCATAGGTTGGTGAATCATCACGCGTGAGTGTGGCAATGCTACACGCATGCCTTTCTCGCCTGATACGAGAAGAACAGCTGCCATGCTGGCTGCCATACCTGTGCAGATGGTACCTACCTTTGAGCCGAGATACTGCATGGTGTCATAGATACCAAGACCTGCATAGACAGAGCCGCCAGGGCTATTGAGATAGATGGTGATATCCTTGCCAGGCTCGTTGGTGTCCAAGAAAAGCAATTGAGCTTGGATAACATTGGCTACATAAGAGTCAATTTCTGAACCAAGGAAGATGATACGGTCCATCATGAGACGTGAGAACACGTCCATTTGTGTAACATTGAGTTGACGTTCCTCAAGGATGGAAGGTGAGATATAGCCTTCCATACGGAAATCGCCTGGTGTAACACTGCTACGCAAGCCTGAGAGGCCGCGGTTGGTTGCACCAACATATTGGTCTAACGCAAGGCCATTCAAGCCTAAATGCTTGGTGGCAAAGTTTCTGAATTCGTTTTTCTGATTCATGTTGTAATTAGAGATTTTATTATTTGTTAGTAGAGAAATATTCGGGCACCAAAATACTAATTCTTTCCGACATACACAAATATTTTATCTTGTAAGCATCAATTTTATGCTCAAGCCAACGTTGGAATCGGACATTGGGTATGATGTGGTGATCAATGGCGCGTTCGACTGGTAATCGTAGAAGAAACGGAAGTTGAGACGCGAACTGAACACATAATCGGCTGTAAACTTGATAGTCATTGTGCGACTGCCAGCAGTTGCTTGAGGTACATCGTCGGAGTCGAGTTTACTGATGAGTGTTGCGATGTTCTTATAACCGACGTCAAGGCGAAGTGTGAGATCATTCTTCACTTTTTTCACACGATTCGATTTGGTTTTTAACATGACGTCGAAGTCTTTTAATACATATCCCATGCCAAATACATATTCTTGCGACGTAGCCTCTACAACTTGTGTGCTGGTGAGGTTGAGAGAAATGGTACGTTGTTGCTTATATTCAGCCTTAAAGGTAAAACTGTTCTTCAATGCAAAATCCACACTGATGAGCGGCATGAACGATTCGTTGAGCACTACGGTGGAAATATCGTATGCACTGGAAGGGATAGGATTGCCATTTGTTACAGAGCGAACGAAACCGAAGCCGTCTTCATTCTCCACATAGTTGGCATAGGAACTATACGAACCAATATTATATGTACAGGTGTACTGATGATTCAGGACGATGGAACGGAAATGTTTTGCCACAGCAGGAATCTTCGAGAGACCGTCATACGAGATTTTCCAGTTAGGGAGCAGGCTCCACAGTTTAGGAATGATATTGGTGCTCGTACGGCTGACATCGCGTCCGGAATAGGCAGCAAAGAAGGCTGGTATCAACACATCAGGAGAGTTGATGTTGACACCACCATTGGCCTTGTCGAAGGTTTGACCCGCAAGTTCGTTTTCCGCCATAAAGCCTGTGGTAGGATAGCGTGTTCCAGCGTAGCGTTGTTCCAATCTGTCAGCCACAAACTGACGGTTCTGCTCAAAGAGTTGGAAGGCACGTGAGTCATAACGGTCAACCTTGCCTCGACGCCAGAATGCCGTAGCAATAGCCACATGTGTCATCTGGAATGTACCGGTGAACTGTGTCGGCATACCGGAGAACATATATTGTATACTGCTCGACTTCGTTCCCATGTATTTAGCGGTAAGGTCAATCTTGAAGCCTGGGAATGGTTCGAGGTTGAGTTTGATGTCGAGGTCTTGCGAGTGGGTATTCAATGCAGGATTGATGATGGAGTCGTTCATGAACAGCCATCCGTTATCAATGGCTTTCTCAATGAACGGAACACCTGGCATACCGAATGCAAAGGCAAGACCAGGCGAAAGCACACTGTTGCCCATTGCCTTCTGACCCATGAATCCAATGCTGCTTTGGAATCCAGGCACAGTCAAAGAACTGCTCTCTTTGTAGGAGATAGAACCACGGCGTACCATCATGAGGAAACGCATGAGATAGTCGGTAGCATGTTGACTTGGTGTAGGATCGTTCGGGTTGCGTGTTTCAATATTGACAGTGATGCTGTCGAGGTCTTTGCGCGATTTTATCCTGATGTTATTGTTATCAATCTCACGATACGGAAGCTTTACGGTATTGCCGTTCTTGTCGACGAAACTGATTGTAAAGGTTGTACTGTTGAGGTTGTGCTTGATGTCCTGCGATTTTGCTCCGTCGAAAACGATAGTCTTTGAGAAGCTACGTGGAGTAAAGCGTGTATTTGCGTTATTGCGCTTCAACACCTTTGCCGTATTGTTCGAGCTGGTACGTTGACCTACTGCCTTAAGATATTTCGATTTGTTATAGAGTTTCTCAAAGTTGAGGTTGCCGTCAGCCTGCCAGCTGGAGATATTGCCGATGATATTGCCCACATTGACCTGACTGCCAGAGATAGCACCATAGTCCCATGAGTAGGCACTATTATATTGTGCATTGGCAGTAACCCAATCCAGGAACGGTATCTTGCTCAACGGGATATTCCAGGTTACGTTGAAGGTCTGTTCATAAGCCAACGGCAAACCGCCATGACGCATACTTTGCATGATGGTGTCACGCCAGTTCTCATATTCTGTCGGGAAGAGTTTCTTGTTGACTGGCGAGGTGAGCGATTCTTCAAATCGGCTGTCCGTACCGGTGCGGAGTGTGAACTTGAGGTTCTTGGTGAGGTCGTAACGCAACTCGAAATCACGTCCCCATGTAAACGATTTACTTGCCGTAAGCAACGGGTTCTTGGCATCGGTTTTATCAATATTCATTGAGCCCTCAAGGTCACGCATCTGTGTCTCGTTGTAGAGACGGTCAATATTGACGGAGAATGCCAACTGATTTGGCATGTAGTTAATGCCGAAGTCTTTAATCAGTCGCAAGTGCGGACTCTTCAGTTTATCGCTTTTCTTGAATGGTTCCCAAGCCGTTGGCGATGTTGAGAAGTTATAGTTGAATGCACCATGGTGGGCAATCTTCATATCACGTTCCACTTGTGGGTCAAGGTCGCTCGATTCAGTATAGGAATAACTTGCGGTGAAGTTTGCAGGGTCGTAAAGATGTGGACGCTCACCACGACGGTCTACTCTCACGTTGGTGAGGTTGACACTACGGCTGACTCTCTTTTCAGTAGCAATGGCTTTCAGAGAATCTCGCTGATCCTGTGTATCGAGGTTACGGATGGCTTCGTTCAGGAGCACGTCCTTATCGGTTGGATTGTATTGTGGTTTCTCCGTCTCCACGGAATATGACACGTAAAGAGGAATGCTGACCTTGGCTTTCTCTGGGAAGAAACGACCTACTTCAACCTGTGTTGACACATTGATTTGTCCATAGTCTTCCAGTCGGCGATCTGTCAACGATTGTTCAATGCCACCGAATCCGGCAGTCTCATAGCGACCCGATACGTTCAATGTGGCAATATCGGAGAGAGCCAACGAAGCATTGCCGATAGCACCCCAACCGCCATTCTCGTTATAGTCGGTCATACGCATCTCATTCACCCAGATTTCGCCAGTCTTCTGGCTCTGCTGGCTGTTGTTGCGAACACCAATCATCATGTTGCAGACATCACTGAGGTTAGGATTACCCATCACAGTGATATGGTTGTTCGGATGGTCAGGGTCTGTTTCGGAGTAACGGCGGTTCATCACAACAGAAGGGTTGGTCTGCTGTGCTCTGTTGCGGTTCTGCTTCACATCGGTAAGACGTGAGAAAGCAAAGTCGAACATGTTATCCACCGGCCAAACAACATCGGCAGACGATTCGGTGTAGAAACCGGCTGGTGTCAGTTTCAACGGAATCTCATACTCATAGTAGTTATGCTGGAGGTCGCTACCCAAACGGATAAAGATGCTGAGGTCGTAGTTCTGCAGGTTGTACGGGTCATCAATCATCTGTTCTGCGTGAGTGAACATCTGGAAGCGACGGTACTGACGCATATCGAAGTTGGTGATTTTATATACCGCACGAGCATCACCTGGTGCAAGGTCGTAGACACGCATCACCATAGCCTGTTCGTTCTGCTGGCGAAGTTGAGGCTGACTTGGGTCTGTCTCACGGGTTACACCAGGAGGGAGGATATAGTTGACAGGTGTCTTGCTATTGTTCTCTTCGTAGTTGACGGACGATACGTCGACGGTTCCGTTGGTTGAAGGTGGATTGGCAGGGTCGTAGAGTGTCTTGGTGTAGTTGCGCCATTCACCACGAACCAACTGAAGGGTACCGAAACGCAAGTGTGTCTCTTCTTCAAAGTCGGTGAGGTAGACACGCATGAAACGAATGGATTTGTAGTCGCGGATAGCACCTACACGACGCTCATAATCACGCACAGGCACTTTGAACTGATACCATGTCACAGTGCTCTGCTGTCCGTTGGCCAGCTCTACGGTTACATCTCGGCGGTCAGCAATATAGTTCTGTCCTACGGCAAGGTCGCCCTTACGCAGGGAGATACGGTACTCAAAGTATTTCTCGTACTCATTCAGTGTATTGTCTTGGTTGAGGTCCTCTACATCAGGAACGGTGGTTGCTGAGGTGGAATAGGTAGAGGCTGCATCTTCGTTGGCAGGTGAGTTTCCTTCCACGCCGTTGAAGTGTTTGTAACGGGTAAGGATAGGCAACTCTTCCGTGTCGTAGTCAGTGCCTCTGTAGTGGTGATAGTTATCACCGGCAGGGTCGTTGAATGGAGAGAACGGATCGGCAGACATCTGTGCCACCACGTTAGGATTGAGTTTCTGACGAAGATCGGCAAGATAGTTACGATAGGTTGGGAAGAGGAACTCATCCTCTGTTCGCAAGCCATTGAGACCAACGTCCTGATACGTACGGGCAGCTGCATCGCTACTGAATGCCAGCACGGTGCTCTGAGCCGTTGGCACACGGCCCCATACCGTTGATGTGGTCTGTGTGGTATCGCCGGTGGCAGGCATGCCGTTTTCAAAGAATTTCTTACCGTCCTTGAGGATATCTTCGGAGATATCACCGAGGTTGATATAGAGGTCACCGCCTTGGGCTGTTCCCAGGGTGTCGTTGACAAACGGATCCATCAACCAGAACTCCACGTATTCGATGTTCGATTTTTCAAAGTCGGTGGTTTCCAATTTACGCATCATACCACCCCAACGCTGACGTGGATTTGCCAAGGTACCGTCAGGATTCATTCCGTTGACATCAAGGTTATAAGGACCACGTTCTTGCGGATAATAGCTGACGTTGAGAACGGTGAGGTAATTTGATGTTTCCAGCACATCTTCCTTGTTTGGGAAGAGTTCCTGCTGTTTGATGAGACGGGTGAGGTGGTTGGAACGGAGGTTGGCATCGTTACGGATATGTGCCGGCATGGAGGTGTTCTTTGGCATATTGAACACGTTGTTATCCACCGTAAACCAGTTGAACAAAGCACGGTCAACACCGTATTCGATATTATTGGCAAGGGTACCACGCTGACGGAATCCACTGGTAGCGCTCGGGTCTGAAGGCGTACTTGCCAAATGCCAGTAGTAAGGGAAGGTCAAATCGATGGTTGTCTCCGTTGCCTCGAAGTCGTCGATATAGGCATAACCTGGATTGTTCTTGATTTTGCGGTGACCCGGAATCATCTGGGCAAACTCGCCATTGAACGAGAAACTGGACGGCTGTGTTGCCTCCAGTAAAGGCAGTTTGTCAATCATACGGGTCAGCCACTGCGACTCTTTATGGTAGGCAGCATCGAAGCCCCAGATGGTGTTGGCTATCGGCTCACTGCCGGCTGTTGTCTTGGTGTACAGTGGCATCTCGGTGAGGTGCATCAACGTTCCGCCTATCTTGAAGTCTTTGTTGAAGGCATATTCCATATGCGTACCCAACAAACTCTTACGCTGCTGGTTAAACATATCCTGATTCTCCAGATGCACATCAATTGGTGTGTTGGAGTTAAGAATAGACTGGTTGAGTATGGTCACGATACCCATGCTGTAGTTTACGGTATAGTCTACGTTCTCAATCAGTTTCGTACCACCTGCAGTGACAACGACAGAACCCTTAGGCACATTCATGGCATTGAGGCGAATCTCACTGGTGTTGTTACCCTGATATTCACCCACGATGAAGAATTTGTTCTTCTCCGTAAACTCACGAGCCATAACGAGTGTGGAGTCGTAGAGTTCCTCATAGACATATTTGTCGGCAATGGCATTGTTGCCGATAGCGCTTCGGAGGTGCGAGCCGAAAGGTTCAAGCACAGGGAAGATGATACGACCGGTGTTTGAGTTGATGGTGTAGCCTTCCACATAGTCGAACTTGCCGTCTGGTGCCACGATATTGAAGGCATTGAGGCGGTCGAGGTTCATGACACGAAGCAATATCTTGTCGCTGATGTTACCTTCAGGGATATAGTTCAGTTCCACACCTGCAGAGTCGTTACGGTAGACAATGCTGAGTTTGAAGTTGTCTTGCTGAATGTTTGAGGCATTGAGGGCATAGACGTTCTTCATCATCAAATCCCACACGGCACTGTGAGGCGATACGGACGTACCTTTCAGCAGTTTCACCATGATGGCATTAGGGGCAGAGACGCCGTCGGTGGAGAACTCACCCACCTGATAGACCTTGCCGCCTGCGGTATATTCAAATGCCACTGCCAGCACTTCATCGGCATTCAGCGCCGTATTCAGGGTGATATAGCCGAGGTCGGAGTTGAGGGTATATTCCGACGGCAGCAGCAGTCGTGCACTCTCTATCTTTTCGTAGTGTTCACCGCCATTCACGCCAGCCTGACCGGAATAGTTTGCACTCATGATGGAGGTAAACTGGTCGATAGCACGAATGGAAGGGATGTTTGTTATTGTGGTATAGAGTGAGTTGGCATTATTGTCGGGATAAGTCTGTCCTGTTCGCGACCACGGGCCATCCACACGGGTCGGTTCGCCCAAGTCGGAGAAGCAGATGAGGTTACGCGACTGGTTGTAGTTGTTTCTCTTGTTGGTTATCCACACTTCCACACGGTTGATGGTGATACCGGAGGTGATGTGTGGCAACTGCTCCATGTTGCGTTCGTAGTTGTCGCGGAAGAAGTGAGCCAGGAAGAAGTGTCGGTTTTCTTCGTAACTGTCGGCAGTGATTTCGTATTTCTCCACCTGCACGCTACCATTGGTGCTGACAGTCTGCGATGTAGCCTGCTGCTGCGACACTACCGCCTGAACACGGAATTTGCCGAACTGCAAGTCGCCACGAACACCAAACAGTGCCGAGCTACCGGTAATCAACGAGCTGTTCAGCTGCATGCTGACGTTACCGGCCTCGATTTTCTTGATGATATCGTCCTCCTTGCCCTCGTAAGCCAACGTGAGGTTCTGTTGGTCGAAGTCGAAGGTAGCCTGAGTGTTGTAGTTCAGTCCGAACTTGATTTTATCGCCCACAGAGGCATTGACGTTCAGTTGGATAATCTCGTCGAAGTCAAAGGAGTTGTTCTTCTTCAGACGGTCTGAAAGCGAAGGATTCTGGATATAGTTATGATCGAAAGCAAACTTCAATTCTGCCGATCCCTGCATTTTGATTTGCACGCCACCAGGACCAAACACCTTGTCGGCTGGTCCGAGGCTGAATTTCATGTCGGTGATATTGAACTTGTCTTCATAGTTCTTCGACGCATCAGCATTCTTCTGGTTCCAGTAGTTCTGCATCTGCTGTTTCAGTGTATAGCGTCCATACTCATCGGCTGACATCACCATCGGTGTGGCAATGTCCACATCGCCTATCTTGGTATGGATGATATACATGTTCGACTGTCCGTCGAAGACAATATCAGTTGTTACGTTGTCTGGATTAGGGAGGTCAAGGGCATATTTCTTCTCCAGGTCCTCATAAGTCACCACCTCGAGATCGTTGACAGGGAAACGCATCTTAGGCTTGCGTGCCTCCGTCTGCACCTGTTCGGTTGTGTCTTCGTCCAATGTCGGTCCCATGACAGCAGATGCCTTCATGGTGGCCTCCACGGGTGTCTCTGCCGTTTCGGCAAAGGCATACGATTTGTCTTGCTCTACAGGCATCTCAGCATGCGATGTATACAACGAGCCGCACAGTATGCCAAGCACACTGCACGCCATTACCGTTGCAACCAATCGTCTCAATGCCTTGCCCATAGCAGCAAACAATGGATTAGAGTTGCTTCAACGCTTGTTTGATAATCTGTTCTATGGTGATGGATGGATTCTCCTTCACAAGCTTCTCCACCACCTTACGCACTGCAGACATCTGGAAGCCCAGCATCACCAATGCCTGCTCTGCCTCGCTGTTTCTGCCATCGTCTGCCACTGCCACAAGTTCAGCCGTTGCGTCGGCGGAGAAGTCTATCTTGTCTTTCAAATCGACAATGATACGTTGCGCCGTTTTCAGACCAATTCCTTTCACCGATTTCAGTGCATTCACATTGCCAGAGGCGATGACATTCTGCAACTCCTCGATGTTGAGCGAAGAGAGAATCATGCGGGCTGTGTTGGCACCAACGCCGCTCACTGAAATAAGCAGCAGGAAGAGGTCGCGCTCCTTCTTGGTAGAGAATCCGTAAAGGATATAAGCATCCTCGCGGATAGCCTCATAGACAAACAGTTTAGTCTCTTGTTTGTCGCTAATATCTGAATAGGTTGCCAATGAGATGTTTAAGTCATAGCCGATACCATTCACTTCGAGAATGGCATTACTTGGCAACAACTCTGCAACCTTACCTCTAATATATTCAATCATTGTTTGTTTTCGTGTTTTATCAACAGGCAGTTCATCCACACGAAAGCAGACTACATGCCTATACGTTTTTATAACGCACAACAAGGCTTTTTATTGCCTTCTGCGCCACATTCTTTACAAGAAAAAAACCGTTTGAACGGGAACTTAGACAATGGGCAATGGACGATTAGACCACATCTCCTGAAACTTCCCAAGAAGCGAAGGAGTTTATGAACTGCAAGCCTTTCCGACGCTATCCCAAGCACGTGTTCCAGGGCCAGTATGTCAACGTCATCGAGCAGCCCACTGGCGAACTCACCCTGTCGCTCCGTAAGGGAGGCTTAGAAGAACAAAGCGGTTTTACCGAATACTGCCTCGGAGTGATCAACGAGATTAGCCATGTAGTCAAAATGCTCAGTCTCTAATGTTAAAATCATTTTAACTATCACCTATCAAATATCAATTAAAAAAAAGGTACCCTTCACTTCTCTTCTCTCTTATATATACTATATAACTAATTATATATTAATATATTATATATATAAAAAGAGAAGGGAAGCGAGATGGATACCCCTCAAAAAATAACTGATATAACTGATATTGATAGTGACACCCCACTGCTAAATAACCTAAAAATTTTAGATACAATGACTTACGATATTTTTTCCTACCAAGCACCTAAGATGCCGAAGCCTACAAACAGCACAAATTTCGTGAAATTGGTGCTCTCACACACCTCTCAATCGATGCGAGAACCCCTCTTGCCGATGATTTTCCCTGCGGTTTCGTCGTTTTTGCGTAACGTGAAATTTGAATACAACGACACTAATCTCTATGAACTCTGCGGTCAAATGGGTCACCTCATAGGCAATTTGGGCATCGGTAAGGCACAGTTGCTCCATCTTATAGAGGCAAGGAGGCGCCCGTTCAGCCAGAAAATAGAGTCGAGAGGGGCGATAATATCTCGAAACAGCCTCCACCAGAATCTTCGAATCCTCGTCACCACGACTCCTCGACTTTTCGATTCTTAGATTCTTAGAAATTTCGAAGTCTCGAGAAACCTTGAAGCATCTATTCGTCGTCGAAGTGGATTATCGCCTCTTCGCCTTTGGCAGGGGACTTTTTTCTTGCCAAAAAGGATGAGCCTTTTAGACACAAAGCCGTTTTTTTAACGCTTTCTTAACTTAGTTTTGGCGGCAAAAGCCCCATTAGGTGCACTTTTACCCCCCAGTCTTCACACCTTAGAGTGCAACCTTAGCACTTTCAGATGCCATCTTTCAGCACCCATTTTTTCTTTAGAAATTCATAATGGCAATAGTTTGAATGGAAAGAGGAAAAAGATTTGTCTGAAATGGCTTTTATGCATTTTTATCGCAATAAAAAAACACCTCAGCAGTTCCACTTTCCACATAATTCGGGCTGCTCTCCAGCCTCTGACATATAAAAAAAGTGGCTGAAGCGTTTGCTCCAGCCACCATGTTATGCTTGAAGAATGATTCAGTCAGCAGATGAATTACTCACCTTTCTTGGCTGCTTCTTTTTCTTTCAATTTAGCGGTTGCGTTAGCCACCATTTGGTTCTTCAAGTTAGAGAGCTCTTGGATGTCACCGAGAGTTGTTTTCTCGAGTTGTGGCATTACGTCCTGCTCTTGTTTCTTAGAAGCTTTCTTTTCTTCTCTTGGAGCAGCTGCTTCGTAGGTGCGAACGTGTGAGAGGATGATGCGACGAGTCTCTTTGTTGAACTCCATAACTTTGAATGGGAGTACTTCCTCAGCTTTGGCGATAGTGCCGTCTTGTTTTGTAAGAGCTTTGTGAGGAGCGAAGCCTTCTACGCCATATTGCAAGCTAACGAGTGCGCCTTTGTCGAATACTTCGGTAACAGTGCCTTCGTGGATGCTGTCAACGGTGAAGATGGTCTCGTAAACGTCCCAAGGGTTCTCTTCGAGTTGTTTGTGACCGAGGCTGAGGCGACGGTTTTCTTTATCGATTTCGAGAACAACAACTTCGATTTCAGAACCGATTTGTGTGAACTCTGATGGGTGTTTGATTTTCTTTGTCCAGCTGAGGTCTGAGATGTGGATCAAACCATCGATGCCTTCCTCGATTTCTACGAATACGCCGAAGTTGGTGAAGTTGCGAACTTTAGCGGTGTGTTTTGAGTTAACGGCATATTTGGTTTCGATGTTCTCCCATGGATCTGGTTTGAGTTGTTTCAAACCGAGAGACATTTTGCGAGCCTGACGGTCGAGTGTCAAGATAACAGCCTCTACTTCGTCGCCAACTTTCAAGAAGTCGTTAGCGGTGCGGAGGTGTTGGCTCCAGCTCATTTCAGATACGTGGATGAGACCCTCTACGCCTGGCATGATTTCAACGAATGCGCCGTAGTCTTGGAGAACAGCCACTTTACCTTTGATGTGGTCACCCTCTTTGAGGTCTGGGTTGAGGTTCTCCCATGGGTGTGGAGTGAGTTGTTTCAAGCCGAGAGCGATACGTTTTTTCTCTTCGTCGAAGTCGGTGATAACAACATTGATTTTTTGGTCGAGTTGAACGAGCTCTTCTGGGTGGTTTACGCGGCCCCAGCTAAGGTCGGTGATGTGGATGAGACCGTCAACACCGCCGAGGTCAACGAATACGCCGTAAGATGTGATGTTTTTAACAACACCTTCGAGAACTTGACCTTTCTCAAGACCTGAGATGATATCGTGACGTTGTTGTTCCATTTCAGCCTCAACGAGAGCTTTGTGTGATACAACGACGTTGCGGAATTCTTGGTTGATTTTAACAATTTTGAAATCCAAAGTCTGGCCTACGAATGCATCGTAGTCGCGGATTGGTTTCACGTCGATTTGTGAGCCTGGCAAGAATGCTTCGAGACCGAGAACGTCAACAATCATGCCGCCTTTGGTACGACATTTGATGTAACCTTTAACGATTTCACCAGCTTCCATAGCTTCGTTTACACGATCCCAAGCGCGAGCAGCGCGAGCAGATTTGTGTGAGAGTACCAATTGGCCTTTGCGGTCTTCTTGGTTTTCGATGAGTACCTCTACTTCGTCACCAGGTTTCAAATCTGGGTTGTAACGGAACTCTGAGTAAGGGATAACGCCGTCTGATTTGTAGTTGATGTTTACTACTACTTCGCGTTTGTTTACGCTTACTACGCGACCGATAACTACTTGTTTGTCGGCTACTTTGTTGAGGGTTTGGTCATACTGTTTTTCCAACTCCTCGCGTTCTGATTTGGTAAGAGCTACGCCATTGTTTTCGTAGGCTTCCCAATCGAACTCTTCAACTGCAACTACTGGAGCTGCTGGGTTTTTGATTTCTTCCATTGATTTTTTTGATTAACTAATGGGTTAGACTTTATGTTGTGAAAAATCGGCTGCAAAAGTACACTTTATTTTCTTATCTGCCAAACAGATAGGAAAAATATTTTTACACCCTGTTTTTTACTCGGTTTTTGGCTTGCGAACGTAGTGTGGCATCTCGTTCGGAAGGACGAGAGAGAGCTCTACATAGCCTGCAAATTCGCCGTCTTTGTACCAAGGTGATTGGTAGATGAGTTTCTTCTGACCGTTTTTCTCAATGGTATAAGCATTGATGTTATGCTCTTTGAGCATGTTGACGAGTTTGGTGCGGGCTGGTTCCGGATGGCAGTCAAGGAGGTTCTGACCTATGATGTTCTGGCCATGGGCAAGGACGTTCATTGCCATATCGTTCATGTCAAGGAGTTTGCCCTCTGCATCACAGACGGTGATGGAGAATGGTGATTCTTTGAGAAATTCCATATATATAATATTGTATATTGTACCAAATAAGGGAGGCACGGTGGGTGTCCTCCCTTATCTGATATTATGTGCTACTGACAATTATTTGTTTGTACGGCCTGGATATACTTTCAAAGCTTCTTCCAAGCACTTGATAGCAGCCTTGAGGTCTTCGATTTTCAATACGTAGGCGATACGAACTTCGTTCAAACCGCTGTTTGGTGTTGAATAGAAACCAGAAGCAGGAGCTACCATGACGGTCTGACCTTCGTATTGGAAGTCTTCCAACAACCATTGAGCGAAACGGTTGCAGTCGTCAATTGGGAGTTTAACTACGGTATAGAAAGCACCTTTTGGATTTGGGCAGTAAACGCCTTCAATCTTGTTGAGGGCTTCAACCATGCAGTTACGACGTGAGATGTACTCGTTGTAAACTTCGTCGAAGTATTTTTGAGGAGCTTTCAATGAAGCTTCTGCAGCCAACTGACCGTAGAAAGGAGGGCACAAACGAGCCTGACCGAAACGGAGGGCAGCGTTGATTACTTCTTTGTTGTGAGAGATGATAGCACCTACACGAACACCGCAGAGGCTGTAGCGTTTTGAAACAGAGTCCATCAAGATGACGTTGTTCTCCAAACCTGGGAGAGTCATCAATGAGATGTGTTTGTTGCCGTCGTAGCAGAACTCACGATATACCTCATCAGCGAAGAGGAAGAGGTCGTGTTTCAATACAATCTGACGCAATTGCTCCAACTCAGCAGCTGAGTAGAGGTAACCGGTTGGGTTGTTAGGGTTGCAGATCATGATTGCTTTGGTGCGAGGAGTGATGATTTTCTCAAATTCCTCGATTGAAGGCAAAGCAAAGTCATTTTCGATGGTTGTCTTGATAGGAACAACCTTAACACCTGCTTGGAGAGCGAATGCGTTGTAGTTAGTATAGAATGGTTCTGGGATGATGATTTCGTCGCCTGGGTTCAAGCAAGCCATCATGCTGATGGTGATAGCCTCAGAACCGCCGTTGGTTACGATGATCTCATCTGGAGTGATGTCGATACCGATAGTTTTGTAGTAGCCGGTCAAACCCTTACGGTATGATTCGTTACCTGCAGAGTGTGAGTAAGCAATTACTTTGCCGTCGTAGTTACGAACTGCATCAAGAGCCTCTTGAGGAGTTACGATATCTGGTTGGCCAATGTTAAGATGATAAACTTTTACACCACGTTTTTTTGCAGCCTCAGCATAAGGCACAAGTTTACGAATAGGTGATGCAGGCATGATTTTGCCCTTTTCTGAAAGTTGTGGCATGATACTTAATTATTTTTATTTTAGTTTTATTCCTTGTAAAACAATGCCGCAGAAAGGACTCTGCGGCATCGTACATATCTATTTCAACTGATATTTCTTAATTGAAGCGGAAGCTCAAGCGTTGTGCTGTAAGGTTCTTACCATCGCGTGTGTAGAGAAGCAAGAAACGGTCGCCTTTGAGCAAGAAACCACTGAAGAGGTTCTTGGTAATCATTGAGCGGTTGAGCACGTGGCGTTGTGTGAAGAGGTTTTCGTCGATGCTCATCACGATGGTGCAACCCATCTTGTAGTCATCGCCGTTGTATTGTTTCCATTCTTTTGGATTGTCTTGATCCTCTTGAATGATTTTCTTCTCAGGAGCTTTAGCTGGATCTTCTACATAGTTGCCAAGGTTGTCGGCGAATACTACATAGATTTTGTCGTTCTGCATGAATGAACCGAATGAGAGACCGCAAGTTTCAAATGGTTGGTCTTCCATACCTTTTGCCACTTTCATGACTTGGTCTTTGTGGAATACTTTGTGACGGAGAATCTCACCATCTTTTGAGTATTCATCGTAGATGATGTTGCCGCTATATTTCACACCGTCTTTTTCGAGTTGTTGGTCAGCGAGAACTACGATAGTGTTGTTGCTGAGTGTGTGAACGCCAATGATGTGAAGTTTGTATTCCTGGTTCATGATAACATCCTCAGGAGTGGTTTTCTTGCGTGTCTTGTAGTAACCAGGGAATTTCTGGTTAGAAGTGAACATGATGCGAGAGAACTTGGTGTTGTAGCTCATTGAGAAGTTGGCAGTGGCGTTGTCTTTTGGTTTCTGCGCGAAGTAGCCAGCCAAAACGAGTACGTCAGGAGTAGCTGATTCTACCAATGCAGTCTCTTCGATGTTGCCGAAAGCGATTGGCTCGATAGCAACGGCTACGCTGTCTGGGCAGAGAGAATACATGCGCAATTGGTGATCGCTCTTTGATTTGCCTTTTGAACGGAATGAGTAAACAGCGGTGTGAACATTGCCGTTTTTGTCGAGCAAGGTATTGAGGCGTTGATAACCACGGGTTGGGTCTTCAACGGTCCATTTACCGTTCCAAACTGGTTTGCCGGCATTGTCGAACACGTAGACTTTAGCGCCATTATAGTTGTTCTCCAAGGTCTGGCTTGCGATGATGGCGAGCTTGGTGCCGTCAGCTGAGAGCACGTAGTCAACCAAATCAGCTCTTGTGATGTCACAAGCCATCACTTTCTCTGGGAACCAGCCGATTTCGTTTTTCTTGCCTTTGTTTACGTAGATTGAGTCGTCATTGCAATAGAACATTACGAGTTCTTTGGCTGTCTCAATCGCACCGAGATAACGGAAGGAGGCAGGTACAGGAAGTTTCAATGAGGTAACCTCTTTTGATTTTGGGTTAACTCTCAGGAGTTCATCCTTGTACGATTTTTTTGTTGTGTTGCCGTAACGAAGAGGGTTCTCGATGTAATAGATTGCATCGTTGAACTGATTGAGTGGATTTACCAATCCGCTACGATCTTGCTTGAGAGGCATTACTTTGCCCACTTCTGTCATTGATTGCGCACTCAAAGAGAGGGTGGCAACCAACATCAAAATTGAGAATATCAATTTTTTCATAGTTCAGATATTTTGTCTTTTTTCGGTATTTTCCGAGTGTTGTTTTTAACGGCTCAAATTTAGTATTTTTTTTCGGGATATGCAACGGGTCACCCAAATTATCGCATTAAGCTGTCTTTTTGGAGTTTACACTGCATTTTCCGTTTTTTCCATCTTATACAACCGGTCGTTTCGGTGAACAATTTGCTCTACTTTTATGGAAAAATAGCACCCTTTTTCAACCCTTTCCACCGGATCGCGGTCGGTTCGAATGTCTTTTGCGACACCCTCAACAGCACCTGTAGTGGCACCTGTGATGAGATATTCGTCGCCTACTTTCAGGTCTTGGGTCTCGAGATAAAATTCCGCTACGCCGAGTTTCGAAAAGTAGTTTGTGCAACGGCCAATGTAGACTTTCTTGCGTGTTGCCTGAGAACCGTAAACCGGACTCCATTCGCCGAGACGCTGTCCGAGGTAGTAGCCGTTCCAGAAACCACGGTTGAACACACGTGCCAAACGTTCATTCCAACCGGCAATTTTCTCTTCAGAATAGCTGCCATCGATGATGCTGTTCAATGCTTCGTTGTAGCATTCCACCACTGTACGCACATAGTCGGCACCACGGGCACGGCCTTCGATTTTAAGCACCCTCACACCGGAATCCACCATTTTGTTCAAGAAATGAATGGTCTTCAAGTCTTTTGGCGACATGATATATTGATTCTCCACATCGAGTTCGATATCGGAGGATTTATCTGTTACGGTGTAGCCATGGCGGCATACCTGCATGCAGGCTCCTCGGTTGGCACTGGCATTGTATTCATGCAGACTGAGGTAGCACTTACCGGAAACAGCCATACACAAGGCACCATGACAGAACATCTCGATGCGGATTGGTTTGCCATGGAGGCCCACGATGTTTTCTTCCTGAATGGCACGATAGATATCTTTTACCTGATCAAGTTGCAATTCACGTGCAAGCACTACCACATCGGCAAAGCGGGCATAGAAACGCAAAGCCTCCACGTTTGAGATGTTCAGCTGTGTGGAAAGGTGTACTTCAACGCCCTGACTGACAGCATAGCTCATAGCTGCGATATCACAGGCAATGATAGCCGAGATGCCCGATGCCTTGGCAGCATCGATGACATTACGCATCAGTGGCAGGTCGTTATTATATATAATTGTATTGACGGTGAGATAACTTTTCACACCGTGCTCGTTACAAGTCTTGGCAATGGTAGCAAGGTCATCGAGTGTAAAATTGTTCGATGAGCGACTACGCATATTCAGTCCCTCGACACCGAAATAGATGGCATCAGCGCCACCTTGAAGTGCAGCAGTAAGGCTCTCCCAGGAGCCCACCGGTGCCATGATTTCAAAATCTTCTCTTTTCATTCGAATCGACTATTCTACATAAAGCACGAGACCTTTCAGATACTCGCCTTCCGGATGATAGATATTCACAGGATGATCAATTGGCTGTGTCAACTGATGGAGAATACGTACATTGCGTTTGCTTTGGGCAGCAGCAGTGAAAACAGCCAGACGGAATTGTTCACGAGAGACAGCCTGTGAGCATGAGAACGTGAACAAGATGCCTCCATGAGGAATTTTCTCAAATGCCTTGGCATTGAGTCGACGGTATCCTTGAAGGGCATTATGGATGGCACTGCGATGCTTGGCAAAGGCAGGAGGGTCCAGGATGATGAGGTCGTAGTTCTCGGTCATGTTGTCCAGAAAGTGGAATGCATCCTCTGCATAGGCAGCATGATTTTTGGCATCCGGGAAGTTGATTTCCATATTTTTCTCCACCAGACTGATTGCCTTGCTTGAACTGTCGACACTATGCACCAACTCTGCTCCACCTCGCATGGCATAGCAAGAGAAACCACCAGTGTAACAGAACATATTCAGCACTTTACGGCCTTTGGCATAATGCTCAAGCAACATACGGTTGTCACGCTGATCAATGAAGAAACCAGTTTTCTGACCCTTTAACCAGTCTACCTTGAACTGCAAACCGTTCTCTGTGCCAAGTGCCACATCATCGTTACCGATGAGATATTGGTCTTCCACTTGCAAGCCGGCACGGTTTGGGAGTGTGCCTGTGGATTTATAGAACACATTCTTAACCTCTGGGATAACCTCTACAATGATTTGAGCCAACATCTCGCGGATATTGTGCATACCGATGGAGTGGGCTTGCACGATGGCTGTAGAAGCATATTTGTCGATAACAAGTCCCGGCAGACCATCACCTTCACCGTGAACCAAGCGGTAGGTATTGTTATCCTCACGCTCCAACTGCAATGACTTACGCATTTCATAAGCTGCAGCAATACGCTCACGATAGAACTCACGGTCGATGTCTCGGTCAGTAAATGAGAGAATACGCACCATGATAGAGCCCGATTGATAGTGACCAATGGCACGGAACTCACCCTCTTTGTTCACCACTCTCACCAAATCACCTTCTGCAGGCACACCGTCGATGGTGGCGATGGCACCTGAGAAAATCCAAGGGTGAAAGCGGAGGATATTATCGTCTTTGCCCTTGCGCAAATGCACAACAGGCATTGTATTATTTTTCATCACACTGTTTTTCTAAGTTCGTAATAGATTTGTCTGCAAGCCCATGCATCGGTGGCTGCATACAGTTGCTGGGCATCGCTGAGGCTCTGCGCTTCCCAGTTTGAGAGTTGCTGACGTTTGGAAATCTTGCGTCGGAAAACGATGGCAAAGATTTTCTGCAAACTCATCTGTTCAATACCAAAAGCCTTGACATAGAACTGCAACTCGAGGAAATTGGTTGGACTCATTTCCATCCATCTTGAGAGGGCACGGAAGTCGTCGCGAACGGAAAGTCCTACCTTGCGTACCTTCGGATTCTCCAGGAATGCCTTGATGCGTTCGTTCTTACCTATTTTCTGCAGACGGAACAGATAGCAACGCTTGGCATTGGAGAGCTGAAGCAGCGAAACGGTGTTGTGCTCGCCCTTACGGAACGAGGGCTTCGTCTCGGTGTCGAAACCGATGAGGTCACCGTTCTCAAGGTCGCTGATAGCCGCCTCCACCTGCTCCGGACTGTCAATCACGATTATCTGATTGTCAGTGGCCATCACAGGCAGCAAGTTGATATCTTCCTTTGTTATGTTATTATCGTACTCTGCCACAGGTTTATTCTAAGCCTCGCCGTTAGACGAAGAGTTGATATTGTTGATGTAGATATTATGCAAGGCACCAAGTGCATTCAGCAGGATACTACCCCAGTACTCGCGGAAGTCGGATACGAAATAGGCAATACCCATGGCAATAGCCTCGCTCTCACCACTCTGGCAGAGACCTACGAAGTTTGACATGCTTTGAAACAAATCGCACAAGCACTCAGACACAGTATTGAGCACTGGTGTATCGCTGATCTCAGTCTCCAGATTTGACACGGAGAGGAAGTTGTCATCGCTGCCGAGAATCTCGATGATGTTGTTGCGAAGATCCTCGTAGTCGCCTTCTGTGATATAGCCACCCACCTCTTCAAGCTGTACAGCACTGATGGCCTCTTCCGGCACTTCTACCAGTGTGGTCTTCAGATAAAGCAATGGGAGCAGTTTCACCATCTTGCCAACAAATTCCTGTTTTTCAACATCTTCTTCAGTGATAAGATGCAGAAAACGGACTATTTCACCTACGATGGTGTATACCTCGATGGTACCTTTTGTATATTCCATTGTAAAAAAATTGATGAATGCCTTTCGGTTAAATAGCGCATTGACAATGGGTTGAGTCCACCTTCAATACTCACCGAACAACGGCGCAAAGATACAATATTATATGTAATAAACAATCATTCTGCCTCACATAATATTTTTTACCCCGAAAGGAGCAGAAAACATGCGGGCAGAACGATTGGTTACCAAGTTCTTATGAGCAAGAACCGGCTATTATTATTTGGCAGCAAGACGAAGAATCTGCTCCCAAGCTGTTTCTTTGTCTGAAAGGTCAATTTTCACATCAGGTTCAAGCGTCTTGTCATCAATATGTTCCACATCCGGGCGAGTAAAGAACTTGCAACTGATGGTTCCAAGCACACCGGTATTCGGCAGTTTATAAGGCA
The DNA here is from genome assembly GCA_024405895.1 of Paludibacteraceae bacterium. GTDB lineage: Bacteria > Bacteroidota > Bacteroidia > Bacteroidales > Paludibacteraceae > HGM05398. Next base: position 41,980 of record JAKSNW010000009.1, read on the forward strand.
AGATTTCGCCATAATGTGAAGGAGAGAACGAAGAACTTTCGCCCACAATCATACCGATATGGTTATCACGGACAAGTGTCATCAATATGCCGGCACTGCTATAAGTTCTTTCACCCTGCACAAAAATAATCTTACCATCGAACACCTCTGGTTGAACGAAGGTTGGCGGAATGTTACCCGCAGGCATCGGATAGAGTTCGTCTGTATGTCCGTCGGCTTCCCAGGCTTTCTTTGCCACACCGATACGGGGATTGAAAGAAGCCAGGAGGTTAGAGAAACGGAGCGAAGTGGCATACAGTTTCAACTCTTTCAGTGGGCGAAGACGGATAAGCAATTCATCACAAAGCATGCTGCTGCCACCATTATTATATTGGGCATCCACAACAAGGGTCTTTATGCCTTGTTTTTTCATCTCTGTGAACATGCTGTCAATCATCACATCCCATCGTGGAAGCGATTCAGAACCAGTCGTTCACGCATCGGCACATTGGTTGAATTGAAGATAGCAGACGCTTTGCTCCGGAAGCAACACAAAGTGGAACAAATCGCCACCATAATCCATCATTCCCTCCCCTTTCTGAGGTTCATTCTGCCCTTTTTCAGCTGCAGACTGACGCTTGGCCTCCAATCGTTGAAGGTCGATAATTTCAGTATGTTTGTCATGAAGATCGCCAAGGGTTGCAATCAGCAAATCAACGAAAGCAGAATCGCTTTTGCAACTGCCACATGCCTTGAGCAACTGTTTCTGTCCTTCCATCAGTTCATTGCGTCGCTCTGCCTTGATGTAATAAGGGTGCGTATCGGCAAGCATGTCCACAAAAATCATGGCATCTCGCTGATATTTATTACCTTTTCTATAAGTCTTGGAGTTTTGGAACAGGGAGTCGCTCAAAGGGCGAAACTGACTGAAATCCTGTGCAGAAAGCACAATGCAGCAACAGATTGCCACCAAAGTAGTAATGATTTTGTTTTTGTTCATAGCTATGTTTTTTTGTTATATCTACACTTGAAGTTTTCGAAAAAAGCATTGTTCCAAATGACATCAAATATTTTTATATGAAGAATGACAGATGCTTATTTCGAGCGAACCAACTTTCGTTCGCAGATGCAAATTTACAAAAAGTTTCACTTTTTTCTCATCTGTTTCTCCGTTTTTCTTTTTGCCAAAAATTATTTCCCAAACAGAAACTGCCGACAACATTTGGAAACTCCAAGATTTTTTCAAAAAAAAGTCCGCCACCATTTGGCAACAAGGTCTTTTACTACGGAATTGTCTAATTCAAAACCGTTTCCGTCATTTTTCTAAGAAATTTTCCCGATGCGAAAAAAGAGATTGCAGCTATCACACCTATATTTCATCAGCCACAATTTGTGATTATAGATTGTAAGATTTTGACGATATGCAACTATTATAGTATCTTTGCAACCGAATCGTGGGACACACCGTTCCAATCAATCATTCCAAATGGAGACTCAAGAACTCAACGAATTAACAACACAGCTGCAGAACCCCTCTACCCGCAATGCTGCCTTCACAAAACTGGTAAAGGGACTTTCGCGACCTCTCTATTGGCACATCCGTAAGATGGTGCTGACCCACGAGGACGCCGACGATGTGTTGCAGAATACATTCATGAAGGCATGGAAAGCACTCGATTCTTTCCGAGGAGAAAGCCAAATCAACACCTGGATTTACAAAATCGCTACCAACGAGGCACTTACCTTCCTTGCACAACAACGTATGAAGAATGTGACCACCTCGTTGGAAATGGAAGAAGTGATGATAAACAATCTCGAAGCCGACAGCTACTTCTCTGGCGATGAAGCACAAAAGAAACTGCAAGAAGCCATTCTCCAACTGCCCGAAAAGCAGCGTTTGGTGTTCAATATGAAGTATTTCAGCGAAATGAAATACGAAGAGATGTCGGAAATTCTCGGCACCTCCGTTGGCGCACTAAAGGCATCGTACCATCATGCCGTTAAAAAAATTGAAGCATTTATAACAGGTAATGATTAAACCTTTGGCACACGAATCAATCTATTCACCAGAACACAAAATGAAAATGGAAAAATTCGACATAGATAAACAAAGCAAAGAGATGCCGTTCTCCGTTCCCGACGGCTATTTCGATAAGTTAGAAGAAGAAATTCTGGCTCAAACAGTTGGCACAACCAAACATATCAGCCTTTGGCAAAGAATGAAACCTTTTGCCTATGCTGCTGCCATGATTATCGGCGTCATGTTCATCACCAGACAGGCTGTCTATATGACCCGCAATGCCAACGCTTTTGGCGAAGCAACTGCCCTCAACGAAGAGGCTGCTGCCGACAGCACACTTCATCAGATGGTACTCGACGAAATGGATGAGGACCAATTGGTGGAATTCCTTATTGCCGATGCCAACTAATTACAAACGAAAAAACGAAACACACTATGTTAAATATTAAACACGTTCTCCTTCCTGCCATCCTGTTGGTTGCCATGTCCGTCAGCGCACAAAAAAGTCTCAACCAGACTACCGATGCGAAACATGATGCAAAGCTTCGTCAGCAGTTTGAAACAGAAAAAGTGACTTATATCACAGAAAAACTCGAACTCACAACAGAAGAAGCCGAGCAATTCTGGAAACTCTATAATGAGTACAAAAAGCAGGAACGCGACCTCAAAAAACAGGAACGCGAAATTCATGCACGTGTCAATGAGAATACTACCGATTTGGAGTTCAGCGAGATAAACAAAGAGTTGAGTCTGCTGAGTGAAAAGCGTCAACGTCTGCGTCAATCCTACAACGAGAAATATCTCCGCGTACTTGGTGCTCGCCGACTCTACTATTATTACAAAGCAGAAGAGTCATATAAAGCACTGCTTCTCAACAAGATGAAAAAAAGTATCCCTGTAACGGAGAAAAAATAAGGAAAAAATTTGGGTAATTGCAAAAAACACTGTACTTTTGCACTCCCAAACCAATGGTACCTTGGCCGAGAGGTTAGGCACCGGTCTGCAAAACCGTATACAGCAGTTCGAATCTGCTAGGTACCTCAAAAAGAGCCTCCTAATCATTAGGTGGCTCTTTTTGTTTTTATCCGTTCAAGATAAGTGCCATTGACAGAAAAAGCACTATCTTTGCGTGAGAAATAAGAAACAGACAGCATGGCAAAAGAAATAGAGAGAAAATTCATGGTGAAGGACATGAGCTTCAAGGCTAATGCCGTGGCTCACCGAATCGTTCAAGGCTATATCTGCTCTGAAAACGACAGAGTAGTCCGCGTACGCATCAAAGACGATCATGCCTATATCACCATCAAGAATGCCACCATCGGCTATTCACGCGACGAATTCGAGTACCCTATTCCGGTGGCTGATGCCGAAGTCATGCTGAAAGATATCTGCCTGCAACCTATCATCGAGAAAACCAGATACGTATTGCCATTCGGTGGCTTCGACTGGGAAATCGACTGCTTTGGCGGAATCAATGAGGGATTGATAATTGCAGAAATCGAGCTGCCCGATGAGGAAACAGAGTTTCAACTGCCCCCTTTCGTAGGCAAAGAGATAACCGGAAACCCACGCTACTACAACGCTTGTCTCGCTGCTCACCCCTTCACTGAATGGAAAGAAGAACACTTCAAAGAATTATGAGATACAGACACTTCATCATCATTGCCATAGCTGCCGTAGCCTTGTTGGCAAGTTGCAGCCGCGACAAGAAATTCACAGTATCGGGCGTTATGAACGATGCCCAGAAACAAATGCTCTACTTCGAGCATATCGATGCAAGCGGTTCACCGGTCGTAGTCGACTCCGTGAAACTGAAAGCCAACGGCAAGTTCCGCTTCAAAGGTCCTCGTGCAACCTATCCGGATTTCTATCGTTTGCGTTTCAACAACGAAGTAATCACACTCGGCATTGACTCATGCGAGCAGATTGCCCTCGTCTGCCACAAAGACGATTTTGCCTATGACTATTCAGTTGAAGGCTCAAGAGCCAGCGAGTGCATCAGAACATTGAAGAACTCCAGCCGCGAGGTTTTCCGTCAACTCTCTGATACAACAGAGATGAAGACACTTGAACAGGCCGATTCCATCATTGAAGTACACCGTCAGCTTGCCATCGGCATCATCATGGAGAACCCTCGTTCTTCTGCAGCTTATTATGCTGTGGCTCAAACCATCAACGGTCACTATTACTTCTCATTGAACGACAAGAACGACCGCAAGTTCTGGGCTGCAGTAGCCACAGCGCATAAAGTATATTATCCAGACTGTCCACGAACAGCCCCACTGGAAGAGGCTGTTATCTCGTCAATGCAGTCGAATCTGAGTGCTGCTCTGCCTAAGACAGATGAGCAACTCGGTGCCATCGACCTCTCATTGCCTAACCGAGCCGGCGAAAATGTTTCCCTTTCTTCTCTGAAAGGAAAGGTAGTGATGCTTGATTTCTTTGCCTATGATATCGACGGCGGCATTGCTTATCTCCGCTTCCTCAACGACCTCTACAAGAAATATGCAAGCAGAGGCTTCGAAATCTATCAGGTATCTATTGACGAAGACAAATTGTTCTGGGCAGAGCAATCAAGAGAGATGCCTTGGATTTGCGTGCGAGACAACGATGCTCCTTTCTGCAAAGCCATACTTACATATAACATCAAGTCACTTCCTACCTCTTTCCTTATCGACCGCAACGGTGATATCGTAGGCCGCTTCGGCGCAGACAAACTGGGCGAAGAGATTGAGAAACTACTTGGTAAATAGCGCACATTTTCTGCCGTTGGTATGCTATCCACAGCCACAATCATTATATTGCTCGGCTATTTCGCCTTGCTGATGTTAGCATCACGACTAACAGCCAGCAAGGATAACGGCTCATTCTTCCTTGGCAACCGCCAATCACGTTGGTGGGTTGTTGCCATTGGTATGATTGGTGCCTCAGTATCGGGAATCTCCGTTGTTTCTGTTCCAGGCATGGTAGGAAACCTCGGTTTCACATACATGCAGACAGTCATCGGTTTCTTCTTTGGCTATGTGGCTATTGCCTACCTCCTGCTTCCACTTTATTACCGGCTGAACCTAACCACAATATACGGTTATCTCAACGAGCGTTTCGGCTCAACAACCCATCGCACCGGCTCATGGTTTTTCATTGTAGCCAAGATGGTGAGTGCGGCTACGAAACTCTATGTCGTGGTGTTGGTGCTTCAGCAGTTTGCCCTTGACAGTTGGCATGTGCCTTTCGGAATAACCACAATAATCTGTGTAGCCCTCATCTGGCTTTACACCCACCGAGGCGGCATCAAGACCATCGTATGGACCGATATGCTGCAGACTATCTTCATGGTGGCAGCCATAGTATTTATGCTGATTGAGATGTATATGCTGTTAGGACATGGCTTCCAACAAGCCACCTCAGAAGTGCTGCATAGCGACTACAGCAACTGGTTCGTATGGAGTGATTGGCGAAGTCCTCGTCATTTCCTCAAACAGTTCATCAGCGGCATCTTCATCGTTATTGTCATGACTGGCCTTGACCAGGATATGATGCAAAAGAACCTCAGTTGCCGCAACCTCAAGGAAGCACGCATGAACCTTCTATCCTACGGCATTGCGTTTGTTCCGGTGAATCTGCTTCTCCTTTTCCTCGGTGCTCTCATGTTGATTTATGCCAACCAGCAAGGCATCATGCTCCCAGAACGTCCCGACGAAATGGTACCGATGTTTGCCACAACCCTCTTCGGCAAAGGAGCCGCCCTCTGCTTTCTGTTAGGTATTATAGCCGCATCGTTCTCAAGTGCCGACTCCGCCCTAACGGCTATCACAACTACTTTCGATGTCGATATTTTGAGCATCGAACAACTCAACACAGAACAAGGCGAACGTATCCGCAAATTCACACACATTGCAGTATGCATAATCTTCATCATTGTAGTTCAAGCATTTCACCTCATTGGCAACAAGAGCATCATCGACCTCATATATACAATTGTAGGCTATGCGTATGGTCCGCTGTTGGGTTTGTTTGGTGTCGGACTTCTCACAAAGTTGAAAGTTAGAAACCGATTGGTCCCTATAGTTGCCATTGCAGCCCCTATCCTCACCTATCTCACTCAACATTTCGCCCAATCCCAGTTCAATTACACATTCGGCTACGAGTTACTCCTTCTGAATGCCTTGTTCACAGCCATGGGGTTATATATTATAAAACAGCCTTCAACCCAAACAAAACTATGATTATAAAATCTTCATCCTTTGTTATCTCCAACACTGATTACCGTAAATGTCCAACTGGCAATCTGCCGGAATATGCATTCATCGGAAGATCTAATGTAGGAAAATCGTCGTTGATAAATGCATTGACCCAACACGAAGGTCTTGCCAAGACATCGCAAACGCCAGGAAAAACTTTGCTCATCAACCACTTCCTCATCAATGAGCAATGGTATCTCGTTGACCTTCCGGGTTATGGATACGCTCGCAAAAGCAAAGACCAAAGAGAAGAACTTCGCCGTATCATAGAGAGTTATATTCTGAAACGCGAACAACTGACCAATCTGTTTGTCTTGGTTGATAGTCGCCATGAGCCACAAACCATTGATACTGAATTCATCAGTTGGCTCGGAGAAAACGGTATTCCTTTTGCTATCGTATTTACAAAAGCCGATAAGCTTTCACACAGTCAACTGATGGGCAACGTACATAACTACAAGCAAAAACTTCTCGAAAGTTGGGAAGAGTTACCACCGATTTTCATCACATCGTCAGAAAAAAGAATCGGCTGCACCGAATTGCTCGACTACATTGAAGAAATCAACAACAGCATTGAGTAATGCCGAGCAGAAAACGAAAAGTATAAACTGTCAAACCGAATCTGATTCAACAATACATTATATAATATATGTAGGATAGAATCGGAAACAGATATTCCCAAAATGCGTCGCGACCAAATCCAACATGGTTACGACGTATTTTTTTTGTTTATTATTCCTCCACAATAAATATCTGCCTTCCGCAATTTTATTTTTCGAAAAACGATAACGTAAAATTTACACACAATTAAAAATCCAGACAGCGTTTTATCTTAAATATACCATACTTTATATATTTTAACTCGCATCGCATTTTTTTAGTCGGCATTTTTTCTCGATACAAGCACTTATATCACTCATAAACAGCATACTAAATAAAAATCTCTTATTATGGAATTTTTTCCATAATAGTTTAGGTAATATCAAATATTGAGATTATCTTTGCATTGCCTATAAATTGGCATTTTTCAAACGACTAAAATAACTCTACAATAAATATGATTACTAACGATTTGAAAAAGTACGGCATCGAGAACGTAACAGAAGTGGTCTACAACCCTTCTTACGACATGCTGTACAATGATGAGTTGAACAAGAACCTCGAAGGCTTCGAGAAAGGTCAACTCACCGAACTGGGCGCTGTCAACGTAATGACAGGTATTTTCACCGGTCGCTCACCAAAAGACAAATACATCGTGGATGATGCAAATTCACACGATAAGGTTTGGTGGACAACCCCTGAATACAAGAACGACAACCACCCAATGAGCGAAGCTGTTTGGGCACAGGTGAAAGACATCGCGAAAAAAGAGCTCTCAGGCAAGAAACTCTATGTTGTTGATGCTTTCTGTGGTGCAAACGAAGACACCCGTATGGCAGTTCGCTTCATCATGGAGGTAGCTTGGCAAGCCCACTTCGTAAAGAACATGTTCATCCGTCCAACAGAAGAGGAACTGAAGAACTTCGAACCAGACTTCATCGTTTACAACGCATCAAAAGCAACGGTTGCAAACTATAAAGAACTTGGTTTGAACTCAGAGACTTGCGTAGCTTTCAACACTACCAGTCGCGAGCAGGTTATCATCAACACTTGGTACGGCGGTGAGATGAAGAAAGGTATGTTCTCTATGATGAACTACTATCTCCCATTGAAAGGCATCGCATCAATGCACTGCTCAGCCAACACCGATATGAACGGCGAAAACACAGCCATCTTCTTCGGTCTCTCAGGCACAGGTAAAACCACATTGTCAACAGATCCAAAACGTTTGCTCATCGGCGACGACGAACACGGCTGGGACGACAACGGTGTATTCAACTTCGAAGGCGGTTGCTATGCAAAAGTCATCAACCTTGACAAAGAAAGCGAACCAGACATCTACAATGCAATCCGTCGCGATGCTCTCTTGGAGAACGTTACTGTTGCAGAAGACGGCAAAATCGATTTCGCTGACAAGAGCGTAACCGAAAACACCCGTGTAAGCTACCCAATCCATCACATTGAGAAAATTGTAAAACCTATCTCACACGGACCTGCAGCCAAGAATGTCATCTTCTTGTCTGCTGATGCTTTCGGAGTACTTCCTCCAGTAAGCATCCTGACTCCAGAACAGACAAAATACTACTTCCTTTCTGGCTTCACCGCTAAATTGGCTGGCACAGAGCGCGGAATCACCGAGCCAACACCAACCTTCTCTGCTTGCTTCGGTCAGGCTTTCTTGGAACTCCACCCAACAAAATATGCCGAAGAATTGGTAAAACGCATGGAAATGAGTGGTGCCAAAGCATACCTTGTCAACACTGGTTGGAACGGAACAGGTAAACGTATCTCAATCCGTGACACCCGAGGCATCATCGATGCTATCCTCAACGGCTCTATTCTAAGTGCACCAACCAAGACAATTCCTTACTTCAACTTCGAAGTACCAACCGAATTGCCAGGTGTTGATCCAAAAATCCTTGACCCACGCGACACCTACGCAGAAGCCAAGACATGGGAAGACAAAGCTCAAGACCTTGCTGGTCGTTTCGTAAAGAACTTCGTGAAATACGAAGGCAACGAAGCAGGCAAAGCCTTGGTTGCTGCTGGTCCAAAACTCTAATTGAACTTCCCCACAACCCGCATAAAGAGCCGAGCAACACGCCTCGGCTCTTTTCTTTCTTTTTATTCGTGCATTCAAAATGCACTAATACCAAAATAATGCGTAACTTTGCCCCATTATTTGAATAGGAAAATCAATCAATAATTCATACAATGAAATCAACAAAACTCCTTTCTATGCTCACCATTGCAGCATGCCTTGCCGGTTGCGGAAAAGGCAACAACGCCGCAAACCAAGAAGGTACAGCAGACGACAACATCATCGGTCGTCACGAGGTAACCGTTGAGAACGGACGCATGACTCCAGAAATTCTCTGGTCTTTCGGTCGTCTCGGCGATGTTCAAATTTCACCAGACGGCAAACAAATGCTTTATGGTGTAAGTTATTACAGTATTCCTGAGAACAAAGGCAATCGCGACCTCTTCGTTGCCAACATCGATGGTACTGACGTAAAACAAATCACCAAGACAGCCGGCAGCGAATATGGTGCCCGCTACATCAAAAATGGTGAAAAGATTGCATTTATGTGCGCTGATAGCGGCGACATGCAATTGTGGGAAATGAACACCGACGGTACAGGACGTCGCCAAATCAGCCAACATGATGGCGGCATCAACGATTTCCTCATCTCACCAGATGAAACCCACGTTGTCCTTGTTGCTGATGTTAAATACGGCGAAACCGTAGCTGACAAATACCCAGATCTTGACAAATCATCAGGTCGTATCGTTACAGATCTTATGTACAAACACTGGGACGAGTGGACAGATGTTGTTCCTCATCCATTCCTCTATGACTTCAATGGCACAGACTTGACCAATGGTCGCGATATGCTTGATGCAGAACCATACGAATGCCCAATGAAACCATTCGGTGGCGTAGAACAGTTTGCTTTCTCACCTGACGGCAAATTGTTGGCTTACACTTGCCGCAAAAAAACAGGCAAAGACTATGCCGAGTCAACCAACTCTGACATCTATCTCTACGACATTGCTACAAACCGTACCATCAAGAACCTTTCAGAAGGCATGATGGGTTACGACATCAACCCAACATTCTCACCTGACGGTACAATGATTGCCTGGGAAAGCATGGAACATGATGGTTACGAGAGCGATAAGAACCGTCTCATCGTAATGAATCTTGCCAGCGAAGAACGTACCGACATGACTGCCGAATTCGACCAGAGCGTTGCTACATTGGTTTGGACACCAGACAACAAAGGTATCTATTTCACCAGTGTTCAACATGGCACCACACAAATCTATCTTTGCAACATCGCAGAGAAGACCATGCGCCAAATCACACAAGGTCAACACGACTACGAGCAGGTTGCACTTGCTCCTAACGGTCTCATCGGCGTTCGTCACAGCATGAGCATGCCAAATGAAATCTACGCTATCAACATCGAAAGCGGTGAGCAGACTCAAATTTCTCACGAGAACGAACATATCCTTTCACAACTTGAAATGGGCAAGGTTGAAGAGCGTTGGATGACAACAACAGACGGCAAACAAATGCTCGTTTGGATCATCTATCCTCCTAAGTTCGATGCTTCAAAGAAATACCCAACCCTCCTCTACTGCGAAGGCGGTCCTCAAAGCCCAGTAAGCCAATTCTGGAGCTATCGTTGGAACTTCCAGATGATGGCAGCAAACGACTATATCATCGTTGCTCCAAACCGTCGCGGTCTCTATGGCTTCGGTCAGGAATGGCTCGAGGAAATCAGCGGCGACTACGGTGGACAATGTATGAAAGACTACCTCACAGCCATCGACACCTTCTCAAAAGAACCATTCGTTGACACCGACCACCTCGGTTGCGTTGGCGCAAGCTTCGGCGGTTTCTCTGTTTACTGGCTCGCTGGCCACCATGAGAAACGTTTCAAAGCATTTATCGCTCACGACGGTATGTTCAACCTCGACCAACAATACCTTGAGACAGAAGAAATGTGGTTTGTTAACTGGGACCTTGGTGGTGCTTACTGGGACAAAACAGCTACAACTCTCCGTACATACGCCAACTCTCCTCACCTCTTCGTTGACAAATGGGATACACCAATCCTTTGTATACACGGTGAGAAAGACTACCGCATCCTCGCTTCACAAGGTATGGCTGCATTCAATGCTGCCAAACTTCGTGGTGTTCCTGCAGAGTTGCTTATCTTCCCTGACGAAAACCACTGGGTTCTCCAACCTCAGAACGGTATCCTTTGGCAACGCACATTCTTCGAATGGCTTGACCAATGGCTTAAACCAGAAGCAGAGTAATCTACTTATATGATAACAAACAGGCGATGTTCAATCTTGAGCATCGCCTGTTATTTTTATAAGTGTTTTCTATTTCTTACGCTTTCGATTGTATTCCCTCAGTTTCTCCTCTTCCACAAACGCCTTTTTTGCTTCTTCCATAGCATTCTGTTTTAAACTACAGCAAACCGATTCGGATGGATTTTCCCTAAACAGTTTGTTCATTTTGCTGTAAAAATTTGTTCGGTAACGACTCTCAGTTTCCCAAGACTCTTTGGTTCCTTCTTTGCTGAAATCAAAATCGCGAGCTTGCTCAATAGAAATAGACAAAGCAACCTTTACGGAGTCTTGGTTCGCACCCATATAAGTAAACGACCATCCTTCGTTCTTCAATTCGTCAATCAACAGTTTGATTGCAGCTCCATTGTATTCGTGTGAAGCATTCTCATAACCATCTGTAATGATTGTAACAACAACTACAGCCGTATCATTCTTTTTTACATGATTTCGCATTCCACTGACAGTAAAGCCAATGGCATCAAACAACGGCGTTGAACAACATGGTTCATAATCGGCATATTTCAACTTTTCAACGGATGCTACAGGAGCCTTATCATAGATTAGTTTCATCTCGCAGCCACAAAAAGAAAGCAACGTAATGAAATGTTCTTGTGTTTCGGCATGTTCTATTTGCGCCTCCTGAATGCTTTTCAATGTACTGTTAAAGCCCTCGACAGCCTGCTCACGTATAGACGTCATCGAACCGCTTTTGTCTAGAATGATAACATTGTAGATATGCGCCTTGACCACAGATTCCTCTTTGTTTTTCTCGTCTGAATTGGCAGAAGAATCATTGATCGTTTGGTTACTGTTTTGCGCTGTTGCGCCGGTGGAGCTATACTGCTCCGCCTGGCAAGAGTTGATTACTCTTGCAAAAGATTTTTTGATGCTCATATATTATTGAATTAAGTATTGGCAGTGGGTATTCAGTGTTAAATGCTCTTCAAATATACTAATATTTTCGCAACGCACAAAACTTTTTTATTTTTCATTTACAAATACTTATGTCCACCAATTCTATTTTATCGTTTATTTTTCGTCATTTCTTGCATACTTTTCAATCAAACAATTTTCAGCATAAAAAAAGTCTCTGCGATTTTTATCACAGAGACTATATGATAATGAAAGAGCCAGACAAATTCACTTGTCTTATTTCTCTTACAGCAATTCCAGATGTAACTTTTCAACCATAGTTTTGAAAGCAGGATTCTTCTGACACATTGACTGAAGTTTCTGCTCTGGTGTAAATGCTTCATTCTTTAAAGAATCGGCATCGATAACATATTCCATTGTCAGTTTTGAATTATGGAGTTTAGCTTGCAGAAGCGACAGAATGCGTGCCTCTGCTTCACGAAGCACATCCATCTGTTTCTTATCTACAAGGAACACCTTGCACACATCACCCGATTTCTGGGGCTTATAATTGCGCATCACTACTGCACGATAATTATTTGACTTTACAGCCTCATCTTCTGCCACTTCGTTCCATGCTACACGAAGATCTATCTCAGAAAAACTATTATACTCTTGTGTCACCTTTACCGGTTCCAGCGTAGGTGCACTCTTACCAGCAGCAGTTGGCTGAGTTGCAGCAGGACGCATAACTGAAGTAGGGGTAGGAACAGTCTTGAGATTTCTAACATTTACCTGCTGAGATGGCTGAGGCTTAGGTGGAACATAAGGTGCCCGCTGCTGAACCGGCGCAGCCATTGGACGTGGAGCCGCTGCTACCCTTTGTTGGGCAACTTGAGTCGGTTGACCTGCTGCTACTTGCGGAGCAGCCACAACCACTGGCTCTTGAGGTGCGTTTATTTGTGAGAGTTGAACCAGAAGCAATTCAACCAACAGGCGTTTATTCTGACTGACACGATAGTCAAGTGAACATTTATTGGTCAATTCCAATGCTTTGAAAATAAACTTCAAACTGCATCGTTTCGACTGTTCCGCATATTGAACAGCCACATCATCGCTCACCTCGAGGAGTTTGGCTGTGGCAGCATCCTGACACATCATAAGGTCGCGGATATGACTGGCGAGACCAGCTACGAAATGACCTGCATCGAAACCTTTACGCAACACCTCGTCAAGCAGAAGCATAGCTGGCATCACATCACAGTTAAGCAGCAAATCAATCAAGCGGAAATAATACTCCGAGTCCAAGACATTGAGGTCTTCAATCACCATTTTATAGGTAATATCGCGACCGCAGAAGCTGACCACTTGGTCAAAGATGGAGAGGGCATCGCGCATGGCACCATCTGCCTTCTTGGCTATGATATTCAAAGCTGCCGACTCAATCTTCACGCCTTCGTTTCCTGCAACATACTGCAGATAATCAACCGCATCGTTTACAGTAATACGGTTGAAATCGTAGATTTGGCAACGTGAAAGGATGGTAGGCAGAATCTTATGTTTCTCGGTGGTGGCAAGAATGAAAATAGCGTGTGAAGGTGGTTCCTCAAGGGTTTTGAGGAAGGCATTGAAAGCTGCCGTTGAGAGCATGTGAACCTCATCGACGATATAGACGCTATATTTGCCTACTTGAGGAGGGATTCGCACTTGGTCAACGAGTGAGCGAATATCTTCCACGCCATTGTTTGAGGCAGCATCCAGTTCGTGGATATTGAACGAACGTCCCTCATTGAAAGCGCGACATGATTCACATTGTTCACAGGCCTCTCCCTCAGGAGTCAGATGTTCGCAGTTGATGGCCTTGGCAAAGATACGGGCGCATGTTGTCTTACCCACACCACGCGGACCGCAAAACAGATAGGCATGTGCGAGGTGATGGTTGGCAATTGCGTTCTTCAGTGTCTCAGTCAAGGCGCGCTGTCCCACCACCGAGCGGAAATTCGACGGGCGGTACTTACGGGCAGATACGATATACTGTTCTTCCATTGTGAGATAGGTATGCGAGATTGATATGAATTAAGTGTGCAAATATACTGATTTTTCGTGGAACAAGACCATAGATATGGGCATAAAAAAAGGGCACGTTATTCACATGCCCTTTACCGTTGTTGATATGTCGCCTATCCGAGATAGGATTTCAACGCTTCGTTCTTAGCGCTTTGACGGAGGTGTTTCAACGCCTTGTCTTTAATCTGGCGTACACGCTCGCGTGTGAGGTTGAGGTCGTTTGCCACTTCGTCGAGTGTCATTTCAGAACAACCGATGCCGAATGATTTGATGATTACGGCACGTTCACGTTCGTTGAGCGCTTTCTTCAGCACGTTTTCAATCTCGATATAGAGTGATTCTTTAATCAGCGAGTCATCTGTTACAGGGATGTCGTCGCCTGGAATTACATCGAGACGTGTGCCTTCTTCACCTTCTGTGAGAGGAGCGTCGAGTGATACGTGGCGTCCATTGTTTCTCATCAAATCGTCCACCTTTTCGATTGGCATTTCAAGCAACTCAGCGAGTTCCTCTGTAGAAGGGATACGCTCGTATTCTTGCTCAAATCGTTGGATGGCGCGTTTGATTTTGTTCTGAGAACCAACCTGATTAGCTGGCAGACGCACGATACGCGACTGTTCTGCAAGTGCTTGCATGATAGATTGACGAATCCACCATACGGCGTAAGAGATGAATTTGAAACCACGTGTTTCATCGAATTTCTCGGCTGCCTTAATAAGGCCAATGTTTCCTTCATTGATGAGGTCTGCGAGAGCGAGACCTTGGTTTTGATACTGTTTTGCCACAGAAATAACGAAACGGAGGTTGGCTTTCACCAATTTGTCTAAAGCACGTCTATCACCATTACGAATCTTTTGAGCGAGCTCAACCTCATCGTCCATGTTGATAAGTTCTTCACGACCAATTTCTTGCATGTACTTTTCGAGAGATGCGCTCTCTCTGCCAGTAATCGATTTTTGAATTTTAAGTTGTCTCATCTAATATTTTGAGTTGTAACTATTCAAATTAATAAAACGTAATTCAAGGTTTTTTATTGCCTTGAGAGTGAAAAATATTTTCTAAAAGTTCACCACGACCTTAAGATTAGGTGTAAATGTGGTGAGATAGTTTGGAGCAGCATACTGATTGCCATAGATGTCGGAGAACCAGTAGTAGCTGTTTTCATTCTTGATGTTCAGCAGATTGAACAGTTCTACATTAATCCACCAAGACTGTACCACATTTTGTCTGCTCATGAATTTCTCACGTCCACGCATGAATCCGCGTGAAAAGCCGATATCCACACGTCTGTAAGGGTCGCTACGGAACACCTGTTCATAGCGTTGGCTGTTTGGAGGTCCGAATGGGAAACCGTCAGCCCAGATAAACTTCAGATACATACGGTATTCCGGATGGTTCGGTATATAGTCCTGAAAGAATATCGAGACGCTATAGCGCTGTTCATTCGGACGTGGAATTGCACCTGGGAACACCTCGCCAAGCAACGATCCTGTATTGCTATAGACTGAGTAGTGGTCGTCGATGATATCCTCTCGACTACGCATGAGCGAGAACGAAATCCACGAGTCAGTTCCCGGAACAAACTCGCCAAAGAGTTTGAAGTCCACACCCATCGTATTTGCCTTGGCATCGTTGACTCCCGAGTAACGAACCTGCATATTCTCCACACTATATGATATTACGTCGTAGGCATGTTTGTAGTAAGCCTCAGCCGTAAACTTGAAGGGACGACGCCACAAACGGAAGTAATAATCGTAGCCAAACAACACATTAAGCGATTTTTGAGCACGAATACTTGGATTGAGCGCCATGGTGGAGTTGCCATACTCATCACTTACGGTCTGACGAATCTCTTTATAGAAAGGAGCCTGACAGTAGACACCTCCTGCCAAACGGAAGGTCATATCCTGTCGCCAATGAGGCTCGACCTGAATGGAGAGACGAGGCGAAACGAGGAACTGACGATTGAAACTCCAGTAATTCAGTCGTGTTCCGAGGTTGAATGTCCAAGTGTTTTTATTGCCCTTATGCACATAAGTATCTTCCAGATAACCCTGTAGACGCGAGGTGGTCAAGTGTACAGACGAGGCGAGATTGTAATTCAGTCTTACAGTGGTTGGGTCATAAGGCAAGCTATAATCAGCCGAGTCGCGACGTTCCCATTCCTGTATTCGGTCGGTAATCATTTCGCGCTGATAGCTGGCACCAGCCAACAACTGTGTACGTCCCACTTTGATAACGGCCTTAAGGTCTACACTTGCCACCGTTGCATTTAAGCGATTGCGTGCATGCTGATGATAAGTGCCGGTTCCCAACTCGTCGCCCTGAGTCATCTTGCCTTGTTCATCGTAGCTCAATTCGGAAAGGAGATATTCGCCAAGAATATCGTAGTTTTCCCGTTCGTTGGTATTGAAGGCAGAGAAGCTCCAAACGAAATGCGTATTGTCGGTGAGGTTGTAACGCAGTCCCAAAGCGCCTGTCATTGTGCGGAAGCGGTCGCGTTCCTGTCCATCATAATATATCGTCAAATTACGCGCCATCGACGTAGTGCCGAAAGAGACCTCTGTAGTACGGGGGATGAAGCGGTATGTGTTTTGGGATATATTGCCAAGAAATTCCAGACTCCAGTGGTTGTTTAGTGCCACTGTCATATAGGTCTGATAGTCAAGAAACCAAGTATCATAGCTACCCTTCGTATCAAGTGAGCCAAGCAGATATTGCGTGGTACGATAACGGAAGCCATGAATCTGTGTGAAACGTTTCGACTTGCTTCCCACATATGCCGTAGCTCCAAGCAAGCTGGCAGACACCGAGGCCTCAAATTTCTCCGGTTTCTTATAGGTAACATCCAAAACCGACGACATCTTATCGCCATAACGGGCCGAGAATCCACCTGCGGAAAAGTTGACAGACTCCACCATATCGCTATTGATAAAACTCATGCCTTCCTGCTGACCAGAACGGATAAGCAACGGACGATATATCTCTATGCCATTGACATAGATGCAGTTCTCATCGTAATTACCACCGCGAACGGAGTATTGCGAACTGAGTTCGTTATGCGAACTTACGCCACCCTGCAACTTAATCAAGCTCTCAACACCACCACCCGAAGCATCGGGCACAAGGTTGACCTGCTTGGTGTCAATCTTTATCATCGAGCCATCTTGACGTTGATAAGTACGAACCTCAAAGGCATCAAGCATCTTAGCCTCAGCCGGCATGGTGACGGAGAAATTGATGGAGAGTGACGAGCCTGGAGCGAAGGTCTTCGTAACGGTTTCGTAGCCAACGCATGAAAAACGGAGTGTTATGCTGTCACGTTGTTCACAGTTGAGTTCGTAGTAGCCCTGTTCATTGGTGGTTGTTCCTATGGACGTTCCCAACTGGATGATATTGGCGAGATCAACGGCACGTTTCTGGTCATCTACCACATAACCACGCACATACACCTTTCGTTGCGCCATCACAGCAACGGCACAGAGAAGTAATGTGAGTGTTACGAGCAGAGTTTTTCGCGATACCATATTAAATATATAACGGAAAAGACAACAGAAAATTGCCTTGACTTACCAATTGTTTGCCATTTATTTCACGTCGGTATCCAAATTTTGAATCTTAGGCAACGGATGTTTATCGCTTTGTTTCGCACCAAGTTCCAGCAGTTTCTGGGTGGTTTGCAGAATACTCTGTCCTTTTGGCTCCAGTTTTTTGCCGGCATCGAGATAACTGTCTCTTGCACTATCCAGTGCCTTGCCTAACTTCTTGTAATGCTCCATGAACAATCCCACACGTTCTACCATCTCGTTGGCAAGAGAAAACACTTTCTCGTGATTCTCTGCCTGACGAATCTGCGTCCAAGTGAGTTCCACAATACGGAGAGCAGCAAAGAGGGTCTGTTCATCTGCAATGAACACATTCTTGTCCATTGCCTGGCGCCACATGGCAGGCTGGGCGTTCAAGGCTGTCCAGAGGGCTGCGGCATGAGGAACGAACATGATGACATAGTCCATCTTCTTTTTCGGGGCTGTGATGTAGGAGGCATAATCTTTGCGAGACAGTTCTTTAACATGTTCCTCCAAACTTTTGATATGTGCCTTGAGAAAACGTTCACGATCTGCCTCGTTGTCGGCATTCACATAGTCCATATAGGCAGTGAGCGAGACCTTAGAGTCAATGATTACCTCTCGCTGCTGGTCGAGATGAAGGATAGCATCAGGACGAAGGTTATGGTTCTTGTCGGTACTGATGACATTGCCGTTGGCATCTCGCATGACCGTCTGCGTATCAAAATGAACACCTTCTGTCAAGCCTTGCGAGCTAAGCAGTTCCTCCAAGACGATCTCACCGAAGTCGCCCTGAACCTTGCTGTTGTGTTTGAACACTCGCGACAGTTCGTCGGCACTCTCCTTTGCCGCCTTGCTCTGCTCCATCATATTGGCGATATTCGCACGCATCTCACCGCTCATCTCGCTTTGTTTCTGCGTGTTTTCGTCCATGGCACGTTTCATCTTGTCAATCGTTTCCTTCAGCGGATTGACAATATCGCCAAGGTTTTGCGAACTCGCCTCTGCAAAATCCTGTTGACGCTGTTTCAGCATCTCGTCAGTAGCTACTTTCATCTGAGCCGTTGTCTTTTCAAGCACCTCGTCGAAGCGCTGTTGAACCTCCTTCAGCTCTTTTTCATGACTTTTTTCCTGTTGTGCGAGCAAGAGGTCGCGTTCTTCCTGAGCGCGTTTGCGCTCGGTTTCCTGCTGTTTAGCAGCATCAGCCAGGCGCAAATTCAGTGCATCCACCTTACCTTTATTCCAAAGGAAGCACTGCACCGCGCCAAGCAGGAATCCCACCAACAGCAACAAGCAATTAATTAACATTGAAGCAATTATAATAAGTTAGTAAGTATTTTTTATTCTCTGTCTCATGGTTCCTGTAGACGGTTCAACAAGACAGATGGAGAGTTGTTTCATACAAATTGCGAGCCAAAATCACAGCCCCTACAGACACATTGTCAAAAAAAAAGAAACTGCAAACAAACAACCACCTCAACACTTACACTTTTCAATTACACCCACCTATTTTGAGGCCGCAAATTACGATTTATTACAAAAACACCCTATTTACCACAAAAAATAATCATTCATTATATCAAAGGACAAAAAACAGGCTTTCCATGCTTACTATACAAATTATTATATTTACCTTTGCAACCTCAAAATGTACCTTTTTGAAGGTATGTATTGAATGCAACAAAACAAATAAATAACAAACAATAAATCTTTATGAAAAAATCACTCTTATTCTGCCTTATGGCAGTTGTAGCCATGGTTTTTGCAGCTTGCGACACAGAGCCAAAAACTCCAGACAATGGCACAGTACTCATGGGTTGGTGTAACAACACCATGGAAGACGGTGTAGGTAACTCAGGTTCACACGTTTTCAAAGCAGCTATCCAACTCGTAGACACACAATGGGTAAACAAAGCAACAAAACTCGTTGGTGTTCGCGTAGGTATCGCTGGTGAAATCGAAAATGGTCAGATTTGGTTGGCTAACACAATGGACGGCGAACCATTCTACACACAAGACTTCACATTCCAAGGTGAAGGTTGGCAGTATATCACTTTGAACGAGCCATACAAACTCGTTGAAGGTCAAGAACTCTGGATTGGCTACTCAGTAAAAGGTGCTGGTTATGTTATCGGCTACCAATCAGCTAGCAACAAGAAAAAAGAGAGCGACCGTATCGCTATTGACGACACATGGTATCGCCTTGGCGATGCTGGTATCACCGGCCGTGTCTGCATCCAAGCAATCGGTACTGGCTGCGACTACTCAGCTATGACACAAAAGAACTTCGTGTTCAGCGAACTCGAATATGATGAATATGTTCAACAATCAGCTTCTAACAAAGTAAGCGGTGTTGTTACCAACTACGGTGTTGCTACCGTAAAAGGTGCTACCATCACTTTCACAGACGGTGCTAACAGCAAAACCATCACTGTAGAAGAAGATATGCCTAACGGCAAACCAGTACGCTTCTCATTCGACGGCTTGACCGCTGGCTCAGGCGAATCAAACTTCACCCTCACAGCTGAATCAGAAGGCACACAATGCACAGAAAGCGGCAAACAAACATTCTACAACAACGCTGCTCCACGTAAAGTGCTCATCGAACAATTCACAGGTTCTTCTTGCCCTAACTGCCCAGCAGGTGAGCAAACCCTCCGCAACTCTATCGCTTCTATCACCGACCAAGTAACCTGGATCACTCACCACGTTGGTTACTATGAGGACGACTACACTGTAGCAGGTTCTAAAGAGTACACTTGGTTCTATGGCACAAGCGGCACATACGCTCCAGCTTGTATGCTCGACCGTACAAACCCAACAGCTTTCGGCTTCAAATCAGAATACCCAGTATTCCACCCAGGTAACACCACAGCTAACATGTTCAAAAAATATTTGAACGTTCCTGCATTCGTTTCTGTAAACGTTGCTTGCCAGTTGGCTACAGATAGCACTCTCACTGTTACCGTAAGCGGTCAATACCTCCAAGAACTTGCTAACACACGTATGAACGTATTCTTGATCCAAAACCACATCATCGGTTACCAATCAAACGGTGGTGCTAACTACGATCACGACCACACCGTACGCGCTCGCTTCACAGCAGCTTGGGGTGATGCAGTAGAGGCTGACGCAAGCGGCAACTACACCATGACCTATACTTACAAAATCCCTGCTTCAATTCGCGGTACTAAATCAATCGACGTTGACACAGACCTCGACAACATGCAGGTTGTTGCATTCATCACCAAATACAACTCTTCAGACCGTAACGGTTGCCAGGTTATGAACAGCAACATCGCTAACGTAAAATAAGCAGTAAGCTAAGTCTACTTAGATACAACTTATAAATAGCACCAGAACCCGTTCGATTTTTCGGACGGGTTCTTTTTTTTCGCCACACTCACAAAGAACACACAAAACCGCCCCGTCATTTTGTTTTTCTGCCTAATAATTCATATCTTTGCACTTTGAAATAACTTTATATAATGAAACAAAAATACTCCTTCCTTGTGGCAGTCATGATGCTGTTCGTAGCCTCACTTGCCACCGCCCAAACAAGCGGACAACCCGTAAGAATGAAAATCTTCGATGAGGTTCTGTTCTATGACGGCTACAACAGCCACGTCTTCGACAGTGCACTCAACGATGGCGTTCTCCGCCACAATAACGCACTCTATGCCGTGAAACTCACAGAAGACCAGCTGAGCCAGATAGGCGACTGGGTAACCATTGACATCACCGTCAAGGCTTCATGCGACAACTACGACCGTATCGCCAACATCGGTCTCGCCCTCGTTCCAAAAGGCGACACCACCTACAACCTCAACGATGTACAACGCATCGAGATTGGTCGCTTCATCACCCCATTCATGAACAAGAACGCCAAATTGGACACCGTTCCTTACTGGTTCAATGCAAGCTATTTGCAATACATCCTCCGCGACAGCGCACTCAATGCCAACTACGACTTCTGGTTTGAACTCGGTATCTTCGGCGTACCTTACGCAGCCAACGAGCAGATTGCCGGCTGTGCTGGTCGTAGCGACGTATTCTACGGTTCTGTATGGATTAACTCCTCTGCTCCTGCTGCTCCCGTTTCATCAGGCAACTGCCTTATCCCAATGGATTTCCAGTTCTACCTCTACAACTATAACGAGAACCACACCGATACCCTCGGCAAGACCACGAAGACCTACACTATCAACGTGCCAGAGGATATGACCGATGCGAAGTTCATCTTCATCACCTCCAACCACGGCGCCAATAGCGGTGGCGAGGAATACAACCGTCGCTGGCACTATGTCTATATCGACGACGAACTCGCCCTCACCTACAAACCAGGCCGTACCTCTTGTGAGCCATTCCGTGTCTACAACACCCAAGGCAACGGTATCTACGGCACATCAAAGAAGAACGATGCAACATGGCAATCGTTTAGCAACTGGTGCCCTGGCGACGTCATCGACACCCGTGTCATCGACCTCGGCTCTTTCGAAGCCGGACAGCACACATTCCGTCTCACCGTGCCAGATGCCAAGTTCAATGGCAGCGAAGGCTATTTCCCAGTATCAGTCTTCTTCCTCGGCAAGAGCAACGGTGTAATCAACAGTTTCGAGGTAACAGAAATCACCGAGCCTGGCACCATGGCATTCTACAACAAAGCAGTTGATGCCATAGAAGTGAAAGCCAACGACAGCTTCGTAAACAATGCTACTCTCATCTCAATCAATGGTCAGGAGCTGATGACCGTTGCCCGTGGAGAGGCACTCCCAATGCACGCCTTTGCCAACGGTATCTACCTCGTACGTGTAGAATGCACCAACGGCTTGATTGAGGTACACAAAGTGGCAGTAAGCAAATAAGGAAAACAGGTTAATTACACCTTATACTACCAAAATAAAGCAGAGATCCTACAAAAATCTCTGCTTTTTTTGTGTAACTATCATAGGACAGGCACTCCAACTAAATTGCTTAGGAAGAAAAGAGTTCACGTATCTATGACAAATGACAATATTTACAACCAAAGGGAAAAATGCCCCGCTTGAAGAAGCGAGGCATGATATATATTTATTTATAGTATCCGTTACATATTATAGACTTTCTCACGAATACGTTTCACGAGGTTCCAATCGTTTTTCTCTTGCCGGAGTTCCTCCCATGAGATAGGCTTGCCAATGGTGATACCGATTTTCTTACCTCGCTGACGGAACATTTCATCTGGCAACAACAGCATCTCAAAGGCAAACTTGATGCCAAGCAATTCGCGAAGTTTAGCCAGCAGATAGAAGTGGCGTGAATTGCGACCATCTACCTTGATAGGCACGATACAGCGATGGTGCTGTTTTGCCATCGAGACGAAGGTCTTTTTCCATGGTTTGTCTTGAATGACACCATCAATTCTGCGCGAACAAGCACCCGAAGGAAACATCACCACATGCTTTTCCGACTCAAACAGACGATTCAATCGCTCTTTGGCGTCCTTGTTTTTCAGCACGCTGGTAGAAGCCACGTTCACTGGAGTGAAATATTCAGCTATTGGAGAGACTGACATTAGAAAATCGGTGACAACGAAATTGAAATTCTCGCCATATCTGCCGCCAAAATGTTTGCCCATCACCATGGCTTCCATGGCTCCCAATGGATGATTGCAGGCAAAAATGGCAGGCTGTCCCTCTGGCATGAGGTCGAGGTTCTCCATGCCTACCACCTGGTCGACACATTGCATGGTATCCAAAACGCCTTGGAAGAACTCCACTCCTCGAAGTTCTTTATCCAAGAAAGCATTCACCTCATCCTGATGTATGATACGCTTGATGAGATTTGCCACAAACTGAGGCACATGTTTCTTGGTACGGGTGTGAAGAATGGCGTCAACGTCAACCTTCAATTTATTGTCACTCATAGTCTTGGTGTTTACGAAAGAATCATGACGCAACGTTTCAACTGTTCGATGAAATAGTCAATCTCCTCAAATGTATTGTAGAAAGCGAGTGAAGCACGAGCCATACCTGTCACACCCATCGACTCAACGAGAGGTTGGGCACAGTGATGACCTGTGCGGATAGCCACACCGGTCTTGTCGATGATGGTGCCGAGGTCGAAGTGATGAATATCACCTACTTTGAAAGATATGACCGCACTCTTGTGAGGCGCAGTGCCGAAGATATGCATGCCAGGAATCTGCATCATCTTGTCGGTAGCATATTTCAGCAACTCCTGCTCGTAGGCATCAATATTCTCAATACCGACAGAAGCCACATAATCGAGCGCCGTAGCCAGAGCCACAGAGCCGATATAGTCTGGCGTGCCAGCCTCGAATTTGTAAGGGAGGTCGTTGAATGTGGTTTTCTCAAATGATACGTTCTGAATCATCTCGCCACCACCTTGATACGGAGGCAACTTATCAAGCCATTCACGCTTGCCATAGAGAACACCAATACCAGTAGGAGCATAGATCTTATGGCCAGAGAAGACATAGAAATCGGCATCAAGGTCTTGCACATCCACCTTAAGGTGAGCCACAGCCTGAGCGCCATCTACAAGCACAGGGATGTTGCGGGCATGACATTTGGCTATTACCTCTTTCACAGGATTGACGGTTCCAAGCACATTGGAAACATGAGCCAAAGCCACGATTTTAGTACGTGGAGTAAGGAGTTCATCCAGTTTATCCACCTGAAGAACACCACGTTCATCTATTGGAATGACACGAAGTTTTAATCCGTACTGTTCAGCAGCAATCTGCCAAGAAACGATGTTGGCATGGTGCTCCATTTGAGAAACAACGATTTCGTCGCCCTCATGACAGAACTGGCGTGTAAAAGTAGCAGCAACAAGATTGATGCTCTCCGTAGTGCCTCGTGTAAAAATTATCTCATCTGTAGATGCCGCATTCAGGAATTCCATGACACGACGGCGTGCATTTTCATGTGCTTCCGTTGCCTTCATGCTGAGAAAATGAACGCCACGATGCACATTTGCATTCTGCAATTTGTAGGCGTCGGAAACAACGTCAATCACACTTAAAGGCTTTTGAGTGGTCGCCGCATTGTCGAAATAGACCAACGGCTTTCCATAGACCGTGGTGCTGAGAATTGGGAAATCCTTGCGAATCGATTGTATATCCATATATATTATATAATGTATTGTGCGTAATTCCGGCGCAATAGCCCCAAAGCAAATGGCTGTAACATACGGCAGAAACCGAACAGCACATAGCCGCACAATTATACTGCAAAAGTAAAGAAAAACACTTTTTCTACCATACGAAACACAAGAAAAAACTATATCTTCCTAAAAATCAGCAAAAAGAATATTTACATCAAACAAATTTAACCTTATTTATATTTATAAGTTTACATTCTTAAATAACGCCAAAACAAGCAAATCATTTAATAATCAAACAAATAACAAAAAATGAACGTTTCGAACAATTGTACTAAAATGCACAAAATAGAACTTTTGAGCATTCTAAACAGATTATGTAGGAATTATTTGGTGCGTATGTGGCAAAAAACTCGTTCCTTTGTGTGCTTAAAAAAAGTATAATGTTTAACTCATAAAAAATACAGTACTATGTCTGAAATCGCAGAAAAAGTAGTAGAAATCGTAGTAGAAAAACTCGGTGTTGACGCAGCTGAAGTAAAGCCAGAAGCAAGCTTCACAGAAGATCTCGGCGCTGACTCATTGGATACAGTAGAACTCGTTATGGAGTTCGAAAAAGCTTTCGATATTCAAATCGCTGAAGAAGAAGCTGAAAAAATCAAAACTGTAGGCGACGCTATCGCTCACATCGAAGCAGCTAAAGCTTAATCATAAGGCATCACGCTTATGGAATTAAAACGAGTTGTTGTAACTGGCCTTGGCGCCATCACACCTCTCGGCAACACTGTCCCAGAAACCTGGGACAGCGCTGTAAATGGACGAAGCGGTGCAGCTCCTATCACGCACATCGATACCGAGAAATTCAAGGTTAAATTCGCTTGCGAAGTCAAGAATTTCAAAGCCGAGGATTTCATCGACAGAAAAGAGGTGCGCAAAATGGACCTCTACACCCAATTCGCCATTATAGCAGCCGACGAGGCAGTGAAAGACTCTGGCGTTGATTTTGAAACCATCGACAAAGACAAAGTCGGCGTTATCTACGGTGTAGGTATCGGCGGTCTGAGAAGCTTCGAGGACGAGATGCTCTACTACGCAGAAACAAAAGACGGCGTAGGTCCAAAATTCAACCCATTCTTCATTCCTAAAATGATTGCCGATATTGCTCCTGGCTATATCTCAATCAAATACGGTTTGAGAGGTCCTAACTTCACAACTACAGCAGCTTGCGCTTCTTCAACCAACGCTATCATCGACGCTTGCAACTATATCCGTCTCGGACAAGCCAACATGATTCTCGCTGGCGGCGCAGAAGCAGCCATCTCTGTAGCTGGCGTTGCAGGCTTCTCTTCAATGAAAGCCCTCTCAACACGCAATGATTCACCTGAGACAGCATCACGTCCATTCAGCCACAGCCGCGATGGTTTCGTGATGGGTGAAGGCGCAGCTTGCCTTGTTCTCGAGGAATACGAACACGCTAAAGCACGTGGCGCAAAAATCTATGCCGAACTCGTTGGCGTAGGCCTCAGCGCCGATGCTCACCATATCACAGCCCCACACCCAGAAGGCGAAGGTGCTGCTTTGGTAATGCAACGTACCCTCGAAGATGCAGGCATGAAACCAGATGAGGTAGATTATATCAACGTTCACGGCACCAGCACTCCTCTCGGCGATATCGCTGAGTTGAAAGCACTGAAGAAAGTGTTCGGCGACAGCCTCTACAAAGCCAACATCAGTTCGACCAAGTCAATGACCGGTCACCTTCTCGGTGCTGCCGGCGCTCTCGAGGCCGTTCTCTCAGTTCTTGCTGTTAAAAACGGCATTGTACCTCCAACTATCAACTTCACCGAAGGCGACGAAGACCCAGAGATTGACTATAAACTCAACCTCACCTTCAACAAGGCTCAAAAACGCGAAATCCGCGCTGCCCTCTCCAACACCTTTGGTTTCGGTGGTCACAACGCCAGTGTTCTCTTCAAGAAGATTGACTAAGACACAACCCCAATAAATAAGATAAGCTGCCATTCAACAATGGCAGCTTATTTTTATGTATCAAACATTTCATAGGCTATAGATTTAACCAGCCACGGGAATATTCCCATTATCTATCGCAAAATAGCACTTTAAAACACATGTATTCGTCGTCTAAGACCGTTTATCTTCTACCAAGACATATATTTACCCAAGTCCAACAGTTCCATTCAAGGCCTTCGACAAATACTTTCATCAAAAAAAACAAGGAGTATTTGAGTGCAAATTATTTATTCCGTCGGAATTTTCACACATAAAAAAAAAGGACCATTTCGTTAGAAATGATCCTTTCGAGCGGAAAACGGGACTCGAACCCGCGACCCCAACCTTGGCAAGGTTGTGCTCTA